>CALEKY010000031.1 GCA_937902995.1 uncultured Sinobacteraceae bacterium
AATTCGAAGAGCTCGCCAAGCAGCTCGGGTGCCAACACTGGCTCACGGATCCTCGCTTCAAGACGCCCGACTTGCGTGTGAAGCACGCGCGCGAAATGCACGATGAAGTCCAAGCTGCGATCTCGCGCGAAACCGGCGAGGCGCTCGAACGACGGCTGAGCGCTGCAGGCGTGCCTTGCGGTCTCGTTCGCAATGTCGCCGAAGCGATTTCGCTGCCGGGGCTTACGGAGCGTCACCTCACTTCGCGCCTGCGCATTCCCGGATTGCCGGAGCGGGAGGACGTCGAGATCGTCAATGCGGGGTTCTTGTTCGGCAGCGAGCCGCCCGAGGTAAACGAGCCGCCGCCGCAACTCGGCCAGCACACCGCAGAGGTTCTCGAATGGCTCGGATTCTCAGCGGAGGAGCGTCGTGCGCTATCCGCCAACGAATGACCGCCGCATGAGGCGGCAAGGACGATCAGGGGGAGCATGTCATGAGCAAAGCACGAGCACTATTCTGCGTCATCGCGTCGCTCGTCATTTCGAGCCCGATCGCAGCGGCCGACATCACGCGCGAATCGAGCCCAGGCAAGTACAGCGGCTACTCCTCTCCTGTTTACGACGGCTATCAAATGACGTCGCAGTATGTCGCGGTCCGCGACGGCACTCGACTGGCGATCGACATCTTCCGTCCGACGCGCAACGGCCAGGTTGCGACCGAAAAGCTGCCGGTGCTGTGGATGCACACGCCTTACAACCGCCGCAACTATCGCAACGGTCTGACCGCCGAGAACTATCCCGGCAAGGCGCTCGAGCTCGTGAAGTACGGATACGTCGTCGCGGTTGCCGATTTCCGCGGCTTGTATGCGTCGTTCGGACGCAATGCCGGCTTCAATCGCGGCGAATGGCAGGACTGGGCACGCATGGATGCCTACGACATTACGGAATGGTTGGCGAAACAGCCGTGGAGCAACGGAAAAATCGGCATGTGGGGCTGCTCGGCAACCGGCGGCAGCCAGATGCAGGCGATGACGACTGCACCGCCGAGCCTGAAAGCCGTCTTTCCGATGAGCTGCGAATGGGACGTCTATAGCTTCGTCGCAACCGGCGGCATCACGCCGCCGAAGGGCGAACCGACGCAAATCATGCGCGGCGGTTCGCGCGAAGCTCGCGACCGATTGGCGGTGCCTGTCGACGGCGACGAAGACCGTAAATTGCTTGCAGCCGCGATCGCCGAGCATCTGAACAATCTCGAGACGGCCGGCTACGTTCCTTTTCGCGACAGTATTTCGCCCGAATTCAAGAATCAGTGGTGGCTGAAGAGCAGTCCGCACACGTACGCGGAGGAGATCGCCAAGTCAGGCATTGCCGTCTATGCAGCTGCGAACTGGGACGAAGGCAATACCGGTTACGGCGTCACCTTCATCTTTGCGAACCTCAAGAATCCCAAGAAGCTGATTCTGGGACCCGCAACCCACTGCGATTGGACGACGGTCAAGAACGAGACCGGCTTCGACATCATCGTCGAGGAGCTGCGCTTCTTCGATTACTGGCTCAAAGGCATCGACAACGGCGTGATGCGCGAGCCCGCCGTCACTTATTACACCTACAACGCACCGCCGGGACGCGAATGGCAGACCTCGTCGACTTGGCCGCTGCCCAACGAGCAACGTACGAACTTTTATCTGAGCGGCCAGACCCTGTCGCGCACCAGGAGCGCAGCCGCGGGAGCTCGCGAAGCGACGGTCGACTACACCGTCACGAACGAAAACTTCTGGAACAAAGGCATGGTCTTCATGACCGAGCCGCTCGAGAAAGATCTGCAAGTGACCGGCCACAGCGTTTTGACGTTGTGGATCTCGAGCTCTTCGAACGATGCCGACGTGATTGCGCGCCTCGACGACGTCGCGCCCGATGGCTCGCACCGTTACTACAGCGTGGAAGGACGTCTGCGCGCCTCGCTGCGGAAGACGGCCGAGCCGCCGTACAACAACCTCGGTCTGCCGTGGCATCCGTTCACAGAAGATTCAGTGCAACCGTTGAAGCCCGGCGAGCCGGTGCAAATGAGCTTCGACCTGTTCGCGACTTCGTACGTGTTCAAGGCCGGGCATCGAATT
Source organism: uncultured Sinobacteraceae bacterium (assembly GCA_937902995.1). Classification (GTDB taxonomy): domain Bacteria; phylum Pseudomonadota; class Gammaproteobacteria; order Steroidobacterales; family Steroidobacteraceae; genus Steroidobacter. The sequence goes on from CALEKY010000031.1 coordinate 2,096, forward strand.
CGTCTCACCTTGAACTTCGCGGATGCCCGCGCAACGCCGAAACTGTCGCCCGCACCGACCGTGAAGGTGCACTTCGGCGGCGACATGCCTTCGGCGCTCACGCTGCCGATCATCCCGAACTGAACCTGCATGCGGCGGAGGTCCACCTCCGCCCGCATTCGCCCGCTCGCAAGTGGGTGCGATCTTGTCCTTAGCGCCGAAGCGAGAAAAAACTCTCGCTCACGCTTGACTGCCTGTGAAGCACTTCGCGTTTTGTCGCGCGCACGATGATTTTTCGGGATCGGCTCCACGACCCGAGCCCTACGAATCGGCACAATCGCCGGCATGGCGTTTGGCTCCAGCAACACCGACGACTTCACAGCGCTGGAAACCCAGCGCATGCGCGCGCGCATGGAGGAATACATTCGCGTTTCGCGTCAGGGAATGCTCTTGGCCGTCGCCATGCACGGCATCTTCGGGATCTTCGCCCTGGCAATCGGCGCGCCCCTGCTGATGTATCTGCAAATCGTCAGCGTCGTCGTCTATGCGGTGACTTACTGCCTCTCCTTCCATGGATACCGGCGTCTGATTCGCGGACTGACGGTCCTCGATCTGCTCGGACATTCGACGCTCGCAAGCTGGATCATCGGCGTCGAAAGCGGCTTCCAATACTATTCGTGGATTCTGTTACCGCTCGTGTTCACGAGCGCGGAATTGACCGAGCGCAGTCGTTTGCGCCGCGCCTTGGTCCTGTGCGCGATCTACGTGATCAACGGTTGGTGGCTCTCGCGCGTCACGCCGCTCGTCCAAGTCGATCCGGCCGCACTGGAAGCGCTGCGCAGCTTCAACCTGATCTGCTATTTCACCGCGACCACCATGTCGGCTCTCGCGTTCACGCGTGCGACCACGGACGCCGAAGCGAAGCTACGCGAAGCAGCCGACACGGACGGATTGACCGGGCTGCTCAACCGCCGCCGCATGTCGGATCGCATGCAGGGCCTCTGGCAGCATGCCCGGCGTGCGCAGCGCCGGATCACCGTATTGCTGCTCGACATCGATCACTTCAAATCGATCAACGACCGGTTCGGTCACGCATGCGGCGACGAGGTGATCGTGCGGGTCGGCGATGTGCTCAAGCGCGTCGTGCGGCAGGAGGATCTCGTTGCCCGCTGGGGCGGCGAGGAATTCATGATCCTGCTGCCGGATACGCCGCTCGAGCAAGCGCGGGAAATTGCCGAGCGCATCCGCATCGAGATCGGCAGGATCGCATTTTCGTTCGATCCGAGTCTGCGAGTGACGGCGACTTCGGGCTTGGCCGCCTGGCGTGAGGGCGAGAACCTCGAAGCCACGATCCATCGCGCCGATCTCATGCTCCTGGCAGGAAAACGCCGCGGCAAGAATTGCATTGTCGTCGAGGGAGACGCTTTGCCCGGTCCCGAGCCTGCGCATCAGCTTGCGAGCTGACGGGCCGGCCGAAGCCGGCCCGCCGTTCGACGCGCTCGCGCTTCAGCGGCGTGCGCGCTGATACGCAGCCGCCTGCGACTTCACCAAGTTGACGATATCGCCCATGTGGAGCGGTACATCCAGATTGTGCAGGCCCCACGCTTGGCTCGGTCCATTTGCCGTCATCACATCGCCGTAGATATCGTCGGCACGCGGATCGTTTGGATTCGCGTTGATCGTCACTTCGAGATAAACGCGATTGTTCTTGTCCACGCACTCGGTCGTCACCAGGCCCGGCGTCTTGGCGAAAGGCTAATGGCCGCGTCGAGAATCGAGAATTGACAAGGCTCCGCTAGCGCGCGAGAGCCCCGAGCCCACTTCACCGGGAACCACGACTCAGCAACGTGCCTTTAGCACGCATGCGAATCCTAGCGTCCGCCCTCGCCTGTACGATCCTGCTCGGTCCGCTCGGCGGTTGCCAGAGCATGATGTATCGCGCGCTCGAAACCGTCGGCATCGAAAAGCGCGACCTTCTCGCCCGGCGCGTCTCGCAAGCAAGAGACTCGCAAGCCGAAGCGAAGGAACAGTTCGCATCGGCGCTCGATCAGTTTCGCGCGCTGGTGAATGTCGAGGGCGGAGACCTCGAGCGCATCTACGACCGGCTCAACGGCGAATACGAGGATGCGCAAAGCCGCGCCAAGGAAGTCAGCGATCGGATTGCTGCCGTGGAGACCGTGGCGGGCGATTTGTTTGCCGAGTGGGAGGACGAGCTCGACCGTTATTCCGATCCGAATCTGCGCCGCGACAGCCAACGCCTCTTGAGCGACACGCGAAAGCGTTATTCGACGCTCATCGCTTCGATGAGGCGTGCCGAGCGCTCGATGGCTCCCGTGCTCGAAATGTTCGAGGATCGCGTGCTCGCCTTGAAGCACAACCTCAATGCGCGCGCCATCGGACAGCTCAAAGGCGAGCTCAGGCAGATCGAACAAAAGACGTCGACGTTGATGCGCGACATGGAACGCGCGATCTCCGAGGCGGATGCATTCATCGAACGCATCCGCCTCAATTGAGAATCGAGAATTGGGAGTTGACAGTTGACAGCGTGACGCGCGCTCAACTGTCGCCTGTCGCCTCTCGCGTGTCGCCAACCGAGAGGTTCTCCAGCCATGTCCAGACGTCGCGAACCGTCGGAATACGACGCTGTGCAAGCGTCGACGGTGAGTCGCCGACCTTGATCGATATCCCGCCGAGCTCGTTCACGACGGCAAAGCCGTCTTCATCGGTGAGATCGTCGCCGATGAACAACGGCGTGCGTCCGGCAAAGGGCGGCAATTGCATGAATGCAAGAATCGATGTGCCCTTGGTAAATCCGGTCGGACGAATCTCCACGACGCACTTGCCCGACTGCAAGGTAAAGCGCGGACTCAACTGCCGGCAAAGCGCGCGCATCAGCGCGAGCGCATCGCCGGCGAGCTCGGGCGCCCTGCGAAAATGCAATGCGACGCCGTAACCCTTGTCTTCGACGACCACGCCCGGATGACGCGCGGCGAACAAGCCCAATTCCTGCCTGACAGGGACGAGCAGTTCAGGAGAAACCTCGGGGAGAACGATCGAGCCGTCGGGATTGCGCCGCTCGCAGCCGTGGACGCCGGCTGCGCACAAAGTGAGCGGCGCAAACAAGCGATCCAAGTCGGCGATCGTGCGCCCGCTCACCAGCGCGATCGCACCTTGCAGGCGCAAGGACGCTTCCGACAAGAGTTTCTTGAGATCCGGCGGCACCCGGACGCTCTCGGGAGTCTCGGCAATTTCGAGCAGCGTACCGTCGACGTCGAGAAACAGCGCCCAGTCACCCGCCGCCCGAGTGGCGGTTACTGATGACATTACGTCCAAACTTACTGCGCTCACCGAAGATGCTCAACCCCAAGTACATTCATTCGCTCTTCAGGTTCGCACGGTCCGTTGCCGACGAGCCGGCCATTGAGAATCGGAATCGCCGAGTTGCAGAAGCCCCGAATGAAGATCGGGACTCGTGACTCGCGCCGCGGGAAGCTCGAAGCGAGCCTCGCATGACGTCAACTCCACGTGAGTGGGGAGTGGCACCGCAAATCGTCGTCTGGCGATTGTTGGAGCGCGTTACATCTAAAGCGTTGCATTATCTGTCTACTGTTGTCTTCACAACAGTTGCGCAACGAAACCACCTCCACGCGCCACTCACGAATCACGAATCACGGATCACGAGCACGAACTGCATACAGTGCCATCGAATTTCCTTCGCGAACGCCGCGATTGTTTTTCGCCTCGCGCGTAGTTGTGCTTCGACTATCTGCCGTCCTTAGTACTTTGTACCCTCCCTGCAACGTTGGCGCGCCGCCTTTGGTTGCGCGTCATCACATCACTTGCAGGAGGTTTGCCATGTGCCCACAAGCCACGTTGCGTCGGTGCATCGGAATGATCCTGGCAGCGGGCGGCACGAGCGCAGCGGTCGTTCCAGCAGCGTTCGGCGCCGAAGAGGAACCCATTG
>CALEKY010000032.1 GCA_937902995.1 uncultured Sinobacteraceae bacterium
GCAGAGAGGGAGTGGGGCATCCGCACACGAGGTGGGTGTCCAGACGTCGCAGGCCTTATCGGCCGAAAGAGCCGCCTTGACGGCGTAAACCGGTGGCGGAGGGAAGGTCGATGCAGTTCACCAAACGTCTGCGAGAAGGCGTTCGCCGCGGCGAGATCACGTGCAGCGTACGTATCTGGCACAGCCCGCGAGTGAAGCGAGGCGGCCGCTATCCCGTTGAAGGCGGTGCCGTCGAGGTGGATTCGATCGAGAGAATCGAGCTTGCCGACATCACACCCGCCTTGGCGAGGGAGTCGGGATTCAAGAGCGTCGTCGATCTGCTCAAAGTCGCGAAACACGGCAGCGGCAACAATGTCTATCTCGTCCGCTTCCATTTCATACCGGCAGGAAAAACCAAGAAGGAAGCGCCCAAGCGCTCCACAAAGAAGTCCTCGTCCGTTCGTCAGCGTAAGCGTGTGATCGAAATCGTCGGGGCGCTACCCGAAGCATCAGCGGTCGCGCACGGTTCGCACCTGAGCCTAGAGGTGCGCAACAAGCGCTTCGGTTGGTTCCTCGACGATCATCACGGCGACGGCCGAGCTGCGATCAATTGCAAGGCCTCGGCCGCCATGCACGACATCCTGCAGCAGATCGCGCCGGAGCAGTTCCATCTGCCGAAGTACATGGGCAATAAAGGTTGGATCGGTTTGTGGCTCGACGTCGGCAAGATCAACTGGTCCGCGGTCGAGCTCGCGCTGCGCGAGGCCTACGTTTCAGTCGCGCCGAAGAAGCTAGTGAAGCACTTTACGCCGTAGGTGTTGGGGCTCTGGGCGCTGGGTACTGGGCTCTGGGTGAGTGCAGATGACCCAAGCGCACCCGGCGTCTCGCAACTCCTTCAATTCGAAGCATCCGTGGTGGGCTGTGTCGCGATTTGGACCTCGAGCAGTCGGTCATCTAAGAGAGATCATCTTTGAAATGCATCGCTCGCTGCCCACGTGAGATCGACATCCGCGCCGTAGATCCGCGCTCTTGCTCCGAATCGGAAGCCGCCCGGATGGGCGCGTCTAGCCGCCATGCTGCGACTTGGAGAGCTCGGCAGCATTGTCGATCGTCTCGAAGACAATGCGGTTGCGCCCATCGTGCTTGGCGCGATAGAGCAAACGATCGGCATGGGTCAGAATCGGCGAAGGAGACAGCGAAACCGATCCGGCGACGAGTACGCCGCCGCAACTGATCGTGACGATGCCTGCACTGGACCTCTGGTGAGGAATGCTCAGTGCGGAAACCGCAAGCCGAATGCGCTCGAGCAGTTGACCGAAATGCTCCGGATCCTGCGTGAGCAGCACAAACTCTTCGCCGCCGTAGCGAGCGGCGAGATCCGATGGCCGCCGAGCATGGTCGCCGAGCACTTGTGCAACTCTGCGTAACGTGTCGTCGCCTGCTCCGTGACCGTAGAGGTCGTTGTACTGTTTGAAGTGATCGACATCGAGGAGCGCCAAGCCGAGCTTGCCGCCGGTGCGCGCGACCTGGCGGCATGCGAGCTGCAGCGTCTCGTCGAAATGACGGCGATTGGCGAGTCCGGTCAGACCGTCCTGCGTGGACAAGCGCATCAGCTCGCGCCGTTGCTGAGCGAGTTTCAAGTGAACACGAATGCGCGCCAAGACGATTGCCGGCCGGATCGGTTTGGTGACGTAATCGGAAGCACCCAGCGATAGGCCGCGTTCCTCGTCGGCCTCATCGGTCTGGCTGGTAATGAAAATCACGCTGATATCGCGGGTGCGCGGGTTGGCGCGGATTTGACGCAGCACCTCGTAGCCGTCCATGTCGGGCATGGATACGTCCAGCAATACGAGCGATACGTCTTCTTCTTCCAAGCGCGTCAATGCGGACGCACCGTCGCGCGCGAGGATCAGCCGGCACTCGCCTTGCAGCAGTTGCGCAAGCACCGTGCGGTTGACGCGATCGTCGTCGACGATCAACACGGTCGGTTGCGGTTCGTGAGTCATGACGCGATGCTCACCCATTCATCAAGTCCGTCATCAGGCGATCGAGCGTGGCGGCGGTTTCATCCAAGGCCAGCTCATCGAATTGAGTTTGCGCGGAGCGCGCGAGCGATTCGTGCGCAGTACCCTGCACGGCGAGCCGGATGCGTTCCAAGATGCCCGTCGCCGCGTAATCCCCACGCTTGACGAGGGAGAGCGCCGCACGGATATCGTTCGCGATGTGCTGGGGATCGAGTTTCGGCTGAGACGCTCCAGCTTCGCTGCGCAGCATCTCCAGTTGTGCGCGAGCGGCGGCAACGAGGCGCTCGATTCGGTCTGCGTAACCGGGGAGCTGCTGTTGCACTCGCTCCAGATCGCCGGAACGTACGGCATGTTCGAGGTCATCGCCGGCTGCCAAAAGATCGCTGCTGGATAGATACGATGCGCTGCCCTTGACCGAGTGCACCAACGCAGCGAGCCCATCGAGATCGCCCGATGTCAGCAAGTCGCGAAGCCGTTGTGCCGCGTCGCCGAAGTCGCGCACGAAGCCTTGAAGCAAGCGTTCTGCCGATCCGGATTCGCGCACGCGGCGTTCGAGGGCTGCCCACTGGAAGTCGTCCGTGGATACCGGCACTGTCGCAGTCGTCGACAATTCGTCTGCATCCGTCGGCGCCTCGAGCGACATGACCTCCATGAGCGTTCGATAAAGGAGCGTCTCGTCGATGGGCTTCGTGAGAAAGGCCGTCATCCCGGCTTCGCGGCTGGCTGTTTCATCTTCGACGCGCGCCTGAGCAGTCAAAGAAATAATCGGAAGCTTCGTCCAGCGCGGATCGCTTCTGAGCTCGCGCGTTGCCGTCAGGCCGTCTTTGCGCGGCATGTGTGTATCCATCAGCACTGCATCGAAGTGTTTCGTCCGGATCTTCTCGATCGCTTCCTGCCCGTCGACCGCCGTTTCGACGATCACGCCGACTGCCGACAGGAAATCCGTGGCCACTTCGCGATTGAATGCGTTGTCGTCGACGACCAAGACGCGCTTGCCGCACAATGGTGCGTACTCGGGAACGGCGATCTTCGCCGTCGCATCGTCGTCAGGTAGATCGGGCTCGGACGGCAACAGGATGTCCACCAGCGTGTTGAACATCACCGATTCCGTAATCGGCTTGATCAGCACACCCTGCAAGCCGAGCTGCTCGGCACGTTGCGTCACCTCGTCGCGACCGTATGCGGTGACCATCAGGACACCCGGTACGTGTTCGAGCCGTCGGTTCTCGCGAATGCGCCGCGCAGTTTCCAATCCGTCCATGGTCGGCATGCGCCAGTCCATCAAGACGATGTCGAAGGGTTCGCCGCGCAGCGCAGCTTCTTCCAAGACTTCGATCGCGCGGACGCCGGAAGACACCGACTCGGCTTCCATGCCGAAGCTGCTGACCATGTCGTGCAGGATCTGCCGCGCACTGTCGTTGTCGTCGACGATCAATGCTCGCCGCCCTTTGACGCGCAACATGCGCGGGGCAGACAAACGGTTGGTGATGAGCGCCTCGCTCGGTGTCTTGAGCGGCAACAGGAAATAGAACGTGCTGCCGATGCCTTTGGTGCTCTCGACGCCGATCGTGCCGCCCATCATCTCGACCAGGCGTTTGCAGATCGCAAGTCCCAAACCGGTGCCGCCGTAACGGCGTGCCGTGTCGTTGGAGGCTTGCGAGAATGGGCGGAACAGGCGCGCGATTTGATCGGCATCGAGACCGATACCCGTGTCGCTGACGCTGAACCGTACCCAATCCGAACCGTCGGGTCCCGTCGCCGGCGTGATCGAGACGACGATTTCGCCGCGTTCGGTGAATTTCACCGCGTTGCTGACGAGATTGGTCAAGATCTGTCCGAGCCGCAACGGATCGCCGCGCAGCCGTTTGGGTAGGCTCGGGTCGACCGAATAAGCAATCTCGAGCCCTTTCTCTTCCGCGGGCATTGCCGTCACTGCGGAAACGGAATCGAGCACGGAGTCCAGTTTGAAGACCGTATCTTCGAGCTCGAGTCCGCCGGCTTCGATCTTCGACAAGTCCAGGATGTCGTTGATGATGCCGAGCAGTGCCTTGGCGGCGATGTTGATTTTCTCCAGATAGTTGCGTTGCCGAGGAGCGAGCGCCGTCTGCAGCGTCAGCCGCGTCATGCCGATGATGGTGTTCATCGGCGTGCGAATCTCGTGGCTCATCGTGGCGAGGAACTGACTCTTGCTGCGCTCGGCCCGCTCGGCCGCTTCCTTGGCCTCGCGCAAGGCCTTGGCCGCGAGCCGCTCACCGGTCACGTCCCGGACGATGCCGTCCCACACGAGCCGTTCGTCGCTTTGCTTGCGGCGTGCGGCGCGGAAATGAATCCAAACCACCGAGCCGTTCGGATGCACGATGCGCAGCTCATGATCGAACTGCGTGGCGCGTTCGCGAGCCTCGAGTAGCGCATCTTTGAATCGCTGGCGATCGTCCGGATGGACGGCCCGCAGCAACGCGGCACCGTCCGGCATGATCTCTTCCGCGGACAGACCGACGATGTCCTTGATCCCCGCGCTCATGTAGTTGATGACTGGCGATCCTCCGTCGTGCTCTTCGACACGAAAGATCGCACCGCTCGGCAGGTTGTCCGCGAGCGCCGCGATGCGCCGGCGTTCTTCTTCGAGCTCGCTGATATCGTGTAGCGTGCCTCTGACGCCCACGATCTCGCCGTTCTCGTTGCGAACCGCCTCGCCGCGCACATAGCCGGCGAAGCGACCGCCGCCGATTCGCAGGCACTCGACTTTCAATCGGTAGGGCTCGCCGGTTCGCAGACACCGCTCGATTGCGGCTCGCATGTGCTGCAGGCTCTCCGGTGCGGTGAGCTGCGGCAGGTCCTCGAGCGTCAACGGCGGGCCGTTCGGATCGGCGCCGTTCAACGCGTACATCATTTCGGAACACTCGAATCGTCGTGTCGCGAGATCCAACGACCAACTGCCGAGTTTCGCGACACGTTCGGCCTGTCGCAGTGCTTCGTAGCTGCTTTGCAAGGCGGCGTGGCTGCGCCGCGTTTGTTCTTGCGCCTTCTCCAAGCTCTCGCGCAGCGTGTCGAACTCTGCGACGACGGAAGGGGCGTCCGAGAATTTGGCGGATTCCCACGACGGGCCCTCTTCGGCAGCGAGATGGGCCTGCTGCGCCAGGAATTTGATCGGGCGCAGGATGCGTCGTGCGACGACGATGGCGAGGATGAGCGCAGCCGACACTGTGATGCCCGAAACCGTGAGCAACACGAGCAACGGTTGCTGCCAGCGAGCGTTGTACGCCGCGAGCTGCTCGCC
>CALEKY010000033.1 GCA_937902995.1 uncultured Sinobacteraceae bacterium
TTTCCGCATTGTCCACCTCTTGCAAGGTGTCCGCGAAATCGGGGGAAGCCCAAAGCGCTTGGGAGCACGTTCGACAACGGCTGTGGGCTGGAGACTGTAGGCTGTAGCAAACGCGCTCAATCCCCTCCCCCTTTGAAGGAGAGGGTTAGGCGAGGGGTCGAACACGCGAGGCGCGACTAGTCTGCAACGGAAGAGGTCAGCGTGCGCGCTCCGCGCGCTCTTCCTTCAGCCTTCAGCCTTCAGTCTTCAGCCTGGTTGAACCGCTTTGCGCTTCAACCGCTATTCCGCAGCGCCGTCGCCACCGCGTTGATCGAGAGTTGAATGCCTTCGCGTACGCGTGCGTCGCGCTCGCCGGCGCGATGGCGCTTCAGCAGTTCCACCTGCAGCAGATTGAGCGGCTCGATGTATGGCAAGCGCAGGCGGATCGATTCGTCGAGCGCAGGATTCTTTTCGAGCAAGCGCGACTGATCTGTGATCTCGAGCAAACGGTCGTGCGTCAGCTGCCAGCTCGTGCGGATACGCTCGAAAATGCGCTTGGCGAGCGACCGATCCTGGACGAGCGTGGCGTATCGTTCGGCAATCGCCATGTCCGATTTCGCGAGCACCATCTCCATGTTGTCGAGCGTGGCTTTGAAGAACGGCCACGCTTGCGCCATCTCCCGCAACAAGCCTCGGTCCGTGAATGCTTGCAATGCCTGACCGACGCCGTACCAACCCGGCAGCATCACGCGCGCTTGCGCCCAACTGAATACCCACGGAATGGCGCGCAAATCCTCGATGCGATCAGATTTAGTGCGCGAAGCGGGACGCGAGCCGATCTTCAGCTCTGCAATCTCGAGCAGCGGCGTCATCTGCCGGAAGAACGTATTGAAGCCTTCCGTTTCGTAGACGAGCGAGCGATAGGCTTTGAACGCCTCTTGCGAGAGCGTATCCATCGCTTGCGAGAAACGTCCGGCCTCGTCGGCCGAGACCGCAGTCGGATCCAACGATGCGAGTAGCGTCGCAGAGGCGATCGATTCGAGATTCAGCGCCGCCGCTTCGCGCGTTCCGTATTTCGCCGCAATGACCTCGCCTTGTTCGGTGATGCGGATGCGGCCTTGCACCGTGCCTGCAGGTTGCGCGCGAATTGCGGCGAACGACGATCCTCCGCCGCGGCCGACTGCGCCGCCGCGACCGTGAAAGATCTGCAACGCCGTCTGCGCTTCTTGGAACGTGCGCGCGAGCTCTCGACTGGTGCGATTCAAGCTCCACATCGACGTCAGATAGCCGCCATCCTTGTTCGAATCGGAATAGCCGAGCATCACTTCTTGATAGCCGCGATGCAGCGCGATGCGCCGAATCTCGGGCAATGCCAACCAGTCGCGCATGATCTCGGACGCGCGCGACAAGTCGCCGATCGTCTCGAACAACGGTACGACCATGATCTTCGCGCCGGCCGGATCGTTCGGTCGATAGAGGCCTGCCTCCTTGAGCAGGACGTGGACTTCGAGCATGTCCGAAACGCTTTCGCATTTCGAAATGATGTAAGTCGTGATCGCAGCGGTGCCATAGAGCTGGTGTGCCTTGGCGGCCGCACGCACGATCGCGAGCTCCGATTGCGTCTCGTGCGAATAGCTCGAATAGGGGCTTGCAAGCAGTCGTTCGCTTGCGAGCTCGCGCCGCAGCAGTGCCACGCGCGCCTCCTCGTCGAGCGACGTGTAATCGTCGACGACGCCTGCCACCTTCAGTAGCTCGGCGACGACCCGCGCATGCACATCGGAGTTCTGGCGCAGGTCGAGCGTGGCGAGATGGAATCCGAACGTCTCGACGGCGCGAATCAGGCGGCTCAGGCCGCTGCTCGTCGACAACAGTCCGGCGCCGCTTTCATCCAGCGATTGCTGGATGGCGAGCAGATCTGCACGGAATTCTTCCGCGGTGAGATAGGGCGGCGCGGACGTCGAAGCGCGCCGCGCAGGCGGGTGCCCGACGAGCCTCTCGAAGGTTGCTGCAAGTCGTGAGTACATGCCGATCACGGCGCGACGATACGGCTCGTCTGCGCGGCCCGGATTCGTATCGCCGCTCTCCGCGGCGAGCTTCATCACTGCGGACGACACGGTGGCATGCTCGACCGACACCGAAAGCTCTGCGCCGAGCGCATGCAACTGATCGAGATAGCTCGTCAGCACCGCTTCGGATGCGGACTTGAGCGCAAGCTCGAGCGAATCGGCCGTGACGTTGGGGTTGCCGTCGCGGTCGCCGCCAATCCAACTGCCGAGGCGCAGGAAGCTCGGCGGTCGATAGCCCAGCGCGCGTTCCCAACGCGAATAGAGCATTGGCAACACCGGTAGGAAGACTTCGCGCATGTAAGCGAGCGCGATTTCGACTTCGTCGGCGACGTAGAGACGCTCGCGGCGTAGCGGCCGCGTCTGCCACAAGAGCGCAATCTGTCTGAGGATCGCCGGTTCGATCCCGTCGCCTTCGGGCGATTCCGTGCGTCCCAGGTCGCGGTGTCGCATCAGCTCGGCAATGCGCGTGCGGTGATCGATCATGCTCTTGCGCATGACCTCGGTCGGGTGCGCCGTGAGCACCGGAACGATCAATGCTTGATCGAGCAATGCGCGAATGCGCTCGGGTGAGATGCCTTGCTCCGTAAGCAGTTTCAGCGCGGTGGCGACATCGCTGCCGGATTCGTTCAGTTTGCCCTGCCGATCCTCGGCGAGATTCGCGAGCATGGAGAACAGCATGAAGCTGCGCACGAACGACAAGGTGTCGTCCAACGTGAGTGCCTCGAGCCCGCGAGTGAGCTGCGTCGCATCGGCAATGCCGCGATGACGATCGACCGAGCTCGCGCGAATGAATTCGATGCGGTGAAACAGCTCATCGCCGCCATAGGCACGAATGACATCGCCGAGAAGCTTGCCAAGATAGCGAATGTCGGCGTTCTGAGTGATCGTTCGGACAGGAGCGTTCACGTGCGCATACTCCGAGAGGGCGTGCATTGTGGGCAGCAAGCAGGTGACATGCAAAGCGCTTGCACACTCGGTGAACGAACGATCAGTTGCGCTTATCGCACTGCCGGGATCGGAATCGAGTTTCGGTATTCGGACCGGCCGTCGCCGTTCCGCGTCATGCTGACAGGTCTTCTCACATGCACTTACGCTTCGGGTAAACGCGTGCGCTGCGGGAATTTCGATCGGCCATTCTCCGACTCGGTATTCATACGGGTGTACGAACCGCGGGCCTCGCGCAGATCATCTTCGGTCCGCGAGTCACTCCATGGACTTTCAGCAGTCTGGGTAGGAGAGTGCCATGAAGCTCATCATCGATCTTGGCGACCGTAAGGTCGAAGAGACTCACCCCTCCGAGGAGCAGGCACGCGAACACCTGTGCACCGTTTTGACCTCCCACAAGACCCGAGGGCACCGCATCGATGCAGCGGAGGATGCGGGTTTTCCGCACCCGCGTTACGTCGTCGAGACGCCGGAGGGACGGTTGAGGTATTGGCTCGAGAAGTAGGGAAACGGAACAAGGGAAGGTGTCGTGATCCGTGATTCGTGATCCGTGCGCGAACGCGCCATTTCCCATTTCCCTTTTCCCTACCGCGTTTGCGGTTTACGCACGACGCTGCACATTCCCGCACCGAACGTGAGCACTGCAGCGACGACGGCTGGCGTGCTGCCGCTGCCCAGGTTGGCAGCGAGCAGGGCGGCGACGATCGTCGCGCCGAGTGCTTGACCGATCAAGCGAGTGGTGGACAGCATGCCGCCGGCTGATGCAGCGCGGTGCGGAGGAGCGGCACCGACGACCAATCGGGCATTCGGCGCTAAGAACAAACCGAAACCGGCGCCGGCGAGCGCCATTCGCCACGCGATCGAAAAGTGCTCCGCATCCGCGGGTAGAAAGGCAATCAGCATCAGCGCGATCGTCGCAACCGACATGCCGATGCCGCCGAGGATGCGTGCCGGTATGCGATCGGAAAGAATGCCGGCGAGCGGTCCGAACGCCATCATGCCGATCGGCCAGGGCGAGATGAGGGCACCGACTTCGCCGGGCGAATAGCCGAACGTTTCCTGCAAACGGAACGGCATCGAGAGCAACACCAACATCGAAGCGATGAAGGCGAGGATCGCGCCGCCGATGGAGAGACTGAGGTCCCGACGCGCGAGGAGATCGACCGGCAGGATGGGTTCTTTCGCCTCGAGCTCTCGTCTGACGAATATGAATCCGATCACCGCTCCGGCGGCAATGATGGCGATCGAAACGACCGGCGAATCGCCGTGCACTGAGCTTTCCAGACCGCCGATCACGAGTCCGAACGTGAGCGCGCACAACACGGCAGAGAGCACATCGTAGGGCTCATTGCGCCGTACGGGTTCGGGCAACGAGCGGCGACCGATCGACAAAGAGATCAAACCGAGCGGAACGGCGGCGGCGAACACCCATTGCCAGCTCGCGAATCCCAGGACGAGGCCTCCGAGCGTCGGACCCAAGGCGGAGCTGCTCGACACGACGATGTTGTTGAGCGCAAGCCCTCGACCGAGCCGCGCAGCCGGATAGGTCGACCGGATCAACGCGCTCGAGACGCTGAGCGCTGCGGCTGCACCCAACGATTGAGCGGCGCGCGTCACGATCAAGAACGGCAGGCTTTTCGCGAAAAAGCACAGGGCGCTGGCGATACAGAACGTGAGCTGGCCGTACTGATAAAGCCGGCGCAAACCAATGCGCGAGCCGAGCGCCGAGAACGGCAACAACGTCATGACGAAGACGAGCTGGTAAATCGTCACGATCGCCACGGCGGAGGCAGGAGGAACGCCGAGATCGCGCGCAATCGTCGGTAAGGCGACCGCAACGATGGCGCTGTCGATCGCGACGAGTGCGGTGCCGAAAGAAATGGCGAGGATGGCGAGATAACGGCGCGGTTTCGGTAGACCGCTGAATTCTTCAGTCATTGGACGGGCACGAAGTCGCGATGAACGCTCATCCTAACAGCTCGCGCGACCGACCTCAGCGGGCAAGTCCGCCGCCCAGTGCCACGTACAACGCCACAAAGCTCGCGACTTCGGCTCTGCGCACCTGGAGCAGCGCTTGCTCGGCTGCAAACAGATTGCGCTCTGCATCGAGCACTTCGATGTGGCTCACGACGCCCTCGCGGTAACGCGTACGTGCAAGCTCGGCAAGTCGGCGTTGAGCGACCGTGGCTCGCTCTTGCGCAGCGACCTGCTCGGCGAGAAAGCGCCGACCGGCCAACGCATCCGCGACTTCGCGAAAACCGGTTTGGATGGCGCGCTCGTAATTGGCGACCGCGATGTTTTCTCGTGTTTCGGCAACGCTGAGATTCGCGCGGCGCCGTCCGAAGTCGAAGATCGGCAAGTCTATGCTCGGCCCGTAGCTCCACGTCCGCCCGTCGTTGCCGAACAGATCATCCAACTCGCGAGAAGCGTAGCCGTAGGTGCCGATGAGCGAAATGGATGGTAGGAATGCGGCACGCGCTGCGCCGATGTTCGCACGTGCGGCGCGCAGCCTCTCTTCGGCGGCCACGATGTCGGGGCGAGCGATCAAGAGCTCCGACGGCAAGCCAGGTGCGAGCGCGTCGATGCGGATTTGTTCCTGCAACGGCAAGGAATCGGGCAGCTCCATATCGAGCGGTCTGCCGACGAGCGCTTCGAGCAGATTCTCGCTTTGTGCAAGCTGAAGCTTCAGAGCCGCAAGCTCGATCTCGGCCTGGGTCAGCAATGTTTCGGCTTGTCGGTAGTCGAGCTCGGAAGTTACACCCGCATCGAGCCGGCGCTTGGCGATGCGCAGTCCGTCCTGCCGGCTCTGCACCGTTGCTTCGGCGAGCTGCAAACGCTCGCGCGCCTCGAGCGATGCGAAATAGGCATCGGCCACTTCGCGGATCAACGAGAGCTGAAAAGCCCGTGCCGCCGCACGCGTCGCCAGGTATTCGGCGAGCGCAGCATCCGAGAGGCTGCGCACGCGTCCCCAGAAATCGAGCTCGAAGGAAGCGATCGCGGCGCTCGCCGAATAGCGATCGAACGTGACGGCCTCTGCGACACCCGCGGACGTTGCGCCTGCGCTCAACGCCTCGGGACCTGCCCGCGTGCGCGCTGCCTGCGCCGACAATCCGATGTTCGGCAAACGATCGGCGCGTTGTATGCGATACAGACTGCGTGCTTCCTCGACTTGCGCGACGGCGATGCGCATGTCGCGGTTGTGCTCGAGCGCGAGCTCGATGAGCGTTTTCAGACGCGGATCGGCGAAGAAGTCTCGATAATCGAGCGACGGGGCGCTCGTGCCCTGTGTCTGGTTTGCGAGATGCGATGGGTAAGCGGTTGCGGTCGGCAATTCAGGCCGCACGTGTCGCGGCGCCAAAGAACATGCGCCGAGCAGTGCGATCAGCACGAAGGTACCGAACGCATGACCGATTCGATCACGCATGGGCAGCGTCCTTCGCTGGCGGACGGTGGCGCAGGTTCGGCGCGATCCAACGGCGGACGCCGAGGTAGAGCAGCGGCGTGAAGAAGATGCCGAGCAGCGTCGCCGCAATCATGCCGCCCATCACGCCCGTGCCGACGGCGATACGACTCGCCGCGCCTGCGCCCGTCGCAGTGACGAGCGGCACCATGCCGAGAATGAACGCCAGCGACGTCATGATGATGGGGCGCAGGCGCAGCTTCACGGCGTTCAGCGTCGCTTGAGTTGTCATGACGCCGCGCGCTTCCTCTTCGAGCGCAAATTCGACGATCAAAATCGCGTTCTTGGCCGCAAGTCCGATGATGGCCACCAGGCCGACGTTGAAATACACATCGGCGGGTAAGCCGCGCATCATCGTGAACAACACCGCGCCGAGCACGCCGAGCGGTACGACGAGCAGGACGGCGAGCGGTACCGTCCAGCTCTCGTACAGCGCTGCAAGCACCAAGAACACGACGACGATGGACAACCCGAGCAAGGAGCCGACTTGTCCGGCTGCTTGCTGTTCTTCGTACGACACGCCCGTCCATTCGTAACCGAATCCTGCCGGCAGCGATGCTGCGAGTCGCTCCATTTCGGCCATCGCTTCGCCGGTCGAGCGTCCCGCGGCGGGCATTCCGGAAATCGTCATTGCCGGATAGCCGTTGTAACGCTCGAGCTGCGGCGGACCCGAGGTCCATTCGACCGTCGTGAACGCACCGAAAGGCACCATCTCACCCTGCGCGTTGCGTACTCGCAGATTGAGAATGTCTTCCGGCGTCATGCGAAACGGCGCTTCCGATTGCAACAGCACGCGCAGGATGCGGCCCTCCCGGCTGAAGTCGTTGGCGTAGGAGCTCGCGAACGAGATGGCGAGCGTGGAATTCACATCTGCGATCGACAACCCCAGCGCACGTGCCTTGATCCGGTCGATGAGCACACGCAGCTGCGGCGAGTCGGCTTGACCTTCCGGTCTCACTGCGGTGAGGGCCGGGCTCTGGCTGGCGAGCGCAAGCAGCTGATTGCGTGCCGCGAGCAATTGCTCGTGACCGAGTCCTGCCCGGTCTTGCAACTTGAACGTGAAGCCGCTCGCGACGCCGAGCGCAGGAATCGACGGCGGATTCAAGGAAAAGACGAACGCTTGACGTATCCGTTGCCACGCAGCGTTGGTTCTGTCGACGAGCGCGAGCGCGCTGTTCTCCGGGCCCGGCCGGTCGCCCCAAGGCTTGAGCGAAACGAACGACATCGCGTTCGCCTGACCTTGGCCGAAGAAGCTGAACCCGCGAATCATCGTGACGGTTTGTACTTGCGGCTGTTCGCGATAGAACGCCATCACCTGATCGATGGCTTCGTTCGTGCGCTCCAGCGTTGCGCCAGGAGGCGCTTGCACGACCGTGATGACGACGCCTTGATCCTCGGCGGGGAGGTAACTCCCCGGCAGACGCATGAACAGAATCAGCGTGAGTCCGCTCAATAGCAGGAACACTGCGAGATAGCGCACGGGACGAACCAGGATGCGTCCGACCCGGACCTGATAGCGGTCGGTGATGCCGGTAAACCACGTGTTGAAGCGCTGGAAGAAGTTTCGGACATGGCGCACCCATGGCCTGCGGTACTGGATCGTTCCGGGCGGCCGCAGAAGCGTGGCGCACAGCGCCGGCGTGAGTGTGAGCGCAAGCAGCGCGGAAAAGGCGATCGACACTGCGAGCGTGAGCGCGAACTGGCGATAGATGCCGCCGGTCGAGCCGGGAAACAGCGCCATCGGCACGAACACGGCAACGAGCACGAGCGTGATGCCGATGATGGCACCCGTGATCTGGTCCATCGCCTTCACGGTGGCTTCGTACGGCGGCAGACCTTCCGTCGTCATGATGCGTTCGACGTTTTCGACGACGACGATTGCATCGTCGACGAGAATGCCGATGGCGAGCACCATGCCGAACAGCGTGAGCACGTTGATCGAAAAGTCGAGCACCCACAGTCCGAGGCAGGCGCCTGCAAGCGCGATCGGCACGACGATGGTGGGGATGAGCGTGGCACGCCAGCTTTGCAGGAACAGGAACATCACGGCGAAGACGAGCAGCATCGCTTCGGCGAGCGTGGTCACGACTTCTTCGACCGAAATACGAATGAACGGCGTCGAGTCGTACGGAATGGTCCAGTCGATGTCCTCCGGGAACGTGCGCGCGAGCTCTGCCATGCGCTGTCGAACGCCGTTCGCCGTCGCAAGCGCATTGGCGCCCGTCGTTAGCTGCACGGCCATGCCGGCAGCCGGGTTGCCGTTGAGCTCGAGACCGAACAAGTAGCTCTGCGCGCCGAGCTCGATTCGAGCGACGTCGCCGAGCCGCACAGCCGAACCGTCGGGGTTCGCGCGCAGGATGATCGATGCGAACTGTTCGGGTGTCGTGAATCGGTTCTGGGTCAGAATCGGTGCATTGAGCTCCGTGCCTTCCGCAATCGGCCGGTCGCCGAGCTGGCCGCCGGGCGACTGCGTGTTCTGTTCGCGCACGGCGGCGAGCGCATCGGCGGCTGACAGTCTGAAGGTCGCCAGCCGATCCGGGTCGATCCAGACACGCATCGCGTATTCGGACGAGAACGAACGCACGTCGCCGACGCCGTTGACGCGTCGCAACTCGTCGACGACGCGCGTCGTCGCGAAATTGCCGAGCTCGAGCGCAGGCGTGCGACCGCTCTTGGAGATCAGCGCCACGATCATCAGGAATCCGGCCGAGGCTCGGTTGATCGAGATACCTTGACGACGGACGTCTTCCGGCAGCCGCGGCTCGACTGCGCGCAACCGGTTCTGCACGTCCATTTGCGCAACGTCGATGTCCGTGCCGGATTCGAACGTCACCGTGATCGACGCCGTGCCGTTCGACTGGCTCGTCGCGGTCATGTACAGAAAACCTTCGACGCCGTTCAGCTGTTGCTCGATGATTTGCGTCACGTTCGTCTCGAGCACGGAGGCGTCGGCGCCCGGGTACGTCGCAGTAATCGTCAAAGAGGGCGGCGCAATCGTCGGATATTGTTCGATCGGCAGTGCGCGCAATGCGATGACGCCGGCAAACAGAATTCCGAGAGCGATCACCCACGAGAATACCGGGCGGTCGATGAAGAACCGCGGACCCACGGCTCAACGCCCTTCGGCTGCACCGCTCTCGGCCGGTGCCTGCGCGATGCGTACGGGCATGCCGGGGGCGATCTTCTGCATGCCGTCGACGACTACCCGATCGCCCGCTTGCAAGCCTTCGAGCACGACCCACTGGCCGTCTTGCATGGCACCTGTCCTGATGCGGCGGACTTCGATCGAATCGTTGGCGTCGACGACGAATACGCTCGTTCCTCCGGCACCGACTTGCACAGCGCGTTGCGGAACCAGGAATGTGTTCGGACGCACGCCTGCCGCGATGCGCGCGCGGACGAACTGACCGGGCAGCAAGACTCGATCGGGGTTGGGCACCTCGGCTCGCACTGCCGCCGTTCCCGTCGATTCGTCGATCGCCAAGTCGAGAAAATCGAGATGGCCGCGATGCGGGTATTCGCTGCCGTCTTCGAGAAACAGCGACACTTCGACGCGTCCCAACTGCGGAACGGAGAGCGTGCCGGCCGCGATGTCGCGGCGAATGGCGAGCATGTAAGAGCTCGATTGCGAAAAATTGACGTAGACGGGATCGAGCTGTTCGATCCGCGTGAGCAAGGTGGCACTCGCTGCGCTCACCAGCGCGCCTTCGGTCACGAACGCACGTCCGGCACGTCCAGAGATCGGTGCCGTGACGGTCGTATAGCTCAACGAAAGCTTTGCGCTTTCGAGCTCGGCACGCGTCTGCGCCACATCGGCTTGAGCCGTGCGCAGGCGTGCGAGCGCTGCATCGTATTCTTGGCGGCTGATCGCCTGATCTTCGATCAGTCCTTTGTAGCGCTCGACATCTTGGGCGGCGTTCGCTGCGGTCGCCTCTGCGCGAGCGAGTGCGGCCTCGACGGCGCTAACGCGCGCACGCAACTCGCGCGGATCGATCACGAACAGTACTTGACCGGCTTCGACATCGCTGCCTTCGCCATAGACACGCTTTTGCACGATGCCGTCGACGCGTGCGCGCACTTCCGCGGTGCGTACGGCCTGCACGCGGCCCGGCACTTCTGCAATGTTTGCAAGCGATTGCGGCGCGACGACGACGATGCCGACTTCGGGAGGAGGTGGCGTCACTGGGGCATCGCTCCCGCAGCCGCCGAGTACCAAGCACCCGAGGGCGCCGCCGATCCGAATCGCAGCAACCATCCGTTCCTGCCCTAGCTGGCAACGCCCGCAGGCGTCGACGATGTTTTAACTCTAGAGCGCGCGTCGGGTTGCGCGCGTACGCAATTGTCCGTGCTCTTTGCCGTGACTGGTGACTCGTGACTCGGAATGGGCTTGGGGCTCGGGGCGTGGGGCTCGGGCCGAGGAACAATCGAGCGGAGGAGCCATCGCACCGCGAATCCAGGTCAGTCACGAGTCACCAGTCACGAGTCACGGACAACGCTCTTCCTCTCCGCTCATCCCCCAGGCGACAATCGATCATTCGCGTAACTTCGATCTGGGAGGAGAACTGGATGTTCAAATCCAGGGGGCTGCTTGCGTTTGCGTTGGCGCTGGCGGGCTGCGGTGCGCCTTCGGAACCGCCGGGCCCGCATGCGGGACCCGACGGCGGCCTGCGTTACGGAGCGTTGTCCTTCAAGTCTTGCGCGCTGAGCGTTGCACGGGGACCGTCGATCGAAGCGTGGTGCACGAAACTTGCGGTTCCGGAGAACTACGACGAACCGGACGGCCGCACGATCGAGCTTGCCGTCGCGCTCGTGACTGCAGACGGACAAGCATCGTCGGATCCCATCGTCATGATTGCCGGCGGACCGGGTCAGTCCGCGCTCGACAGCTATCCGCTCGTACACAACGCTTTCGCCGATGCGCGGCGCAATCGCAATGTCCTGTTGGTCGATGCGCGCGGCACCGGCAAGTCGCATCCGCTTGCGTGCAAGGACATACAAGGCCGCAGCGCCGTCATGGATGAAGACAAGGCGACGATCGACGCAGCGCGCGCTTTCGCCGAGCGCTGCCGCGACGAGCTGTCGAAGACGGCGGACCTGCGCTATTACTCGACGAGCGACCACATCCGCGATCTCGACCGCGTTCGCGACGCGTTGGGCATCGATGAGCTCAACCTCATCGGTATCTCGTACGGCACGCGGGTGGCGCAGCAGTACGCGAAGCGCTATCCGCAGCACACGCGCACGGTGACGCTCGACTCGGTCTTACCGAACTCGATCGTGCTCGGCTCGGAACATGCGCGCAATCTCGATGCGGCGTTGGAGCACATCTTCCAACGTTGTCGCGACGATGAGGCGTGTTCGCGCAATCTCGGCGATCCGGCCGAGAAACTTGCGACCGTGCGCGAACGGCTGCGTGCCGGAGGACTCGAGCCCGTGCGCTACAGGGATCCCGTCAGCGGCGACTGGCACATCGATGTTCCGGGATACGCACATCTCGGTACGTTGCTGCGCCTGTATGCCTATCAGCCGGAAGTCGCTGCGCTGCTGCCGCTCATCGTCAACGATGCCGAGGCGGGTCATTACGAAAGCCTGCTGGCGCAGGCGCGAGCGGTCTTCACGAGCGTGTCCGATTCGATCATGCACGGCATGCAGCTTTCGGTAATCTGCACCGAAGACCCCGAGCTCGCGCCCAATCCTCGCGATGCAGAAACCGTTCTGGGCTCCGAGTTCGTCGACTTCATGCTGGCGCAATGCGAAGTGTGGCCCAAGGGCGAGCGGCCGGCGGATTTTCGCGAGCCGCTCGCGGGCGACCTGCCCGTGCTCGTCATCAGCGGCGAATTCGATCCGGTGACACCGCCGCGCTATGGAGATGAGGTCGTCGCCTCGTTGCCGAAGGGGCGACACATCGTGGCGCCGGGACAAGGACACAACGTGATCGGCGTCGGCTGCATGCCGAAGCTGTTCGCACAATTTCTCGAGACTGCCGACGCACGCGCGCTCGACGAAAGCTGTTTGCAGCGTCTGATCGCCGCGCCGCCTTTTGCAGGCAACTACGGCTGGGAGCCTTGATGATCGAAGTCGACAACCTGCACAAGACGTTCCAATCGAAGAGCGGTCCGGTGCATGCCGTGCGCGGCGTGAGCTTTCGGGCGCCGGACGGGCAGATCACCGGACTTCTCGGCCCGAACGGCGCCGGCAAGACGACGACCTTGCGCATGCTGTACACCTTGATGACGCCGGACAAGGGTTCGGTGCGCGTCGACGGTTTGGATGCTCATCGCGATGCCACGGCGGCGCGGCAACGGCTCGGTGTGTTGCCCGATGCGCGCAGCATCTACAAGCGGCTCACTGCACGCGAGAACATCGAATATTTCGGTCGGTTGCACGGGCTCGACAAAGCAACGATCGCGCGCCGCATCGAAACGCTCGCACAGACGCTCGGCATCGATTTTCTCGATCGGCGCGCCGAAGGCTTTTCGCAGGGCGAGCGCACGAAGACGGCAATTGCGCGGGCTTTGGTTCACGATCCCAGGAACGTCATTCTCGACGAGCCGACCAATGGGCTCGACGTCATGACGACGCGGAGCCTGCGGGAGTTCTTGCAGCGCCTGCGCGCCGAAGGTCGCTGCGTGATCTTCTCGAGTCACATCATGCAGGAGGTGGCAGCACTGTGCGACCGCATCGTGGTGATCGCAGGCGGCCAAGTGAGAGCGATCGGAACGCCGGATGAGCTGCGTGCAACGACGGGCGAAAGCGATCTGGAGAACGTGTTCGTGCGGCTTACCCGCAGCGAGTCGGAATCATGAGAACCGTGTTCATCGTCGCACGCAAGGAGCTCGTCGATCTGTTTCGCGACCGGCGCACCGTCGCGCTGAGCCTGCTCTTGATGCCGATCCTGTTTCCCGCGCTGATTCTCGGCGCCGTCGGTCTCGCCGAGAGCAAGGCCCGCACGCAGCTCGAGAAAACGTTGCGCCTGCCGGTCATCGGTGCCGAGCATGCGCCGAACCTCATACGTTTCCTGCGCGCGCAGAACATCGAAGCCGAGCCGGCGCCGGAGGATCCGGACGCCGAAGTGCGGGCGCAAACCTTCGATGCCGTACTGCGCATCTCTCCGGATTTCGCGGACAACTGGCGCAGCAGCCGGAGCGCGCAGGTCGAGCTCATCTATGACAGTTCGCGTGAGGATTCGCGCATTCCCGTCGCCCGCGTGCGCGGCGCGATCGAGCAGTACAACCGTACGTTGGCGGTGCTGCGCACCATGCACCGCGGCATGAGCCCGGAAGTACTGCAGCCGGTGCGCATTGCGCAGCGCGACGTTGCAACGCCGGAGTCCAAGCGCGGCATGCTGCTCGCGTTTCTGCCGTATCTTTTGATCTTGAGCAGCTTCTTGGGCGGCGCGTACTTGGTCATCGACGTGACCGCGGGCGAGCGCGAGCGCCAATCGCTCGAACCGTTGCTGGCGACGCCCGCATCCAGATCGGCGATCATGAGCGGCAAGATTCTGGCGGCCATTATTTTCGGCATGCTGAGCCTGTCGCTCATCCTGGTCGGCTTCAAGGTCAGTCTGGCCGTGGCGCCGGGATCGCTGCGGATCGTGAATCCGTCCTGGCAGCTCTTGTTCCAGCTCCTACTCGTGCTGCTGCCGATGGTGCTCATCGGCACGACCTTGCTGACGCTCATCTCCGCGAGCGTCAAATCCGTGAAAGAAGCGCAGAGCTACATGACCGTGCTGATGCTGCTGCCCATGGTGCCGACCTTTCTGCTCATGGTGAATCCGATCAAGAACCAGCTTTGGCAATTCACCGTGCCGTTTCTTGCACAGAATCAGCTCATCCTGCGCCTGGTGCGCGGCGAGACGGTTTCGTTCGAGGAGTGGGCCGTCTACATCGTCACGAGCTTGGTGCTCGGACTCATTCTATGGATCGCTGCAGCACGGCTGTATCACCAGGAGCGTCTGGCGATTTCGGCATGACCTACCGTCCTGCGGGGCTGCCATACATATATATGTAGGGCGCTAGGCCCCTAGGTCGCTGCTGCCGCGATGCCGAGCGCATCCAGGGTGGCCAGCAGCTCCGAGGGCTGGCACGGCTTTTCGAGCACCGCTGCAAATAGATCGCGATGCGTCTCGATGGCGTTGACGTAAGCGGTCTGTGCGACGACCGGAATGGTTGCAAGCTCGTCGTCGTCGCGCAGCCGGCGGGTCAAATCAATGCCGTCGAGCCCGGGCATGAAAATGTCGGTGACGATGACGGCTGGTTTGTATGCCCGGGCCTGCTCGATCGCTTCGATTCCGTTGCGTGCTTCGATCCCTTCGTATCCGTGCATGCCCAGGATCATCAGCAGGATGTTCCTGGAATCCTCGTTGTCATCCACGATGAGTACGCGGGTCGACATCGTCAGGTCCGGCGAGGCGATGTGGTCGTGGAAAAAGTGGCGCAGACAACGCGCGTTGCGGCGCAAAGCTCACAAGCGCTCGCAACAGCGCCGCTCAGACATGACGACCCTCGCGTCGTCCCGCACGCGCATCGTTGCAAGGGCTCGGAGCTGCGCGCCGCGCGAGAGCACGCGGCCGCTGGAAACACCTGCATTGTGCGAATGTTTTGGTAAGGAGGGATGCCCCTGCGCGCGAGTCTCTAACAGTTGTTTCGGTCGCGCAATTGTGATTTCCAAGTATGCGCGGGTATCGGCGGCCCGGATCGAATCCGATTGCGCCTGACGCCGCTTGCTTTCATGAACTGCCGCTACGGCGTATCGGTTGTCTCGTCACCTTGCAGACGCGATTCGGTAGCGCGCCACGGTCCCTGAAACAACTGCACGCGCTCGGCGACGTAGGGCGATCGCGGAACTTTGTTCGCGACGCGTGCGTGCCTCATAGCGTCCTTCGACGCGATGCGACAGGTGATGAGACCCATCGAGGACTACGCGCTCATCGGCGATGGCGAGACCGCGGCGCTCGTGGGACGCAACGGCTCCGTCGACTGGCTTTGCTGGCCGCGCTTCGATTCGCCGGCCTGTTTCGCTGCGTTGATCGGCACAGCGCAGAACGGACGGTGGCAGATCGCTCCCATCGAGCCGGCAAAGGTCACGCGCCGATATCGGGCCAATACGTTGATTCTCGAGACGCGCTTCGAAACGGATTCGGGCTCGGTACTGCTGATCGATTTCATGCCGCCGCGCGGCGAGGCCTCCGACTTGATTCGAATCGTTGTCGGCGAGCGCGGAGCCGTGCGCATGCGCACGGAGCTCATCATCCGGTTCGGCTACGGCGAGTTCGTACCGTGGGTGACGCGTGTTGCGCCGGATACCTGGCGTGCAATTGCCGGTCCCGACATGGTAACGCTCGTCACGCACGCACCGCTCGAGGGCAAGGACAAGCGCACAGTGGCCGAATTCGTCCTGCGCCCCGGCGAGCGCGAGACGTTCGTCATGACGTATTCGCCATCGCACCTCGAAGCGCCGAAGCCGGTCGATGTCGACGAGGCGCTGAGCGATACCGATATTTTCTGGCGCACATGGATCGCACGCTGCGACGTTCCGGCCCGTTGGGCCGATCAAGTGCATCGCTCCTTGATCACGTTGCGAGCGCTCATCTATCGCCCGACGGGCGGCATCATCGCCGCGCCGACGACGTCGTTGCCCGAGAGTCTCGGCGGTGCACGCAATTGGGACTATCGGTACTGCTGGTTGCGCGACGCGACGCTCACGCTGTTGGCATTCCTGGATGCGGGTTTCGTCGACGTCGCTGCCGCTTGGCGCGATTGGCTGCTGCGAGCAGTCGCAGGCAGCGCGCGCCAAATGCAGATCATGTACGGCGTCGCTGGCGAACGGCGCTTGTTCGAGTGGGAGGCCGACTGGCTTGCCGGCTATGAAGGCTCGCGTCCGGTCAGGGTCGGTAATGCGGCACACTCGCAACTGCAGCTCGACGTGTACGGCGAGGTCATGGATGCGATGCACCAGGCGCGCGTTGCCGGGTTGGAACCGAGCGAGCGCTCATGGGCCATTCAGCGCGAATTGCTCGAGGGGCTCGAGACTCTGTGGCAGCAACCCGATTGCGGGATCTGGGAAGTCCGCGGGCCGGCGCAGCATTTCACGCATTCGAAGATCATGTGTTGGGTGGCCTTCGATCGCGCGATCAAGGACGCCGAACATTTCGGCTTCGAGTGTCCGTTCGAGCGCTGGCGCCCGGTGCGAGATCGCATTCACTCCGAGGTCTGCGAGCGCGGTTACGACGCCGAACGCAATACATTCGTGCAGGCCTACGGCTCGTCGCAACTGGACGCGAGCCTGTTGTTGATTCCGATCCTCGGGTTTCTGCCCGCCGACGATCCGCGCGTGCTCGGTACGATCGCCGCGATCGAGCGCGAGCTGCGCGACGACATTTTGGTTCGGCGCTACAACTCGCAAACCACGGACGATGGCCTGCCGCCAGGCGAGGGCTGTTTCCTGGCGTGCAGCTTCTGGCTCGTGGATGCCTATGCCATGTGCGGGCGCTGGACGGAAGCGGAGGCGTTGTTCGAACGTCTGCTCGCGCTGGCCAATGACCTCGGTCTGTATGCGGAGGAATACGATCCTCGACGGCGCCGCATGTTGGGCAATTTCCCGCAAGCCTTCACCCACCTGGCGCTCGTCGGGTCCGCATTCAATCTGGCGCACTACCAGCAGCCGGCGCAGCAACGCGCCGAGCACCCGCCCGCAGCCGGCAGCTCGGCAACCTAAAGGAATGTTACGACGCTAGTCGCCGCCGTTTTCGGTGTGGGACACTTGCCGGCGTGCTCATTCAACGGGGGAACTCATCCATGTCGATTCGACTCAGCGCAGCTTTGCTTGCGTGCGTGCTCTCCGGCGTCGCGTTCGCTCAGCAAGGACCGGCACCGCTCGCCGTACCGAACCCGCAATATGTCTCGATTCCGATGGAAATCACGGTGAACAAGCCGGTTGCCGAAGTGTGGCAGCGCGTCGGCAAGTACTGCGACATTGCAGAGTGGCTGCAGATTCCGTCGGGCTGCAAGATCGTCTCCGGCAAGGACGGCGAGGTGGGTGCCGTACGCTCGATCGCCGACGAAATTCTCGTCGGCAAGACCGAGTATTCGTACACCTATACGCAACCGGTGCGCGAAGGTCGTCCGTACAACATGTATCACGGCACGCTCGAAGCCCGTCCGATCGACGCGAAAACGACGAAGCTGATCTACACGCTGATGTACGACATTTCGCTCGTGCCAGGCGACGAAGCAGCGAAGCAAGCCGACATCGAGCGCCGCCGTCAGATGTTCACGCGCGCGCTCGAGAACATGAAGACGCTGGCCGAAGGCGGCACGCTCCCGCCGCGCGGCTCACGCTGAGAAGCTCGCGCTCCTGCGATGCCCTGGCAATGCCGGGGCATCGCATATTCGGCGTCGACGACGATTCCCCGCACCGCCACGCGTTCGCTCTGCCTCTCGCCAAGGAAAGGCGGTCTTTGCGCGCACCGTGCACTCGCCTGTCGCCCGTAGACCGTCGCCATCGTCAGTTCATTCCTTGCACTCGAAACTCTCCGCGCGATTGGGGTCACCGCGCCCGTCGTAGCGTGCGACGAGGGGATAGGGGCAAAGCTTGCGCGCGAACGGCGTGCCGTCTCTCGTGCCTTGCGCTTCGATCCATTCGGGCGCTTGGCCGTGCTCCACCCAACGCTCGAGAGCACCCAGCGCATCGAATTGATTGGCGCCGCGCCCGCCGCCGCAATGATCCATGCCGGGCACCATGAACAACCGAACGTCTTGCCGCAATCGTTCCAGCGCTCGTTCTCGCGGACCGGCTTCTCGTGCGAGCACCGATTCGAAATAGTCGATGGTGCTTTGTGCGGGAATCAGACCGTCGCTCCAGCCGTGATACATGAGGAGCTTGCCGCCTCGCTGACGAAAGGCGTCGAGATTCGGATCGTCGGCGTTCAGTTGCGCGCCCTTGGCATCGATCTCATCGGCGCGCGCCACGTCGCGGGCGATATCGAACGTGTAAGGATCCCAGTCGGGGTTCTCGAACACCACGAAACGATAATGGTCCAGAGCGATGCCGAGCGGTTTGGGCCCGGACGTCAGAATGGCCCAACCGAGCTCGCTGCCGCGCGAGAAGCCGGCGTACAGTTTCTCGTCCGTTTGCGGGTGACGCAGCGGCCCATAGATTTTCCGCACGGCCTCGGCTTGCGCTTCCGTCAAGCATTTCGCGGGATCGGCGCAGGTGATCTGCGCGGGATCGAACGGACAGGTACGCGGATCCTCGATCACCCCGTCTTCGATGCCGTCGTTTCCATCGCACACGCCGATGACGGCGTCGTTGACGAGCTTCAGCTTCTCTCGCGGCAAGAGACTCGCCGAACCGCGCGGCAAGCTCGCCAGACCTGCGGCAAGCGAGGAAGAGGTCAGGCGCGTCCAAGGAATCGCAGGTGCGCCCGCGACGATGCCGTCGAAGTCTTCGGGAAATCGTTGCGCTTCTTTCAACCCTTGCTTGCCGCCCGACGAGCAGCCTTGCCAATACGAACGCTCGGGCTTCGCACCGTAGAATGCATCGACGATCCGTTTTGCGGTCACGGTCATTTCATGGACGGCGCGCCAACCGAAATCGACGAGCTTCTCCGGTTGTCGATACGCGAAGCTGCCGTCCATGCTGCTGCCTGAATGTCCGGTATCGGTGCCTGCGACCGCGTAGCCGCGTTGCAACGCCGGCGCCATCGACGAGAAGAAGATCGCGCCGCTCCAACCGCCGTTGCCGACAGCGAGAAACCTGCGGTTCCAGCCCGATTCCGGCAGCCACACCTCGATTTTGATGTCGGAGGCGGGTGTGGGCTTGAGCGTCGCAGCCACACGGCAGAAAGCCGGAACGTCGAAGGTCTGCTTGGCGCCGGGCATCCCGGTTGCGAGCGGCAGCTCGAGCTGGCCGGCCGGTGTCGAGGCGGCGCGATCGACGATCACGTTGGGCAGATCGAGCTTCAGCAGCTCGGCGCAACGATCGTCGGCGACGGCACCGCAGGCGTGCAGCAGTGCGCCCGCGAGGAGTGCTCTGGAAAATGCGTTTGCTGCAAATGTCCTGCGGTGCCGTTGCGTCATCGCTGTCCCCGTCAGAAGCTGCGCACGATGCGCACACCGAACTGCCGCGGTGCATTCAAGTAATAGTTGTTGCCGTTCACGCCCGTCCAAAACGTCTCGTCCGTCAGATTCGTGACGTATGCCTGCGTGCGCCAATCGCCGTGCGCATAAGTCAATTGCACGTTGATGACGTCGCGCGCCTGAAGATAGTCGAAGCCCGCGCGCGCGAATAGTGTGGCCCATTGCGCGTCCGTGTGTGCGTAATCCACGCGCGGTGTGAGCTCGCCTGCACCGACGAGGAAGGAGTATTCGACGCCGAGGTTGTACGTCCATTCGGGCGAGAACGGATTCTGGCGGCCGTTCAAGTTCACGTAGTAGGGCGTGTAATCGAAGCACGTCGGCGGATTCGAGGGCACGCCGGCCGGACACTGCACGCCGAGCCCGGCGGCCGAGCCACCCGGCAGCGCACGCGTGTCGATCATGCGGATCTCGCCGATGTCCGAGTCAACATACGCGACGCTCGCATCGATGCGCAGTCCGCCGAACGCCGCCTGGAGCTGCGCTTCCACGCCTTGGATCGTCGATGCGCCCGCATTGCCGATCGCCGAGCGCGCCGTGACCGGATCGAAGATGCTCGACTGAAAGTTGTCGTAATCCATGTAGAAGCCGTTGATCTGCGTGCGAATGCGTCCGTCGAGCAGCGTCGCCTTCCAGCCGAGCTCGTAGTCGCGGACTTTCTCGGGCTTGAACTCCGTTCGGTTGGCATTCGCGCCGCCGGACTTGTAACCGTCGGCAACGAATGCGTAGACGAAATGCCAGTCGTTCAGCTTCCAGTTCACTGCCACTTTGCCCGTGACGTTGTCGTCCTTGAACGCGACATCCGAGGCCACGGTCGGGCCCGGCGTCAGCACCGTGATGCTCGCGGGATTGATGTCGTCGTGGCTGCCGCGCACGCCGACTTGCAGCTCCAGCCCGTTCGCGAGCTCGTACGACACCTGGCCGAACAGCGAATACGACTCTTTCATCGTCAACGAGTCGAGCTGCGTGCGCTGCGTGGGCACGAAGCGCGTGAGATGCACGTTCGCTTCCTGTTCCATGTAATAGGCGCCGACGACCCACTTGAGCGCGCCTTCGTCCGGCGAGATCAGGTTGAGTTCCTGACTGAGCACGCGATCGAGAATTCGCCAGAACGTGTACTGCGCGGTCGAGGAGGTAGCATCGTCGTCCCAGACCATTTTCTGGTCGCCGTACTGATAGCCGCTCACCGAACGCAGCGTCGGTCCGCCGGGGAAGATCTCCCAGTTGACTTGCAGCGCGGTGCGTACGCTGCGCTCGTCGTTGCGCGAGTCCTGGCGGTCGAAGTTCAGCGTGTATTCGTCGGGATGGGCAAGCGGAGCAAAGGTCGTGCCCGGAATGGGCCGTTGCGCGAAACCGTCGGTGCTCGTCGTGTTGAAGTCGTTTTTCCAAACGATCTCGAGCGAATCGCTGGGCGCCCACAGCAAGCTGACGCGCGCGTTCTTTTGATCCAACTTGCCCGGGTTGACACTCGGCGAGCCGACGTTCTCGAAGAAGCTCTCGCGCTCTTCCATGTTGAAGGCGAAGCGTGCAGCCAATGTATCGGTCAACGGCAGGTTCGTCGCTCCCCGTAGCTGAACGTTGTCGTAATTGCCGAGCTGCAAGGAGACGTGACCGCCCGTCGCGCCGAGCTCGGGGTCGGCAGTGCGAATGAGTACGGCACCGCCCGTGGAGTTCTGGCCGACGAAGGTGCCTTGCGGTCCGCGCAACACTTCCACGCCGGCGATGTCGTAGAACGGCTCGTTCAAGAACAGCGTGCTCGGCGCGAACAAGCCATCGCGGAAGATCGCCACGCCGGACGTGACGATCGGCGAGACGACGTTGAGCCCGATGCCGCGGATGTTGACGTTCTTGGTGAGGGAGCTGTCGGCCACCGTGAGCGCCGGCGCGGCGTATTGCAGATCCGTGAAGTCGCGCACGCTCTTCTTCTCGAGGTCTTCGCCCGACAATGCCGTGACGGCGATCGCCACGCTCTGCAGGCTTTGTTCGCGGCGTTCGGCCGTCACCACGATCTCTTCGAGCGTTGTTTGCGGCGTCTCGGCGGCAATCGCCGGAAACGTAGTGCCCAATGCGAAAACCAGCGGTAAGGACGCGCGGCGCGTGACTCGCGAATTCATAGGAACCCCTCTTTGCTTGGATTGCGGCTGGCGAAGCGCGGGCTTCGCAAATGCGATCGCGCGCGAGCGTAGGGGGCGGTCGGGCCCGAAAACAGTGACCCAAATGGGGGCAGGGGGCTTCAGGCGCGGGCGGCGTCTTTGCGCGCGAAGAGCGCTCGCACGGCGTCCTGCATCTCGAATTGAGCGCGTTCTGCGACGCTGGGATCGCCGGTCGCGACGGCAGCGAGCACCGAGCTGAACAGCTCGGCGACTTCCGCGCTCAATCCGGCGGACATGACGCTTTTCTCAGGATGGGCGCGAGCGAGGTAGGCGACGAGGCATCGGGCGAACGCGTCGATGCAGACGTTGCCGGCGATCTTGCTGATGAGTTGCGGCGCCTCGAGCCACACGAGCGGATCTGCGTGTCGTCGGGCCGCGAGCTTGTCGCGCAACCGAGCGATTTCGATTCGACCGCTCGCATCGACGTGCAGCGCGGCCAGCCGCGCGTTGACGACATTGAGCCGGCGCAGCAACGTCTTGGTGTCATCTGCGTTCAGACGGTGTGCCGCAAAATACACGTGCGTCAAATTGATGAGCGCGAACGGCCCTGGCGTGCTCACGACGACGCCGCGTCCACGGCCGCGCTCGCTCGAGACGAGGCCGACGCTTTCCAGAATACGAATCGCCTGTCTCAATACGAGACGGCTCACGCCGTACGTGTCGCAGAGTGCGTCTTCAGCGCCCAAGCGTTCGCCCGTGGCGAGATGCTCCCGTCGAATGCGTTCTGCGAGCTCATATGCCAGCCGTTCCGCACGCGTCCGCGAACGCGCCGCGGCCGCCGTGTCGGGTGCCGCTTCGAGCATCGTAGCGACGATCTGCGCATACAGCTTGAAGGCGCAATGGCTCGCGAAACGATCTCCCTGCGCGCCGGAGAGGATTGCTCGCAGCTCCGCATCGGCTTCGGCGATGCGATGCCGGTCGACGCAGACGAGCTGAAAGTACTGCACTGCGTTGCGAACGGTTGCACGCTCGTCGGGCGTCGCGACGATCACGCCGCCGTGGGGGCCGCGGCTCGTGCGTATCGATCCGCGCGCTTCGAGAATTCGGATGGCTTCGCGCACGACCGCGCGGCCGACGCCGAAATGTGCGGCCAGCATGCTTTGCGAACCGAGCACGACGCCGCCTTGCGCACACATGGCAAACATGCGGTCTTCGATCGTGCGCGCGAGATGCGCGGCAGATTTCGGTTCGCGGCGCTCGTCCTTGATCGCTCGATGCAACGACTCGGCGGCGGACCAGCTCATGTTCAGTGAGTACTCATTCTTCAGCGGATAAGACTAGGCCGGCCCGTTCGAGCCGACAAGTCGAGGTCCCGATGCGTGGACGCGGTCGAGGTCCGCGTCGCAGGCTGCGAGGTCGCGGATGCGGAATGAAAACGCGCCGCCAAAAGGTGCACTATTTAGTTCGCTGCGCGTGTGATACCACAGCTCTTCCGAGGACCGAACGATGAACGACCATAATGTTGCCCCGCGCTCGAGTCGGGCGAGTAGACTGAAGGCGATCGTGGGCTTGGCTTGCCTATTGGCTGTTCCGACGATGGGAATCGCAGACGACACCGCTTTCGAAACTCCGACGGTCGAGCACGTGCTGACCGTGCGCGCCACCATCGATGCACCGCTGTCCATGGGCAAGACCCCGCAAGGCCAGCGCCGCGTGATCACGATTTCCGGAGGGACATTCGAAGGACCCGCCCTCAAGGGTACGATCATGCCGGGCGGCGAAGATTGGCAGCTCGTGCGCGAGGATGGCGTTACCGAGCTCGATGCACGTTACTGGCTGCGTACCGACGACGGTGTGATCATTCGCGTGCACAACCAGGTGCTCGTCAGTCCGCCGCCGCAAGAAGGCGCCAAGCAATACGCGCGCTCGACCGTTCGTTTCGAAGCGCCGATCGGCAAGTACGATTGGCTCAATAAAGCTGTCTTCGTCGGCACGCTGAATGCCGATACGACCCAACGTCCGCCGGTGGTGACGTTGAGGTTTTTCAAAGTCAATTAAGGCTACAGGCGACAGCATAGAGAGCGCGCAAACGGGCGCCGGTCCGCCTCTCCTTGGGGCCCCAAGGAGAGGCAACGAGAGCGATAGCGTCGTGGTGAGGGGACGCCATAAGTTGTAGGCTGTCGGCTCTAGTGAACGCGCTGCGCGCGTTCACGCCTTCCACCCAAACGACCTCTCCACCGCCTTGTGCCACGAGGCATAGAGCCGTTCGCGCTCGGGTGTCGGCATTTGCGGCTGCCACCGCTGGGCAACTCCCCAATTGCGTTGCAACTCCTCGACGCCGCGCCAATAGCCTGTCGCGATGCCGGCGGCATACGCGGCACCGAGCGCCGTGGTTTCGAGAATGCGCGGACGCACGACGGGGCGGTCGAGGATGTCGGCTTGGAATTGCATCAGCAGCTCGTTGACGATCATGCCGCCGTCGACGCGCAGCTCTTTGAGCTCGATGCCGCTATCCTTTTCCATTGCAGCGACGACGTCGCGCGTCTGATAGGCAGTGGCTTCGAGCGTTGCGCGCGCAAGATGAGCTTTGTTGGCGTAACGTGTGAGGCCCGTGATCACGCCGCGCGCATCTTCTTTCCAATGCGGCGCGTACAAGCCAGAGAACGCGGGCACGAGATACACGTCGCCGTTGTCGGGTACGCTGCGCGCGAGCGATTCGATGTCTGCGCTCGTAGCGATGAGACCCAAGTTGTCGCGCAGCCATTGCACGAGCGCGCCTGCGATGGCGATCGAACCTTCGAGCGCGTAATGAGCAGGCTGGTTTTCGACTTGATAGGCGACCGTCGTTACGAGCCCGGCGCGCGATGCGATCGGCTGCTGGCCGGTATTCATCAATAAGAAACATCCTGTGCCATATGTGTTTTTCGCTTCGCCCGGCGTGAAACACGTCTGACCGACGAGCGCTGCTTGTTGATCGCCGAGAATGCCGGCGAGCGGCACGCCGCGCAGCGGTCCGTCGACGATCTCGCCGTACACCCGGCTCGACGGCACGATTGTCGGCAGCACTTCGACGGGAATTTCGAATGCTCGCAGCAGCTCGTCGTCCCATTGCAGCGTTGCGAGATTCATGAGCTGCGTGCGACTGGCGTTGGTCACGTCCGTTAAGTGCTTGCCGAGCAACTGCCAAACGAGCCATGCATCGATCGTCCCGAAGCACAGCTCGCCGGATTCCGCGGCGCGACGGGCGCCGGCGACATTGTCGAGCAGCCAACGCAGCTTCAGTCCGCTGAAATAGCTCGCCAACGGCAAGCCGGTCGTGTCGCGGAAACGATCCTTGCCGCCGTCGGCGCTGAGCCGTGCGACGAGCGGATCGACGCGGGTGTCCTGCCATACGAGCGCGTTGTACAGCGGCCTGCCTGTGCGGCGTTCCCACAGTACGGTCGTCTCGCGTTGATTCGTGATGCCGACGGCCTCGATGTTCCGTGCATCGAGCTTTCCGGCGGCAAGCGCTTCGTCGATGACGGCGTTCGTGTTGGCAATGATTTCGTCGGGTGCGTGCTCGACCCAGCCGGGGTGCGGATAGATCTGCTTGTGCTCGCGCTGCGCGCTGGCCACGATGTTGCCGTCCCGATCGAACACGATGAACCGCGTGCTCGTCGTCCCCTGATCGATGGCACCGATGAATTTCGTCATGAGCGTCGCTCCACGGATTGATCGACCCGTTTTCTTTTTCGTGCAGTATCGGGCAAGGCGAGGCGCTGCGGAAGCTGCCGTGCCGCAAATGTTGTGCCGTACGCAATGTACGCGGCGAAGCCGAAACGCGTACCGCACGTGGGTTACAATCCGGCGCGTCGCGCACGATGCGAACGTCTCGCGCCTGAGATGCGTTGATTGCGCATCCGATGTCTTCGAGCTTTGCCATGACTTCGAGCGCAAGCCGCAGCTCTGCCTATCCCTCGCGTATCGTTTGCCTCACCGAGGAGACGACCGAGACGCTGTATTTGCTCGAAGAAGACTGGCGCATCGTCGGCATCTCGGGATTCACCGTGCGTCCTGCGCGCGCACGCAAGGAAAAGCCGAAAGTGTCGGCGTTCACCAGTGCCAAGCTCGACCGCATCGTCGAGCTCGAGCCGGACTTGGTGCTCGGGTTCTCCGATCTGCAGGCGGACATCGCTGCAGATCTCGTGCGCCGCGGGATCGATGTTCATGTGTTCAATCATCGCGATGTCGCCGGCATCCTGCGCATGATCCGCACGCTCGGCGGCATCGTCGGTTGCCAAGCGAAGGCCGAAGCTCTCGCTGCGAAGCTCGAAGCCGGTTTGGAACGCATTCGTGCGCGCGCGTCGCAATTCGCGCGACGGCCGAAGGTGTACTTCGAGGAGTGGGACGATCCGTTGATCGTCGGTAGCCGATGGGTGTCCGAGCTCGTCGAGATCGCGGGCGGCGAGGAGTGCTTTCCCGAACGAGCGCGCGAGTCGCTTGCGAAGGGCCGCATTCTTGCCGATCCGGCGGAAGTGATCGCCCGCGCGCCCGACATCATTTTCGGATCGTGGTGCGGTAAGAAGTTTCGTCCCGAACGCGTTGCCGCCCGCCCGGGCTGGCACGCCATTCCCGCCGTCGCCCACGGCGAGCTCCACGAAGTGAAATCGTCGATCATTCTTCAGCCCGGTCCTGCGGCGCTGACCGACGGCGTGGAGTTCATCCATCGGGCGATCGAGCGGTGGCAGCGGCGCGGCGGTTAGCCTGAGGCGACAGGCAACAGGCGACAGCCGGGCTTGGGGCTCGGGGCGTCGGGCCCGGCGCACGCCTCGTTCTGGTATCTCTGCCGCAAGCGAGAGGGACGCGTTGCATCCACATTGTGCTGCGTGCTGACTGCTACCGCGCCTTCAACGCCCCCAAGTCCCACGCCCCGAGCCCCACCTCCCTTTTCTATACTCACCGGTATATAGTCGACACGCGGGTAAGATTCCCGCGAGGGACCCCTTCGCCGCGGTGCGGCGTTTCCCGGATAACTTCTCGGAGCAGGCAATGACGAGCGGAGTCAATGCAGCGCGGCTCCACGAGAGCGCGCAGGCGGTGACGGAGGCAGCGCGTCCGTTGCGTTTCGTCAGTGCTGCGTCGTTGTTCGACGGGCACGATGCCGCGATCAACATGATCCGCCGCTTGCTGCAGGCGCACGGCGCGGAGGTCGTGCATCTGGGTCACAACCGCAGCGTCGCCGACATCGTTCGTGCCGCGATTCAAGAAGATGCGGACGGCATCGCGGTGTCCTCCTATCAGGGCGGACACAACGAGTACTTCACCTACATGGTGGACATGCTGCGCGAGAAGGGGGCGAGCCACATTCGCGTGGTCGTCGGCGGAGGCGGAACGATCGCACCGCACGAAGTCGAAGCGCTCGAAGCGCATGGCGTGGAGAAGGTGTACACGCCGGAAGACGGCCGTCGTCTCGGGCTCGACGGCATGATCGAAGACGTCTTCCGTCGCGTGCGTGCGGCGCAGAAGCCGCCGTTCAATTTCTCGCCGCTGAACTTACGGGATCACAGTCAGCTTGCTCGCGCGATCTCCGTGCTGGAAGCGAGCGCGGGTGAGAGTTCGGCGGATCCGATTCGCAAGGCCATCGCGAATACCAAGCATCGTCCGCCGGTGATCGGGCTCACCGGGACGGGCGGTGCCGGCAAGTCGAGCCTCAACGACGAACTGCTGCAGCGCTTTCTGCGTCATTTCCCCGATCGCAACATCGCGGTCATTGCCATGGACCCGACGCGTCGCCGCTCGGGGGGCGCATTGCTCGGTGACCGCATTCGGATGAACTCGCTCGTTGCGGCCGACAACGTGTTCATGCGTTCGCTCGCGACGCGCCGGCAGCATCTCGCGACCAGCGCAGTGCTGAGCGATGTCATCGGTTTGATGAAGCTCGCCGGCTTCGACTTGATCGTCGTCGAGACGGCCGGCATCGGACAGTCGGACACCGAAATCGCGGATCTCGTCGATTTGTCAGTGTATGTGATGACGAGCGAGTACGGCGCGGCGAGCCAGCTCGAGAAGATCGACATGCTCGATTACGCCGACGTGATCGTGCTCAACAAGTTCGAAAAGCGCGGCGCGGAGGATGCATTGCGCGACGTCCGCAAGCAGTGGCGGCGCAATCATCGCGAACGAGCTCACCTTCCGGACGATCAAGTGCCGGTGTTCCCGACGATCGCGAGCCGATTCAACGATCCGGGCGTTAACCGCTTGTTCGCCGAGCTGTGCAAGCGCCTGGACGCAAAGACTGAAGCGTCCAAGTGGCACGTCGAGGATCCTGGTCCGATCGAGTTCGTCTCGCGCGACCCGCTGATTCCCGCAAATCGCTCGCGATATCTCGCGGAGATTGCGGCCGAAGGCCGCCGCGTTCGCGGCAACATCGAAGCGGCGGTCGAGGCTGCAAGCCGTGCCTTCGGTCTCTACGAATCGCTGAAGGCGTTGCACGATGCGGCGTTGCCGGCACCGCTCGATCGTTATCCGGACGAAGCGCTCAACGATTCATCGGCTGATGCGACTCGCCGGGAACTGCGCGCCGCCTACAACCATGCGCTCGACGAAATCGGTGCTGCGAACATCGCCGAGCTCAAGCGCTGGCCGGAGCGTGTGCGTAGCGTCAGCGACGAGAAGTATTCGTACAAAGTGCGCGATCGCATCGTCGAAGGCGACAACTACACCGTGTCGCTCAGCGGCAATTCACTGCCGAAAATCGCCGTGCCGCGTTATCGCGATTGGGGCGAAACGCTGCGCTTCATCCTCAACGAGAATCTACCGGGCAGCTACCCCTACACGGCGGGGGTGTATCCGTATCGGCGCGCGCAGGAAGATCCGATCCGGATGTTCGCTGGCGAGGGCGGTCCGGAACGGACGAACCGACGCTTCCACTACCTCGCACGCGGTCAAGCGGCGACGCGGCTGTCCACAGCCTTCGATTCGGCGACACTCTACGGCGAAGATCCCGATGTGCGTCCCGACATCTACGGACGCATCGGCAACTCGGGCGTGTCGATCGCCACGCTCGACGACATGAAGAAGCTGTATTCGGGCTTCGATCTGTGTGCGCCGAACACGTCGGTATCGATGACGATCAACGGCCCCGCGCCGATCATCCTTGCGATGTTCATGAACACCGCGATCGATCAGCGCGTCGAACGGTTCCTGCGCGAGCAAGGACGCTGGGCCGATGCCGAGCGGCGCATCGCCGAGTTGCACGATGCCATCCGCGCACGCGGCGTCGAAGTACCCCGTTACGAAGGTTCTTTGCCGGACGGTCACGACGGCAGCGGGCTTGCGCTCTTGGGTCTGACGAGCGATCAGCTCATCGCGCCGGGCGTATTGACGGCGGAAGAGCACGCGCGAATCGCGGCCGAGGCGCTCTCGCAAGTGCGCGGCACCGTGCAGGCCGACATCCTCAAAGAGGATCAGGCGCAAAACACCTGCATTTTCTCGACCGAGTTCGCGCTGCGGATGATGGGCGATGTGCAGCAGTACTTCATCGATCGCAAAGTCCGCAACTTCTATTCGGTTTCGATCTCGGGCTATCACATCGCCGAAGCCGGCGCGAATCCGATCACGCAGCTCGCGTTCACGCTGGCCAACGGTTTCACGATCGTCGAGTACTACCTCGCGCGCGGCATGAAGATCGACGACTTCGCGCCGAATCTGTCGTTCTTCTTCTCGAACGGCATGGATGCCGAGTACGCCGTCATCGGCCGTGTGGCGCGGCGCATCTGGGCGCGCGCGATGCGCGATCGTTACGGCGCGAATGCCCGCAGCCAGATGCTGAAGTATCACATTCAGACTTCCGGTCGGTCGCTGCACGCGCAAGAGATTCAATTCAACGACATCCGCACGACCCTGCAGGCGATGTACGCGCTGTTCGACAACTGCAACTCGCTGCACACGAACGCGTACGACGAGGCGTTGACGACGCCGACCGAAGAGAGCGTGCGCCGCGCGGTGGCCATTCAGCTCATCATCAATCGCGAGCTCGGGCTCAACAAGAACGAGAACCCGTGGCAGGGATCGTTCTTCCTCGAGTACTTAACGGATCTCGTCGAAGAAGCCGTCTACAAGGAGTTCGAGTCGCTATCCGAGCGCGGCGGCGTGCTCGGCGCGATGGAGACGATGTATCAGCGCAGCAAGATCCAGGAAGAGAGCATGTACTACGAGAAGCTCAAGCACGATGGAACGCTGCCGCTGATCGGCGTGAACACATTCCTGTCCGAGCACGATCCGGCCGAGACGCACAAGAGCATCCCGCTCTTTCGTTCGACGCAGGCCGAGAAGGATTTTCAGGTGGCAGCCGTTCGCGCCTTCCAGGCGCGGCATGCGGCCGAAGCACCCGAGGCATTGGCGCGGCTCAAGCGCTGTGCGACGTCCGGCGGCAACGTCTTTGGCGAGCTGATGAACGCCGTAAAGGTGTGCTCGCTCGGACAGATCACGCACGCCTTGTACGAAGTCGGCGGCCAATATCGACGCAACGTTTAACTCATCACTCACTTGTATCGAGAGTCATCCGATGTATCGCGCACCCCTTCGAGAGCTTCGTTTCGTGCTCCACGAGCTGATCGGCGATCACACGCTGGCGAGCATTCCTCACTTCGCCGATTACTCGCAGGACTTGGCGGATTCGGTGCTCGAGCAGGCCGGCAAGTTCGCGGAGGAAGTGCTGGCACCGATCAATCGCAAGGGCGACGTCACGGGTGCGCAATGGACGCCCGACGGCGTGCGTATGCCGCCCGAATTCAAGGAAGCCTACGCACGATTTGCTGCGGACGGATGGTGCCAATTGCGGGCACCGCAGGAGCACGGCGGGACAGGCGCGCCTTCCGTGCTCGGCACGGCGGTCGAAGAGCTGTGGGCGTCGGCGAATCTGTCTTTCAAGCTGTGTCCGATGCTCACGCAGGGAACGATCGAAGCGATCGAGCGCTGCGGAACTCCGGAGCAAAAGGCCAAGTACCTGCCGAAACTCGTCACCGGCGAATGGACCGGCACGATGAATCTCACCGAACCGCAAGCCGGCTCCGATCTGGGCGCGATCCGCACGCGTGCAGTGCGCGAGGGCGATCATTACCGGCTCTACGGCCAGAAGATTTTCATCACCTACGGCGATCACGACTACACACCGAACATCATTCACATGGTGTTGGCGCGCGTCGAAGGCGCACCTTCCGGCGTGAAGGGCATTTCGATGTTCATCGTGCCGAAAGTGTTGGTGAACGACGATGGCAGTCTCGGCGAACGCAACGACGTTCGTTGCGTGTCGATCGAGCACAAGCTCGGCATTCACGCGAGCCCGACGTGCGTGCTCGCTTACGGAGATAACGGCGGCGCCATCGGCTATCTCGTCGGCGAGGAGAACCGCGGCCTCGAGTACATGTTCATCATGATGAATGCGGCGCGGCTTGCGGTGGGCCTCGAAGGTTACGCCATGGCCGAGCGCGCCTATCAACAAGCGTTGAGCTGGGCGCGCGAGCGCATTCAAGGGCGTCCGGCCGGAGCGGCGAGCAGCGACGGCAAGCCGCTGCCGATCACGTATCACCCTGATGTCAAGCGCATGCTGCTCACGATGAAGGCCAATGCAGACGCGGCACGCGCTATTTCGCTTTATACGTCGATGCAACTCGATCTCGCGCGACACCATCCCGACGAACAGTCGCGCAAGGCAGCGCTCGCGCGCGGCGAGCTCTTGATTCCGATCGTCAAGGGTTTCTCGACGGAAATCGGCGTGGCGATGGCATCGCTCGGCGTTCAAGTGCACGGCGGCATGGGATTCATCGAAGAGACGGGCGCGGCGCAGCACTTGCGCGACGCCCGAATCACGACGATCTACGAAGGTACGACCGCCATTCAGGCCAACGATTTGTTGAATCGCAAGCTCGGGCGCGACTCGGGTGCGGCAATGCGTGCGCTGCTCGACGACATGCGTAAGGAGTTGGAGGCGCTCGAGATTGGCGATCCGGTGGTCGCGGCATCGCGCAGCGCCGCATTGCGCGCCATCGGCGCGCTCGATGAGGCGACGAGCGCCCTCTTGCGCACCTATGGCGAAACGCCTGCCGCTGCGCTCGGCGTGCACGTGCCGTACTTGATGCTGTGCGGCTACGCGATCGGCGGGTGGCTCATGGCGAAAGCACACGCGATCGCCGCGGCAAATGTGACAAGCGATCCGGCGTTCTATCGCGCGAAGATGCAGATCGCTCGCTTTTATTTCGATCACGTCTTGCCGCAGGGCCGCGCGTTGGCCGACATCGTCAGCCAAGGCGGCAACGCAATCGCGGATGCAGATCCCGAGTTGTTTGCTGCAATCGGTTAGCCGCGAGGGCAGGGCTGCAGCAATGTTCGATCAGCGTTGTTGCAGCCCGAGCCTGAAGAGCTCGAGGAAACGTTCGGCAATTTGCGAAGGTGTGAGCGAGCCGCCCGGGCGATACCAATACGCGATCCAGTTCATAGCGCCAGCGAGCGCGAAGGCCGTGATCTTGGCATCGCATTTGCGAATCGAGCCGTCGAGCACGCCTTCCTTGATCAGCCGGCGAATACCTTGATCGATCTCGGACTTGAGCGCGCGCACCTTCTTGCTCATCGCATCGCTCAGATCCTGGTTCTCCGCTTGCACCATGCACCAGCCGAAATCCGAGGCGATGGCTTCCGC
Organism: uncultured Sinobacteraceae bacterium; assembly: GCA_937902995.1. Classification (GTDB taxonomy): domain Bacteria; phylum Pseudomonadota; class Gammaproteobacteria; order Steroidobacterales; family Steroidobacteraceae; genus Steroidobacter. The sequence goes on from CALEKY010000033.1 coordinate 32,355, forward strand.
ATAGCGCGTCATGACCATCGTCAGCCGATCGAGCGCGTTCGCCTTCGAGGCTTTGATTTCCTCGAATCCTTCCATGATTTGATTCAAGCCGGTACGGAAGCACTCGAACAGCAACTGCTCCTTGTTCTGGACGTAGTGATAGATCGTCGGCTTGGTCACGTTGAGGATGCGGGCGACATCGTCGATCGATGTGTTGTGATAGCCGCGCTCCCGGAAGCAGCGCGCTGCCGTGAGAATCACCGCATAACGCTTTTTTTCGCGGTCGCGCGCGCGCTCGTCGGGCGTTTGCCACAGCTCCGCGGTCGGCACGGCTGAGATTTTTTTCTGCGACTTGCGGGTGGCCAATTGAGCGTTCCTCGAGGACTTTGATGCGAATGATAGCGCGCGCAGCGCCACGATATACTCGCCGGTAGCTGCCAAGCGAGCCGAATCATGGGCAACAGACTGAGCAAGATCTATACGCGTACCGGCGATGACGGCACAACCGGTCTCGGCGACGGCGCGCGAGTCTCGAAGAGTGCGCCGCGCATCGATGCGTACGGCACGGTCGACGAGGCGAACAGCGCCATCGGTGTCGTACTCGCGGTGCCAGGAATTCCGGACGACATCAAGACCACGCTGACTCGAGTCCAGCACGAGCTGTTCGATTTGGGCGGGGAGCTCGCCGTGCCCGGTTACCGAGCGATGCAGCAAGCGCACATCGATCGGCTCGAGCATGAGCTCGATGCGCTCAACGAACGTTTGCCGCCGCTCAAGGAATTCATCCTTCCCGGCGGCGGTCCTGCGACTGCCGCTTGTCACTTGGCAAGAACCGTCGTGCGCCGCGCCGAACGGCTGGTGTGGAAGCTCTACGAAACCGAGCCGGGCGCGCTCGAAGTGCCGCAGTATTTGAATCGTCTGTCGGACTTGCTCTTCGTGATTGCACGCGTACTCGTGCGGCATGAGCGGGGAGAGGAAGTGCTTTGGCAGCACGAGCGCAAGCGCTAGCCCGATAAGGCACTGGGCGCTGGACGGAGAAGATCGCGCGCAATGCGCGCTAGACGTTGCCTTTTCTCTTGTCGGGACGCTCGTCGTTTTTCCTGCAGTCGTGCCATGCACATGAACAGAAGCGAGCGTGCTGGTTGCTGCTGGGGTTGCCGCGCGTTTTCGCTTTTCTGGCCAGAGCCCAGTGCTCAGAGCCCAGTGCCCCTTTTTCCGGAACCCCCTCCGCCGCGCGCCCGTTCGGCCTTTGAGTCGGGAATCGAGCCTCCGGAGCGTACATATGCCGAGCGACCGTCAGCCTGGGCGCACACGCCTGCTTGTTTCTTATGTATTCATGGCATTCCTTGCTGCGGCGTGCTCGCGCAATCCGCATGCGCAGGATCGACTCGCCGATCGGGCGAATCCGACACCGCAGGTGCCTATCGAATCGTCGATGGCACAGCTGCCGGACTTTGCGCCGCTCGTGGAGCGTTACGGTCCTGCAGTCGTCAATGTCGATGTCCTGCAGCAGCCGAGGTCGGACGGGTTGAGCGAGGACGATCCATTGTTCGAGTTTTTCCGCCGCTTCGGGATTCCTGCACCGAATGGACCTGGGTCGCAGCCTGAACGAGGTTCGGGCTCCGGATTCATCGTCAGCCCCGACGGCTACATCATCACGAATGCGCACGTGGTTGCGATGGCCGATGAGGTGACGGTGCGGCTGACCGACCGCCGCGAATTCTCCGCCAAGGTCGTCGGTGCGGACACGTTTACCGACATTGCGCTGATCAAGATCGAAGCCGAGGGGTTGCCGACGGTGAAGATCGGCGACCCGAATCAGCTACGGCCCGGCGAATGGGTGATCGCGATCGGCTCGCCGTTCGGGCTCGAGAATTCCGCGACCGCCGGCATCGTGAGCGCAACCTCGCGCGCCGTCGGTATCACGAGTTCGCCCGTGCCTTTCATTCAGACCGATGTCGCGGTGAACCCAGGCAATTCCGGAGGACCGCTGTTCAACATGCGCGGCGAGGTCGTCGGCGTGAATTCGATGATTTTCAGCCGTACGGGCGGATACATGGGATTGTCGTTCGCCATTCCGATCGATGTTGCAACGAACGTGCGCGACCAACTCATCAAGACCGGCCGCGTCGTGCGAGGTCGCATCGGGGTTGCCGTGCAGGATGTGACGGCACCGCTCGCCGAGTCGTTCGGGCTGGACAAGCCGCAAGGTGCGCTCGTGAGCACGGTCGAGCCGAAGAGTCCGGCCGACGAAGCGGGATTGAAGAGCGGCGACATCATCCTGGGTGTAGGCGGACAGGCGGTGGATCGTTCTGTCGACGTCTCTCGCGCCATTGCGCAGATGCAGCCTGGTACGAACACGAAGTTGGAGATCTGGCGTAACGGCAAGCGCCAGCAGCTCGCTGTCAAAATCGGCGAAATGTCGACGGGCGCCGAGCGAGTTGCCCAGCGCGGCGAAAGCGCCAAGAGCGACGAGCAAACCAAGCTCGGTCTGACCTTGCGCGAGCTGACGCCTCAGGAACAGAAGCTCGCGGCAACGGAAGGCAAGCTCCTGATTCAACAGGCAACCGGGCCGGCTGCCCGCGCAGGTCTGCAGCAGGGCGACATCATCATCGGCGTGGCCGGCGAGCGCATCGAGTCGGTCGAGCAGCTTCGGGAGAAGGCTCGCAAGCTCAAGCAGAACGACAGCATTGCATTGCTCGTAGAACGCTCGGGCGCGCAAATCTTCGTCCCGGTTCGTGTCGGTTGAACGGCGAGCGTGCCGGCCTGCGGATTCGGAGGCGAGCGAGCGTGCAGTTGAAGTCGATCAGGCCGACGGCTATAAGCCTCGCATGGGATCGCGTACAAGAAATACTTCAGGGAGCCTCGCCGAGCCGGCCAACAAGCCCAAACGCCTCGCACCGGAGGTGCGTCGCGCCCAGATTCTCGATGCGGCCGCGCGCATGATTGTCGAGCAAGGTTATCTGCCGCTGCCGCTCGAGCAGCTCGCCCGCAATGCCGGAGCGAGCAAAGCGCTCATCTACACTTACTTTCCGACCCAATACGAGCTGTTCAACGCGTTGCTGGACCGCGAGCTGCGCTCCCTATCGCTCGGCGGGCTCGATACGGCGTCCCGAGTCGACGACTTGGAACAAGCGGCCGTGTTGTGCGGGATGCTGTATTTCGAGCACGTCGCCCGCAACGGTCCGTTGCTGAACATCTTGATGACCGACATGTACATGGCCGGTCATTTCGATTCGCACGTGCTCGAAACGCGCGACGTCATCGTCGGCCGATTGAAGGCGCTGGCGGCGAAGGAGTTACCGTTGAGCGAGCAAGAGATCTCGGCTGCGATCGAGATGATGAGCGCGATTCCGGATGAGGCCGGTCGCCTGGTGTTTCATGGCGAGATCGACCAAACGACCGCACGCCAGATTTGTCACGGGTTGATCGTGAGCAGCCTGAAGGCGCTGCGAGCGCCCGACAAAGTCGTCATCCCGCCCGACTGACCAAGTCGCGCGATCCTTGTAACACCATTGCCAGGCAGAGGCGCTCGGCCGTCTCGACCGGAATGCGTCCGTCGGCGATGATCTTGCCGGCTCGCAAACACACTGTCGTCAGTACGACGGTCGTGCCGAGCGCCAGCGGTTTGGGTATCCCGTACAGTTCCACGAGCTCGTTCGCATGAGCGTGGAAATTGTTGCGTTGCTCCTTGCGGCGTTGCTCGCGCAGGATCGCCCGCACCTCCGGACTGCCGAGTAGCGTTTGCAGCAGTGCGCCGCGCTGGCCGATGTGGTGCAGATAGGTGCGCGTCGTGCGTGTGATGCGCTCGTAGTGATCGCGCGAACGGCGGGCATCTTTCTGTCGAGCGTCGCGGATGCGCGCGAACTCCCGGCGTGCAAGCTCCACGAACAATTGCTCGCGCGAGGCGAAATAGTTGTAAGCCTGCGTTTCGGAGATGCCCGCAATCGCCGCGATGCGTTTCATCGTGGCCGCATGCAGGCCGTTTTCCAGGATCAAGCGCTCGGCGACTTGCATGAGCTGCTCGCGCCGTGCTTCCGGATCCAGGCGCGTGCGGGTGCGGCGGGAGGCAGCACGCGCGCCAGGCGTGATGATGTGTGTCGCTTTGATCTCGGGCGCTGCGGGCAGCGGCGGGCGCTCGACCTTCTTACCCGCATTCGAGCGCATCCAATAGCCCCGCGGCGGATACGGCACGAGTAGACGGTTGCAGATCTTGGCAAGCGCGTTACCGCTCAAACCCACTTCCTTGGCGACGGCGCTCATCGGTTTCGACCAGACGCGCCGATACAGTTCTTTGCGGGTGAGAGTGACGGCAGGCTTCTTGGTCATGCCGCGGACGCTAGCCACGCAGCCGAAGGCTGTCAACCAATCAGCTGATTCGGCTCGCGTGCGATCGCAAACTCGGTCCCGCAGATCGTCAGCGTTCGAGGTTCCCGCGGTCCGATGAGCGAATAGCGGACGATCCGCTCGCCGTCATCCGTGCGTACGAAGCGCAGCGCACCGTCATTCAAGTCGAGACGCCAGCCGTCGGCGAGCTCTTGCGGTTCATCGAGCCCGAGCACCGTCGCCCAACGCCGAGCCATCGCCTCCGGATCGCGAGCGGCGATCGTTGCCTCCACGATGCGAAGCGCTCCCTCTTTGGGAGCGAAGCGCCGCCAGTCAGGGCCGGCCCAATGCCACGAGCTCGGCGGTCGAGGCTCGTCGAGCGACACGATGGCGGCGCCGATGTCCTTCGGATGAATCTGCGTCGCGCTGATCTCGGGCAGATCCGATTGCCACACGGTGCGCACGCCGAGCTGCGCGAGGCGGGCGCGCTCGCGAGCGATATCGTCGGTCTGCAGAATCAGCATGTACGCCGACTCGCCGTGGCGTGCGAGATGACGGCCGGCTGCCGTATCGGGTTGCGTAGGACTGACGATCTCGACGAACTGATCGCCGAGCGGCAGCAACGCATTCTCCAAGCCGAACTGAGCAACTCCTGCGTCGCGGTAACACACGCGCAGGCCCAGCCCGTTCACGAAACCGCTCACGGCACGAGCGAGATCGTGCGCGGCGAAGACGATCTGACGAATTCGCAAGCTCATTTGCCTTGAAACCGCGGTGCGCGCTTCTCGACGAAGGCGCGGGCACCTTCGCGATGATCTTCCGTCTCGCCGGTGCGAAGCTGCGTGATCGCCTCGCGGTCGAGCATGGATTGATAATCCTGCATCGAGGCGAGCCGCACGTTCTCTTTCATGTAACGATAGGCGACGCGCGGTCCGCGGGCGATGCGAGTCGCGAGCTCCATGACCGCACTCATCAACTCCGCATGCGGCACGACGCGATTGACGAGCCCCAACTCGAGAGCCTGCTGAGCCGTCAAGATTTCCGATAGGAACAGAAGCTCTTTGGCTTTCGCTTCGCCGAGCATGCGCGTGAGCGGCCACGTGATGCCGAAGTCGCCGCTGAATCCGACTTTCGCGAAGGCCGTCGTGAGTTTCGCCTGATCCGATGCGATGCGCAGGTCGCACGCAAGCGCGATCGCCATTCCGGCACCGGCCGCAGCACCGTTGATCGCCGCAATCGTCACTTTCGGAATCGAATACAGCAGTCCAGAAAGGCGATGCGAGTTGCGCTGACGATCGAGCTTCTGCTCGAACGTCTGCTCGCCGGGCCTGGCCGCATTCATCGCCGCCACATCGCCGCCGGCACAAAAACCTCGCTCCGCACCGGTTACGACGATACAGCCGACCTCCGGATCGGTTGCATAGCGCTCGAGCGCTTCGAGCCCTAATCGGATCATGTCGGGCGAGAGTGCGTTCAGACGCTCGGGGCGGTTGAACGTAAGAATCGCAACGCCGTCGCGGATGTCGGTGAGAAGGTGGTCCGAGGCCATGAAAAAGTCCTCTATAAAGGCTACAAGCGACAGGCCACAGGCTACAGGCTACAGCAGCGCGCGCAAATGCGCGCTCGGGTAGGGCCATCCAGGAGCGACCGTGCTAAACACTTTTATGCGTGAAAGAGTTCTCGCGCGCATCTTGCAGCCGCGGGCATTCGTGCGTCGATGCACTTGAGGGCGGCGAGAGCGAATGCGCCCGGTGAGAGATCGCGCGAGGCCGCGCCGATATCCACCTCTCCCCGTGCGGGAGAGGCGGTCTTTGCGCGCATCGCGCGCTCTACCCACTGTCTACAGCCTGCAGCCTACAGCCTAACGTCGCGCAGCCGGTGGCCGCGCGAAGTTGACTATCCCACCACTAACAAGTATCTATGCCCACTGCGCACGTGTTTGGCATTCGGGTTTTCGCTCATGTCGCGTTTCGATCGCCGCAAATTCCTTGCTTCGGGCCTGCAGCTTTCGTCGGTCGTCTTCGTCGCGAAGGCACGCGCGAGCGCATGCGTCGATACGGACGAGTTGAGCGATAGCGTGCTCGGTATGCGTGAATCGCTCGAATACACGGACGAGGGCAAGAATCCGCAGCAGGTGTGCAACACGTGCACGTATTTCAAACCCGCCAAACCCGGGGACAGTTGCGGCCCGTGCGAAGTGCTGACGAGCCCTGTGAGCGCGAAGGGATATTGCGTGTCGTGGACCAAGAAAGGCTGAAATCAGGCTGTAGACTCTAGGCTCTAGGCTGTAGTTGGGCACGCATCCGCGCGCCTTTGCGGAACAGTGCGATGCAGGGAGTGCGACGAACTATCCGATCCGATTCTCATCAAGGTTGTTCATGCGATCAAAGATTGTTCTAGGTTTCTCCGTCGTTTCCGTATTCGCCGGTCTCGCGTTCGCGCAAGAAGATGATTTCGATCCGGAGCCGGTGATTGCCGGCCGGCAAGCGGCGCTGCGCGAGATCGGTGCGGCGTTCAAAGGCATCACGGACGAGCTGAGAAAATCGCAGCCGGCGGTGGCGCTCATTCGCCAATACGCGCAGCAGATCGACGATTTGGCGAAGCAACAGCATCTTTGGTTTCCGCCGGGAACGGGACCTGAGTCGGAAATCGAAACGGCGGCCAAGCCGGAGATCTGGCAACAGCCCGCGGAATTCAAAGCCGGGCAAGCTGCGATGACCGAGCACGCCGCGAAGCTCGTACAAGTTGCTGCCGGCAACGACATCAAGGCGATCCGCACGCAATGGCAAGCGCTCGGCAGAACGTGCAAGAGTTGCCACGATAAGTTCAGGGAAGAAGACGATTGAGGGCGTGGGCTTGGGGCTTGGGGCTTGGGGCGCGGGGCGAAAAAGAGCAACCTGACATCGCAGTTCGTCGCTCTTCTGCCTTGCTTTCGCATGGACAGAGGAAATCGTTCGATGTACCTCCCGTGGCACTGTTGACTGCAGCTTCTGCCCGTTTCGTGCGTCTTTGCCTCAAGCCCCAAGCCCCAAGCCCTTTTTGCACCGCACCAAACCGCCTTTCCTAAGTTACGTTAAGGCCGTTTTCCTGTGCCGAACCTTAATTGACGGTCGCTCCAGTAATGTAATACGGTCCGAATTCGCGGGGCGTGCGTATGCGCGCGTACCGCTATTAGGGGGACGAGCCTTGTTCAAGAAGACCGCTTCGCTTTGCGCGATCGTTGGGGTGCTGGGGGTCGTGGGCGCCGGCCTCGTCGCGGAAGCCGCTGCGAGCGAACCGACGAAGATCGCGCTGCGCCGCATCACCGAGAGCCAGTACCGACACACCATCGAGGATGTGTTCGGCCCCGAGATCAAGATCGAAGCCCGCTTCGAGCCCGAGCGCCGCGAAGACGGTTTGCTTGCGCTCGGCAGCGCCATGCTGTCGCTGACCTCGTCCGGCTTCGAACAGTACTTCTCGCTCGCGAGCTCGATTGCGGATCAGGTGCTCGCCAGCAAGCAGCGCGACGCCATCGTCGGCTGCACGCCCGCCGATACATCGAAAGCGGACGATGCTTGTGCTCGCAGCTTCGTCGAAAAATACGGAGAGCTGCTGTTTCGCCGTCCGCTGACCGAATCGGAGATCGCCAGCCGCCTGAAGAGCGCCGCGCTCGGCGCCAATCAATCGCGAGATTTCTATGCGGGACTCAAGCTCGCATTGACGAGCTTCCTCGTCGCGCCGGATTTCCTGTTCCGCATCGAGTACGCCGAGCCCGATCCGGCCAATCCGAAGAACAAGCGCCTCGACGGCTACACGAAGGCGGCGCGCCTGTCGTTCCTGTTGTGGGATTCGACGCCCGATGCGGAGTTGCTTGCGGCCGCACGCAGCGGTGCGATTCATTCTCAGGCCGAGCTCGAAAAACAGATCGAGCGCATGATGAATTCGCCGAAGTTCGAGCAAGGCGCACGCGCTTTCTTCGCCGACATGCTGCAGCTCGACGGTTTCGGCAACATGGTCAAGGATCCGACCATCTATCCGAAGTTCAACCAGCTCGTCGCGGAGAGCGCTCGCGAGCAGATGTTGATGCGCACCATCGATCTGCTCGTGCACAGGCAGGGCGATTACCGCGACTTGTTCACGTCGAATGAGACGTTCATCAATCGCCCGCTGGCTTCGGTCTACAACGTGCCGTACGCGTCGAAGGCAGCATGGGCGAAATTCACGTTCCCGCCGGAATCGGAGCGCTCGGGCATTCTGACCGACATCGGCTTCTTGTCGCTGCATTCGCATCCGGGCACTTCGTCGCCGACTCGCCGCGGCATCAAGGTGCTCGAGATCTTCATGTGCCAGGCCACGCCGCAGCCGCCGGCCAATGTCGATTTCTCTCAAGTGCAAGACAGCACGAAAGGCACAGTGCGCGAGCGGCTGATCGATCACATGGAGAACGAAGGGTGTTCCGGCTGTCATCGCAAGACCGATCCGATCGGTCTGGCGCTCGAGCACTTCGACGGACTCGGACAACTGCGCACGATGGAAAACGGCATGTACATCGACGTCAGCGCCGAGCTCAAGGAAGGCAAGTTCGTCGGTGCGCAAGGTCTCGGCGAATTCCTGCGCAACGATCCACGCGTGCCTGCGTGCTTGGTTCGCAACGTCTATGCCTACGGCGTCGGTCAGAAGACGGTCGGACGCGATCGCGCTTATCTGAAGGCGCAGACGCAGAAATTCATCGAGAACGGTTATCGCTTCCCGGCGCTCGTGAAGCAGATCGCTTCCAGTCCCGAATTCTTCAAGGTCGTCGTGCCGCAGCCGAAGCCCGCGGCCGAAGCCACGCTCACTGCGCTGCAGCCTTCTGTGGAGTAGTTCGATGAAATTGCGTTTTACTCGTCGCTCGATGCTCAAGGGCATGCTCGGCGGAGCGTCCGTGTATGTCGGACTGCCCGTGCTCGATGCATTCTTGAACGGCAATGGAACGGCGTTCGCCGACGGCGCGAAGATTCCCGTGCGGTTCGGCACCTATTTCTGGGGACTGGGCCTGACCGACACGCCGGCAGGCGGCACGCGTTGGGTTCCGTCAAAGATTGGCCCGGGCTACGAGATCATGCCGGAGCTCGAAGCGATCGCGCCGTTCAAGGACAAAGTGTCCGTGTTCTCGGGTTTCCGCGTGATCGGCGACGGGCGACCGAATCTCGTGCATTGGTCGGGACACGCCGGAATTCTCACCGGCGTCGCGCCCGCGGCCGCCACCAAATTCGACGGACCGTCCTTCGATACGAAAGTGGCCGACGCGATCGGCATCGGCACGCGCTTCAAGACGATCGATATCGACGCGTCGGTGTCGCGTCAGCCGGTGAGCTATTCGACGCGCACGGGTACGACGTTCGCATCGCCCGATGCATCGCCGCTCGCGCTTTACACGCGTTTGTTCGGTCCGGGATTCCAGGATCCGAACAGCGACGATTGGAAGC
>CALEKY010000034.1 GCA_937902995.1 uncultured Sinobacteraceae bacterium
GGGTAGAGAGGCTTGATGGAGGGTAGGAAAGGTGGGTGTCCAAATAAGGGTGCAAATGAGTAGTGAAGGGTGAGGGGCGCACGATGAGGGGGCGCCGAAGGGTGGGTGTCCAATGGGCAATGGCGCGCAATGGGAAGCTATTGCCTGCCGTCAGTGGCGGCAGGATGCGTCGGCGCTGCGGAGACGCGCCAGATGGCGTTGCCGACATCGTCAGCGACCAGTAGGGCGCCGGTCGCGTCGATGGCCACGCCGACCGGTCGGCCATGGGCCTCGCCTTGATCGTTCAGAAATCCGGTCAAGATTTCTTCGGGCAGGCCGGACGGTTTGCCGTTCTCGAACGGAACGAAGATCACTCGATAGCCGCTCTTGGTCGAGCGATTCCAGGAACCGTGTTGACCGATGAACGCACCTCCTCGGTAGCGCTCGGGCAGTGCGTTGCCGTCGTAGAACGCAAGACCGAGACTCGCCGTGTGCGCGCCGAGCGCGTAGTCGGGCGCGATCGCGTTTGCTACGAGATCAGGACGCGCCGGCTCGACGCGTTCATCGACGTGTTGTCCGAAGTAGCTGTAGGGCCAGCCGTAAAATCCGCCTTCTTTGACGGAGGTCATGTAATCGGGCACGAGATCGTCGCCGATCTCATCGCGCTCGTTCACGACGGTCCATAGCTCCCCGGTCGTATCGTTCCAGGCGAGCCCGTTCGGATTGCGAAGCCCCGAGGCGTAGACGCGCGATTGGCGACGTGCCAGGTCGACCTCGAGAATGGCGGCGCGCCGTTCCTCTTTGTCCATTCCGTTCTCGCCGACATTACTGTTCGACCCGACGGTTACATAGAGTTTCGTCCCGTCGCGACTCGCAATGATGTTCTTGGTCCAGTGATGATTCAGCGGGCCTGCGGGCAGCTCCACTATCCGCTCGCCGGGGCCTGAAAGTTGCGTAGCGCCCTGCTCGTAATCGAAGCGCACGAGCGCATCGGTATTGGCCACATAGAAATCGCTGCCGACCAGCGCCATTCCGAACGGCGAGTTCAAGTCGCTCACGAATATCGTGCGTGTTTCGGCCCTGCCGTCGCCATCCGCATCGCGCAGCAAACTGATTCGATTCGCGCTCGGTACCGCAGCGCCGGCCTTCTCCATGACCTTCTGCATCGCATAGCCTTTGAGGCCTTTTTTATCCTCCGGCCGCGGCGGCGCATTCGTCTCTGCAACCAGCACATCGCCGTTCGGTAGCACGTAAAGCCAGCGCGGATGGTCGAGCTCGACGGCGAAAGCCGTAACCGTCAATCCGGAGGCAGCGGTCGGTGTCTTACCTTCAGGCCAACCCCTCGCAGGCGCAACTTCAATGGTGGGGATGAGGGATTTTTCCGGCTTGGGCAGTTGCGGAGACGGTCCATAGCCCGCGAGCTCCGAGCCGTTCGCGGGTGCCGGAAGCATCGCGAGCGCCGACGTCAGCGCGCACGCGGCAGGCAAGTTGTTCATGGGCGTTCTCCGCAGTTTCAACGCAGACGCGCCGTCTGCACGGCCCGTTCCGGGTCAGCAATCGACTCAAAGACGATTCGTGATCCGGCGCACTGCCCGGCCGGTGAGTTCGATGCATGCTCCGTGTGTCGCACACGAAATCTGCCAAGACCCATGCCGATCGATCTCATGTCAGTCGCCGCCTTCATCGGCGGTGCCGTTTGGTCGTTGTTGACGACGCAGCGTTACGATACGAAGGGATTGGAGCTCCAACGCGAGATCGTGAAGCGCGGCGCTCAGGCTCAGGGCCGAATCGTCAGGATTTGGCAGCCGCCATTGATCGGAAGCTTTCCGCGCGTCTATTTCGAATTTCAGCCGCACGGTTCGGACGAGACGATCCGGGCATGCCATGTTCATCGAGGTGCGCACGACGGGCTCGTTGCTTCGCTCCCCGCGGTCGGTACCGTCGTCTCGGTGCGCTATTTGCCCGAGGACCCGGCTCGCGCGGTCATCGCGAAGCTCGTCTCGCGCTGGACAGCCTGATCCGTAGCGCTCGCCCGAATCCCGCAAACCGAATTGTGCCGGAGAATACCTACGCGCTAAGCGCAGGGGCGCTGCACAGCGGATCGTAGCCTGGTTCGGAACCAATCCTCGGGTCCCGCCATTTCCTCACCGAGCGCAGGTTTGCGGAAGTTTAGGAGGGTCTCATGGGCGTCATCGTTTGGTTGATCGTCGGCGGCATCGTCGGCTGGCTTGCAAGCATCATCATGCGCACGAATGCGCAACAAGGAATCATTCTCAATGTCGTCGTCGGTATCGTCGGTGCATTGATCGCCGGATTCGTGATCTCGCCGCTGATTGGGATGGGCACGATCAACGATGGCATCAGTATCGCGACGGTCCTCGTATCGCTGGTCGGCGCGGTCATCCTGCTCGCGATCGTGAACTTGTTCCGCCGCGGTTCGGTACGCTGAGCCGATCTTCAGCGGGCGCGAGTACGTAGGCCGGAGAGCCGACTCTCCGGCCTTTTTCGTGTGCGCTTAAATCAACCCGGCGCGCTTCAACGCGTGATATCGGTTTACGAGCTCGATTCCTAGCCGCTGCGGCTCCGCGTCAAGCATCAGGGTGTCGCGTGCTGCAATGCGATTGAACGCATCGCGGCGTGCCTGCTCGTACATGTGTGCTGCGCCGACTTCTAGGGCAGCTTCGTTCGAAATCAGGGGCTGATTCAGCAGCTCGTCGGCAATGTTTTCGCGCAGACTCGCGGTCATGACGAGATGGCGCGAACGGAGCAGCTTCAGCGCGTGGCCGAGCTCGCTGGCATCTTCATCCCGGAAGTTCGTGATCACGATTACGAGCGAACGCTTCCGCTGGCGGGCGAGCAATGTCTGCGCGGCGCTCGAGTAGTCCGAATGCGTCGGTGTCGGCTGGACGTCGAACAGCTCACCCATCAGTGCATTGAAAGTGGCGGTGCCTTTGCGCGGCGCGAACCAGCGCTCTTCGCCGGGCGGTGTACCGAACGTCATCGCACCGACGGCATCGCCTTGTTTCAGCGCGACATAGGTGAGCAGCATCACCGCGTTCAAGACTTGATCGAAATGGGACGCGCCCGGCGTAATCTGATGCTCGTCGGCGCGCATTCGGCGCCCGCAATCGATGAGCAACATCACGGCTTGGTCGCGTTCGTCCTGGAATTGACGAACGATGGGCTTGTCGAAGCGCAATGTCGCTTTCCAGTCGATGTGTCGAATCGCATCGCCGGTTCGATATTCGGCGAGCTGCTTGAAATCCGTGCCTTCGCCGCGTTGCTGATAGGTCTTGATTCCGATCTCGGCAAGCCTCCGGTCGCCGGCGAGCCACGCATAGCGCGCGACTTGCGCGAAGTCGGGATAGACGCGGCGTTCTTCGCTCATACCGAGACGGGTCATGAGCTCGAGCAATCCGAAGCGCGATCGCACGCGCACGTCGGCCGGTTCGAACACGACGCGACCGCGTCGCGAAGGTGTCACGATGTAGTCGAGCTCGAGTTGCGACGGTCCGTTGATGACGACGTCGCGCGGCAGCCCTTCGGTTTGTAGGGTTGCATCGGCACGGTCGTAGAGCTGGAGCCGCCAACGGTCGCGGCCCCTTACCGACAGTACGAGCGTGACGGGGCGAGACACGCCGATGGCAAAAGCAGTCGGCAGCCGGCGCGTCAATGTCGGTGCGGCATCCTGCCAAGCCCGCCGTGTCAGCGCGAAATCGATGCCGCACGCGACGCACAGTGCAAGGACGAACGCGAATGCCAACCCGTTTGCCCTCGCGATCGGCATGCCGAGCAACAAGAGGGCGAGCACGACGGCGGCGCCCACGCAGAGCGCGAGAACCGTCCTGAGACTCGGATTCGGACGCAGCCGCATGTTACGCCCGCGGCGCAGGAACGCTCTCGATGACGGCGGAAAGAACTTGGTCCGTCTTGCGTCCCTCGAGCATCGCATCGGGCGCGAGCGCGACGCGATGGCGAAGCGCAGGCAGCGCGATGCGTTTCACGTCGTCCGGAGTAACGAAGTCTCGACCGGCGAGCAGTGCGGCAACACGCGCTCCGCGCACGAGCGAGATCGCACCGCGCGATCCTGCACCGAGCGCAAGCCCCGGCCATTCGCGAGTCGCACGCGCGATTCGCACCGCGTAATCGACGACACTCTCATCGACGCGCTGCTGGGCTGCAATCTGCTGCAGCGTGAGTACCGCGCGCTCATTGAGCACCGGTTGGACGTTTTCGAGCGGCAGACGATCGCCCGGCTGATCGTTCGTCGCGCGAACGACGACTGCCACTTCTTCTGCCACGCTCGGGTAATCGATCTGAATCTTCAACAAGAAACGATCGAGCTGTGCTTCGGGCAACGGATATGTACCTTCCGTTTCGATCGGGTTCTGCGTCGCCAGAACGAAGAACGGTTTCGGCAGCGGCAGGGATTGTCCTTCGATCGTGACCTGATACTCCTGCATGACTTCCAGCAGTGCGCTTTGCGTTTTGGCCGGCGCACGGTTGATCTCGTCGGCAAGCAGCACCTGCGTGAACACGGGACCGCGCACGATGCGCAGCTCGCGCGACTGCGGATCGAGCACGGCATGTCCGGTGATATCGGAAGGCATCATGTCCGGAGTGAATTGGATACGCGCATGTTGTAGCGAGAGCGCTTGCGACAGCGCCCGCACGAGCAGCGTCTTGCCGAGACCCGGAACGCCTTCGATCAATGCGTGGCCAGACGCGACGAGCGTGATGATCACTTGTTCGACGACCTCGTTCTGGCCGACGAGTGCCTGGGCGATCGCATCGCGCAGTTTCTCGAGCAGCTCTGCGGCCCGAGTGATCGTCGAGGTTTCTGTTTGCATGTCAGCTCCCAGTGCTTGATCTTGATCCTTCGTATAGGGTGCGCGCGGCGGGCATGGTGTCCCTGAGCGCACGCCGTGCGCGTTCGAGCAATGCGATCGCATGAGCGAGCTCGCTCCTGCGGCGCGACGTGTCGGATGCGAGCGCATTCCTCAATGCCCGCGGGTTGAGGCTCGTAGCCTCAGCAATCGCCTCGATGCGCTGTTCTTCAGAGAGCGTCGTATAGCGCGCGATGCGTCGGTGCGCAGTCTCATGGAGTGCGCGCACGGCCGCAGCATGAAGCGCTTTTCCGCCGCCTATGCGCAGCGTGAACTGGCCCGTTCCGCGGATTTGTTCGGCAAGCGAGCGACGCGCGCTGTCGGGCGGTGCGATGAGCGGGCCGAATCGCACGCTGCCGCGCCACAGGAATGCCGCAATGCTCAGTGCCGCGAGTACGACGACAGGTGCGCCATACAACCAGATCAATTCGAGAATCGAGGCTTGCTCGTACTCCGTCACGAAGATCACACGATCGCCGCGGCGCAGGTCCGTCGCTTCAACGAACAATTTGCCGTGATCGACCTTGGCGAGGTGCCGGTTCTCG
The DNA here is from genome assembly GCA_937902995.1 of uncultured Sinobacteraceae bacterium. Taxonomy (GTDB): domain Bacteria; phylum Pseudomonadota; class Gammaproteobacteria; order Steroidobacterales; family Steroidobacteraceae; genus Steroidobacter. The sequence continues at coordinate 5,411 of CALEKY010000034.1, forward strand.
AACGGCGTCATGTTCAGGACGGTCACGGTGCCGCGTCCAACTTCGACGCGTGCCGCCTGTAAGCCGTGTTCGTTGACATAGCCCCAGAGAATCGGCTCATCCGTGTAGAGGAAACTGATGTCGTCGAGGGTACAGACATCGAGCGACTCGCCGTCCGGAAGCTCGGTGCCGTCTTTGTTCGCGGCAATCAGCGTTCCGCACAACTCGCCTCTGATCGGCGCTCTAGAGGAGCCCGGGTCTTCTTCGTCGCTGCGTTGACGCTCGATGCCGGACCAGCTCGCAAACTCGTAGTTCCCATCGATCAGGGTGCCGTCAACGACCAAGCGGCCGCCGGTGTCCACCCACCGTTCGAGGCTTTCGCGTCGATTCTCGAGGACGTCCCAGTGCCAGTTCGAAAGCACGAGCACAGCATCGTCGGGAAGCGTACCGAGCGTACGCCGCCACTCGGTCGTGGCTCCGAGCGCTTCGGCGAACTTCTGCGCAGCGTAGAAGGGGTTTTTCGCGGCTTCGCCGCTAAGCGGCGTTGGAACGAAGGTCTCGTTCCACTCGGTGTTGTGCACGATGTAGGCAACCAGCAAGCCGATGCCGGTCAACGCGAATATTGCAAGGATGACGCGGTGCTTCATGCGGAATCCCGTGTCATCGGCGGTGCGAGCGCACGGTCGAAGCCGGCGCACAGCGCTTGCAACTCATCGGGATTCGGCTCGCGTCCGCCATAGGTCGCGCGTTGCCAGAGCGCGATCACTTGCGCGACGTATCGGTGCCGTTCCGGTTCGAGCGTGCGCGCGGCCAATGCGAGGCAGTCGCCTTCGGTGCTGGAATCGCGAACCGGCACGCCGTGCACATGAACGAGCCGCGACAACAATCCGCGATAGAGCAGGGCGAGCGCTGCACGGCGTTCGCCGCGTGCCCACGCATCGAGTACTGCGCTGCCGATGTCGTTCGGGAGGCTCTCGGGACGGATGTCCAGATCGCGTACGTGCGTGGGCATTTCCGTCTTTGCGCGCGCGGGAAGATGTTTTGCATGTTTGAGCGCGCGTCCGAGGAGTACGGCGAGCGCAATGGCGAGCAGCAGACCGATGACCCACATCAGCACCCGACCGGATTCGGCGAGGAGTGCGAGCAGATTGCGTAACCATCGAGCCATGCTCGGACGTTCGTCGTTCGGACGAACGGTCTTCCAGCGCAGCTGTTTCGTGATGCGTTCCGCTTGCAAGTTCGGATCCGCCTTCAGCTCTTCTACGGCGCGTTCGATGTCTGCATCGGTCGGTCGTCCGCTCTCGGCTTGCGCATGAACGGGCACGGCGAACATCGCAAGTAGCCATAGCGCTGCAAGCGGCAGCGCGCGCAGTACGCACCCGCTGAGCCTAGCGAGCGAACGCACGTCGAAACTCCTGTTCGATGTCCCACGCCTCGAGCTCGGCGCGGCGGTTCAAATACAGCCCGAAGCCGGAGGCCACGTAAAAAGGCTCGAGTCCTGCGATGACGATTGCATAAGCGATCGCAATCGCAAGCTCGACCTGCGTCTCCTCGTCGTTCATGAACAGTGCCGAAAGATCCGGCTCCATACCCGTGGGCGCGAACCAGAAAACGAGCGAGACGAGCGCAACGACGAGCGACAGCTCGATGATGCTGTACGCATTGGTGATCAACAAACCGGTGCCGGTCGTGCCTGCGCGGATCTGACTGAGGCGTCGTCGGCGCAGGCCTGCCGCCAGACCTTCGAGCTGAAACACGGGTTGAGTGAACGAACGCCATGGCGAGAGTCGGCGGATCGTCATCGTGCTCGAGAGCTGCGACCACCAGACGTGTCGCTGCGCCCGCAAAAGATCCGCGACTGTCGTGCGTTGCGCGAATGCAGCGCGAGATAGCACGAAAAGCACCGTGCGGTCGAGCCACGGTTTGAGCCACCACATGAGCAGTGTGGGGAGCCAGGTCGCCAGCTCGAAACACGCGAGCGAGATGGCAATGACGGGAAGGGCGGCGGTCAGATAACACGCGTACACCTGCCGGGCGACGCTTTGGCACAAGCGCACGCCGAGATCCGCGGCTTCCATGTTGCCGCGGCGACGCAGTTTGATTGCAAAGGCGTCAACCCGCACGGCGTCCCTGCACGGTCAGATACAAGAGAACGGCGGTCCAGCTGAACGCCGCCACGGTGTACTTGACGGCATTCGGTATCCAGCGCGCCGCCGACCAGAACGCCTCGATCCCGGCCGCGATCAGCAACATCGCAGCAACGCCGTAAACGATGACGATCGATTCGCGGGCGGCAATCACCAATGCCTGCGCACGAGCATGCCGTCCAGGCGCGAGCAGAGCGTGACCGATGCGCAGTCCGGCGGCGCCGGAGAGCACGATGGCCGTGAGCTCGAAAGCTGCGTGCGTCACGACGAAAGAGTAAAACGTGGACGACAGCCCTTTCTCGGTCAAGAAACCGGCCACCGCTCCGGCGAAAACGCCGTTGTAGGCGAGAAAGAACAGACTGCCGATGCCGACGGTCAGCCCGCTCGCGAAACATTGAAATGCGATGCCGATGTTGTTTCGGATGTACAGGCCGAACATCACCCAGTCGCTCTCCGCTCCGCGGCGTCCGATCGATTCGGCCTCGTCCGAGTACATCTGCTCGTACATCGTCGCCATTTCCGGAGGTACGACCGACAAGACGAGCTCCGGCTTGTAATAGACGAGCAGACCGATGATCAGCATCGGCAACGCGAACACGGCCGTTGCAACCCAGACGTAAGGCGCGTGGGCGCGAACGGCTCTCGGAAACTCGACTGCAAACAGTCGATACAGACGGTTCAAGCCGAGCTCGCGATGCTGGTAGATCGCTTGATGCGCGTCGGAGGTGAGCCGGTCGAGCCGTTCGACCAGATGAGCGGGGTACGATCTGGCACGCGCAAGCGCAAGATGCTCGCAGGTGCGGCGATAGAGCTCGGCAATGCGCTCGCCGGACAACGGTTTTTCATCCTGCTTCTCGCGTCGTTTGTTGCGCAGCCGCTGGAGCGCGTTTTCGAGCTCGTTCCAGTCGCGCTCATACAGTTGTTCGAACTTGAGCGGGGTCATGGCTCAACGTTTGCCGAGCAACCATTGAGCGACCGCGAGCACGCGACGCGTCACTTCAGGTCCGGACTTGCCTTCCGCACCGGCAACCGGTGCGGCGATCGCTGCCAGCTCATCGAGGCGTTCCGGCGTGAGTCTCGACGCGCGAGCCGCAAGTGCGATGATGGCCGCTTGGTCTTGCGGCGCAAGAGTACGGGCCGGCGCGAGTGGTTCGATATCCTGTTGCGCGGGTTTCGGAACGGGAAGCGGCTGATGCACGACGAGCGTTGCGGCTGCGATATCGCCGAGCCGTTTGAAGTCCTTACGCATCAGCATGCTGACGAACGCAAATCCGTACATCAGCGGAAGAAAGTCGGCGAAACGCAGCAGATTGCGTGTCAATGAAGCGGCCGGTGTGATCGGCAGGCCGTTGTCCATGACGACCTTCAATCCCAGCGCCTGCTTACCGGGCGTTGCGCCCCAGCGGCTGAGCTCGAACAGGACCGGATAGAACCATTCGAGCACGAACATGAGGATGAACAAGAACGCGAGTCGCAGCATCCCCAGTCCGGCCGATACGAACGAGGCGAGAAAAAAGATGCCGATGCGGATCGCGAAGTCGATCGAAAATGCGTAGAAGCGTGCGACGATCCCGGCCGGGCGCAGCTCGATCAAGATTCCTTCCGGCGTCTCGGCGTAGACGGCGGTGTCGAGAACAGCGTTATTCACTGCAAGCTGACAGTTGATCGTGGACAGTTGATAGCGCAAGACGCCGCCGCTGACGTGGCTTGCGGCGTCTCTATTCATCCTGTTGTCCGATTGAAAGCCGAACGCGGGTCAGCGCCGGGCTGTTCGGCTCCCAATTGTCAATTGTCAACTGTCAATTATCAATTGGAGAGAGAGCTTCGCTATCAACTGTCAACTGAACGTGTTCTTGTATCGCTCTCTCAGTACGGCTTTTTGTACCTTGCTCATGGCGTTGCGCGGCAGTTCGTCGACGATGAAGAGGCGCTTCGGGGTCTTGAAGGCGGCGAGCTGCGTTCGCAAGGTGGCGAGGACCGCATCGGGATCGACGGTTGCGCCGGGTCGCAAGGTGACAGCGGCTGCAACGGCTTCGCCGAAGTCAGGATGCGGAATGCCGAACACGGCGCTCTCGGCAACGCCGGGGAATGCATCGAGCGCTTCTTCGATTTCTTTCGGATAAACGTTCAGGCCGCCGGAGATGATCAGGTCTTTCGCACGGCCGATCAGCCGCAAATAACCATCGTCATCGAACGTGCCGAGATCGCCGGTGATGAAATAGCCGTCGGCACGAAATTCAGCTGCGGTCTTCTCCGGCATGCGCCAATAGCCCTGGAACACGTTCGGACCTCTCACCTCGACGTTGCCGATCGTGCCGTTCGGTACGGGCTCGCCGGCATCGTTCGTGATGCGCACGCTGACGCCGGGTAACGGCTTTCCGACCGTACCGGCGCGGCGCTCGCCGCGCAGCGGGTTGCTGGCGATCATGCCCGTCTCGGTCATGCCGTAGCGTTCGAGAATCCGATGTCCGGTGCGCGCCTCGAACGACTCGAACGTATCGACCAACAGAGGCGCCGAGCCCGAGACGAACAGACGTACGTTGGTTACGGATGCCTTGCCGAGCTGGGGTTCTGCCAGCAGGCGGGTATAGAACGTAGGAACGCCCATCATGACCGTAGCGCGAGGAAGCGCCTCGAGCACTGCGCGAGCATCGAATTTCGGCTGCAACAGAATGCGCGCGCCGCTCAACAACGCACAATGCAGCGCGACGAACAGGCCGTGAATGTGATACAGCGGTAGCGCATGCAACAACACGTCGTCTGCCGTGAATCCCCAAGCCTCGATCAATGCTTGCGCATTCGAAGCGAGATTGCCGTGCGAGATCATCGCGCCTTTCGATCGGCCGGTCGTTCCCGACGTGTAGCAAATGACGGCGAGATCGTTCGGTGTGCGGGAGGCGACGCCGTGTTCGTGCGTTTGTCGCCGCACGAGCTCGGCAAGCGAACCTTCGCCGTCGGCACCGAGCGTCAAGCAATGAGCGACACCCGTCGAACGCGCAACCGCTGCCAACTTCTCGTACTTGCCGGGCGCAACGACACAGACTCGCGGCTCGGCATCGCCGAAGAAGTACTCGATCTCCCGTTCGACATACGCTGTGTTGAGCGGCACATAAACCGCGCCGAGCCGCAGGGCGGCAAGATAGAGTGCTACGTTTTCGACGGACTTGTCGATCTGAACTGCGATGCGGTCGCCGGGCTGCAAGCCGATTTCGGCGAGCGCGCTTGCGTACCGGCCCACGCATTGGTCGAGCGCCTGCGCCGACCACGATCGTTCACCGGCCTCGAGCACGATCGCATCGGGCCTGGCAAGGAGCGAAGCTTGAATCAACGAGTACAAATTGGACATGGAAGTGGCGTTTCGTTGCGGAGGCGGAAGTGTGCGCAAAGGTCTGGGTAGGCGCAATCGTTTGCGGAGGTGAGGCGGCGATCAGGCGCGCTGCTCATCGAACCAGCGCATGCGGTAGGCATTGATAGCTGTATCGCCCAGCTTGCGCAGCAGCCGATAGTTCACGACGGCGCCGACCGGTGCGCCCACGACGGGGAGGAGCTGCGCTAGCTTCGCTATGTCGATGTAGTCCCGATACTGTTGTTGAAACGTTCGCCAATCGAAGGCGTCGATGGAAGACGGTTTGGGCTGCGCGTGCCAGTTCGGGAGTTTTGCGAACACGTCGCGGCGGTGCTCGGCATTCGAAAACGCGAGCTGGAAGATGTAGAGCAGGTAAAGCCTTTCCGTGTATTCCTCGCCCGAATAGCCGTACAGGGCGGCAATCTCGAAAAGCAGCTTCAGTTTCAGTGTCAGCAGCAGCGGAAAGTCGGCGAGCCCGAGGAAGATTCCGCCAGCGCCAGTAACGCCGCCTTCTGCCGCGGCAGCTCTGCGAAAGAACTCGATGCGCTCGGCCACGCGCCGCTCTCGCTCTTGCAGCGTGCCGGCGGCGAGCGGCGGAGCGGTCGTGTAGCTCGAGCCGGCGAGCATCGCGCGAGTCATTCGCTCGATGATCGCGGTGATGGCCCGATGCGCTCTTTCCGGAATGACGTCGTTCAGGCGGCGCTGGACCCTGCCCGTGAGCGAGCCGAGCAAGCCGGGCGGCGCCTGCATCGTTTCTTGCCAGCGCAGCAATTCTTGACGTGCAAGTCGTTCGTACTCTGCAACCATGGCTATCTGAAAGTGCGTCAGGCGGCAGGCTGTCGAAGACGCTATGATCGTTCGAGAGTGATCGGAGCTCCAGTATCGATGCGCAACCGATTCGGCCCGGCGTTCACGACCGCCCTGGGAATGCTTCTGGCATGGGCTTCGTTCGGCGTCTTGGCCCACAACGTGGACAAGGCCGACCAGGCGTTTCTCGCCAGCGCAACCGGCATTCAGATCGTGCCATTCATTTACCTCGGCGCGAAGCACATGGTCACGGGCTATGACCACCTACTATTTCTGGTCGGCGTCATCTTTTTCCTATATCGCCTGAAAGAGGTGGCGCTGTACGTCACGCTGTTCGCGGTCGGCCATAGCGTCACATTGCTGACCGGCGTGCTCGCCCGCATCGAAGTCAATCCTTATCTCATCGATGCGATCATCGGTCTGTCGGTGGTTTACAAGGCGTTCGACAACTTGAACGGATTTCGCACGCTGTTCGGTTGGCAGCCCGAGCCGCGCATCGCAGTGCTCGTGTTCGGCTTGTTCCATGGATTCGGGCTTGCTACCAAGCTGCAGGAGCTGCAGTTGTCGCAGGAAGGGCTCGTGCCCAACATGCTGGCATTCAATGTCGGCGTCGAGATAGGGCAGTTTCTCGCGCTCGGTGCAATTCTGTTGATCATGAACTACTGGCGCAGCACCGCCAGCTTTCTGCGGCACGCTTACGTCACGAACGTCGCCTTGATGGCGGCTGGATTCGTGCTCACCGGAGAGCAGCTGACGGGTTACCTTCTGGGATGATGTCGATGCTGAACATGACTCAAGAGTCGGTCGCGCCGCCGCGCCGACAGCTCCTGCTCGGAACGACGGTTGCGTTCGTCATGGCTGCGCTCGTCCTCGTTCTGTTCGTGCTGCCTGCGGAGTTCGGTGTCGATCCGACGGGCGCAGGCCGTCTTCTCGGGCTTACCGGAATGTCCGGCGAGTCGGGAGAGATCGCCGCCCAAGTGATGAACGAGCACGATCGCAAGTATCGCAGCGCTCGCATTTTGATCGACGTGGGGCCGGGCGAAGAGCTGGAATACAAAGCGACGCTTGCTGCGGGAGAGCCTCTGCTTTACTCCTGGACGGTCGCGGGCGGTCCGGTGTATTTCGAGTTTCACGGCGAACCGACCGAAGACGAGTGGCCCGAGGACTACTATCGCAGCTATCAAATCAAGGAGAAGAGCACGGCCGAGCACGGGTCGTTCATCGCGCCTTTCACGGGGCGGCACGGCTGGTATTGGAAGAACTTGAGCGCCGAGCCGGCAACGATCACGCTCGAAGCGGCGGGCTATTACACCAAGCTTGGGCGGCTCGAGTAGTGGGAGTGAGGGAAGAGGGGAAAGGGGAAAAGGGAAAAGAACGGCGTGCGGGAAGTTGGAAAGGGGAGAGCGAGATGATCGATCACACGGGGCTGACGGTCCGCGATCTCGAGAAAAGCAAGCAGTTCTACGAACGGGCGCTCGCGCCGCTCGGCTACGCAGTAATCATGGAGATACCGGGCGGGCATGGTGTAGGCTTCGGCGAACCACCGAAACCCGACTTCTGGATCATTCGTGGCGAGCCGAACGAACCGCGTATTCACATCGCTTTCCGTGCAGCCAGCCGCGCAGTGGTCGATGAGTTTTATCGCGCAGCGCTGGCCGCAGGAGGCCGCGACAACGGACCGCCGGGCCTGCGCCCGCATTATCACCCGAACTACTACGGTGCGTTCGTGCTGGATCCGGACGGCCACAACATCGAAGCAGTGTGTCACGGAGAATGAGGGAATAAGGGAAATGGGAAAAGGGAAAAGGGAATAGATACCGCTTCCCTTCTTCTCCTTTCCTTTTCCCTTTTCCCCTTTCCCTTTTCCCTAACAACACCATGCTCCAACTCGACCTCGTCCACACACTCGCATTCGGCGGCATCGCCTTGCTCATCGGCTATGGGCTGCGCAATGCGATCCCCATTCTCGGTCGCTACAACATTCCGCCGCCGGTGATCGGTGGGCTGTTGGTCGCGCTCGTCCTGCTCGTGTGGCGCAGCTTCGGCGAGCTGCCCGTCAAATTCGACACGACGCTGCAAAGCCCGCTCATGATCGCGTTCTTCACGACGATCGGCTTCGGCGCGAGTCTCTCCTTGTTGCGTTCCGGCGGTCCGCAGGTGTTGGTGTTCCTGATCATCGCGACGGTGTTCGCGATCGCCCAGAACATTCTCGGCATCGCGGTGGCGTGGCTGTTCGGATTGAATCCGCTGTTCGGCGTGTTGACCGGTTCTGTCACGCTTACCGGCGGTCCGGCAACGGGGCTCGCCTTTGCACCGCTGTTCGAACAAGCGGGCGTGCCCGCTGCCGCATCGGTTGCCGTCGCCGCGGCAATGGCGGGCATCGTGCTCGGCGGCATCGTCGGCGGTCCTGTCGGAACCGTGTTGATCAACCGCTATGGCTTGCGCAGCACTGCCGAACGCAGCCGTATCGCGCCGGTCGCCTCCCGCAAGGCTGAGGCCGAGGCCGAAGAAGAGTCATCCAACGTCTCTGCCGAGGACAGCGCAGAAACATTCGCCGTGCTGAAGAACGTCGTTCTGGTGCTCGTGGCGATGTGGATCGGCTCCTGGGTGAGCGCATGGTTCGCGCAGCTCGGCGTCACGTTGCCCGCGTATATCGGCGCGATGCTCGTCGCCGCAGTCATCCGCAATATCGACGATCTGACGGGTTGGTTCGGTTTGTCCACACGCATCGTCGACGTGATCGGTGCGGTTGCGCTCGCGCTCTTTCTCGTGCTCGCACTGATGACGCTGCGTTTGTGGGAATTGGCAGCACTTGCGCTACCGCTCGTCGTGACGATCCTGTTGCAGGTCGTGTTGGTCGTCATCGCCGCACGCTGGCTGGTGTACTGGGCGATGGGCCGCGACTACGATTCCGCCGTGATGAGCGGCGGCTTCATCGGCTTCATGCTCGGTACGACTGCGAACGCCATGGCCGTCATGAGCACGCTCACCGAACGTCACGGTCCCGCGCCGCGCGCCTTCCTCGTCGCACCCATGGTCGGCGCGTTCTTCATCGACTTCACGAATGCGATCATCATTACGGTGACGGTGAATATCTTGGCCTGAGTGGCGTGGGCTGGGAAACGGGAAAAGGGAATCGGGAAAAGGGAAAGAGCAGTAGTGCTGCTGCTCACGGCTCACGAAGGGAAATGGAGGGATAATTGACCGTGACAATTGACACGGCAATAACCAGCCTTCTTCACGGCTCACGACGCGCAAACAATTGCTGTCGCAAGAACGCATACGCCAACGCGTTCATATACGCCGCTTGCTGATTGTTCGCCGAGCCGCCGTGGCCGCCTTCGATGTTCTCGTAGTACAGCACATCGGCACCGGCGGCTTGCATCTTCGCGGCCATTTTGCGCGCGTGTCCCGGATGGACGCGATCGTCTCGGGTTGAAGTGACGAACAGCACGCGCGGGTATTTCGTGCCCGGACGGACGTTGTGATAGGGCGAGTACTTGCTGATGTACGCCCACTCGGCGGGATCGTCCGGATTGCCGTATTCGGCCATCCAAGAAGCGCCGGCGAGCAGAAGGTGGTAGCGGCGCATGTCGAGTAACGGAACTCGGCACACGACCGCGCCGAATAGATCCGGCCGCTGCATCATGACTGCGCCGACGAGCAAGCCGCCGTTGCTGCCGCCCATGATGCCGAGATGTTTCGGCGAAGTGACTTTGCGACGAATCAAGTCCTCGGCGATGGCGATGAAGTCGTCGAAGGCACGTTGTCGATTCTCTTTGATCGCGGCGAGATGCCACGGCGGACCGAACTCGCCGCCGCCGCGAATGTTTGCGAGCACGTACACGCCGCCTTGCTCGAGCCAGCCGATACCGACGCCCGCGCTATAGGCGGGTGTGCTGGAGATTTGAAAGCCGCCGTAGCCGTAGAGCAGCGTCGGCGCGGTGCCGTCGAGCGCGAGGTCGGCGCGCGAGACCTGGAAGTACGGGACGCGCGTCCCATCCTTCGAGATCGCTTCGTGTTGCGTCACCTCGAGGCCGCGTGCGTCGAAGAAGGCGGGCGATTGTTTGAGCGTTTCGCGCTCGCTCTTGCCGACGGTTCCGAGCGCGAGCGTGTTCGGCGTCAAGAAATCGGTTGTCGTCAAGAAGTAGTCGTCGGAATGCAAAGGGTCGACTGCGCTGATTTCGACGCTGCCGAATCCCGGCACCGGTAGCTCTTGTTTGGACCAGACCCCGTTATCGAGCGAGTGCGCATAGATCCGAGTGCGGATGTTGTCGAGCACATTCACGAGCACGAAGCGGCGGGTCGTCGTGAAGTTGTCGAGCGAGCTGCGCTCGGTCGGTTCGAACAAGACGTGGAAATTGCGTTTGCCCTTGCGGAGCTCCTCCCAAGGCGTCGCGAGGAGCGAGCCGCCCCGATACACCTTGTCCGCGATACGCCAATCGTGCTTGATGGTTACGAGCAGCTGGTCGGCAAAGGTCGCGATTTGTGCATCCGCGGGCAGATCGAGACGCTCGAGCTGCTTTTCGTGCGCGAACCATTCGCTTTCGAAATACGTGATGCCCCGCCAGATGAAGTTGCGATGCACGTACTTCTCGCCGACGCGATCGACGCTCGTCCACCCGCCGACGGCAACATCGTCCGGTTTGCCTTCGAAAACGAGCTCGGCCGATTCGAGAGGCTGGCCGCGGCGCCAGAGTTTGACGAGCCGCGCATAGCCCGACGTCGTGAGCGAGCCCGCACCGAAATCCGTGCCCACATAGACGCTGTCGCGGTCTCGCCAGGCGATGTCGGTCTTCGCTGCCGGAAGACGGAACCCGTCTTTCACGAACGACTTGCTCGGAAGATCGAACTCGCGGATCACTTTGGCATCGCTACCGCCGCGCGACAGTGCCAGCAGGCAGCGATCCTGTTCGGGCTGCAGGCAGGGTCCGGAGCCGCCCCAAACCCAGTTCTCGTTCTCCTCCTTCGCGAGCGCATCGAGATCGAGCACGGTCTCCCACGCGGGCGCGGACTTGCGATACTCGTCGAGCGTCGTGCGGCGCCAGACGCCTCGCACATGGGTTTTGTCCCGCCAGAAGTTGTAATAGAAGGGACCTCGCTTGACGACATGCGGAATGCGCTCGTCGGAGTCGTAGACCGAGAGCAGCCTGGCATTGAGCGCGGCAAATCCGGGTGTTGCTTCGAGCTCGCGTGCCGTGGCGGCATTGCGTTCGCGCACCCACGCCAGTGCTCGATCGCCCTCGATCTCCTCGAGCCACAGGAAAGGATCGACGTCTTCGATTCGGGACTCGGCCATGGCAGACCATCCGTTTGCGGCCGCGACGATGGCGGCAAAGTACGCGGCGATGAGCGTATGTTTCACAGCATCCCCCGAGAGAGTCGTGATCGCTCTATTACAGGTGCTTCCAGGCGCCTGCTGCGCTCGATTGTCGCGAATGTCGGAGTGATTGTCAGCGGCGCCCCGTTCGTCCGACGCCGCGGAAGGCCATGAGTTGCTGAGTGGCCGTGTCGGCCGACTTCAGGCGGTCGTTCAGGAAGTTGACCGAGGAAAGAACTTTATGAGCGGGTAGGGGGCGGCTAACGAGATAGCCCTGCGCGAGATCGCAGCCGAGTTCGAGGAGCGTCCGCCAGCTCTCGGGTGTCTCGACGCCTTCGGCAACGACCTTGACGCCGAAGTTGTGTCCGAGATCGATCGTGGAGCGCACGATCGCCGCGTCTTCGCTGTCGCGTGCGAGGTCGACGACGAAGGATTGGTCGATCTTGATCTCGTCGACGGGCAAATGCTTGAACTGCGCCAGCGAGGAATAGCCCGTCCCGAAATCGTCGATCGAGAAGCGCACATGCTGCTCGCGAAGCTTTTCCATCACTGAGATCACTTGTCCGGGCTCGCGCATCACCGCGCTCTCGGTGATCTCGAAGATCAATCGGTGCGGCTGTGCATCGGTCATTCGCAGATGCTCGAGGATCAGATCGATCAGCTCCCGATCGAGCAGGTCGGCCGCCGAAAGGTTGACCGAGATGTCCGGGTGAAAGCCGAGACGCTGCCATTCCTGCATCTGGCGCAACACGGTCTTGAGCACCCAATTCGTGAGCAGCGCAATGTTGCCGGTTCGTTCCGCCAGCGGTACGAACTCGCTGGGCTGAATACGACCGTGTTGCGGATGACTCCAGCGCACGAGCGCTTCGAGCCCATGGACCGCGTGCGATTTCATATCGACCTTGGGCTGGTAGAAGAGCTCGAGCTCGTTGGAGTCGCACGCGCGACGCAAGTCGCCGAGAATCGCGAGCTGGCGACGATGTCGTTCGTCGCGTCCTGCTTCGTACATCGCAATCGCATCGCCGCGTTCGCCGGCGTCGTACAAGGCTTGATCCGCGCGGCGCAAGAGGTCGTGCGTCGCGTGTGCAGGGCAGACGCAAATGCCGATCTGTGCATCGAGGTGCACGGGAATTCCGTCGCACATCAACCCCGCACGGACCGATTGCAGCAGCGTGCGCGCCAGGCTCTGGCTCGCCTGCTCGCCGATGTTCGGAGCAATGAACAGGAATTCAGAGAGCGCAACGCGCGCAACGCGATCCTCGGTGCCGCAGAATCCGCGCAAGCGCTGGGCGATTTCCTGCGCGATCTTGTCCGCGAACGCGTGACCGAGCGAAGCGCGAATTCGGTCGAACTCTTTGATCTGGAGCAGGATGAGAGCGAGCGGGGCATCGGCGATTCCGCGGCGCTCGCGACTCTCGAGATATTCGCTGACCCATGCCCGATTGGGCAGTCCCGTGATCTCGTCGCGGATGGCCTGGCGCAGAATGCGCTCTTCGCGCTCGGCGAGCGTCTGTTGCATCGAGTTCAGCGTGGCGGCGACGGTATGGAATTCGCTCGGCGCATCGAGCGCGATCGGTTCAGAGTAATTGCCGGCTGCAATGCGGCGTGCTGCGTTCACGAGTTCATCGAGCGGTCTGCTCGTCGCGTTCGCCAGAACGCGCGCGATCGGAAACGCCAGAAGCAATGCGAGCAGCAGGACGCCGAGCAATGCGGTGCGCGCATACGGTCCGAGCGTGTCCTCGATCGGCTTTTGCAGTACGAGCCACAGGCTGTCGTTCGAGCCCGCGACCGGCACGAGCCGCACGACGAACGACTCGTCACCCGATTTCAGCACGATGGGTGTCGATAGCGACGTGCGGCGTGCAGCAATGGCCCGCTCCAATTCTCGATGCGGGGGTTGGGCTTGCGCATCGACGATGTGCCAACGGTGTGCGTCGTCGCGCGTGGCGAACCGGACCGGCTGTCCTACGAGCGACGAAAGCTCCCGCGCAAGCTGCGCATCTATCGCAAGTCCGAACACGACGGTGGCGACTGCATCGGAAGCATGTACCGGCGCGGCGACGAGCATGTAGGAGACGCTGCCGAGCGTCAGGCATCCCATCCATGGTGCGCCGTTTGCCGACGCGGCGAATCGTTTGATCTCCGCGTTGTTCGGATCGATCGATATCGGCGAGGAGGCGCTCAAGCGACCATCCGCGCCGATGAGCAGTGCGAGGCGGGCATCGACGCGACCGGCGCTGCTCTCGAGCGCCGCGACGATCGCGGTTCGATCGCTCGAGGCGACTGCCTCGCGGAAGGCGTCGTCGTCGGCGAGCATCGTGACTGCCTGCCGCAAGCGCTCGGCACGTGCGGACAGCAACGCATCGAGGATTCTTCCGCTCGATGCCAGATGCGCACCCGCCCGTTGGTCCGTGCGCCGATTCGTCTGGACGACGAGGGCCGTCATCGTTGCAATTTGCACGAGGACCGCGACGGCCAGCAGCAACCAGAGAATTCGCGAGCGGAAACTCGACATCCAAGACCGGCCGTAGACGTAAGGGAAAAAGAACTCTACGTAAGCGGGCTTGGCCGACCGCGCACTTCGTCACGGGACCGCGAACCAGTTCCAGCCCCGGTCTCGATGTTGTGAGCGCCTTCCTTTTCCTGACTGCTGTGCGGATTGCGGTTGTGATGCCGTTGGCATTCGTAGCCGCGATGCGTATGCGCTGCCAGATGTAAGTTTGACACCGCTCGGTGCGGGGTACGGATGATTATGACAATGCCGGCGGGCTCGGGGCGCCCTATCGAGCCCGCGTCCTCGCAAAGGTGATGCCGTGACATGTTCTTCGCGAAGTTTCGGTCATACTATCGCTCGCGAGCATGAGGCTCAGCGCCACGGCACGGCTGGGATCGGATATGTAAGAAGCACGACGAGGCGACCGCTCGCGTACGAGTCGATGTGACCGGCCAATGGCAACTTGCAACCGAAGTGCTCGAGATCGCAGGCAGCCTCGAGCAGCGTGCGGGACTTTGACTGTGTGCGTCTGCCAAGGAACGGCAAGTAGAACCAGCCGCTCGTTGGACGATCGACTGATGTCGAAATCGATTCGTCTGCGTCCGGATTTCGTCGGCTCTTCGCGTTGACCCGCTGACGCCATGCTTCCTCGCTATCGGGCTTTGATCGTCTATTCGGGGCTGCTCGCGCTGGTTGCCGGGACTTGGCTCGCCTACGAGCTGCGTCCCGACACGTACTTTCCGTCCGTTTGGGTCATTGCGCTGTGCATCGTCGCGAACCTGTTCGTTTGGCAGTTCGGAGTGAAGGCACCGCGCATCGGCTTGATCTCGATGGAGCGGATCCCGCAGATCGGGCTCTTGCTCATCCTCGACGCGCCGGTGGCGGCGTCGATCTGTGCGCTGGCCTCGTTCATTTGGCCGTTGATCAACCGCGAGTACAGCCATGGCTCGTGGCGCGTGGGGCTGCTGCGCGGCGTGCACAACGCGGCCATGACGGTGCTCATGTTGCTCGTCGCCGATCGCGTTTACGAAGTGTTCGGCGGACAACATCCGCTCGCTTCGCTCGGTATCGACGACATCGCTCCTTTGGTCGCCATGGGCTTGGGCGCCCAGGTCGTCAACATCGCGATCATGGCGATCTTCTTTCGCCTCGATGGCCGCGACATCAAGAGAGTCATCACGCCGGCCTATGCGCTCTCGGATCTGATCTTCGTGCCCGGCGGCGTACTTGCCGCCGTCTTGTTCAACAGCCACGCACTGCCGGTGTTCGCGCTGTTCATCGCCGTTCTGATCGTGTTCGTCTTGAGCTTCGATGCCATGGGCGACGTGTTGGGCGTGACGGCGACCGAGCGCAGTCCGCTCGTGCGTCTGTTCGAAGCCGGTCGGGCGTTGTACGGCGTGCGGCGCGTCGATGAGCTCGGCGAGCGCATCCTGATCGAGACTCGCGCGCTGTTTCCGTTCGACGAGTTTTATTTCGTGCTCGTCGATCGAGACCGGTCGATGCTCGAAGTGCGCGTGCACGAGCGCCGCGGCGAGCGGTTGCCGCGGCGAACCAAGCCGATGGGGACCGGCTTGTTCGGTTGGGCGGTCGAGCGGGCGCGACCCGTGTTGATCGAGTCGCTCGAGCATGCACCCGAACAAGTGCGTCTGCGCGCCCAAGACACGGGCAAGCAGACCGGCTCGGCAATCGTCGTGCCCCTCGTCGAATCGGGTAGTGTCGTGGGACTCTTGAGCGTCCAGCACACGCAGGCGGGCGTGTACTCGGAGGCCGATCTGCATTTGATGCAGCAGTTGGCCGAGCAGGTCGCAGCCGCGCTCGCCGACGCACGCGCCTTCGAGGATCTCGAGGACTACCGGCAACGGCTCGAGCAGCGAGTGGCGGAACGCACGGCGGAGCTCGAACGTGCGAACTTCGAGAAGGAGCGGCTGATCGCCGCCATGCGCGAGCGTAGCCGCACGCTCGAGCGGGAATCGCAAGAGGATCCGCTGACTGGGCTCGCCAATCGTCGCTCGTTCACGCGCCGTTTGATGGCAGAGATGGAAGTTGCGCTGGCGGTGGGTCAGCCGCTCACGCTCGCCATTGCCGATCTGGATCACTTCAAGGTCGTGAACGACCGACTCGGACACGCCGTCGGCGACGCAGCTTTGCGCGAGAGCGCTCTGCTGATGCAGCGGTTCTGTCGGGAGAGCGATCTGGTTGCGCGGATTGGCGGCGAGGAATTCGCGCTCGTGCTGCCTGCGATGAGCCGCGACGGCGCGCTCGAGTTCTGCAATCGACTTCGAACCGCCATCCAAGTCCACGACTGGGGCCGCGTGCATCCCGAGCTTGCCGTCACCATCAGCATCGGCCTTGCCCAGTGGGACGGCACATCCGAGCTGTCCGAGCTGCTCGAGGCCGCAGATACTCAGCTTTATCGCGCGAAGAGGGCAGGGAGGAATCAGGTGGCTGGTGCTTCGTGACTCATGACTCGTGACTGATGACTCGTGAGGAAAGCAGAAAAAGGTGTCCCTGGGTGACAGTGCACCAAGAGCGGGAATCGGGAAAGGGCAGCAGTGCTACCACGACCCCCACTCACTACTCACGATTCACTGAGGAAACAAGGGGTGGGGTTAAGTGACAATTGACAGTTGACAACTGACAACGGCAGCAGCCAGCCTGACTCACGACTCACGACTCACGACTCACGACTCACGA
>CALEKY010000035.1 GCA_937902995.1 uncultured Sinobacteraceae bacterium
CCATCTTCAGCACGTTCGTACGCACCCGCTCCAGGTCGTCGTTGAAGCGGCTCAAGATGTGATGTGAAAGGTCGGATTTTTCCATGGTGAGCCTTCGAGTCGAGCCATCTGTATAGCGCGTTGGATGAAGGCGGGCAAGGAGCACGTACGCAGGAACGACCTACGTAGACGTATGCAGCGCACACAGGCCGTTCGCATGTGGCCGCCCGCCTCTGCGGTTGCGCAATGGACGCGCCGTTTCTCAGAACTTCACGTTGAAATCGAGCTGCAGCCGGTCGTAGTCGACCTGAGTCTGACCGACCGCGTTGGCGACATCGACGTTGCGTTCAGTCGTGAAGTACGTCGCACTCAGCACCCAGTTCTTGACCGGCGCATAACCGGCTCGCACGACGAACCCCTGCCCGTCCGAGACACCGCCCGCAAAGTCGCTATCGATGAGTTGCGCGAACAACGCGTCCTTCTCGATTGCCTGATAGAACAGGCCGAGCTCCCAGGTGCGTCGATCGCCGGCCTTACCGAGGACGGCGCCTGCGGCCCATGCGCTGTCGAGCTCATCGACATCCAGGTTCTGAGCAAAATCGGCCCACAAGGTAAGCGGCAACTCGCCGATGCGAGTGCGCAATTCGGCGCCGAGATCGAGCACGCGATAGTCGTTTGCCAGCACCGTGAGCGTCCCGCCGCCCCCCGGCATGGCCACCGTGGAATTGCCGTTCGCATTGTTGTTGTAGAACGGCGCACGCCCCTGCCCGCCGCTCAGATCGTAGTAGTGCGCGGCAAGCGTCAACGTCGAGTCGCCGAGCGGTGCACGCAATCCGAGCTGTGCGCCATAGAGCATGGTGTCCGCGGTCACGGCCGTCTCGGGACCGGAGACCTCGTTGAGCCAGTAGCCGTACGCGCTGCCGAAAAGCTTTCCTCGAGCGAACGTGACCGCCAGGCCTTCCGGATTGATGTCGCCGTCCCAGAACAGGCTCTGACCGGGCTTGAAGAACGGCTGCTTCATCTTGCCGCCGAGGAGGTTTCCCCACGAGGCGAACGCCCAGTCGAAGTACGCCAGATCGAGATCCAGGCTCTTGCGCGAGAAGACGCCGGTCAACGTCTGATTGGAGGAGCGTGGATCGCCGCCTTCGGTCGTCGCAAGACCGATACCGAGCTTCAGTGTGTCCGTCGCCTTGACCTCAGCATTCAGGCGCGCACGAATGCGATCGCGATACCGATCCGCGGTGCTTTGTACGCCCGCACTGTTCAACGTCTCGTCGCTGATGGCCTCGTACCGATAGCGCAGATCGCCCTGCAGCGTCACGCGGCTCGTCCAATCGGCACCTTTCGACTTAGCCGATTCCACCGGCCGCGTTTCCGACTGTTGCTTCGCTAACGCCGCGTTCTGCGCCTCGACTTGCTCGAGACGCTCCATAACTGCACGCAACTGCGCGCGCAGCTCCGCCAGTTCTCGATCCGCCTCGGCACCTTGCGCCACCGTGCACATAGATATTGCGGCTACAAGCGCCGCTACCGTCGCCTTCGTCACAAGCTCCTCCTGTTGAGTTGAACGAATGCGCGGTTTTGTATCGGCTGGGTATTACAGCAATGTGGCAGGACGAAGTCGGATCAATGACGCGTGCTGAGCTCAGGCCAAACTCAGCAACAAACGTGGCACATGCGCCGACACTGAATCGGCGCGCTCGACTACACGCTCAAAGCTTGGCTCGTGACGCGATTGACGACCCGCTCCCTCGGGAAATCGCAGGTGAACGTGCTGCCCGCACCTTCCTTGCTTTCGATACGCAAG
>CALEKY010000036.1 GCA_937902995.1 uncultured Sinobacteraceae bacterium
CAGATCGCCGGAAAGTTCCGGGAACGGCAGCGGGAGATCCTGTTGCGCCTGATCGACCATGGCGCTCGTCTTTGCTCACACAGCGATGCCACAAAAGTACTCACTGTAGACGCGGCAACAGTGTAGCCGTTCGCAAAAGCGACGAGCGAAGGGTGCGGCGCGTCACAGTTTGGGCGATGTGACGGCGTCAGGAATGATTGTGATCTCTCGCATCGGCCGGAATCACCGGCCGTCATCGACATACACTACAAACTACATCTGTAACTCAAGACCGCCAATTTTCTTAGAACGGTTACGTTGAAAAGCTACGTCTCAATTGAGCAATGGAAAATACCTTATGCTGTGAGCCGTCGTTCATCTCGCATCGTAGCTATTGCTACGATCGGTGTGGCTCTAGCGAAGTTCATGAACTTACCGACGGATACGCGCCGCGCCTGCATTACTTGATGGACACCAAGGTAACGGAGTGCATCTGACCTCTGCAGGTTCGGATGTGCAAGAAGGCATCGAATCGTCGCGAGGCTGGCTGGCTCGTCCCAGATTGGCCATGAAAAAGCAAAGCCGTTGCGATCGAATGTCCCTCCGATGATGTTCGCGCGCACCCTGCCTGATCTACGCTCCGGCACGACTGTCAGAGTTGCAAGTCCGATTGCGGCAAGACGGTTCGCCCCATGCTGGGTTCCGCTCTTGTATGCTGGGTCGGTCGGATCACCCGCCATTAGCGCGTAACGGACGTCCTCTTCCGGATCCCACCGGAACGATTCGGTCGAATCCTTACGGTGCCAGGGTTGGAACAGCACTTCCATCAAGCATTGAGATTCTGTCGGAGTGATCGCCTTCTTGCCCTTTCCGCGTTTCTCCGGGGCTTTCAGCTTCGGCACTTCCTCCAACCGCTTCAAGAAGTGCTGATGACCCTGACCGAATTGCAGACACAAAGGTGTGGGGTCGACGATTTCATTCTTTTCCGATCTGCACGCCGCGTCGGTCATTAGCGCAGCCAAGGCGTCTGTTTGGCTTCGATTCCTCAAGTCGGACGCTTCTGCTGCGGCCACCAGTACCGATCTGGCCTCGCTTCGGGAATAGTTGAGATCAGCGCGACTACCAAAGTCATACGCCTGGGATAGGTACTCAATCCCTATGGCTGCCGCTTCGCATATCTCCTCCCTACTCGCTGACTTCGCCAGAAATAGTCTTGGTCGTAGCGGCAGCCGGTCGACATCCCAGGCTGCGCGAGGATTCAATTGACCGTACATGCGTTTCTTGTCTGCTACTTCTATCGCGCGAAGCAAACCTAGCAGGGCGAGAAAGGCAAGTAAGTTATCTGACTCAAGGCCGTCGAGGCGGTGAGTTACACCGATAGTCATTTGCTAGCCTCCTTCTCGTCCTCGGACGCGCGATGGTCAGCAAGCCTCAAGATCGCTTCCATGTGCGCAAGTCCCCACGCGCCATATCGTGCACGGAGGCGCTCAAACAGCTTGGGCCAGTCGCACCCTCGCCAATTGAAGGCGAACGACTGAGGACCTGGCCCGGCGGGCACGCGGGTTGGCAAGTCGCAGACTGCTGGCAATTCCCGATCAACGCGATCGAGGGGATCAGCATGCGGGAAGAAGGGGCGTCCGTAGCCGTGATGTACACCTACGAGCCATAGAACGAGCTCAGGGTCTTTTGCTTCAGCGAAGCGCGGCACCAACGCAGCGAGTCGAACGGAAAGCGCCTCATGTCTCCAGTTCTTGGGTAAACCCGACTCGGTCCGCGCTGAGCGTGGCAGCGAACGGGCCGACTTCGCCAACACATCGGACGGAGCGTCAAAGCCGATTCCCAACGGATCTCCGTAATGAAGCCACGCCTGGAAGCGGGTGTCAGCCTTGCCGAGATCGTGCAGATATCCCGCCAGCTTTACGTCCTGCACCCGATCAGCGGAAAGCCCCGCAGCTCGCGCAAATTGCTCCGCCCGCTGCTCGACGTCTGCGGAGTGCCGCTCCAAAGAGACTGGCAGGCCGATGAGCGAACCGCTGACGTCGTCCTCAGTCGAACTCGGACGTCCCTCTTGTTCCATCGATCCGGACTCGATACCAAAAGGCGCGACAAACAGAACTCCTCGAGGGAATTCTTCGTCTGTCTGGCCGTAGACGTGCAGATCGACCGTGATGCTGCGTCGCTTTGCCTCAGACAGCGCAAGTAGGTCTTCGCGAATCTCCGCAGGCAAGTCGAGTTCGAGAACGGCATCGCGGACATCTTTCCAACTTCGCGACTCCACGCTGCCAAGCGTTCTGGCTAATCGGCTCTCCATCTCAGGAGTGATGAGTCCTGGAGCTATCCGGACGAAGAACTTCCGTCCCGCGAACGGCAACGCTGCTTGGCGCGCTACGTCGGGAACAGTTGTTGTTGACAACACGTTCCAGCCGAACTCATCGACACCACCATAAGACGCTGGCACGATGATGGTATCGCCTGGACGTATTTGTTCGGGCCATATCCATGTCGAGTCAAGATCGTCGCCCTTCCACCGAAAGATTCTGCGTCGCTCGTTCTGTAACTGCCGTGACTCAGTTTCTGAGACATCAGAAGGCACGTCGGCCAGCAGGGCTGTGCGTCTCGATCCAGACAACCACGCTCGGACTGTTGAGACGGGAAGTTCAATAGCCTCCGCAGCTCGTGGGGGAACGAGCGTCAAGAGCCGGCGCAAGCGTTCGACTTCGTCCTCGTCGTCTGAGGGAAAGCCAACATCGGCGCGCCAGACAACGGCAACAGAATCAGGTTGCCGCTCTGGTCCGTGAAGGAAGCAGGCAACGTCAGGATCGGCTGCCGGTATAGGCGAAGTCTGACTCAGAAGGTCAACATGGGCGGGCATTAGGACCGGTGCATCTGGCTTCGGCGATAACGCTTCCTCAGATAACCGCACAGGGAAGCGAGTCAATCCAAAATCGACTATAAGATCACGCCCAGCTCTTGTGGCTGCTTCCGTAAGTTGCGCCCACGCATATGTGAAGGCATGTCCGTAAATCGGATCCTTCGCTTTCGAGAAAACTTCTTCCTTTGTCGCGACAATAGCTGCATAAGGAATAATTTCTCTACCAGCTCGGTTCAAGCGACCGAACCGTTGACGCAATGCATCGAGCGGCGCCAGCTCAGTAATCAAGGCGTCGAGGTCAATATCGACACCGGCTTCGATGCATTGGGTGGCGACCACAATTAGAGGCTTATCGAACATTCGAGGTTCGCCAGTCCTAATCGGGCGAAGCTTCTCTGCCGCGTTGTCTCGCTCAACCTGCCTGGCAGGCCCAATCAATAAGGCAGGCCGATCGATTCTTCCGCTATCTATATCGACACGAAATTCCTCGCACAGGCGCGCATGTACAGATCGTGCGCGAGCTACGCGATTGACAACCACGCCGATGGCAGGTGCCGATGCGGCGTTTGCAGGCGCCTGGAAGTGCTCAAGCGCACGGCGGACTTCTCGTACGAGCGCTGCCGTACGCTGAGTAAGCGCATCGTTGTTTTCTTCGATTTCCTCTTGGTTTTCTTCCGCTTTTGTTCTGGACACCTGAATCAGTTTCACCGGCTTGCTTGCAGCTAGCCGCCTTTGAAGCACAGTGTGTCGCAGATCGTCTTCTTCGAGACTGAATTCTGTAAGCAATCGTTCACCCGGCGTAGCGGTGAGGAGAGAAACGGCCCAGGGCGTTGTGTCCGGAACCTCACGCCAACGGTCGCTTCGATAGGCGGCAACCCAACTCAGCGTCTGTCGAAACGGCTCCGCGAGGTGTGCCTCGTCGAGTAGAATCAAACAGTCCGCACCAAGCAGACCAGCGTGCACGGGCTTCATGGAATCGGAAACGCCGTACCCTCGAAAGAGCAGGCGGGAACCGACCTGGTCCACGGTCGAGCACAGAATTGTCGGTTGGGATGGAGTTCGCGCCCAATCATCTTCCCTCGGCAAGCCGCCACGCAGGCGGCGTGCAATCAAAGGGCGGCTGCTTTCCGACGTCTCTCTTGCAGTAGAGAGCAGACGCTCAGCGACGCGGCGTGTGACAGGTCCCGGCGGCGAGAGCAATTTTTCAGCAAGCTTTTCGGCGTGGCGAAATGCGTCGTCGACAACGAGTCGACGATCCACTATGTGCACGATCCGCACGGGCGCACGCCGTGTCGAACTTTCGGCCTCCAACGCCAAGTGAAAAACGGCGATATCTAAAGTAGAGGTCTTTCCCGAACCCGTCGGTAAGTCTAGAACTGCAGGCCACTTGCCGCCTTCGGCAAGCCGCCGAAGCAATCTTTCCTGCCAAGGGAACGGTTGGTAGCCGTGAATCTCGCAAAAAAAAGCTGCGAAGTCGTTTACCGAGAGGCTCATGCGGCGTCCCTCTTCGAAAAAAGAGGCCTGCACAATCCCATGCCAACAAAGCGGCCTGCCCCAAGGATCACGGGACCTTCGACCGGCTCGGCAAAGCGAATCACGGCGTGCGTGAGGAATCGACTAGCCAATGAGGCAGGCAGTCTCCAGCGCATCCAAGCGGGCGATCGCGTGGATGGATATGCGGAAGGCGCACCTTCAATCGCGGAGTGCTTGTCTGCGAAGATCTCTTTGGGTTCCGGTAAGCCGATGTTTCGACACGCTGCTGCAATTTGTTCTCGTATTTCCGCTTCGCGGTCCTTGCCCTCGTTCTTGAGGTGACGGTCGAGAACAATCGGTGTGATCGTTGCAAATGTGTGTGCCGGATGGACGTACAAGCGAGGATCGAGCGAACGCTTGTCTGCGGGCGTCTCACGAGTGATGGATAGGCGAATCGAGAATCCCGCGTTGCTCGCTGTGCCTTCTTGTGGCTTGAGTGTGAGGATGCGGCGGCCGTCTTCTAACGGAGCAATCATACTCAGCGCTCTCAGGAAGGAAGCGTTCTCAAGCAGCCCGCTACCGCGTGGTGGTACGAGCGCATATCCCATGACGTGCCCGTCTGAGTACGGAAACCCAACAAACGGCATGGGAACGATCGCAAGATGCGGTACACGACTAGGCTTTCCGCTTGCGTCGTGTCCGCTGACGATCTCTGGAATGTCGCCTTCCATGCCCATCCGGCGATAGCCGCTCAACACTGCATCGCGCATCGTCTTCGCCACCATTGCGCAAGCACGCAGATCAGGCATTTCGCCGTCCAAATGCTCGAGAAGGAACCAGCGAGTGTCGAACGCGCTAGCGATCCGAGTTGTATGCTTGTGTCTGAAGGGAACAGCGGGTCCAGGCAATGGGCGACGACCGGCCTCGAAATCATGACATAACTCCGAGAAGCGCCCTGGATAGATGCGCCGCTGCGCGGCCGCCACTACTTCAGAAGGAATTGGCTCGGCAACTAGAAATCGACAACGCGTGAGGCTCGTCGAGTGTCCGACGTAAGCTGTGTCGTGCGCCAGCCGCTGCAACGCTTCGAGTGTTTCAGACGTCGGGGACGCATCGTGCCATTGCAGACGAGCTACCGGATCGTATGGCCGCGCAGTGGGAAACTGTCGCGCCTGACGGGCTCGCAAGGCTGGTAATACTCCGCGTGCGTTCTTTTCTCGATTGCTTCGCGGATCGTTCGGGGGCACAAAAACCGTGACGGTCGTGCGTTGCGTTGCTGGCGAGGCGATCAGCTGCGGCGGGGACTGCGATTCCAGCCACTCCAAAGCCAGAGCCTCCTGCGGATTCTTACCGCGTGCGGCCCACGTCGCTACCAGCGCAGAGAAAATCCGATCAGGTTGCGGTGGCCAGTCCGAGACGGAACTCGCCGGACTTAGCGCCGCAAACGAGACGCCCGACAAGTACTCAATCTCGAGGATGAGACTCATTATTCCTCCCCAGCCTCGTTGTCCTCGCCGCCCGCGCCGAGCAACGCGAGCTCTTGGCTCTTACGCACGATCTCGACCAGCTTCGGCTGTGGAACCAGTCGCAAAGGTTCGGTGGTCAGTCTGAACCCAGCGGACCGCGCAGCCTCTAGCGCTTCGCGATAAAGCTTTCGTACTGTCGATCTGTCGATGGAAACCGGATCGACTGATCCATCCGCATGGACGAGCTCCAGCGGAGCGTTGCTTTCGCAAACGAGATCGCAGCGGGAGCGTAAGGCATAGCCGCGTGCGTCCTGCTCGACGAGAGCCAACAGTCCGAGAGCCGCAAGCAATGTGCGTGCTGCCGTATCCCGCTCCTCTCCACCGAAGCGCAGTCGGCGCAACGCTGCGAAACTGAGAACAAACGTATGCTCGAGGTAATCGCACGTTACGCCCAAGGGCTGGACGGAGGGGGTGATGTTGCCGTGGTTGATCTCGGATGGCCTGACCTTCTTCGCTCTCCTGCCTGCCGCGGCCTCCGTGGTAGCCCAGCCGCTTTCGCCCTTGAAAACTTCGACCTTGCGTAACACCCCTAATGGATCGATCCGGCTTCCAGTACGCCGGCAAGCCGTTCTGAACTCAACTTCCCCAGTTCTGGGATCGACCAGCTCTTCCATCGGAACATCGATGCCCACGATCTCGGACGTAAGACATCGGGCGAATTTCGCACCGATGCCGCCGCCTTCGCCGGTCGAGTGCCAAGCACCGAAGACCAACGCGTTCGGAGAGATTTCGAGAACTGCAGACGCGTCGTCCGTTTTCGCCTTGGCAAGGCGTTTCCCCGCTTCACTCTCCATGAATGGCTCATCTCCCAAAAGACTGTCGCGCAGGATCGCGTCGTAGATGCGATGAGGCGCATCGAGCGACGTAACATGCGTGATGCCCTCGAGCCCAGCATCACTGAAGTCAACAACGACGTGTGGTATCGGCAACCCGTCTGCGGTAGCGCCGAGAAGACAGTCTTCGAGCCGATTTGCCTGTGACTGCACACTATCGACAAGAACACACCACACTTCTTTGCCGTCAATCCGCCGGCGTTCGTACACATGCCTAGGCGGAGCGTTGCGGCCTTCTCCGGGATACGTCGGCGGAAAAATCTTGTCACCTTTGCCACCGACTGGTTGCAACCGCTGGCGGCGACGAAGTGCAGCATCAACGACTATTGAATCCCGAATACGAGCAAGATCAAGCGATGTCATGTAAGTCCTCCCAAGAGTGCGGCTCTAGTGATCAGACTGCTGTTCATTGAATCAGACGAGAGTCGCAGAACGCGCGACTGACTGGTTCTCTCAAAAGTTGCTCGTGTAGCCGGAACATCGGGGATGCAGGTGATTTATGTTGTATTGACGCGTTTCGGCAGAGATATTGCGCCAGATTTACGGTCGTCCTTATAAAGCTGAAGCATCGCCCTCGCTTCTGCGACCACTTGCGCCCGCAACGATTCTGGTTCGACGACC
>CALEKY010000037.1 GCA_937902995.1 uncultured Sinobacteraceae bacterium
CGATTTCCGCATTGTCCACCTCTTGCAAGGTGTCCGCGAAATCGGGGGAAGCTCATCTACCGCGAAACGAAGCGCAAATGCCCCTCCCCTTTCCTTTTCCCTTCCTTTTCCCTTTTCCCCTTTCTCTTTTTCCCATTTCCCCAATTCCACTCCCTATTCCCCGCAACGCCCTTCGGGGTCTCCTTAACTAAAAAAGCGGAAAAATCGCTTATCGTCGCTCCTGCATTCGCAGACGATCACAGGAGACTTGCCATGCCGCTAACCAATGTGACGGTGGAGGAATTCACGACGCCCGATCCCGTCACTGCGAACGAAGATATGTCGATCGACGAGCTGCGCCTCTTGATGGACGAGCATGGCATTCGCCACCTGCCTGTGATGCGCGACGACACCGTCGTCGGTGTGATCAGCGATCGCGATATTCGTCTCGTGTCCGGATTGAGCCTCGCGGAGAAGCATCAAGTGCGGGCTTCGGACATCATGGCACCGGATCCGCTGACCGTGAGCGCCAGTGCACGCTTGGACGAAGTTGCGTTCGCGATGTCCGAAAAGAAGGTCGGCAGCGCCATCGTCTTGGATGCCGACGGAAAATTGCTCGGCATCTTCACTGCGACGGATGCGCTCAACGCGCTGATCGAAATCATTCGCGGAGATGCCGCATCGTCTTGATGCACGAACTAGCGAGAATCGCCTCGATGGCGCCTCCACAGGGATGACGGTGGCCGTCTGCCCGGGCGACCCACGGAAGGATGCAGATTGCGAAGGCCGCCTTTCTCGTCGCGGCCGAGGATCATGCCGATCGGCCTGGCGGGCCGAGTAAATTTCGTAAAGTTATTTGTCAATTTTCGGCGCGTCGTGCCAGACTGCGCCGCGATCGAACGATTGGCGCGCTTCCCCTGTTGCGCCCGTTCGGTGTTGCAACGTTGGAGGAGAGTCCCTTGGCGAAGGTTTTGGTGCTTTACTATTCGAGCTACGGCCACATCGAGAAAATGGCTGAAGCCGTCGCCGCCGGTGCGCGCGAAGCCGGCGCGACCGTCGATATCAAGCGAGTTCCGGAAACCATTCCCGAAGAGGTCGCACGTGCGGCTCGCGTGAAACTCGATCAAGCGGCCCCGATCGCGTCGATCAACGATCTGGCCCAATACGATGCCATCGTCATCGGCACGGGTACGCGTTACGGTCGCGTCTCCGGCCAGATGGCGAACTTCCTCGATCAAGCAGGCAAGCTATGGCTGGCGGGTGCCTTGGTCGGCAAAGTCGGTGCGGCTTTTACATGCTCCGCCGCTCAGCATGGCGGGCAGGAAACGACGCTGCTTTCGTTGATCACCAACATGCTGCATTTCGGCATGACCATCGT
Organism: uncultured Sinobacteraceae bacterium; assembly: GCA_937902995.1. Classification (GTDB taxonomy): domain Bacteria; phylum Pseudomonadota; class Gammaproteobacteria; order Steroidobacterales; family Steroidobacteraceae; genus Steroidobacter. The sequence continues at coordinate 1,358 of CALEKY010000037.1, forward strand.
CGGTCTCGACTACGGATTCAAAGGTCAGATGGGCGATGACGAAATTCGCGGCGGTTCGCCGTACGGCGCGACGACGTTGGCCGGCCCGACAGGACAGCGTCAACCGACGGAGAACGATCTGGCCGGCGCGAGATACTTGGGCGCACGCGTTGCAAGAACGGCGGCGCTGTTGTTCCCGGACAGCAAGTAATCGGACTTCACGTTCGCCGACCACAGCGGCGCGAGCGGCAAGAGCTTGCGCCCTTCTTCGCGGCGAACGTTAGTTCGCGGCGTATCGATGTCTGCGCGGCTTCCCATCGAGCTGCGCCCGCATTTCTTGAATCACCGTCCGATACGACGCCACACCGAAGATGGCCGAACCGGCGACGAACGTGTCGGCACCGGCAGCGGCGATCTGGCGGATGTTGTCGACTTTCACACCGCCATCGACTTCCAGACGGATCGTGCGGCCAGTCTGCGATGCGTGAGCATCCAATAGCGCGCGAGCGGCGGCGATCTTCGGCAAGGTCGATGGAATGAACGACTGCCCGCCGAAACCCGGATTCACGGACATGAGCAACACGAGATCGAGCTTGTCGATGACAGGCTCGATGTACGCGAGCGGTGTGCCGGGATTGATTGCAAGGCCGGTCTTGCAGCCGTGATCGCGAACGAGTTGCAGCGTGCGATCGACGTGACGCGTCGCCTCGGGATGAAACGAGATCAGGCCAGCACCCGCCTTGGCGAACAGCGGCACCAATGCATCGACCGGCTCCACCATGAGATGCACGTCGATCGTCGCATCGCCAGCATGCGGCTTGATCGCCTTACATACATCCGGTCCGATCGTGAGATTCGGGACGTAGTGATTGTCCATGACGTCGAAATGAATCCAGTCGGCGCCAGCATCGAGCACCTCGCGCACTTCCTCGCCGAGCCGCGCGAAATCCGCCGAGAGGATGCTGGGTGCGATCACCGGCGTTTGCACTGCAGAGTGCTGATTCATGGAAGTCTCCTGCGATTCAGGCAACCGCCTCACGCCTGCGTTCGTCGGCACCGAGAAACGCCAAGACGCTGCGTGCGATCTGTTTCGGTGTGAGTCCGAAGTACTCATACAAGACAGGGCCTGGCGCAGATTCGCCGAACGTATTCACGCCGATGACGAGCCCCGACCTGCCTACGTACTTGCGCCAAAGATCCGGGTGCGATGCTTCGATCGCTATGATCGGCAACTCCCGAGGCAGCACGCTCTCTCGATAGGCGTCATCCTGCTCGTCGAACCGACTCGTGCAAGGCATCGACACGACGCGCACCTCGACTTCCTGCGCAGCAAGCAGCTCGCTCGCTTCGAGCGCCAGATGAAGCTCGGAACCGGTTGCAAGCAGCGTCGCACATGCGTTCTCGCTTTCATGGACCACATAACCGCCCCATTGGATCAGCTTCAGATCCTCGGGCTGCCGGGCATGGATCGGCAGATTCTGACGCGACAGCAGCAGTGCGGTCGGTCCATTCGCGCGCGTGACTGCGGCATCCCATGCAGCGAGCGTCTCGAGCAGATCCGCCGGTCGCCACACCTCGAGATTGGGAATCAAACGCAGCGACGGCGCGTGCTCGACCGCTTGATGTGTCGGCCCGTCCTCGCCCAAGCCGATCGAATCGTGCGTGAACACGTGAATCACTCTCTGCTTCATCAGCGCGGCCATGCGAATGGCATTGCGGCTGTAATCGCTGAACGTGAGGAATGTGCCGCCGTAAGGAATGAATCCGCCATGGAGGCTCATGCCATTCATCACCGCTGCCATACCGAACTCGCGCACGCCGTAGCTCAAATGATTGCCGGCGCGATCGCGCCCCGCCGTTGCACAACCCTTGAAGTTGGTGAGGTTGGACCCGGTGAGATCGGCCGATCCGCCGAACATTTCCGGCAGTCCCGGCGCAAGTCGATCGAGCACCATCTGCGAAGCCTTGCGCGTCGCAATGGATCCTCGTTGTGCAGCGAGCTCTTTGGCGGCGGCTCGCAAGCTTTCCGCATAGCTTGCAGGCAGTTCCCCCCGCATGCGTCGTTCGAAGTCCGCGGCAAGCTCCGGATAGCGCTCGCGATAACGCGCAACCTTCTTGCGCCATTCGTCGTGCACCTTCGCACCGTGTGTTCGCGCATCCCATGCCGAGCGAACATCGTCAGGAATCACGAACGGCGGATACTCCCACCCGAGCGCCTCGCGGGTTGCCTTCGCATCCTCTGCGCCAAGCGGTGCGCCGTGCGCTTCATGCGATCCGCTCTTTCCAGGCGATCCGTAGCCGATCGTCGTCTTGCAGCAGATCAACGTGGGCTTGCCGTCTTCGTGTGTCGACTGCTCGACCGCTTCACGTATTGCCGCATTCACCGCATCCGGGTCGTGTCCGTCGACCGTCAGCACATGCCAGCCGTAAGCCCGAAACCGAGCCGGTGTGTCGTCTAAGAACCAGTCCGTGACATGGCCGTCGATGGAGATGCCGTTGTCGTCGTAGAACGCGATCAGCTTCGACAACCGCAGCGTGCCGGCGAGGCTGCACGCTTCGTGACTGATCCCTTCCATCAGACAGCCGTCGCCCAGGAACACATACGTTCGATGATCGACGACATTGAAATCGTCGCGATTGAACTGCGCTGCCAAGAGCTTTTCCGCGAGCGCCATGCCGACGGCGTTGGCGAGCCCTTGCCCGAGCGGTCCAGTCGTCGTTTCGACGCCTGGCGTGACTCCCGATTCCGGATGACCCGGGGTGCGCGAGTGAAGCTGACGGAAGCGCTGTAACTGAGCCATCGGCAAGTCGTAGCCCGTCAGATGGAGCAGCGCATACAGCAACATGGACGCATGCCCGTTCGACAACACGAAGCGATCGCGATCGGGCCACTCGGGATCGGACGGATCGTGTTTCAGCCACGTCGACCACAGCACCTCCGCGATATCCGCCATGCCCATCGGCGCACCCGGATGCCCGGACTTCGCCTGCTCCACCGCATCTACGGCGAGCATCCGTAGCGCATTCGCCTTCCGGCGTCGTAGCTCGTTCATGCGATCCCCCTCATGCACGACGCTTCATGTCCTTCAAACGAAGGATCATCGGCGTCAGGATCAATTGCAGCGCCAAGCCCATCTTGCTCCCCGGCGCACACAGGCTGTTCGGCCGCGTCATCCACGAGCCTTGCAACATCGAGAGCAGGTAAGGGAAATCGATGCCGCGCGGATCGGCGAATCGAATGACGATCATGCTTTCGTCGGACGATGGGATGTCGCGCGCAATGAACGGATTGCTCGTATCCACCGTCGGGATGCGCTGGAAATTCACGTGCGTGCGCGAGAACTGCGGACAGATGTACTTCACGTAGTCCGGCATACGGCGAAGGATCACGTCGACAACCGCTTCCTGCGAGTAACCGCGCACCGACTTGTCACGATGAATTTTCTGAATCCACTCGAGATTGATGATGGGTACGACACCGATCAATAGATCGACGTGCTGCGCGACATTGACCTTGTCGTCCACGTAGGCGCCGTGCAGTCCTTCGTAGAACAGCATGTCCGTATCCGGATCGATGTCCGTCCATTCGGTGAACGTGCCTGGATCCTGTCCATACCGCGCCGCTTCAGCTGCATCGTGCAGATACTTACGTACACGGCAACGTCCCGTCTCGCCGTATTGCTTGAAAGTGGCCGCGAGCTCATCGAGCAAGTTCGCCTCGGGACCGAAATGACTGAAGTTGCGCTCACCCCGCTCCTCGGCTGCCTTCATCGCCGCGCGCATACCCGCTCGGTCGTAGCGGTGGAACGAGTCGCCCTCGATGACCGCTGCCTTGATTCTCTCGCGACGGAAAATGTGCTCGAAACTGCGCATGACGGTCGTCGTCCCCGCGCCGGACGAGCCGGTCACTGCAACGATCGGGTGTTTCGTTGACATGTTGCCTCCTACGCATCCGCTCGCAGCAGCGACCGCTCCGCGAACAGCGGCGAGTAGTAAGGTTTGTCGATGCCCGCCGCGTGCTCTGCGTGATAGCGCTCTATGCGCTCGATCTCGTTGCGCGATCCGAAGACGAGCGGCACGCGCTGATGCAGACTTTCGGGAACGACCTCCATGATTCGCCGCGATCCGGTCGATGCGGCGCCGCCGGCTTGTTCCACTAGAAATGCCACCGGGTTCGCTTCGTAAAGCAGACGAAGGCGTCCGGCCTTTTGCGGATCGCGCGTGCCGTACGGATACAGATACACGCCTCCGCGCATCAGAATTCGATGCACGTCCGCGACCATCGAAGCGATCCATCGCATGTTGAAATCGCGTTTGCGAATGCCGGTCGCACCTTCCTTGCATTCGCTCACATAGCGCTTGATCGGCGATTCCCAAAAGCGTTCGTTGCTGACATTGATCGCGAATTCGGATGCATCCGGATCGATCGTGAGATTGGGATGCGTCAAAATGAAATTGCCGATCTCGCGATCGAGCGTGAACCCGTGCGTGCCTTTGCCGATCGTCAGTACGAGCATCGTCGACGGGCCGTAGAGCGCATATCCCGCTGCCACCTGGTTCACGCCGCTCTGCAGGTAATCTGCAGGCTGCGGCTTGCCGGTGCCTTCGTAGCGGAGCACCGAGAAAATCGTGCCGACGCAGACATTGATTTCGATGTTCGACGAGCCGTCGAGGGGGTCGAATACGAACAGGTACCGGCCGCGCGGAATTTCGCGAGGAATGTCCAGCGGCTCCTCGTTCTCTTCCGAGAGCATTCCGGCGAGATTTCCGCTCCATCCGCAATGATCGATCAGGATTTCATTGGCCAGCACATCGAGACCGTGCTGCTCCTCGCCTTGCACGTTCACGCTACCGAGCGTTCCCTGTCCGCCGCCCAAGGCGCCCTTGCCTGCGACCGATGAAATCGCCTTCACTGCAGCCGCCACGTCGATCAGCAGCGCTCCCAACTCACGCTGCTCGGCATGACAATGCTCGATGAGGAACTTCGAAAGCGTCGTCCGGCCCGAGTGCAAGCGCATGGTCTTCTCCTTCTAGTGGTTCATGTCGTCGCGTTCTGGAACACGCGCGAAGGCAAGAGGTCCTCGGCATCGATCAGGGTCAGCGCCTCGCTCGACGTACGCTCTCCATTCATCGCACGAGCGAATAGCCTATTGGCCTGACGCAGCCGCGCACGGTCCAGCGCATTGCGAATCGAACGAGCGTTGGCGAAGTTCGGCTGCTGAATGCGATGCTCGATGTACCGCCGCATCGTCTTTCGGCTTTCGTCGTCGAAGCGGTAATGCATGCCCGCGACCATGAGCTCAGCGATCTGCAGAAGCTCGTCTTGCGTGAAGTCCGGGAACTCGATGTGATGTGCGATGCGCGACCGAATACCCGCGTTCGCACGAAAGAACGTGTCCATCCGGTCCTTGTAGCCGGCGAGAATCACGACGAGATCGTTACGGTTGTTCTCCATCGCCTGCAGCAGAATTTCGATGGACTCTTGGCCGTAGTCGCGTTCGTTCTCGGGCCGATAGAGGTAGTACGCCTCGTCGATGAACAGCACGCCGCCCATTGCGCGCTTGAGCACTTCGCGAGTCTTCGGCGCCGTATGACCAATGTACTGGCCGACGAGATCGTCGCGCGTGACCGTAACCAACGTGTTCTTTCGGATGCAGCCGAGCCGCTGCAGGATGTCGGCCATGCGCGCGGCCACCGTCGTCTTGCCGGTCCCCGGATTGCCGGTGAAGCACATGTGCATGCTCGGCATTTCGGATTCGATCCCAAGCTGAGCGCGTGCACGAGAAACGAGCAGGAACGCCGCGATCTCGCGAACGCGTTGCTTGACCGGCGCCAGACCAACGAGCTCTCGATCGAGTTGTTCGATCACCTCGCCGACGTGCGATTCCGAGAACAGCCCTTCGAGATCGACATCCTTGCGCTCGATGTTGTCGAGCGCCGCAATCACGAGAGACCTCGCTCGCCAGGGAAGACGGTCTGCAGGGAGTAGCGGATCGATCTTCCCGGACCTTCCGATCGAACAAGTCGGAACTCCGGCTCTTCCTTCGGGCGATTGACGAGGAACGACAGCCGGACCGTCTCGAACCCGCGTGTGGCATCGAATGCATTCACACGGATGTACTCGTTCGGATGCATCTTGCGGCACGCGTACAGCTCGTACATCACGCCGGCAGCATCGCGCACATCGAACATCGGCAAGCCCCACATCTCCCAATAGGTGTTGCGCGGATGCGGATCGTCCGTGTATTCCAACGAGATGGCCCATCCTTGATTGAGCGCGTAGTTGATCTGCGCGCGGATCTGGTCATCGGTGAGATCGGGAAGAAACGAGAACGTCCCCTGGGTAATGCGCATGGTTCGCTCCTTCAAACGGCTTCGGTCGGCGTCGGCACGAAGTCGACGGTGTCGGTCGAGGTGTAGTTGAAGGTCACGTCGCGCCAGGTATCGAGCGCGGCACGCAGCGGCGAGCACCAGCGTGCGGCTCTTTCCAGGATCTGCGGACCTTCGTTCCAGATGTCGACGCCTTCGTTGCGCGCCTGCACGATTGCTTCGAGCGCGACGCGATTTGCTTGCGCACCTTGCGCGATGCCGTGCGGATGTCCGATCGTGCCGCCTCCGAACTGGAGCACGACATCCTCGCCGAGATAGTGAAGCAGCTGATGCATCTGTCCGGCGTGAATCCCGCCGGAAGCCACGGGCATCACTTTGCGCAGACCCGCCCAGTCCTGATCGAAAAAGACGCCATGCATGAGACTTGCGCGCGTCACGGGCTCGCGCAGCGTGTCGTAGATGCCGGCAATGACGTTCGGATCGCCTTCGAGCTTGCCGACGACGGTGCCGGCATGGATGTGATCGACCCCGGCGAGCCGCATCCATTTCGCGATGACGCGAAAGGCGATGCCGTGATTCTTCTGCCGCGTGTACGTGCCGTGACCGGCGCGGTGCAGATGCAGAATCATGTCGTTACGCCGTGCCCACTTCGCCATGCTTTGGATCGCGGTGTAACCGATCACCAGGTCGATCATGATGATCACGCTGCCGAGCTCCTTGGCGAATTCGGCACGCTCGTACATGTCTTCCATGGTCGCGGCAGTCACATTGAGATAGTGGCCTTTCACTTCGCCGGTCGCGGCGGAAGCTTTGTTCACGGCTTCCATGCAGAATAGGAATCGATCGCGCCAGTGCATGAAGGGCTGCGAATTGATGTTCTCGTCGTCCTTCACGAAATCGAGACCGCCGCGTAACGCCTCGTACACGACACGGCCGTAATTGCGGCCGGAGAGTCCGAGCTTCGGTTTGGTGGTGGCGCCGAGCAGCGGACGGCCGAACTTGTCGAGACGTTCGCGCTCGACGACGATGCCCGTCGCAGGTCCTTGGAACGTCTTTACGTAGGCGACCGGAATACGCATGTCTTCGAGCCGCAGCGCCTTGAGCGGCTTGAAGCCGAAGACGTTGCCTATGATCGAAGCCGTGAGGTTCGCAATCGAACCTTCCTCGAACAGGTCGAGCTCGTACGCGATGTAGGCGAAATACTGCTGCTCGGTGCGCGTCCCTGGCCCGGTGTTCGGCACGGGATCGACGCGATATGCCTTTGCGCGGTACTTGTCGCACGCTGTCAGGCGATCGGTCCAAACCACTGTCCAGGTCGCCGTTGACGACTCTCCGGCGACGGCCGCAGCCGCTTCTTCCGGTTCGACGCCGTCCTGCGGCGTGATTCTGAATAGCGCGATGACATCCGTGTCCTGCGGCTGGTAATCGGGTTGCCAGTAACCCATCTCGCGATACTTCAGCACGCCGGCGTCGTATCGCTTTCTCGTCGGAGCCTGCTTTGCTGCAACTGCGGTATTCATTGCGCTCACCTCGAATGGGTTGAGCACAGGCTGCCGACGATTTAGGTTAACGTGAAGTCACGATTTCTTATCCTCTACCTAAGGGATTCCTTATGCTCCCCGTGACGTTGCGGCAGTTGCAGGTGTTCGCGTCCGTCGCCCGACACTCGAGCTTTGCGCGCGCCTCGGAAGAGTTGCACCTGACCGGGCCTGCCGTGTCGATGCAGATCAAGCAACTCGAGTCTGCAATCGGACTGCCGCTCTTCGATCGCAGCGGCAATTCGGTGTCGCTCACGCTCACCGGCGAATACTTTCTCGTGCACGTGCAACGCGTGCTCGCCAACTTGCGCGAAGCCGAGAATCTGATTGGACAACTTCGCAAAGTGAAGACCGGCGTGCTTCACCTCGGCATGCTCACCACTGCGAAATATTTCGTGCCGCACCTGCTGGCCGGTTTCATGAAACAACATCCCGGCGTGCAACCGCGGCTCATCGAAGGCAATCGTGTGGAGCTCGTCGATGCGCTTCATCGTAACGAGCTCGACCTTGCCATCATGGGACGGCCGCCGAAAGAGCTCGATACGCGCGCCGAGCCGTTCGCCATTCACCCGCTCGGCATCGTTGCGGCTGCGACACATCCTCTCGCGAAGATCGAGGAAGTTCAGATTTCAGCGCTAGCGCGCGAACCGTTCATCATTCGCGAGCAAGGCTCGGGCAGCCGCATGACCATGGAGGCGCTATTCCGCGAATGGCACATCACGCCGCCCGTGCTGATGCAGATGAACAGCAATGAATCCATTAAGCAGGCCGTGATGGCGGGACTGGGCATCGCATTCATCTCACTACATACGGTTGCGGAAGAGCTTCGATCAGGAAAGCTCGTCACGCTCCGTGTCGATGAGCTGCCGCTACTGCGCGAATGGCAGCTCGTGCGACTCACCTCGCGCGTGATGTCGCCGGTCGCCGAAGCGTTTCGGCACTATGTGTTAGAACAGGGGGAAGCGTTCGTGAGGGAGTGGTTTCGGGGGATTGATGGGTACGAGTCGGAATAACTCCTGACGCCCGCGAGCCGAAAGCTGCACCCCAAACTCAGATCCGACATGCCTTCTTCTTGCGTCCACACAGGACAGACTACCGACCATGCCCTGCCGCCAGCTATCGGCACTGCATCCAGTGACGCTCGAGGTCGTCGTCAGGTGGCATTGTCAGTGTCCCTCCATTGTCAGAGGTCACTTTCTCTATTTTTCGGCAACCGGCTTCGTGCCGCGCGGGACCTTTATAACACCTGCGCGACCCTGGCCAGATTTGCGCTGTCGCCGAGCGTGACGACAAAGGTCGAGCAAGCTTTGCGTTGGATTGCTTGCAAGCGAAGCGAGTCTGTCACGGTAGCGGATCGACTGTTCGTACCCAACAAGAGGACGATCGGGGGGTTCTCTGCTTTCTCTTTCGCAGGCGGGACGGGCACCGGCGGGGTCTGAATTGCAAAGTTGTGATCCGGCATCTTCGGTCCCACGACGATGCGGTGCAGCGAGAAAGCAAGATCCTCCGACTTGATCGTGAGCTGGGCCGCGACGGCATAGGAGACCCCAAGCAGAAGTCCTACAGCCCATCGAGTCAGTCGTGCACGCGTCAGCATCTCGAGACTCGGCATTCTCGTCATCTTCTTCTCCTGCTCAACATACGCTTGGATGCGGCACGCAGGCAAAGCGTTGCAACTCGCTACGCTCCATCCGGTATGAAGAGCCGAATGTGTCGGATTTGTACCGCCTCCTACGTCTATCAGTAGCGGTCCCCGACCGTGTCCAGATTCGAGGAGACACCATGCCCCAACCCATTCCCTATCTAGCGTTCAACGGCAACTGCGCCGAAGCCATGCGGTTCTACGAGCGTGCCCTGGGCGGCAAGCTGGAATTGCTGATGACCATGGGCGAAACGCCGATGGCCGCGGAGATCCCGAAGGAGTCGCACAATCGGGTCATGCACGCACGGCTGGCGTTGCCGGGCGGCGGGGCGCTGTATGCAGGCGACGCGCCCTCGCACCTCCCCTACGAAGGCATCAAGGGCGTGTCGATCACGCTGAACTACGACTCGACGGACGAAGCGCGCAAAGTTTTCGAGGCGTTATCGGACGGCGGCCAAGTGCTGATGCCGATGCAGGAGACGTTCTGGGCGAAAGCCTGGGGAATGCTCGTCGACAAGTTCGGCGCGGGATGGATCGTGAACGGCGAACTGAAGGAAGTCTGAAGGCTGAAGACTGAAGGTAGAGCAACGCAGTTACGCTACTCCCGTACACCCTCACAAGGCTTAGAGCTGAACGTAAGACATTGTCCTTACAAGCCCCTTCCTACGCTCAAGTCCCCAGCCGATTCCAAAAGGGACTGGGGCTCCGGTCAGAGCGCGCGAATGCGCGCGCTCTACCCACAATCTTCAGCCTTCAGCTTTCAGTCTTCAGTCTCAGCGCGGCTGCTCTGCAACCGCCGCGGCCTTCACCGCCGCGACATCGTACTCGAGCCACACGATCGCCTGCGTCTGCGCACCGTTGGTAATCGGTACCGCGATGTCGACGACGTTCGGGCGTGAGCTGGGTTGCGTGATCATTTCCGTCGCTTGCAGAGCCCACGCGCCGCGGTACGCACCCTCGCCCGTCGTGGCGAGCTTGGCATCGCTGGAATAGATGACGGCACCACCGGTTTCGAGCACATGGACGCCGGCGATGCCCGGCACGTGCAGCAGATTCACGGAAGCGATCTCGACGCCTTCACGCCGCCCGGACAATACCGCTTGCGAAATACCGGCCGCGAAGGTTTGCGCCAGCATTTCGCCCTGCGTTCGTGCCATCGTATCCACGCGCGCCTCGGCGTCGCTGCGTGCCTGGGCCAACTCCGATTCGTGTTGTTGTTGCAATTCCTGCAACCGTGCGCCCGCGCGGCGCTGTTCGTATTGCTGCGCCAATACGAAACCGAGCGCGATGCAAATGAGACACGCCGCCGTCCAAAGAATGCGTTTGAGCGCGGTCATCCAGGCATTTTCCCTTCGGCCACACGTTGTGCCCGAATAATAAGCCTGCCCGTTCGAAAAACCGAGCTGCGGCAGGCCCTAGCCCTGGAGCGCGCGCAGCGGCCGGCGAAATGCAGCCCGACCCCCTTGTCGGGATCAGCCGTCCCTGCCGAAATCTTTGATATCCGCCTCCGATTTCTTGATCTCTTCCTCGAACGCGTCGAGATCGACTTTCGTGAACGCGCCGCAGTTGCAGATCAGCCCGCCGTTCTGCCGAATCGACTCCAGGGTCTTGTGCGTTTGCTGGCCGCACGAAGTGCAGCGGATCGGGACGGTCGTGTAATTCGCGTTGGTCATTGGTGCGGGATCGCGGAGCGGCTTCATCGATTAACGGCACGTCAATTGCGCCGGTTCCGCATTCGACGACGAGCGCTCCCCCTCACGAGGTGTGATCCAGGCAGCCACTCCACCAGGCCGGGACTTGAAAAGAAAATCGGTACGGCTATAAGACTCGCATGGGGTACGAATTCGGCCATCTTGTTTCGCGCACACGTGCTTATGCCACCCGCGCGATGCGGTCGCGTGCTTACGCCATGTCTACTTTCTCTTCGGGCAACAAGGCCTGGCTTACTTTTTCCGGGCTAACGGCACAGTGACGCGCCGCTAGTCCGGCATCAACGACGACGCTTCCTGCGTCCTGAATCCGCGTTTGCGACGCATCGTCGCTTCCGCGGCCCACCTCACATCGTTGATGGAGTTTTCAGCATGCCTCGAGACTACGCCATCGAATGCCGTTGCTCGCATCGGCGGGAGCGCTTTCAGTTGGCTTTCGCACGGGCGGCGGCGGAATTGCTGCCCAAGGACGACGACATTGCCTTCGAAACGACACGCCGAGGCCTCACGGTCCTCGCCGAGACCGAGCTATCCCTCGAGCGCCCGATCGAACGGCTGCGCTCGGTATATGGAGACGAGATTCAAATTGCCGCTCCGCAAGTGCGCTATCGGCAAGGCGAGCAGACCGAGGAGCCGTACATGGGACTGCGGCTTCTGTGCGCTGCGCAGCACTTCGAGATTTTCCGTCGCGATTTGCTCGTGCGCGGTGCGGAGATTCTCGATTCTGAATCGAATCAGCGTTTCGGCGTACTGCGCGCGAGCGCGCCGTTGGCGGTACTCGTGGGCTATCCAGCCCATGTCAGAGAGATCAGCGGCGGACGCGCGAAGCTTGCGATGTGGCTGAGCCACTATGCGCCGGTTCCGCCGCCGCCCGGAGCCGCTTGACCTATGCGAATCCAGGAGCGATCAAGGTGGAACGTTCGCCGGCGAGCTCTCGCGCCGGCGCCGCGTTTCCTGCGACCGCAAGTACACGCGACCGTAGGCCAGACCGATCACGCCGGCGGCGAGCGACCCCAGCAGCACACCGAGCTTCGATGCGGCGAGCAAGTGCGCCTCGGGAAATGCCAGGTTCGCGATGAAGATGGACATCGTGAACCCGATGCCGCCGAGGCAGCCGACCAGCAGTACGCCTGACCACGAAGTACCCGCAGGCAGCTGCGCCAGCTTGGTTCGCACGGCCAGCCAGCTTCCGAACACGATTCCCACCGGCTTGCCTAGCACGAGCGCAATCGCGACGGCCAGCATGACGCTTTCGGCGCCGCCGATACTCAGGTCGAGACCGTCGAGACTCACGCCCGCATTCGCCAAAGCGAACACCGGCATGACGCCGTAGGCCACCCACGGATGCAAGGCCATTTGCACGCGCACGACCGGCGGCAGCAGCTCGCGCTGCGCGGTGCGCAGTTGTTTCAACGACTCGCGAATCTCATCGGAAATATCGCCGCCGGTCCTTAAGCCGTCGCTCAACGTTCGCAACGCACGTGCGGCCAGATCGATGGGCCGTTCGCGCATCCTGATCGGCACGACGGGCGTCATCAAACCGAGCACGACCCCGGCCAGCGTCGGGTGGGCGCCGGTGCGCAGAATGCCCCACCAAATGAACGCACCCGGCAACACATACGCAAAGGCGTTACCGATGCCGATCGTTTGCAGACCGAGCACGAGCAGGATGCCTGCCATCGCGATGATCAAGCCTGAGTAGTCCAAGCCCCCGGAATAAAAGAGCGCGATGATGATGACCGCCGCGACGTCGTCGATGATCGCAAGCGCGAGCAACAGGATGCGAACCGACGAAGGAATCGATTTGCCTAGCAGCGCGAGCACGCCGACTGCAAATGCGATATCGGTTGCGGTCGGAATCGCCCAGCCGTTGCGCAACGGCGCTTCGTGGTTGGCGACGAGGTAAATGATCGCCGGAACGCACACGCCGCCCAGCGCAGCAGCGACGGGCAACGCCGCCGCACGCAGATCGGCGAGCGTGCCTTCGTGCATCTCGCGCCGAATTTCCATGCCGACGACGAGGAAGAAGACCGTCATCAACACGTCGTTGATCATGAAATGCAACGAGTGGGTGAAGGCATATTCGCCGACCGCGATCGTGAACGGCGCATGCCAGAGATGATGGTAGGACTCAGCGAACGGCGAGTTCGCCCAAATGAGCGCCGCCGCCGCCGCCATCAGCAGCACGATGCCGCTGACCGCTTCTATATGGAGAAATCGTTCGAGGGTGTTGAATACTCGTTCGGCGACTGCCTGCGCCGGCGGCAGTGCCGCTGGGGCCTGATCTCGATTCACGCGAAAGAACTCCTCCGGCTGGCGGCCCGACCAGCCAAATCACCTATCGTCATCAAAATGGCAATGACGACACCCAGAGAAGCGGAATTACAGCTTAGCGACGGTGGGTGTTTCAAGGGAAAAGGAATGGGAAAGGGAATAAGGGAAGAAGGGAAGAAGGGAAGGGGGGAAAAGGGAAAGGGGAAAAGGGAAAGGGGAAAGGGGAAAGGCGAAAAGAGAACGCCCTGACGCGCGGAACGTCATGGTCCATCATCACGACCTTGGAGTTTCAAACCGTGACCCATAGCCCGTCGCCTGCTCCTTGACCAAATCACCAGCAAACGTTCTACGTGGCGCATTGGCAGTTCCTAACAATTCCTGTTTCCCGCGGCGCATTTGCAAACAATTGCCGCCGCGCCGCCCGCTATGTTGACGCTCGCACCACCGCAAAGCATGATCGCTGCGCGAACGTAGAGGTGCTTGCACAACAAGACTTGCGTCATCGCAAGCCGCGGTGACCGCAACTACCGCGCCGGTGCCGTAGGCAGCCAAAGTTGGCGCTGCCATACGGGGTTGCGACCGCCACAACGCGGCGATTCGACGACAAACCGGCAGTGTCCGCTTGGGGGGGGAACGGAATGTCGAGACCTGATACATGGCGACGGACTGAAGCTCATCCGCAAATCAAAGCCATAGATCAGACGCACGGAGCTTCGTTACACGCGAGATCGATCCGCCGTCGTGTGCGACCCGCTGCCTGCCATCGATGATGCGAGCCGCGCCCTAGCCTGCTCCCAAGGTCATGGATCCGATTTCGAAACGCCCCGAGGACGGCCTCGGTCCTTGGCGCCGACGCAACGTCTCGATGAAGGCGATCGTCAACGAGATCCGCTACCTCATGCGTGCTCATCGGTTGACCGGCGAAAGTCATTTCCTCAAAGCGGCACGGCACGGATTCGATTTCCTGCTCAAGGCGCAGTATCCGAGCGGCGGCTGGCCGCATTCGTACCCGCATTTTCGTACTCGTTACGACCGCTATGCGACGTTCAACGACGACGAGATGATCGACATCATGCGGTTGCTGCGCGATGCGACAACGGACGATGAATTCGGGCCGCTCGGATCGGAACTCCGGGCTGCAGCGCAGAGCGCTTTCGACAAAGGCATCGACTTCATTCTCAAGAGCCAAGTCGTCGTCGAAGGCAAGCCGACCGCTTGGGCTCAACAACACGATGAAACGACGTTCGAACCGCGTCCCCCACGTTCCTTCGAACCCGTCGCGCTGAGCGCAGGCGAAAGCGCGGGCGTGCTGGCTCTTCTGATGAGCATTCCGGATCCGAGCCCTGCGATCGTACGCGCCGTGCACAGCGCAGCCGCTTGGTACACCGCCGTGAAAATCGAAGGGCTGCGCGTCGAGCGCACCGCCGACGATTGCATCGTGCAGCCCGACGCCAACGCGCCGCCGATCTGGTCCAGGTTCTATCAAATCCGCACGAACCGCCCGATCTTTGCCGGCCGCGACGGCATCGTGCGCTTCCGGCTCGCCGACATCGAGCGCGAACGGCGGATCGGCTATACGTGGTACGGAACCTGGGGCACCGCCGTGCTCGAGCAATACGCGATCTGGAAACGCCTCATCGCGTGAAGCTCGATTTCAACCGCGTTTGCCGTCGACCAGCACGAAGGCGATTCGCGCGATGCTGTCGGAACGGTTGGCCCACGCATGATTCGTTCCGCGCTGAATCAGAATGTCGCCGGCTTTCATGACCGTTTCGCCCTCGTCCATGATCGCAACGAGCTCGCCCTGCAACAGAATCGCGTAATCGACCGTATCGGTCATGTGCATGCCCGGATGGCGATCGAACGACTCTTCGTGGCGGGTCGCATCCGGAAACATGGCAGCGAACACGGCGGCTGTTTGAGCGCGACGCTCTTCCGGATCCTTGCTTTCGGGCGGAATGTCGATGACGCGTAACACCGTGCCACCCTTAGGCGGCAACACGCCGCGATGCTCGGCGATCGTGTCAGGTGCGTCGACCGGTGCATCGGGTCCCAACGTGCGCCAAATATTCGAGTTGCGGTAACCGGGTCTCGCCGGAAACGTCAGGACCGCAGGCGACTCTCCATCTTGTTCGATGTACGAACGGCCTGCCGCATTGGTACCGGTGACGATGCGTCGAACAGGAGGCAGCGGATTGGTCATGGGCTTTCTCGTGTTGTTGTGATGCCGGGCGCGAGCATAACGGAACCCGAGCAACACGTGACGTCGAGCCGGCATGCGAAACGCGGGTGCCTTGCGATCGCTGCAGCGAGCACGCGCATGAGCTTCGTGTTCGCAAATGCTCAATTCGCGAAGCGTTTCACCCACGCCACGTAGGCGTCCATCCAGCCTTGCAGGAACTTCTTCGTCTCGGCATTCGCGATGCCGCCGCTCGCATCGAAGAATTCGTCGTCGACATGCAGGAACACTTCGGGCTGACCCAGTGTCGGCACATCCAGGTAGGCGAGTGTGCCGCGCAGGTGCTGCTGCGCGATGGCGGTTCCGATCGCACCGATGGAAGCGCCGAGGATCCCGGCAGGTTTACCGGCCCATGCGTTTTGACCGTACGGCCGCGACGCATGATCGATCGCGTTCTTGAGCACGCCCGGCATGGAGCGGTTGTACTCGGGCGTCACGAACAACAGGCCCCGCGATGCACTGATGTCGGCTTTCAGTCGCGCGACCGACGCCACAGGCTTGGTTTCCTCGTCCTGGTTGTAGGCCGGCAGATCGGCGATCTGCAATTCCTTGAACGAGAATTCTTGCGGTGCGAGCCGCTGAATGGCATTCGCGAGCCGCCGGTTGTACGAATCCCGACGCAAACTGCCGATGAGGACTGCGATCTGGACACTCATGGGAATCTCCACATACGAGCGTGAACCCATGAGCGAACGCGGTCCGTCGCGTGAGGTTCCTAAGTACGTTCTGCGTCAGCGCGCGAGCTGCCGTTCGATCGACTCGATCAAGTGGCGATCGTCTTCGCACCAAGGATGAAAGCCCGGGCGGTAGAAGATCACATAGGCACGAAATATCTTCCGCAGCAAGCCAGGCTTGACGAAGTGATATCGCAGCACACGCAACCAGGTGCGAGGAGTGTTGATGCCGTCCTGGCGGAAGAAGTCGGCCATGTGACGGATGTTCGCGCGCCAGAATTGCAAGCTGACCAACAGCATCACATTGATACGGATGAGATATCGACGCCACGCCGGCATATCCTTGGTCGCGGCCAGGTACGTGTCGTACGCGACAGCCTTGTGCTCGATTTCCTCGATTGCATGCCATTGCCAGAGCTTTCGAATGTGCTCGGGCGCACCCGGTAGCGGCTCCGGATCGGCAAGCAACGAGTGCGCCATGATGGCCGTGAAATGCTCGAGCGCGACCGTCATGGCCAGCTGCGCGATCGGATGACGCTTCCTCGCAAGATCGAGACGCATGCGCGTATAGGCCTCCATGGCGGACGTGTCGTACCCGGCGCCCTTCACGAGCCGGTTGAAAGTGACGTGCTCGCGCGTGTGCATCGCTTCCTGCTGCACGAAAGCCGCAATCTGTTCCTGCAGATGCGGATCGCAGCTGTCGCGATAGCGGCGCACGGCCTCGATGAAAAAAGTCTCCCCTTGCGGAAACGTCACCGATAATGCGTTGAAGAACGCGGTCGGGACGGGATCGCCGCCATGCCACCAACGAGGGTTGGTACCATCGCGGTCGACGTTGAGCTGGCGCGGCGTAATCTTGAGGTCGGCGGGCGTCGTCGCTGTGGCCATGGCAACACTTTCGGCATGGGCCGCACATGAAGAAGTACGGGATCCGGATCTAAATTATTATTGAGATCGATGTCAATAGCGACAAGAAGCAAGAAGCAGCCCAAAAAGCGTGTCCGACGCACGCCGGAGGCGGCGCGCGCGGCGGCATTGGAATCGGCTCGTAAGCTGTTGATATCGAGGGGTCCCGGAGCGATCACACTGCAAGCCGTTGCCGCCGATTTGGGGATGAGTCACACGAACCTGATCCACCATTTCGGCTCGGCGGGCGAGCTGCAGTCGGCGCTCATGGGGGAAATGATCCGGGAGCTGACGACCGTGCTAGAGCAAGCGGTGGAGCGCTTCCGCTCCGGAAAAGGCAACGAGCGCGAGTTCGTCGACATCGTCTTCGATGTCTTCGGCCGCGGCGGTGCCGGCCGGCTTGCGGCCTGGATCGCACTTGCGGGCGAAACCGACCAGCTCGAAGCCGTGGCGATAGTCGTACGCGCTCATATTCGCAACGTCGAGCGCGGCGCAGATCCGAGCTTGGGCGACGTGCACGAGCGCATCACCTCTGCAGCCCTGCTGGTCGCATTGACTGCGTTCGGCGATGCGGTGATCGGCGAGCAGCTCGGAGCGATGTTGGATCGCGAAAGGCGCGCAATGCGTGAAATCGTCGCGGAGCTGCTACCGATCGTGCTTACGCCGCCGAAGCGCGTCGGATCGCGCTGACGGACACGCGCTTCGCGAATTCTTCGCAAGCTGCAAGTCATCGCCCTCGCCCGTCATTATCCGACGTCTCGCAACGAACGGCACAACGTCGCCTCGCGCCGGAACTGCTCCTCGTCCGCTCCGTTTGCTCTTGACCGATCGCAAATCGGACGACGAACTCAATTCACGAGGAGCACATCATGGCATTTCGAGATCTTTGGCGCGGGGGCCACGAGCGCGAGCGAAGGCGTTGGCAGAGCCGCGAACGCGACGACCGCCGCGATTTCGGACGAGCGAACTATCTCGGCGACGAACATGGCTTGACGCGTCGAGGCTGGCGCGAAGGCAGCGACTACTATGGCAACGATCCGCAACGCTATGCCGACCGCGGCTACAGCCCCGGATCGGACGAAGAGCTTTACGGACGCGACAGCTATCCGAGGGACGTCGACGATTGGCGCGATCAATCGAGTGGCTATCGCGGAGTCGACGAGAGTCGCCGACGCTCGGCGTTCAACGAACGCTGGCAAAACGCCTACGGCTCGGAGCTCGGCTCGTTCGGCCGCCCACGGTATCAATCTGGCGGCGACGACTATGCGCTGCACGGGCGCGAAGACGACGAACGACGTTGGTCGGACGAGCGCGCCGGGCAGAGCTATTATCAGATGGGCATGGGTCCGTACCGCGGCCGTGGGCCGCGCGGCTACAAACGATCCGACGAACGCATTCGAGAGGATGTGTGCGAATGCCTGACCGAAGACGACTGCATCGACGCCACGAACATCGAGGTGCAGGTCAAGGATGGAGAAGTGACGTTGAGCGGCACTGTAAATACGCGCGAAGAGAAGCGGCGCGCTTGCGATCTGATCGAGCTGCTCTCAGGCGTCAAGGATGTTCAAAACAACCTGCGTGTCGCCTCCGGAATGCAAGCGGAGCAACAGCAAACGACGGGAAGACCTCAGCCGCAAATGCCGCAAGGCTCGCGTCACTGACTGTTCATCGATCTTGCTGACTGTGTCTGCGGCTCAGTGCGAAGTCGCAGACACAGGCGCGCCGGACACGACGATCTGCCCTGCGCGCATCACGAAGATCGGCTGCTCCGTCGCCGCGATGTCGTCCAAGACATTGCCTTTCACGGCAACGATATCGGCGGCCTTCCCCGGCTCGAGCGAACCGACTTCCGACTCGACACCCAAGAGCTTCGCAGCGCCTTGAAAGCTCGTCATCAGCGCTTCGGCCGGCGACATCCCCAACTCGGTGAGCAACGCGAATTCCTTGGCATTCATGCCGTGCGGCGAAACGGCGGAATCGGTGCCGAACGCCATCGGCACGCCGATTCTCAAGGCCGCCTTCATCATCGCTCCATGTGCTGCGGCGGCCGCTCGCGCCTTCTCGGCAATCGCAGGCGGATAACCCTGGGCCTGCTTCTCTACCCAGTACACCGCGAGCCTGGTCAGCACCAGATAGGTGCCTTTGCTCTTCATCAGCTTGAGCGTCTCTTCGCTCAAAAAGCTCGCGTGCTCGATCGAATCGACGCCGGCTTCCACAGCCATCCGCGCCGCGACGTCGCCGTGACTATGCGCCGCAACTTTCTTCTTCCATGCGTGCGCCTCCTCGACGATCGCGCGCAACTCTTCCATCGTGAGCTGGGGCACGTCCACTGGATCGGCCTCGGACAACACGCCTCCCGAAGCGCAGATCTTGATCACATCCGCGCCCCATTTCATTTGATAACGCACGGCTTCCCGACATTGGTCAGCGCCGTTGCAGACGCCTCGCTGCGTGCCGATCGGCGCGATCAGATCCGGCGGGAACGGGCCACGGTCGCAGTGACCGCCGGTCGAGCCGATCGAATGCGCTGCCGCGACGATGCGAGGCCCGATTGCGATCCCGTCTCTGATTGCATTACGCAACCCGATATCGATGAAATCGCTCGCGCCGAGATTGCGCACGGTCGTAAAGCCAGCCTCGAGCGTCCGTTTCGCATACGACGCGGCGTAGAACGATTGCTCGACGGGGAAGCGATAGATCTCGGCATGAAAGCCGCGGTAGTAGTCCTGTGCCAGCTCGCCCGTGATGTGCGCATGCGCATCGATGAAACCGGGCATGAGCGTCGCATCGCCCAAGTCGATGACCCGGGCGTTCGACGGCGCGGCCGAGGCATCGCCGACCGCGACGATCTTCCATTCCTGTACGACGACCACGCCGTTTCGCGTCAGCCGCCCGGACTTGCCGTCGAACAGATGAGCTGCCTTGAGCACGACAGCGGGCGGCGATGCCGGCTCCGCAGCGTCGCTCCCAAATGCGATGAGGGATCCAATAACCAGGGCACTGCCGATGACCGATCGCATCTGTCTCCCTCCGTAGGACCTGGTGCGACGATACCGCGAAACGTAGCGCAGGCAAGCATCCGGCAGATCCTTTGCACAGTCGCGAAGGCAGGACCGAGCGATGTGGGCCGCGAACGGTGCTGCAGCATTGCGGTGACGCCGCTTTGGATTGTAGGCTTCCGCGGTTCCCTCACCACCTCGAACCGGAAATCCCATGGCCGCAATCGTTCTCGATGGCAAGAAGCTTGCGCGCGAGCTGGAGGCGGAGCTCGCCGTACGCGTGCAGAAGATCAAGGAACGCACCGGCGTCACGCCGGTATTGGCAACCATTCTCGTCGGTGACGATCCGGCCTCGGCGACGTACGTGAGAATGAAAGGCAATGCCTGCGAACGCATCGGTATGGAGTCGCGTCGCGTCGTTCTGCCGCAGAGCACGACCACCGAACAGCTGCTCGCGCAAATCGACGAGCTCAATGCCGACAAGCGCGTCCAGGGGATTCTGCTCCAGCATCCCGTGCCGTCGCAGATCGACGAACGAAAATGTTTCGATCGCATCGCGATCGAAAAAGACGTGGATGGCGTCACCGTGCTCGGCTTCGGCGCGATGTCCATGGGCGAACCCGCCTATGGATCCGCAACGCCCGCCGGCATCATGCGACTGCTCCGACACTACAACATCGAGATCGAGGGCAAACACGCTGTCGTCATCGGCCGCAGCCCCATTCTCGGCAAGCCGGTTGCGATGATGCTGCTCAATGCCAATGCGACCGTCACGATCTGTCACTCGAAGACGCGCAATCTGCCGGACTTCGTGCGACTTGCGGACATCGTCGTCGGTGCAGTCGGCAAACCGCAATTCATCAAAGGCGATTGGATCAAGGAAGGCGCGGTCGTCGTCGATGCGGGCTATCACCCCGGCGGCGTGGGCGATATCGAGCTCTCCGCCGTGGTCGACAAGTGTCACGCATACACACCCGTACCCGGCGGCGTCGGCCCGATGACGATTGCGACGCTAATGGCGCAAACGGTGGAAGCGGCGGAAAAACATCTGGCGTGAGACTGAAGGCTGAAGGCTGAAGGAAGAGCGCGCAGATGCGCGCCTTATCTGTTGCCTCGCCTGTCGCCCGTAGCCTAAGACGAGCGGCCCCGCGTCCGTACGAACGCGAGGCCGCGGATCATCAGAATCGTCCGATCAGGCTCAAGGACAGCAACGCACATCGTAGCCGTCGTAATCTTCTTCGTCGTCGGCAGCGACATCCTTGAAACGCTGGAAGTCGAGCCGCAAACCGAGATGCGGCGTCCGCGGTGCGCATT
Source organism: uncultured Sinobacteraceae bacterium (assembly GCA_937902995.1). Taxonomy (GTDB): domain Bacteria; phylum Pseudomonadota; class Gammaproteobacteria; order Steroidobacterales; family Steroidobacteraceae; genus Steroidobacter. The sequence continues at coordinate 22,962 of CALEKY010000037.1, forward strand.
GCGCGCTGACGGATCGTGCGAACGCATGCCCGAAATACTCTATCTCATGGTCGGGCGGCGAACCAACGAGTTCGCCGTCGAGAATTGAAAGGCAAGCCACAGTCCCTGGCAGGTGTCGCAGACTTTTACACGGGCAGATTCGACTGCATGCGCCGATGGCGGATCTCAGCGGCGTTCGGTTAGCATCTCCATGTCGTTGCGACGCAGGCGGTTATAAATATCGGTGGCTGCAATCGCAGCGTGTCCCATCGCTACGCAGATTTGATTGAGCTCGTTCACGACGTCGCCTGCCGCGTACAAGCCGGAAACGCTCGTGCGCTGATGTGCATCGACTTCGAGATAACCGCTCTCCAGGCAACGCGCTCCCAGTGCGACGGCAAGATTCGAGCGCACATTGCTACCGAGCGCCGGATACAGCACTTCGATCGAATGCCGGCTTCCGTCCTCGAGCACGACGGCGATTTCGTCGTCTTCGATTGCAAGATCTTCGACGATCCGCTCATGCAACCGAATGTCTGCTTCTTCGAGCGATCGCCGCTGCGAATCGTCGACCGCGGAGGGCTCGCTCAAGAACACGGTGAGCTTGTCGGTATAGGGACGAAGAAACAGCGCTTTCTCGATGGCCTTGTGCGCAGGACCGAGCACCGCGACGGATTTGCCGATGGCTTCGTATCCGTCGCACACGGGACAGAGTCGCACATGGCCTTCGCTGATCGCTGCGCGCAAATGCTCGATCGTCGGCTGCACATCGACGATGCCCGTCGCGAGCAGCACCGTGCGACTCGCGACTCTGTTTGCCGTGGTGCACACGTCGAATCCCTCCGTCGTGCGTTCGATGGAAGTCACTTCCTCCGGCACGATCGTCGCACCGTACTGCTTTGCTTGCTCGCGCAAACGCCCGAGAAGCTCCGGGCCGGGAATACCGTCCGGATACCCGGGACAATTGTGCGAACGGGGAATCAGCGCTAGCCGGCTGTCGCCTTTGTCGAACACCACGATTCGACGCCGATAGCGCGCGAGATAGATCGCTGCGGTTAGACCCGCGGCACCGCCGCCGACGATGACACAGTCGAGCATCATGCGAGCACCAGGTGTTTCACTCAATGCGAGATCAACGCGACGGGCGGGGGAAAGGTTCGCCGATCCGGCGTATGCTTGCGAACGTCGCCGTGTCGGACTCTCGGGATGCGCACACTCGTATTGATTCTCGACCTCGCAGGGACCTTCGTCTTCGCGCTTGCAGGCGCCACAGCAGCCGCGAGACGGCAGCTCGACATCTTCGGCGTCCTCGTCATCGCATTCGCGTCTGCCTGTTCCGGCGGGATTATTCGCGACGTGCTGATCGGCGCCGTGCCGCCGGCCGCCATCAGCGATTGGCGTTACGTCGCGACATCACTGCTCGCCGGAATCATCGCTTTTCGGTTTCACGACGCGATCGAGCGAATGGCGCATCCCGTGCGTGTGTTCGACGCATTCGGACTGGCGTTGTTTGCGGTTGCCGGCGCGCAGAAAGCGCTCGCGTACGAGCTAAACGGATTCATGGCGGCGCTGCTCGGCATGCTGACGGCCATCGGCGGCGGTGTCGTTCGCGACCTGCTGCTTGCGCAGATTCCCGTCGTGCTGCGATCGGACCTCTATGCGGTAGCCGCATTGGCCGGTTCGATCGTCGTCGTGTTGGGCGAGCGCTTCGCCCTGCCCCCGGTCGTCGTGGCCATTGCCGGAGCAGCGATCGCCTTTGGGCTGCGGGTCATTGCGATTCATCGCAACTGGCAGTTGCCGAAACCGATTCACCCGCCAATCGAACGCGAGGAGCGCGGCAAGCGAGATCCGGACACGGAATCAGGCAAATGAGGTCGCACAGATCAGCCTGATCGGTGCGGGCTGGACTAGCGCCTGCCGCCCCCTCGGAACGCTTATTAATATGAGCGAGGGCGAACCACGCCAGTGCCATGCGGTTCGATGGCCACGATCCGGCTGGTCTGATTTGCGGTCGACTTTGTAGACGATTTTCCTGGCTCGGCATCGCCGGGGTCACAGTCGAGCTCGCCGTCATCGTCGCTCGAATAAAGAGTGCGTGTGGCATCGCTGCATTCGAGGACAGCGCCGTATTCGAATCAGCCGTAGGTTGCAACGCCGGTTAGCGGTATCCTCGGGCGGCAATCCGAGCACCGCCATAGACGCACCGTGCTGGTCGCGGGGTGAGCTGCGGGCCCGCAGTAGTTTTGAGATAGGTTCTAGTCAGTACGGATGCGATCGGAAGCCGAAATCTATTGCCCCGTCTGCGCCTACCGGCCGAAACCGGAGGATCGCTGGTACTGCTCGCCCGGTTGCGGCACTTGTTGGAATACGTTTTGGACGCGCGGCGTGTGTCCCGGCTGCAATCATCAATGGCTTCACACGCAGTGCCTGGCGTGCGGCGTCATTTCGCTGCACGAACAGTGGTACCACTATCCAGGCGATGGAAGCACGTCTGCCGAGCACGAGCGCGTCGAGAAGGAGAAGCTCGTAGAAACGTAGCGGCGTCGCCGCACTATGCGCGATCGCCCGCCGGAGATCGTTTAAGTTCGGACCGAGCCCGACTGGGTGCTTGGCCGCCAAGTAATGAGCGCGTTCTCGAGCACATCCAGCATTTTGTCGACGGCGAGCACGAACACCGCCAGAACGGAGATACCCGCGAAGACGGCGACCGAATTGAAGTTGCCCTCGGCTTGAGCGATCAAGTACCCCAGGCCGGCCGATGCGCCCAGGTACTCGCCGATAATGGCGCCGACGACCGCGAAGCCCACGGAAGTGCGCAGCGAGGAAAGAATCCAGGAGGCTGCGGCAGGAAAGTAAACGTGTCTCAGTAACGCAGCGCTATCCGCGCCCAGGATTCGCGCATTCGCCAGAACCGCAGGATTGACTTCGCGCACGCCTTGAATCGCGTTGAAGAAAGTAATGAAGAACACGAGCGTCGCAGCAAGCGCAATTTTCGATCCCCAACCGAGCCCGAACCAGAGCACGAAGATCGGGGCCAAAACGACGCGCGGGATGGCGTTGAAAGCCTTGATGAAGGGATCCAGCACGCGTGCCGCTTTGGGACTCAAACCCAGCCAGATACCGCAGGCGATGCCGGATGCCGTACCGAGCAAATAGCCGAGCGCCGTCTCGCCGACGGTAACGCCCACATGCCTATAGAACGAAGGATCGGTGATCCAGCGCCACACCTGAACAGCGATGTCGGCGGGCGCAGGAAAAAAGAATCGATCGATAGTGCCGGTCACAGCCGCGATCTGCCATCCTCCGAGCAGAACGGTCAGGAGAAGCAGCTGAACGATTCGTTCATTCATGGCGTGCGTAACTCTTCTCGACTTCGCCTCGCAGAGAGGCCCAGATCCTGCGGTACAGTTCCGTGAACTTGGGATGCAGCTTGATCTCGGCAACGTCTCGCGGTCTGTCGAGCTCGATCGGAAAGCTGTCGATCACGCGACTTCGCGGTCCCGCGGCCAGCACGATCACTCGATCGCCGAGCGCGATGGCCTCTTCGAGATCGTGCGTAATGAGCACGACAGCGCGCGGACGCTCGTGCCACAAACGCAGCAGCTCGTTCTGCATCAGATGCCGCGTATGAATGTCGAGCGCGGAGAACGGCTCGTCCATCAGGATCACGCTCGGATCGATGATGAGCGCCTGCGCCATCTGCACGCGCTTTCGTTGACCGCCGGACAGTTGATGCGGGTACCGGTCGCCGAAGTGCTTCAGCCCGACTTTGGCGAGCCACTCGAGCGAGCGCGCACGACGCTCCTCGCTGCTCATGCCGCGAAACTGCAATCCGAGCTCGATGTTCTCCAGCGCCGTCTTCCAAGGCAGAAGCGCGTCTTGTTGGAACAGGTAACCGACGTTGCGCTGCACGCCGGACACACGCCGTCCATCGATGTGAACCTCGCCCTTGCGCGGCTCCAACAAACCGGCGATGGCGTTCAGGATCGTGCTCTTGCCGCAACCCGTCGGACCGACGACTGCCAGGAACTCGCCGTCGGCGACATCGATGTTCACGCCTTCGACCGCGACGAAGTCGCCGAACGCCATCGTGACGTCGTTCAGGGCAACCATCGGCCGTGCGAGTACCTGCTGCATGGAAGCGACCCGCGCGCTATTCGACATGGCTCGAATCAATTGAACCTCCAACGGTGCCGTTGTCGCGCGCGTAGAGCTCGACGTGCGCCGTATCGACGAAACGATTGGTGTAGGTGCGTTGCAGGTCGATTTGTTTGGCGGCAACGTCCGGGTTGATCAGGCTCAGCACCCGCAGCGGCGTTTGCAGGTCGTCCGCATCGAACCTGCCGTCGATCGAAAAGATCGGCTTCGTGTTCTCGATAGCCTTGACGTAAGCGGAGCGGTCTCCCGAAACGTACTCGTCTGGGAGCGCGGCGACGATTTCCTCCGCCGAGCTCTCCGCAATGAAGTGCAAAGCACGAATCAACGCACGCGCGACCTTGGTCGCGGCGTCAGGACGCTCCTCGATGAAATCGGTGAGCGCATACATCACGGAAGTCGGGTAGCGGCCGCCGTACACTTCTCGCGCACCGCTGTCCTGCCGTGCGTCGATCACGATGGTGCCCGCACCCGACTCTTCGATCAGCGTCGCCGCCGGATCGTAGTTGACGAGCAGGTCCACTTTTCTCTGCTGCAGAGCCGCAACCGCGCTGGCTCCGCTGCCCACACCGATCAAAGCGACGGCGTCGCTCGGAATGCCGTGACTCGCAAGGTAATAGCGCACGAAGAAATCCGACGACGATCCGGCTGCAGTGATACCGATCTTCAATCCGCGGATGGTTTCCGGACGCTGCGGATCGAACGGACTGCCGACGGCTTTCGCCATCACGAGCCCGGAGTTGCGCGACAACGAAACGAATGCCGTCACGTCCTTGTGCTTGCCTTGCATTTGAATCGTGTGATCGTAGAAACCGACGGCAACGTCGCTGCTGCGCGCGATCAACGCCTGCAAGACTTTCGATCCGCCTTGCGCAAAGTTCTCCGTGCGTACGTTGAGACCCTCTAGGGCGAAATACCCCTGCGCGTCGGCGATGAAGAACGGCAGGTTGTTCAGATTGTAGGAGCCGACACAGATCCGCACGGCATTCGGATCGCGCGGGCCGCAGCCGCTCACGAGCAGCGTCAGCGCGAGGCACAGCGCCGCGAATGGCTTCGCCGGCAAGGTCATGGAATCACGTCGATGACCGTTCGTCGCAACTCGTAGTCGCCCACGCCGTTGCGATGCTGCGGCTCGGTGCTCCAGCGCACGACGAGCTTGTCCTTCGGCCAACCGAAATCCAGCATGATGTCCGCCAATTTCGTCGCTCGTGCTTCGGCGATCGATTCCTTTTCGGTCAGCACTTCGCCGTTGGAGAGTACGGCGGCCCCGCGATAGCCGCGAATTTCGATACGGCTCGCTTGCACCAGCTTGGCGTAATCGAATGCGTCCTCGACTTGCTCCTGCTCCACCGGATACATGAGATAGGTGGAATCGAAGAGATAGCCGATGACGAAGCTCATCGGTTCGCGATTGCGCGCCTTCTCGTTGTACATCCGGACACGCTCTTCGTATCCCGGCCGTGCTCCGAAACTCTCGTTGATCGCCGTCGACTTGCGCGGTCCCGGAGGATCGCCGTCGAGCCCGATCGCCCGCGGTCCGTTGGCGTGGTAGCCCTGCGAAGGCAACACCGTGTTGCACGACGGATCTATGGTGTCTTCGATGACGGAAACCTTGACCGGCTTCAGCACGATGCCGCCGCAGATTCTCGGCTCGTCGCTCAGCGTGCCTTCGACCAGCGCTTTGTGGAGCAATTGCGGCGGGATGGTCCGATCCTCGCCCGTCGAGCCGCCTCGACCGGATTGCACCGCGAGGAAGTACCGTTCTCCTTCGTACTCGGCGACGAAACAGGGTACCGGCTCGGTCTCCATGACCATCGGACACGCGACGAAATTACGCTGATTCGCCGGCGGTTTGATCGTCTGCTCCGCAACCGACTTCCGGCGGCATCGTGGCGAGCAACGGCAAGCCCATGTTCAGGACGGCGTCGATTTGCTCGGCAGTCGGGTTGCGGATGATGAGGTGACGGTAGATGTCCTCGTTAACCAGAGAATCGGCCGCCTCGACACCGAAGATCTGGCCCTTATAGTCGATGTTGAAGTAGTTCGCCGTGAACATCAGCGTAGGCAGGCTCGACGGCGTGATCGTGAAGCCGAACGAATACGTCGTAGCCTCCTCGGGGCCGAGATCGCGGTTCGCGTCGCGGATCGCCAGACCGACGGTGCGTCCGGTCGGCGACAGCGGGTCGACCGCGTTGATGACCTGAATACCGATCGTGTTCGACAGGAGCTGCTCCAATCCAGGCGCACGGAAGGACGTGCCGTAGCTCGCATTGAGCGCCAAGTCCTCGATCGGCTTCCACGTGAGACCGATCTTCGGATTCTCGGTCGAGCCGAAATCGCTGTAGTCGTCGTAGCGGCCGGCGATCGACAGATCCAGCGAATGCACGCCCGCGACGGCATTGCCGGCACCGACGATCGGCACGAACAGCTCGAGGTACGCGGACTTCACTTCGCGATTCGATCTGCGCTCGGTGTACGACGGTGCCGATACGGTGCCGCGAGTCGTGGCGAACGTCAGATCGGCGTTTTGATACTCGAAGCCGGTTGCCGCACGGACCGTGCCGCCCGGCAAGTCGAACACCGAGCCGTCAAGACGCGCGGCAGCCGTTGCCAACTTGCTGTGGCTCTCTGGCCAGAACAGTCCGGTGAAAATGTTCTCGATGACTGCTGGATTCGTACGGCGGCCGAACACGTCGAGCGCCGTATTCGGATCGCTGCTGGCCAACGCAGCGGACTGCGCAGCCGTGTTGATCGCGCGGCTGTAGATGATCTCGTCGCTCTCCGAATACGTGCCGAAGATTTCCGCGCGCCAATCTCCGGGCAGCTGAATCTCGCTGCCGCCGAAGATGCCGTAAATGTCGAGAGTGCCGTCCGCGCTCACCGGGCCGCGCAGCGGCATATAGGAGAACTCGACCGTGACGGGCGCCGTCGGATCCGCACCGGCGGGACGCACGAAGAATGCGTTCGTCGCCGGCAGCGTCGTCGTGACGAACGAGGTCAGCGTGCTGCCTTGCGCGCCGAAATGCGACAGGAATTCGCGGCGGTTGTAGAAACCCTCGAGCGACAGCTTCACGTTGTCGCCGACTTCCTGCTCGGCGTAGATGAGTCCGCCGAACCTCTTCGTGCGCGGATAGATGTTCGCGTAACCGATGTCGCACAGATTGCTCGTGCCCGCAACGAAGTCATCGGGAGATGTCGCACCGCCTGCCGGAACCGCGTACGAAACCCCACCGATGACCAAGTTGCCCGGATTGCACGTTCTGGCGCGATAGTCGTTGCCGCCGAACGCTCGCTGATCCTGCACGAGGTAGTCGCGCTCGCTCGTTTCGAGCGTAGTGTTGAAGGTTCCCTCGCCTGCGAACACGAGGTGACCGGTATCCCAGTTCAACCCGCCGATGAATCCGCCTTGGTGCTTGTCGTAGCCGTCCGCAAACGTGTAGCGATAGCTCAATTCGAAATCGTCGACCTGCTTGCGCGTGATGATGTTCACGACGCCGGCGATGGCATCGGAACCGTAGATCGCCGATGCGCCGTCCGGCACGACCTCGATGCGCTCGAGCGCGATGCTCGGAATGTTCGTCGGATCGACAAACGCCGCCGACACGCCGCTGATGGTGATGCGTTGACCGTCGATCAACGTCAAGGTTGCGGCGGGGTTCAAGCCACGCAGATTGATCGTTGCGCCGCGCGTCAGATTGGAGCCGCCGCTGCCGGCCGTCGTTTGATAGGCCGCATCCGTCAAACCAGTGGTGAAGACTTGCGGCACTTGCTTGAGCGCGTCGACGACGTTGGACGCCGTCGTGTTCAAAATCGCATCGCGATCGAGTCCGATGACCGGCGAGCCGACAGGATTGATGCCGCGAATACGGCTTCCGGTCACCTGAATCTCTTCGAGAGTAAAGATCCCGGCATCGGCCTGCTCATTGGCATCGCTCGCCGCCTGATCTTGCGCGTGCGCCAAACCGCCGTTCATCGCCATGCAAATCGCGATCGCTCCGCTGCCCAGCGCTGATGAAACCGCCCTACGTAGCGGATGAGACAAAATCATGTGTACTGCCCCCTCATCGGTTCAAAACAGATCAGCGGCGTACGTCCCGGCCGTTACAACGCGTTCCCAAGATGCCGTCCGCCGATGGCTACGACGTCGCTCGGATTGATTCGATAGTTGCAATCAAGCGATGTACTCATGCCGAGTATGAGTAATGCGTTTGATCTGTATATCGATTTTTTCGCGAGCACTGTCCCGCGTCTTGCAACATCAGAGAGTGAGGCAATCGAAGCTGCGCGTTTCGATCGTCGAGAACTCCAAGCATCGATGAACACAAATGTTTGAACGACCTGGATTTAGCGATGAGTTGTTTTCGACGAAGCATTCGTTCGCATCGGGAGCGATTGAACGCAAAACCGCGTTAATTGACGCACTTAGTGCGATAATGCGCATGCACGCAGTGATTCGATTAATAGGAATATCGAATCCGATTTTTCGATCAGCGCATCAATGAATGCCTGAGTAGATCATCGAGCGAGCGTAGTCCGCCACCCTATTTGCACCCCTTACATTCCCCGTACGTGTTGCTCGGGCGATTCGGTGGGGAGTAGGACTCGGGATAGGGAAGGGGAATGGGAAATGGGAAATGGAAGGCGCTGCGTCGGGCCACCGAGCGCTCTCGAGGATTGAACGAGGGAGTTACGCGTCAGGGAGTTACGCGTCGATCCGCGAAGTCGTGGATCTGTCGTCAGCGGATGAAATGGCAGGAGAGATCGAGATGCCGTCGATCTTTTTCTTTTCCCTTTCCCTTTTCCCTTTTCCCTTTTCCTTTTCCCTGTCCCTACTCCCTTGCGCACACAGAGCGTGCGAACGGCATCAAATCACTTTTTGTTCTTTGAGCGCTGCCAGACGCTCGGCGCTGTAACCCAACAACCCTCGATAGATGAGATCGTTGTGCTCGCCGACGTGTAGAGCCAACGTTTCGCTCAACGCACAACGTGCGCCGGAGAACATGATCGGAATACCTGCGGTGCGCAGTCCCAAGTCCATCGGATACTTCGGATGCACGATGTCGTTGACCTCGCCTCTTGCGAGCACGCGCGGATCCGAAAGCGCCTCGGTGGGATGTCTGACGGGTGCGACCGGAACGCCGGCACGCGTCAGCAGCTCGACGACCTCGCTCGTCGGACGCGCTCCGCACCACTCGCCGATGATGCGTTCGAGCTCGGCAGCATTGGCTACGCGCGCGTCGCGGGTGGCGAAGCGCGGATCTTCAGTCAGCGGCTGCCCCATCGTCTTGCACAGCGTCGCGAACAAGCCGTCGTGCACGGCGACGATGGCCACATAGCCGTCGGCGCACTTGAACACGCCGAACGGCGAGAGCCGCGGAACCGTCAGTCCTGTCCGAGCCGGGATACCCGCCAGTTCCATGGCGCGCCAATTCTCGATCGCAACAAAGGAAGTCAATGCGCCGAGCATGGACACATCGACGTGCTGCGCCTCGCCCGTCTGATCGCGGTTTCGGAGCGCAGCAAGGATGCCGATGACGGCAAACACCGGCGCCAGCATGTCGGCAATCGGTACGCCGAATCGCACGGGCGGACCGTCCGGATCTCCGCTGGCGAACATGGCCCCGCTCAACGCTTGAATGATGATGTCCATGGCCTTGCTGCCTTCGGACACACCCGCTCCGAAACCGCTCAGCGAGCAATAGATAATGCGCGGGTTGGCAGCTTTGGCGACCGAGAAACCAATACCCAGCCGATCGGCCGTGCCGCTCGCAAAATTCTCTATGACGATGTCGCTGATCGACACGAGATCGCGAAATACTTCGGCGGCGTGCGGCGACTTGAGATTCAGGGAAACCCCGTACTTTCCGCGCCCGCGCGTCAAATGCGAGATCGAAACGTCGTCGTCGTAACGCTTGCGTTGCACGATGCCGTCGCGTCCGACGTATGGACTGTTCTCCCTGGCGAGATCGCCGCCAACGGGGTCTTCGATCTTGATGACCTCGGCGCCGAGGCCGGCAAGCAGCATCGTTGCATACGGGCCGGCGAGCGCGCGCGTGAGGTCGACGACGCGGATACCCGCAAGCGGCTTCGCTGTGGGTGAATTGTTGGTTTCCATGGATCGAAATGCGATGTGCCGGCGGGGGTGCCCGAGTGTCGGGCGCGAGGGGGCATGGCCAGCTGACTTATACGATCGATTAAAACAGGTGTTTGATTACCTAGCAATAGTGCCCGCAGCCGCTAGAGAATAGACGCACGCTCATCTAGGCTTACCCTTAGTACAGACCGGGCAAAGAACCCCATGGCAGCGAAACCCAAGCCCACACGAGTTCCGACGCGCGACCGAATCCTGGCTCAAGCCGCAAGGCATTTCGCCGAACGAGGCTTCAATGCAACCTCGCTCCGCGAAGTGGCCCGTGACGCTCAGGCGAACCCCGCCTCCGTTCATTACTACTTCGGCTCCAAGGAGGAACTGTATCTCGAAGTCATCTCCGGGTTTCGCGAACGCTTGAGCAAGGAGCGCAACGACGCTTTGCTCGGCATCAATCCGAAGCTGCGCGGTGCGCGGCGAATCAAGGCCATCGTGCACGCCTACATTGCCCCGCATCTGCGTCTGTGTGCCGACCCGACCGCAGCGCACTACATCCGCATCGTGGCTCGAGCGACGTCCGAGACTCACTATCCGCGAGAGATTCAGATCCCCAAAGAGATCAACACCCTGCGCGAAGCGTTCGTACGGGCGCTTGCCGAGACGCTGCCCACCGCATCGCAGGAGCGACTGCACAAGGCTTTCACGTTCACCGTGGACTTGATGCTCCTGGCGCCGGTCGACACGGTGTACGCAGCGCTCGCAGGCAAGCCTGCGTGGCCCGACGATCCGGAAAAGCTCATCGACGAAGTCGCCGAGTTCTGCACCGCCGGCATCATGGCGATGTGTGGTTGATCTTCAGGCTGAAGACTGAAGGCTGAAGGTAGGACGCGCTTTCGCGCGCCAACTGTTGCCTGTCACCTATCGCCTAAGTCGAGAGCCGCGGACTCCCCGTTGCACAACGGAGAGCCCGCAGCCCTTCACCGCCATCAGAACTGCACGCGCAGACCCGCGGCCCATTGACGCGGCGGCTTGTACGTGACGATCTGGCTGTTGTTGGGCGCCGAATGCACACCGTTGGCCACGACCGCCTCATTGGTGAGGTTCGAACCGCTCACGAACAGCTCCCAGTCGCCGCTCTTCGGTTTGAGCGCAAGGCGAGCATCGATCAGGTCGTAGGGCTTCTGCGCGACAGCTTCCGTGTTGTCTGCATCGATGTAGTACTTGTCGCTGTACTTGTAATCGACGCGCATGTCCAGATCCCAATTGCTGCCGAGCGACAGCGTGTAGGCAGCCGAGAAGTTCGCGGTGAGCTCCGGCGCAAACGGCAACACGCAGTTCATGCCGCAGGCGAGCTGCACACCCGAACGCAGTTCCGTGAATTCGAACTCCTGATAGCCCATCGCCGCACCCAGACGCAGCTCCGGAATCGGCACATACGTGAGTTCGAGTTCGAAGCCCTTCGACTTGCCGCTACCGGCGTTCTCCTCGAGACGCACGCCACCCAACTCCACCGACAAGCGGGTGATCTGAATGTCGGTGTACTCGGTGTAGAACACTGCGGCATTGGCGCGCAGCGTGTTGCCGAACCATTCGCTCTTCATACCGGCTTCGATCGTTTCGAGCTCTTCCTCGTCGAACGACTGCAGAGCCGTGACGTTCGAAGGCCGGCCGTTGTAGCCGCCGGCCTTGAAGCCGGTCGAACCTTGGATGTACAGCATCACATCGTCGGTCGGCTTGAACTCGAAGCCGAGCTTCGGAGTGAAGATGTCCCACTTGTCGGTCGGGATCGGCGTCAAGTTGTAGGTATCGAAGCTGACGATGTTCCGCAGCGGACGCACTTCGTAGTAGTCGAACTCCTTCTCTTCGCGGCTGAAGCGCGCACCGGCCGTCATGCTGAATCGATCGGTGAACGCAAACGTTCCGTGGAGGAATACCGCATAGCTCTTGTTCTGCATCAAGCGGGCGCCGGTACGCGAGTTGTCCAAACGCGCATTGTTCGGATTGCCGGCACCGCCCAGCAAGCAAGGCGCCGGACACCCCGGAATCGCCACCGGCGGCGTCAGCGAGTTCAGCGGCGCAGCCTCGAGCGCTTCGAACAGGCCCGCTTGCTGGCGCGAGCGCTGCACGTCGCGCGCGGTTTCGTCGAAGTACCAAAGACCCGCCACCCAGTCCAATCGATCGTTGAATGCACTGCCGAGGAATTGGATTTCCTCGCTGAACTGGTGCTGCTTGATATCGACGCCGCCCGTGGAAACGATTTCCGCCGGTGTCGCATCGCCGTCGCCGCGCGTCTCGACCGTGAGATCGCGATAGCCGGTGATCGACTTCATTTGGAATGCATCGAACGTCCACGTCAGATTGAGCGATGCACCCCAAATATCGGAATTGTTGAAGCCGGGCCAGGTCGCATACGTGGTCCACGGCTCGCGCGTAATCCATTGCGGCCCGTAGGTCGGAAGCCCATTGGGAATCGCGTAGAACTCGTTGTACGCCGCAATGTTCGGGCTCGGATTTCCGGGCATGCCGACCATTTGATACTCGACGGCGTTTTGCCGCTCGCGCGTAACGTCGGCCGAGAGCGCCGCTTCGAAACGCTCGGTGGGCGTCCACAACAAAGTCGCACGACCGCTGCGGCGATTCGTGTTGTTGCCTGCGTTTGCCGAATTGCGTCCGAATTGCGACGGATCCTCGTGGGTGTACAGCTTCTTGTAATAGCCGTCCTGCTCGCGCGACATCGCCGACACGCGCAGCGCTAGCGTCCCGGGCACGAGCGGCACGTTCAACGATCCGCTGATGTCCTGGCGGTCGTAGCTGCCCAGCGTGAGTTGGGCAACGCCGCTCAGCTCGTCGGTCGGCCGCTTCGTCGTGACGACGACCGCACCGCCGATCGTGTTCTTGCCGAACAACGTACCCTGTGGACCGCGCAACACTTCGATGCGCTCGATGTCGAGCAGCTCGAGCACGGAGCCCGGTGCGCGCGCCAAGTACACGCCGTCGACGTAGATGCCGACGCCGGGGTCTTTGGTGATGATGAAGTCGGGCTGGCCGACACCGCGAATGAAGACTTGCGCGAAGTTGCCGCCGCCGCTGCCGTTGCCCGCGTACGAGAATTCCATGTTCGGTGCGACGTTCGTGATGTTTCGCAAGTCGACCGCGCCGATCTCGCGCAACAGCTCGCCGCTCACCGCCGTCACCGAGACCGGCGTCTCCTGCAGATTCTCGGCCGTACGCCGTGCGGTGGTGATGACTTCTTCGAGCGTTCCAGACGGCGTCTGTGCGCCCACGGACATGGACAACCCGACCGTCAATCCGACGGCCGCCCGCAGAGATCGAACTCTCATAGCTCCCCCAGCTGTTTTATACATCTACTTAGAACAGGTGATTAAATGAGAGTAGAGATGATGTACAAAAACGTCAACAGTTTTGGGGCGGCCTTGGGAAAACCGTTGCGCGCACGCCGCAACTCATCGGCAGAAACCCGCCGTTTCTGTCATTTCCGGCCGCCGGACCGCGCGGGCGGCGGTGTGAAACCGTTACGACTCGGCCGGAATCGCGGCAGGATCCATCCACATCGGCCCCAGAATGTGTCCGTCCAGATCCAACAGGTCGCGGCCGTACATGAAGCCCAGATCCTGCACGGGATTGACATCTGCGGTTCCGCCGTGTGCAACCGCCGCCGCGACCATCGCATCGACCTCTTCCTTGCTCTCGCACGACAGATTGATGGCGACCTCGCTCGATGCCGTCGGCGGAATGGGTCGGGTCGTGAACTCGCGCCACTTCTGGTGCGAGAGCAGCATGAAATAGATCGTCTCGCCCCAAACCATGGCTGCCGCCGTATCGTCGCTGAAATCCGGGTTGCGCTTGAAACCCAGCGCCTCGTAGAAGGCTATTGACTTGGCAAAGTCGGCGACCGGCAGGCTAATGAAGACCTTCTTGGACATGACGATTGCTCCCTTGGAAGTGACGTGGGCACTTCAAGGACGAAGCTAGCACGAGCGAGCCGACTAAATTCAGGCTGAAGATCGAAGGCTGAAGGTAGAGAGCTACGGCCGCGGCCGACGGGCTACGGTCACGAGCTGCGGATGACCTGCCGAAAGTCATTCATATTTATATTTATGGTGCGCTGCTGCGGCGCCCTCACCAGGCGATCGTCGAGCAGCAGCCGTCGATCCGCGCGGATGCAGGCGACCGGTGCCGGCGATGGGGGGAAGCGCGAATGCTGCGCAGGAATGCGCGAAAAGGAAGAACTAGCGGTTCGTCACCAGGCGGCGACGAGCGAAGCTGCGGCTCGTGGAGCTAAGACCACATGTCGATGAGCAGGCTCCACGGTTCGTCCTGCGGGACGAAGCGGCCGAAACGGCTCGAATGGAACAGCAGCGGCTGCGCATTCCGGGTTTGGACCTGGTCCACTTGCCCGACGATGATCGTGTGATCGCCGGCTGCATGAAGCGCCGCGACACGACACACGATACGCGCCACTGCACCCTCCACGACCGGAGGCTCGTCATCGACCGGGGGCTTGAATGCCGGGAACTTCTCGATGCCGGAGCGCGCGAAGTGCAACGCGACGTCGATCTGATCTTCGGCCAGGATGTGCACCGCGAAACGAGCTTCGTTCTGGAACGCGCCGAGACTGCCGCTCTTGTTCGCCAGACACCAAAGCAGCAGCGGCGGCTGAAGCGATACCGACGCCATGGAGTTTGCGGTCACGCCCACCGGTCGACCGTTCCCGTCGGTCGCAGTCACGACCGTCACGCCCGTTGCAAACAGGCCGAACACCCGCCTGAGCTCGCGCTGATCCATCTCCGTCCTCTGCAGTGCAATGTCTTGCGTCTTTCGGCCGGGGCCGGAGATCGATGGAGCATGCATGCGGTCGGGCACATGCGCGGATAATGAACGCTGATTCATGTCAGTTCGGCCCCGCGATAGCGCCTTCGCGATGCAACTCCGCGATCTCGTTCGGCGCGAACCCCCAGCCCGCCAACACTTCGTCGGTGTGCGTACCGGGAGGCACCGCCGCTTCGTTGGCAACCGGTTGCGTACGACTGAAGCGCGGTGCGGGCGCCGGTTGTACGAGACCGTTGATTTCCGTGAACACGCCGCGCGCCCGGTTGTGCGGATGGTTCGGTGCTTCGGTCATTCGCAGCACCGGCGCGAAACAAATATCGGTGTCTTGCAACAGCTCACACCATTCGTTGCGCGTCCGTGTCTTGAACACGGCGGCAAGCGCATTGCGCTGCGCGTCCCAGTGACGCGGATGCCGATCGGCGAACAGCGCCGCATCGAGCCCCAGCCGTGCGACGAGCTCATCGTAGAACTGCGGTTCGAGCGAGCCGATCGTCACGTACTCTCCGTCCGCACATTCGTAGACGCCGTAGAACGGGGCACCGCCGTTCAAGATCGACTCGCCGCGTTTCTCGCGAAACACGCCTTGCGCCAACATCGCGTGCACGCCCGCCGTGAGCAAAGCCGCACCGTCGACCATCGCCGCATCGACGACCTGGCCGCGGCCCGAGACGCGCGCTTCCAGCAATGCGCACACGATGCCGAATGCGAGCAGCATTCCGCCGCCGCCGAAATCGCCGATGAGATTCAGAGGCACGACGGGCGGGCCGTTCTTCTGTCCGATGCTGAACAATGCACCCGCAAGCGCGATGTAATTGATGTCGTGTCCTGCGCGTTGCGCGAGCGGTCCGTCCTGGCCCCAGCCCGTCATGCGACCGATCACGAGACGGGGATTGCGCGCATGCAGCACATCGGGACCGAGCCCGAGCCGCTCGAGCACACCCGGCCGGAAACCTTCGATCAATGCGTCGGCTTGCTCGACGAGACGCAGCACGACTTCTTTGCCGCGCGGATGCTTGAGATCCGCGCGCACGAACTTTCTTCCGCGACCGAGAATGTCGTACGGCGTTTGCAATCCGATGCCGACGCCGCCGCTCGTGCGATCGATACGGACGACTTCCGCGCCCATGTCGGCGAGCAGCATCGCACCGAACGGCGCAGGCCCGAGTCCGGCCAACTCGATGACGCGAATGCCCTGCAACGGGCCTTGGCGTGCGCTCATGATTTCTTGCTCACCGGCGGTTTGCTCTCGCTCGCATCCCAGATCGCTTGATCGGAGAGCGCGATCAATTTCTCGTAGACGCCCTTCGGATAGTTGGTGAGATGCGGACCGGGCGCATCCCGACCAGGCTGAGGCACTGCGCCGCCTTGATCTTCGAACGCAGGCGGATGCTTGTAGCGTTCGAGCTCCTCGGGCGTGATGCCGGCGCGCGCCACGACATCGGGATCGATCCACGACTCCGCATCGATCGGACCGTCCGAGCAAGCAAGCTCGAGCGTCAACCCCTCGGGCCCTGCGAAATAGATGGATTGGCAGAAGCCATGATCGACGGGACCGATCACCGGCACGCCTTTGGAACGCAAACGGTCGCGCATCGCCAGCAGCTCCTGCGGATTCTTCACCTTGAGCGCGACGTGCTGCATCGCCCCGCCTGCACACACCGCAGTGGGATGCCCCGCATGCGTGACGCCGAATTGCGGCGGGATGTTCGCGATCGAAGGATGCTGGACGAAAGCCACCGAGCTCTCGTCGTTCAACCGTAGAAAGCCGTGCCACGTGTCCTTGGCGCCGTGCATCCAGTACAGCGCGACGAGCTCCATGCCGAGCTTGTCGGTGAAGAACTCGATCTGCGCCTTGATGTTGCTGGTCGCAATCGCGAGATGATGCAGACCTTGGACTTTGTTGCTCACTTGATCATTCTCCGCATGCCACCGCTCATCGCCCGCGGTACACGGGCGGGCGTTTCTCCAGGAACGCGCGCGGTCCTTCGACCGCGTCTTCCGTGCGATGCACTTTGGCCGAGAATTCCGCTTCGATTCTCAGTGCCTCCGCTTCCGGAAGTCCGTCGCAGGCGCGTACCGAGTCGCGCACTGCACGCACGGCGAGCGGACCGTTCGCCGCAATGCACGACGCGATCTCCCAGGCCTTCTCCATGAGCGACGCCGGCGGCACGATGTAATTCAAGAATCCGTATTCGAGCGCCTGCTCCGCCGTGATGAGCCCTCCGGTGAGCAGCAGCTCCATTGCGCGCGCATAGGGAATTTGCTTCGGCAGGCGTACCGTGGATCCGCCTCCAGGAAACAAACCCACTTTCACTTCAGGGATGCCGAACTTGGCGTGGGGCACGGAAATGCGGATGTCGCTGTTCATGACGAGCTCCATGCCGCCCGCAATCGCATGTCCGTTCACCGCGCTGATGAGCGGCTTGCCGACATCCGTCTTGAACGGACCGCCTGAGCCGCGCACTTCGAGCCAACGACGCTCCCATTCGGTGGAAGGTTCGCGTGCGCCTGTCATCAGCGGAATCGTCGCATCCAGGTCTCCGCCGGCGCAGAACGCACGCTCGCCCGCCCCCGTCAAAATGGCAACACGCACCTCATCCGAATCGCGGATCCGCTCGAATGCATCGATGAGCCGGACAGCCGTTTCCGGATCCAATGCATTGAGCCGCTCCGGTCGGTTGAGCGTCACGATCGCGACAGAGTCACGAACCTCGAACTCCACTGTCGCCATGTCGAGCTCCCCCACGTGTTGCCTCTGGCGCCTTAGACCAGAATACCCGGAACCTCCTGGCCGAGCACTGCAGCACCGTGCAGCTCCAGGCGCGCATCGAGATCGAAAACGATGTGGGCGCCGATGACGTTCACGTCGCGCAACGCACGCTGCATCGGATGCGTCTGGAAGTGCGCCGTGGCACCGGCGGCTTCGCAGATGTAGCCGATGATGTGACGGCATTGCTGAACAGCATGCGCGAGGTGCAATGCCCAGCGCGTACGATCCAAACGTGTCGAGCGATTGCGCTTCTCGCAAACTTCCGCCACCAGGTTCTTGAGCAGCAAGTACACCTGATCGACTTCGACTTCGGCGCGCGCAAGACGCATCTGAGCAGCAGGACCGACGCGTCGTCCGCCGGGCAAGCGCGATTGCATCCGTTCCTCGAGACGCTCTCGGAACATGCGCAGGCACGCTCTTGCCTGACCGAGCGCAGGCAGCGCCGCGGAAAGACCGAGCATGGGCAGCATCGGCGTTCGATAGACCGGGTGCGAGTGAATCTCTGCACCCGGCGCATTTCCCGTGATCAGATCGGCGAACGACAGGATGCGTCCTTCCGGAACGAAAGCATCTTCGATGATCACGTCGTTGCTTCCCGTCGCCTGCATGCCGTCGACGAACCACGTGTCCTCGACCTTGACTTCTTCGCGCGGCAACGCGAAGAACATCGGCGCCCGCTTGCCGTCGGGCATGGTCATGATCGCCGCGGGAATCACCCAATCGGCGTGCATGATGCCCGTGCTCCACGACCAGCGTCCGTTCAGACGCCAGCCGCCCTTCACCTGCTTCACCTCGCCGGTGGGCGACAGCATTGCAGGCGCCAGCGCGAAGGCCTTATCGGCGAACAGCTCGCGCTGAAATGGCTCCGGGAACTGCGCGAAGAGCCAGACGTGCTCGATGTAGAAGTTGGCAACCCAACCCATCGAACCGTCACCTTCGCACAAAGCCAAACCGATTTCGAAGAAGTCGTCGAGATCCAGCTCCAGGCCGCCGTACACCCGCGGCGAGAGCATGTGGAAGATCTCGGCCTGCTTCAGCGCCTCGATGACCTCATCCGTCGGCCTGCGCAGTCGTTCGGCTTCGTACGCCTGCGCGGCGAGAAGCTTCGAGAGCTCGCGCGCACGTTTGAGGAGCTCCGCGCCCGTGGTCGGCTCGGCACCCTTCGCGGGCGAGAGTTGCTGTGCTGAGTTCGATGCCATTGATACTGACTCCAAGGAAATTGCCGTCGACCGCCCGCGAAGTGCTAACGAAGCTGATAGCGCACTTGCAATGCGATCGTTCGCGGCGGGTCGACGTACTGCTGATAGTTGTTGCCGAGCACGTTCGACAGCGGAATGTCGTCGCCGAAATGCGCGGTGACTTCGTCGGTGAGGTTCTTGCCCATGATGGCGAACTCCCAAGAGCCGCTGGGCGAGGTCAACGAGGCGGACGCGTCGTATTTCCAATAGGCACGTTGCGCGACGAACGGATCGAGATCGCCGGCCGTGTAGAACATGTCGCTGTAGACGGCTTCCGCACGCAATCCATACGTCCAGCCGTTCGCGAACGTGTCTTCCCATCGCGCGCTGAAATTACCGCTCCATTCCGGCGCGTACGGCAACGTCTTGCCCGAGAGGTCGCACACTTGACCTTGTCCGTATGCACAGGGCCCGGCGCGATAGGAATCGTAGGTGGCATCGAGATAGGTGACGGACGTCGACAACAACAGTCGATCCGTCGCAGCCAGCTGAGCATCGAGCTCGACGCCCTTCGACGTGGACTCGGCGGCATTGCCGACGATGAGCGACGCGATGCCGTCGAACATACTGACTTGCAGGTTCTCGTACTCGCTGTAGAAGACGGCGACATTCGCTCGCAACCGGTCCTGCAAGCCGCGGAACTTGACGCCAGCCTCGTAGCTCTTCGCCTTCTCGTCATCGAAGACGATGTCGTCGAGCACGCCCGTCGCATTGCCCTCGTCGAAGCCGCCGGCTTTGAAGCCTTGGCTGTACGTTGCATAGAGCATCGTGTCGCCCGGGCGGTACTGAACCGTGAACGCGAACGAATCGTTGTCGGTGCTGCGTTTGATGTTGTCGTAGCGATGCGGCTGGCCGAGGCCGATCCCCGAGAAGACGGTGAGCGCCGGATTCGGCACCATCGAGCCGAAGTCGGCCCAATAGAAATCCTTGTTCATCTTCTTCTCGTCGTCCGTGTGCCGCACGCCGGCGATCAGCGCGAGACGATCGGTGACGTTCCAAGTGCCTTGCGCGAATGCCGACCAAGTCTCCGTGTCCTGGTCGAAGAACATCACGCGGTACGCGCTCCCGAACGGCAGCCCGGTCTGCGAGAAGTTGAAGGCGAAGATCTTGTCGTTCTCGAACTTTTCCTTGGCGTAATACACGCCGGCCGTGTACTCGAAGGTGCGGCCGGTCGGCGAGCTGATGCGCAGCTCCTGCGCCCACGTACTCCACTTCTGATCCCAGAGCTGGTGCACGAGGTCGAGCGGGGTGAAGTCGCTGTCGAACGCGTAGTCGAGGTCGTATCCGACGTAGCTGGAAAGGCTCGTTATCGTGTGCTCGCCGACCTGCCAATCGATGGCGATCGAGCCGTTGTAGGTCGTGCTGTTCTCGAATTCCTTATTGAACGGCGCCGACACGCCCGGTCCGGACTTGTCGTAATCGAGCTCGAATTCGGCGCTCGGATCGATAGCCAGCACGAGCGTACGCAGCTGCGCTGCCGCCCGCGCGATCTGTGAACGGCCGCCCTTGAAGTTGTTCTCGCCGTATTCGCCCTTCAACGTGATGTCGAGATTTTCGGTCGGGCTCCACACGCCGACGCCGCGGACCACCCAATCGTCGCGCTGCGGCTCGGACTTACCCGTGAAATTGTTGTCGACATAGCCGTCGGTGATGTCGGAGCGCACGACGAGGCGGCCTTTGAACGAATCGCTCAGCGGTCCGGAAAGAACGCCGGTCGTCTGATACGTGTCGAACTCCGGCTCCACGTACGCCTGCAACGAGACTTCGAGCTCGTCGGTCGGCTTGCGCGTCGTGATGTTGAATGCACCGCCGATCGTGTTCTTACCGAACATGATCGATTGCGGCCCTTTCAAGACCTCGATGCGGTCGACGTCCAGGAACGAATGCCGCGAGGAACGGCCACGGCCGAAATGCACGCCGTCGATGAACGTCGCCACGGACATCTCGAAGCCCTGGTTCTCGCCCGAGCCGACGCCGCGGATGAACAATAGATCGCCGACCGGCGTCGGCGTCACTGCAACGCCCGGCATGGACTGCATCGCCTCGTCGAGCGTTACGACGCCCTCGGCTGCGAGTCGATTGCCCGAGACCACTGCGATCGAGATCGGCACCTTGTCGATGGTCTCTTCGCGCTTGCGCGCCGTCACGACAATCTCTTCGAGCAGGCTCACGCCTTCTGAGGATGCGGCGTCCTGACCGTACACCGCGCCGGCAGAGCACATCGCCAAAGTCGCACCTGCCGTTGTGGCGAGGCGGATGAGTTTGTTCTGGTTCATAGTTCCCCCGAAAAAAAAGGTTGGTTCGCCGCGATCCAGGCCTGTGCGCCTCAGATTCGCCGCTCGCTGATCAGGCGTTCGATTTCGGACTTCGAGTAACCGAGCTCTTGCAGGATCTCCACGTTGTGCTGGCCGATCCGCGGCGCCGGATGCCGGATACGCGTCGGCGTGCGCGAGAACTTGATGGCCGGCCCCGTAAGCGGCGCCTCCGTGCCGTCGGTGAGCTTCACGTTTTGCAGCATGTCGCGGGCTGCGACGTGCTCTTCCTTCGCGACATCGTGATAGGTGTTGATGCGCGTTGCAGGAATGCCGTGCTTGGAAAGCGTTTCCACGACTTCCTCGACCGTGCGCTGAGCGCACCAGTCGCGGACGAGCTGATTCACTTCGGGACGGCGCGCACGCCGTTCGGCGTTCTTCCAATGTGCGATCTCGGGCCGCCCCATCAGATTGGCGATCACGGCCCAGTGCGAATCGAGCAGCGTGCCGATGAAGACGTGTCCGTTCGTGCAGCGATATTCGTTCACCGGCGTCGCCATCAGGTATTCGTTGCCGGTCTTCGGGATCTCCAATCCGAGCGCGCCGGCCGTCAAATGACCGTTGCTCGTGTGTAGCAAGCAATCGATCATCGAGATGTCGACGTGCTGACCTTCGCCGGTGCGATCGCGATGCCGCAGCGCTGCCATCGCGCCGAGCGCGGCGTGCAAACCTGCGAGATCGTCGCCGAGGAACGTCGGCGCCTTCATGGGGCCGCCGTTCGGATCGCCGTTGAGCGACGTCCACCCGCAATAGCTCTGTGCGATCGGGTCGTAACACGGGCGGTCCGAGAGCGGACCGAACTGACCGAAGCCGCTGATCGAGACGTACACGATGTCCGGCTTCACCTTGGCGACGTCCGCATAGCCGACGCCCCATTTGGCGAGGGTTCCTGGGCGGAAGTTTTCGAGAACGATGTCCGCCTTGGCGCAGAGCTTGAGAAAAATTTCTTTGCCGTCGGGCTTCTGCAGATTCAGCGAAACGTTCTGTTTGTTGCGATTGACCGTCTCGTGCTGAATCATCAGCTCCGAGCCGGGAATCTGCAGCGGCATGCGACGCATGACCTCGCCCACCGGGTGCTCGACTTTGATCACCCGGGCGCCGAAGTCCGCGAGTATGCAGCCGGCCATGGGCCCGGCCCACGACGTCGTCACCTCGACGACGACCACACCGTCGAACGGTCCCGTCACATCGCGGCGTGCGTGACGATAGAACTCGCTCTTCTCCACGTTCTCAATCCCCCTTGCACTCGCACTCGCGGCGAGGAACAACCGAACTCATTTCTGTTACATCGCGAACGAAAAGCCGCCATTCACGGGATAGGTCTGACCCGTGATCCAGCTCGATGCATCCGATGCAAGGAACAGCACCATGTTGGCGACGTCGGACGGCTCGCCGAAACGTCGAATGGTGTAGTGACTCAGCATGCGCTTGGCGCGCTCTGCGTCTTCGGTGACATCGGCCACGCCAGGGGTGCGCGTCGTGGCGATCGACACGCTGTTAGCCGTGATCATGAAGCGGCCCATTGCGCGCGCCACCGCGCGCATGAATCCGGCGGCACCTGCTTTCGCAGCCGAGTAGATCTCGAGCCCAGGCTCGCCGATGCGCCCGGCGTCTGACACGATGGTGATCAAGCGCCCCCGCTTGCGCTCGATCATTCCGGGAAGTACGGCGCTCGTGCAGTTGATGACGCCGTAGAGATTGACGCCGAGAAATGCGTTCCAGGTTTCCGTCGATGCTTCCCAGAACGGCGCGCGCTCGACTTTTTCCGGTGCCGCGCCCATGTTGCCGGCGTTGTTCACCAGAATGTCGATCGGCCCGAGCTCTTGCGCGCCGCGCCGAACCATGTCGTTCACGGCCGCACGATCGGTGACATCCGCTGCAATCGCGACCGCGCGACAACCGAGCGCGCGTACTTCTTTTGCGACCGCCTCTGCGCGATCGGCATTGACGTCATTCAATACGATTCCCCCCGCGCCATTCAGCGCGAAATGCAATGCGATCTGACGTCCGATGCCTTGACCCGCACCGGTGATGAGACCTACGCGCCCCTGCAAGTTCAAGATGTTCGTGCTCACGTCGTTCGTTCAGCGCGATGCGCCTGCCTTCGTCGATGACTGGTTAGGAGAAAAGATGCTTTCGTAGGTAGGGTTTGCCCGCATGGAGCGCTTGCGGAACTCTTCGCGCTCCTGCGGCGTGCCCATGTCGCGCACCATGCGCCGCTCGAGCTCGAGGCCTTGCGCCAACGGAACCTCCAACGCCTGATTGAGCAGGCGCTTGGCGGTTGCGATCGCATAAGGTGCTTTGTCTTTGAATTGATCGGCGAGCTCGCGCGCCTTCGCGATCAACTGCGCACGCGGCGCGATGCGATCGACGAGCCCGATCGCCAGCGCTTCCGCAGCGGACAGATGTTTGCCGGTGAGAATCAGCTCGCGCGCTTTGGCGAGACCGACGAGGCGCGGCAATCGCTGCGTGCCGCCGCCGGCGGGCAGCGCCCCGAAACGCACTTCCGGCAAGCCAATCTGCACGTCGTCCGCCATCACGCGGAAGTCGCACGCAAGCGCGATCTCGCAGCCGCCGCCCATCGCCGCGCCGTTGATCACCGCGATCACCGGCTTCGAGACCTCTTCGATGTGACAAATGAAATCGCGGCGGCGATCGCCGACGACGCCGTCGGGCGAGATCAAACGATCGATCTCGCGCAGATCCGCGCCGCCGCAGAAATGCCGGTCGCCGGCGCCCGTCACGAAGATGCAATGCACGTTCGAATCGCGGTCCAGCTCGTCGAGCGCGTCGTTGAGCTCGACGGTGAGCTGCAGATTGATCGTGTTCGCTCGCTGCGGGCGATCGAGCACCACGGTCGCGATGCCGCCCTCCCGTTCGACGCGAATTGTTTTTTCGTTTTCTGACACGTTGTGAGTTCCTCGACTTCCTTGACCGTGTACTTTGGCAATCTTATATTCGCCATGTCAACACATTTTTCTTTGACGACAGCGGCAACTAATGACATCGAATACGAGCGAGCTGTTTCTCGCCGGCGCAACGCCCCCTTCGCTGCGCGGTCAGCGATGCGGCGCGTGCGGCGCTCTGGCGTTTCCGCCGAATCCGTACGGCTGCGAGAAGTGCGGCGCGACCGCCGACCTGTTGACGGATCAAGCACTTACCGGCCGCGGACGATTGCGCGCAGTCGCGACGACGTTCGTCCCGCCGCGCAAGGACATGCCCGCACCGTTCACGGTGGCGTCGATCGAGCTTGCAGACGGCCCGGTCGTTCGTGCCCTGTTGACGACTCCCACTGACGAGTCGCTGCGCATCGGCGATGAGGTGCAGGCCGTGCTCGTCTCGTTCTCGACCGAAAACGGCGCGCAGACCGAGCTGCGGTTCGCGCCGGTGGAAGCCTCCTGATGCGCAAAGAGCTACGCGAATTGCGGCCGGTGTATGTCGTGGGCATCGGCCTTCACAAATATCAAGCGGCCAGCGAGACGCCGTACGTGCAGTTGGGGCTCACGGCGATCCGCGAGGCGCTGCGCGATGCCAGCATTGCATTCTCGGCGGTCGAATCGGCCTACACCGGTACGGCATTGCTCGGCATGGCGCCGAGCCGCGTGATGCTGCGTCACCTCGGCGGATCGGGACTTCCTATCGCGCAAATCGAGAATGCGTCGGCTTCCGGATCGACCGCGTTTCGTCAGGCGTGTCTGGAAGTCGCAAGCGGTCTATGCGACGTGTCGCTCGCAGTCGGTATCGACAAGCCGGGCAGGATTCAATTGGCGCACGAACGTGCCGGCGTACCCGATCTCGTAAGCGGCTACGTCGCGCCGTTCACGCACTTCGCGCTGCTCGCGCACGAATACATGCATCGTTACGGAGTCACGGCCGAGCAGGTCGCGGCGGTTGCGGTGAAGAATTTCCGCAATGCGTCGCGCAATCCCTACGCGCAGCGCACGAAAGCGTATTCGCTCGATGAGGTGTTGGCCGGTCCGCGCATCGCCGGCGCGTTGACGCGGCTGCAATGCTGTCCCGTCGGTGAAGGCGCAGCGGCGGTCATCGTCGCGTCGGAAGCCGCGATTCGCGAATACGGCATCGATCGTTCGCGAGCGATTCGCGTGCTCGCATCCGTGTCGCGCTCGGAACGCGTGTACGAGCCGGGCTGCGATCCGGACACCGAGCTCACGCGCGAAACCTTGGCGATGGCCTGCGAACAGGCGGACATCGAGCCGCAACAACTCGATGTCGTTGAGTTCCACGACGCCTTCTCCATCGAAGAGCTCTTGTACGTCGAAGCGCTCGGCCTGTGCGGCCCGGGCGAAGCCGCCGCGCTGCTCGCGCAAGGTAGTTTCGATATCGGCGGACGCTGGGCCGTCAACCCTTCCGGCGGTTTGCTCGGCATGGGTCATCCGATCGGTCCGACGGGCGTCGGACAAATCTGCGAGATCGCGCGGCAGCTGCGCGGCGAAGCAGGCAATCGCCAACAGCCGAACGCACAGCTGGGGCTCGCCCACATGGTCGGCATCGGCTCCGTCTGCGTCGCGCACGTGCTCTCGCGTCAGCAATGACTTCGTGCGCGGGCAAACGAGCCCGCGCGCCTTTTCGCTCCCATACAGGAATCCTCATGCGCATCGGTCAGATCGTCCCGAGCTCGAACACCACGATGGAAACGGAGATCCCCGCGATTCTCCGCAACCGCGAACGCATCCGTCCGAACGAAACGTTCACGTTCCATTCGAGCCGGATGCGGATGAAGAAAGTGACGAAGGCAGAGCTCGAAGCGATGGATCGCGACAGCTTGCGTTGCGCCGCCGAGCTCGCCGATGCCGCCGTCGACGTCGTCGGCTATGCCTGCCTCGTGGCGATCATGAGCATGGGCCGCGGCTATCACCTCACGAGTCAGGCGGCTCTACTTCAGCGCATGCAGGACGAAGGCCACGCCGCACCGGTCGTGACCTCCGCCGGCGCGCTCGTCGACGAGCTCAAGCTGGCTGGTGTCGGCTCGATTGCACTGCTCACGCCGTATATGCCGGAGCTGACGGCGCTGGTCGTCGACTACATCTCCGACCAAGGCATTCGCGTCGTCGATTCGGTGTCGCTGTCGATCCCGGACAATCTCGCCGTCGGCCGCCGCGATCCGCTCGCTCTGCTCAACGACGTCGAGCGCTTGAGCACGCGCGGCGCGGATCTCGTCGTCATTTCGGCCTGCGTGCAGATGCCGTCGCTGCCCGCCATTCCGCTGCTCGAGCAGAAGCTCGGCATGCCGGTCACTTCCGCAGCGGTTTGTACGACGCGCTCGTTGCTGCGCGCGCTGAATCTCGAACCCATTGCGCCCGATGCGGGCTTCATCTTGAGCGAAGCGAACCGCGCGAGCGGCTCAGCCGCGAGGTAGGACCATGAGTTACCGACCGACCCAACCTCTTCGCTATCAAGACAGCCTGTATCACGACTTCGGTACGCCCGAAGAAGTTCGGGCCGTGCGCGCAGAAGTGCGCCGCTTCGCCGACGAGTTCGTCGCGCCCGCCGCGCATTCCATCGGTCACACCGAAGAGTCGGTCGAGGCGTTTCCGCGCGAGCTCATGGCGAAGATGGCCGGGGCAGGACTGTTCGCCATTCCGTTTGCCGCCGACGTCGGCGGCCGCGGCCTGAAATATCCCGCCGCGGCGACGGCGACCATGATCGAAGAGCTGGCGTATCACTCGAACTCGGTCGCAGCTATCGTCGACGTGCACTGCATCCTGGCGGGCAATGCGCTTCGTCAGGGCTCTTCTTATATAAAGGAGCGCTACCTCAAGCCGCTCATCCGCGGCGAGAAGATCGGTAGCTTTGCCACGACCGAGCCCGACGCCAGCACCGATCTGAGCGTCGGTGCGATGCGGACCGTCGCGACGCGCACCGCGGACGGCTACATCGTCAACGGTCGCAAGCGGTTCATCACGAATTCGCCGGTCGCCGATTTCGTCGTGCTCCTGTGCGTCGACGGCGAGCGCATGACCGAGCTCGTCGTCGATCTCGATGCGCCCGGCGTTCGCGTCGGCCCGCCGGACAAGAAGCTCGGCAATCACGGGCAACTCACCGCCGACATCTACTTCACGGACGTCAAAGTTCCCGAGCAGAACGTGGTCGGCGCCCCGGGCCAGGGTCTGAAGATTGCGCTGCAAACGCTCACGTACGGTCGAATCGGCATCGCTGCGAGCGGCGTGGGCATGGCGCAGGCGCTGTTCGATCACTCCGTCGAACGTCTCAAGACACGCCGCGCGTTCGGCAAGTCGCTCGCGCAGTTCCAGCACTGGCAATTCAAATTGGCGGAGCGCGCCACCGAGATCGAGAACGCACGCAACTTGTATCTCAAGGCGGCGCTGCGCCTCGACGACGGCCACGCATTCCCCGAGCCGGAGGCAGCGATGGCCAAGTGGTACGGCACCAACCTCGCCGGAGAATTCGCGCGCGAGGCCGTACAGATCTTCGGCGGCTACGGCTTCATGCGCGAGCTGGCTGCGGACGCTTCGCACTACCGCGTGGAAGAGATCTACCGCGACTGCAAGATCGCCGAGATCTACGAGGGCACCAACGAAATTCAGAAGCTCGTGATCGCCCGCAACATTTTCGGCAAGGACATCACAGGTTAACCACCGGGAAGCTCACATGAACCGCAACAGAATCGAGTTCGAGAACACGCCGTTTCTGATCAAGTTCACCGAAACGGCTCGCTTCAAGGAAACCTACGGCGGCGGCGAAGGCGCCGTGCTGCTCGAAGGCAGACACATGCGCCGTCCGGATGCGATCAAGAAGACCGTGCTCGTGTTCATGCATCCGACCGCGACGATCGACACGCTGCCGATGCCGCGCGAGCTCGCCCGCCGCGGCATTCCCGTGTTGTGCGGCGGCAGCCGCTATCCGCACAACGACACGGCGCTGATCATGGAGAAGGTCGTCATCGATCTCGGACACTACGTCCGCTATGCGCGCGAGAAGCTCGGCTACGAGCGCGTCGTGCTCGCCGGATGGAGCGGCGGCGGCTCGCTCGCCGTGTACTACCAAGCGCAGGCGGAGAAACCGACCGTGACGGCCACGCCCGCCGGCGATCCGGTCGACTTCTCCAACCTGTCGCCCGCCGACGGTCTCATGCAGCTGGCAGCGCACAGCTCGCGCGCGCGCATCATGACGGAATCGATGGACGCCTCGATTCGCAACGAGCTCGACCCGACCGATCGCGATCCGGCGTTCGATCTCTATGCGAAGAACGGCGGACCGAAGCCGCCGTACAGCGCCGATTTCGTCGAGGCGTATCGCGCCGCGCAGATCGCACGCAATCGCCGAATCACGGCGTGGGTGCGGGAAACGCTGGCCGACCTCGAGCGCCGCGGCGGCCCGGATGTCGAACGCTGTTTCATCACGCACGGCACGATGGCCGATCCGCGCTGGCTCGATCCGTCCGTGGATCCGAACGAGCGCGTGCCAGGCCGCTGTTACATGGGCGATCCTGCAGTCGTGAACAACGGCCCGATCGGCCTCGGACGCTTCTGCACGCTGCGTAGTTGGCTCTCGCAATGGAGCATCGACGAATCGAATGCGAATACCGAACGCCAAGGCCCGCAGGTGACGATTCCGGCGTTGGTCGTCGGCAACGGCGCGGACGACGCTTGCCCGCCGTCGCACACCGATGCGATCTACCGCAGCCTCGGCGGTCCGAAGGAGCGTCACGTCATCAGCGGCGCGAATCACTACTACTTCGGCCAGCGCGAACAGCTGTCCCAGGCGATCGATCTGTGCATCGATTGGATGAAGCGTAATCAGCTGTTGACCGAAGAGCTGCCGGGCGCCTGACGCCGCGATCGTACGATCCGCCGCAAGCGAGCGTTTGCGGCGGATCGGCGAGCCTTACGACTGACCGTTGGTCAAGAACAGGGACAGCACCATGTCGACGTGCTTGCTCAGGAATTCCTCGTCGAAAGGATTCTGCTTGGTGATGTCCTGAAATTCGGCGGCGAGCGTGAAGACCGACGTCGCCGCGCCGATGAAGAGATAGCGCAGATGAACGAGATCGCCGCTTCTCAGCAAGCCGGCCTTCTGCGCCTTGCCGAGTAAATCGAGCTCCAAGCCGATGCCGGGCGCGAGATAGTTGGTAATCAGCCAATCGAGACGCTCGCGGTCCCCTTCGTTCGCTTGCACCATGAAGCGGTGCAATTGCGGCACTTTCGCGCTGAACAGAATGAACTCGCGCAGCATCAGCCGCACGAGCACCGGTTCGTCCACGCCGTCCAAGCCTTCGAGACGCTTGTGCAGCCGCTCCGTGTACATCCCGAACACGTGCTTGGCCGTCGCCTTCCAGAGATTGTCCTTGCTGCCGAAGTGGTGGCCGATCAACCGATGATTGACGTTCGCACGCAGGGCGATCTCGCGCGTGCTCGCGCCTTCGAAACCTTTCTCGGCGAATTCGCGCAGCGCCGCTTCGACGATGGCCAACTTGGTCTCGACCGCGCGCTGTTGCTCGCGGCGAACGCGCTTCTTGCGGACGGGCTTGCCTACTGCCGGCTGTCGAGTCTCGCTTTGACGAGCAACTGCGGACTTCGCGCGGCCGGTCTTCTGCGCTGCACGTGTCATTTGTGGCCGAAAACCTTCTGGCTGTTCGAGCTCTTGCAAAGAGACGTCGGTGGGCGGGCCGATTCGATCCGTCATTATTGGTCGACGCTTCCTCGCCGATCCCGCAGCGACATTGTACATCCGACGCGCGAAAAACACGTCACGATGTGGCAATCATCATAAATAATGTACACGTCTGTCCAATTTTTCTATGTACTATTGCCCGGCAAGCTAGTTAAATACGGCACTCAGTGAGCACGCGGCCGATCGCCGCCCAAACGGAGACACTCAACATGTTCGTGCCATTGACCATCAACGATCTCGTCGACCGCTCTGCCGCCGTCTATCCGGATCGAGTCGCGATCATCGATGAGCCCAACCAGCCTGCACCGCCGCTGCCGAATCTGACGTGGCGACAGGTTGCCGACCTGCGGCGGCAGATGGGCGTGGCGATGGATCGCATGGGATTGGCCAAGGGTGCGCGTATCGCAGTCGTCAGCCCGAATGCCGCGCGTTTTCAGCTGCTTCACTACGGCGTCTGCTGCAACGGCCGCGTGCTCGTGCCGATCAACTGGCGGCTGAAACGCGACGAAGTCGCCTACATCGTCGAGCACTCGAACAGCGAATTGCTGATCGTCGACCCCGATCTCGCCGACGATTTGCGCACGATCAAGGGTCCGCGGTTCATGACGATGGGACCGGAGTTCGACGAAGCATGGTTCGGGCACTCGGGCGAGCCGAGCCCGCACGAACCGCAGGAGAACGATACGGTCACGATCAACTACACGTCGGGCACGACTTCGAAACCCAAAGGCGTCGAGCAAACGCATCGCTCCCGATGGACCGACTCCGTCGTGACGGGTTGGCATCTGGGCGTGACCGAGCGCGACGTCTATCTCAGCGTCGTGCCGATGTTTCATTGCGACGGTTGGAGCATGCCGTTCACCGTCGCCGCGCTCGGCGTACCGACGGTCGTCCTGCGCAAGGTCGACGGCATGGAAATTCTGCGCCGCGTGCGAGAGCACGGCGTGACGCTCATGTGCTGCGCGCCGGCCGTCGTCGCCGCCGTGCTCGACGCGGCTGCGCGTTGGGATCGCGAAAAAGACGGCGACATTCCGGGCCGAGGCACGACGCGCGTCGTGGTGGCCGGTGCGCCGCCGCCGACCAGCCTCATCGAGCGCGTGGAGACTCAGCTCGGCTGGGAGTTCATCCAGATCTACGGTCTCACCGAAACCGCGCCCCTGCTCAGCGTCAATCGCTGGCGCAAGGAATGGGATGCGCTGTCGCCGAGCGAGCGCGCGAAGAAGCTCGGTCGCGCGGGCGTGCCGGTCGTCGGCATTCGCATGCAGGTCGACGAGTTCGGCGAAATCCTCGCGCGCGGCAATCACGTCATGAAGGGTTACTGGCAGGACCCGCAAGCCACGGCCAATGCCATTCGCGACGGCTGGTTCTACACGGGCGACGGCGGCTTCGTGGACGAGGAAGGCTATTTCAACGTCTCCGATCGCAAGAAGGACGTGATCATCACGGGCGGCGAGAACGTCAGCTCGATCGAAGTCGAGGACCGTTTGCTCAGCCATCCTCAGGTGAAAGAAGCCGCCGTGATCGGCGTGCCGCACGAGAAGTGGGGCGAGACCGTCAAGGCGCTCGTCGTGTTGGCCGAAGGCGCGACGGTCACCGAAGCGGAATTGATTGCGTACTGCCGCGAAGGGCTCGCGCATTACAAGTGCCCGACGTCGGTCGAGTTCCGCGCCGCACTCGAGCGCACGGCCACCGGCAAGCTGCAGAAATACAAGCTGCGCGCGCCGTACTGGGAAGGCCGCGAACGCAAGATCTGACGAGCGAAGCCATCGTCGTGTAAGCGCGTCTGAGAGTCTCCGAAGTGAATGCCGACTTGCTCGTTCGTCGCGATCTCGAGTTCCTGCTCTACGACTGGTTGCGAGTGGAGACGCTCGCCGAGTTGCCGCGGTTTCGCGATTTTTCTCGCGACACGTTGGATGGACTGCTCGATCTCTCGGAACGTCTCGCGACCGAGCAGTTCCTGACTCACTACCGACGCGCCGATACTCAAGAGCCCTACATCGAAAACGGGCAGGTGCGTGTGTTGCCGGCCGTAGCGGAGGCGCTCCGCCAATACGCCGAGCTCGGTTTGTTCAGCGCCGGCTTTCCGGAAGATCTCGGCGGACACGGTCTGCCGTACGTCGCCTGCGCGAGCTCGTTCGCGTACTTCGCGGCCGCGAACATTGCGACGGCGGCTTATCCAATGCTGACCGTTGCGAATGCGCGCCTCATCGCCACGTTCGGCAACCCTGCGCAGATCGAGCGCTTCGCGTTACCGCAGATTGCCGGTCGTTGGTTCGGCACGATGTGTCTCTCGGAGCCGCAAGCGGGCTCGAGCCTTGCGGACATTCGCACGCGCGCGCAGCACGACGGCGAAGACGAGCTGGGCACCCGCTATAGGTTGACCGGCAACAAGATGTGGATTTCCGGCGGCGATCACGATGCAAGCGAGAACATCGTGCATCTCGTGTTGGCGAAGATTCCCGACGAGAACGGTGCGCTGCCGAACGGCACCGAAAACTTGTCGCTGTTCATCGTCCCCAAGATCCTGCCGGACGGCACGCGCAACGACATTGCGGTTGCCGGGCTCAATCACAAGATGGGCTATCGCGGCACGGCGAACTGTCTGCTCAATTTCGGCGAGCGCAGCGGCGCGATCGGCTGGATCGTCGGCGAGCCGGGCCACGGATTGCGTCAAATGTTCCAAATGATGAACGAGGCGCGGATCGGCGTGGGTCTCGGCGCCGCCGCGCTCGGCTATCGCAGTCATCGTCTTGCCGTTGCCTATGCACGCGAGCGCTTGCAAGGCCGACCGCTTGGCGTTCGAGACGGCGCACCCGTGCCCATCATTCAGCACGCCGATGTGCGCAGAATGCTGCTCGCGCAGAAGAGCTACGCCGAGGGCGCGCTCGCGTTGTGCCTGTATTGCGCGCAGCTCGTCGATCGTCACGACGACGACAGCGCCGCGCTGCTCGGCTTGCTCACGCCGGTCGCAAAGACTTGGCCTTCCGAATACGGTCTCGTCGCCAACGACATCGCCATTCAGATTCATGGCGGCTACGGCTATACGCGCGATTTCGACGTCGAACAGCTCTATCGCGACAACCGTCTCAATCCGATCCACGAAGGCACGACCGGTATTCAGGCAAGCGACCTGCTCGGGCGGAAGATCTTTCGCGATCGAGGCCGGGCTCTGTCCCTGTTGGGTGCCGCCATCGAGCGCACGGCACATCGTGCGAGCGAGCTCGCGCCGTTCGCCGCTCACGCGACGAGCTTGCTGCGCGCGTGGACGGAAATCGCGTCGACCGTCGCCATCCTCAACGAACAGCAACAGCGCGCGCTCGACAACTCGACGCCGTTCTTGCGGGCGTTCGGGCACGTCGTCGTCGGATGGCTGTGGCTCGAGCAAGCCATCGTCGCAAGTTCGATCGAGGCGCCGCACGGCGACGAGGCCGCATTCCTGGCCGGCAAGCTGCGCGCATGCCGCTACTTCTTCGAATTCGAGCTTCCGCACGTCACGGCCTGGCTGGCACCGGTTGCGGCGTGCAGCGATGTCGCGTCCGGCGCTGCGGCAGAGATTTTCTGAGCGG
The DNA here is from genome assembly GCA_937902995.1 of uncultured Sinobacteraceae bacterium. Lineage (GTDB taxonomy): Bacteria > Pseudomonadota > Gammaproteobacteria > Steroidobacterales > Steroidobacteraceae > Steroidobacter. The sequence goes on from CALEKY010000037.1 coordinate 56,573, forward strand.
CCGCGACGAAGTCTGAAAGACGATTTCGTGCGACGCGTCCCGCACGAAACACCGAGACTTGCTTGGCACGGTCTAGCTGGCGGCTAGCCGCGAAACGGGGGGATAAGACATGAACGTTCAATCGACGGCGATCTCTACGTCCGGCCGGACGCTGTCCAGCCGCGCAGTCCTCGCACTGTGTTTCATCGTGGCCTTGCTCGAAGGCGTCGACACTCAATCGATGGGCGCCATTGCACCCTCGCTCGCGGCGGAGTACGGCCTCGATCCTTGGCAGCTCGGCATGACGCTCAGCGCGAGCCTCTTCGGACTGTTGATCGGCGCTTCGGTCGGCGGCGTGCTTGCGGACCGCTTGGGAAGAAAGTTCGTGCTGATCGCTTCCGTCGTGCTGCTCGGCATTTTCTCGCTCGCTACGACGGTCGCACCGAACTTGAATTGGTTGCTGACGATCCGGTTCCTCGTCGGGCTCGGCATGGGCGGTGCGTTACCGACACTGATCGCAATCGCGGGCGAAGTCGTCGAACCGGCCAAGCGCTCCACTGCAATCAGTCTCATGTACTGGGGATTTCCCTTGGGCGGAGCGATCGCCGGTGCGCTGGTCACGGCAACGATCGCGGAGTACGGCTGGCGCCCCGTGCTCTATGTCGGCGGCTTCGGTCCGCTGTTCGTCGTGCCGATGCTCGCGATGCTGCCTTCGATGACGCCGCGGACGGGCGCCAATCTGGAGACACAGACTTCGCGCAGCGTAAACGTGCTGGCTGCACTGTTCGGGGAGAAGCGTGCGTTGACGACGGTCCTGATCTGGCTGGCGTCGTTCCTGACGCTCTTGATCGTGTACTTGCTGCTGAATTGGCTGCCGTCGTTGATGGTGGCGAACGGCTTTTCCAGAGCGCAAGGCTCGTCGATGTCCGTCGTGCTGAACATCGGCGCCGCCATCGGCTGTCTGGGGCTCGGTATGCTGATGGACCGCAAATCGAAACGCGCCGTCATCGTGTTCGCTTACTCGGGCATGGCGCTCGCGCTCTGCGCGCTGGCGCTCTCCCATTCCTATGCGCACGTCGTGCTCGCCGCTTTCGTTGCGGGCTTCTTCGTGATCGGCGGACAACTGCTCCTGTATGCGCTCACCTCGAACTACTATCCCACCGAGATTCGCGCCACGGGACTCGGCGCCGCCGTCTCCGTCGGCCGTTTGGGCGCCATCGTCGGCCCGTTGTTGGCCGGCAAGATCATGAGCGCCGGCAGCGGCGCGTCGGCTGTGCTACTCGCGACGATTCCCTGCATGGTGCTCGCCAGCGTCGCCGCGATCGCTTTGTTGGCGAGACCGAATGCTGAAAACTGAAGGCTGAGGGCTGAGGGCTGAGGGCTGAAGGCTGAAGGCTAAGGCTGAAGGAAGAGCCCCGCGTTGCGCGCGATACTCTAGCCAGGGCCCAGAGCCCAGCGCCCAGGACCCGTTCTGTCGCCTGAAGCCTAGGTAGCTACTTCTTCTGCCTCGACCTCATCGCAACGGCTTCGGCGCCGAATTTCTCGTTCTTGATCTGACGCGTGCGCTCGGTCCACTCCGCCAGCTTGTCGCGCACCGTCCGCGACTCCTCTTCGATCGTCGAGTCGAACTTCGACGTCCGGCACGTGAGCTCGACCTGCAGCCCGTTCGGGTCATACATATATACGGACTTCACGAAGCCGTGATCGACGGGCCCCAAACAGGAGACGCCCTTCGCATTGATGCGCGCCTGCCAGGCAAGCAGCTGCTCTTCGTCCTTCACTTCGAAAGCGATGTGTCGGTCGAAGCTGTGCGCGCGATTGAAATCCTCGGGCTTCGCGGTCCACGGCTGATCGAAGAAGGCGATGAACTCTCCGTTGCCGAGCTCGAAGAACAGATGCATGTACGGGATGGGATCGCCGAGGCCCGGCACTTCCTCGAGCACGAGCGCGACGACGAGCGGCAGCCCCAGCACGTCTTCGTAGAACCAGCGCGTCTGCTCCGCGTCCCGACAGCGGTACGCAGCGTGATTAATGCCGTGCGGTCGTATCAGTTCTGGCGTGCTCACGGGGACATCCTCGGTTACATTGTCAAGTAACTAGACTATTACGCTAGTCCTCGTTTGCGCGGCAGTCAATCGTACAGTCCGGCATTCGCTCGCCGATTGCGCAACCTACATGACAATTCGCTCGCTATAATCGGCCGTCACCCTTGCAACCTCGAAGAACAAGGAAGGAACCCCAAGAATGGCCAAACAATTCGATTACTTGATGCGAGGCTTGCTCCATGCGTTCTATTGGATGGACGAGAGCCTGCAGAACCATCTGCGCGCCAGCGGCTGGCCGCGCGTTTCGCGTACTCAATCCATGATCATGGTGAACGTCTCCGACGGCATCACCCGCCCCGTGGACCTTGCCCGCAACTTGGGTATCAGCCGACAGGCAGTACAACAGGTGCTCGCCGACATGGAGGAGCAAGGACTGATCACGCTCGTTCCGGATCCCGACGACGCTCGCGCCAAGATCGTGCGGTTCAGCCCCCGCGGTAAGGGGATCGTCGACGCGGCGCTGCGCGCCATAGCATCCATCGAACGCGAACTGGAAAAGCGCCTGGGGAAACAATTGTTCGTACAGTTGAAGCGTGCGCTGCTCGAACGCGATTGGGGCGAAGTCGTCGATCCGAGCCGCACGTCGGAAAAAACACGTCCGTCCTCGTCCCGCCGCGTATCGGCGCGTCGACGAGCATGATTCGCATCGCGAGATCGTCATGAACACGCAACCTCATTCGCATCCCGATCAATCGCGGCGCATCGCATGGATGAGGACTCGCGTGATGCTCGCAGCAAAGCTCGACCGGCTGCTCGGTCGTAAGCCGAAAGAGCTAGCGGTATTGGATTACGTACAGCGCAACGCGCCCGCCGGGGATCCGCAAGCAGTACTGCGTGCAATGGACGAGTTCGCCGTCCGCAAACGCTGGATGATGAATGTCGGTCCGGCGAAGGGCTCGATCCTCGAAGAGGCACTGCGCTCCGCGAATGCTCGCCGCGTGCTCGAGATCGGTGCGTATTGCGGTTATTCCGCCACACTTATCGGCGCATGGCTGGCGCGCGTCGGCGGTTCACTCATTTCGATCGAGAAGAGCGCGCGGTGCGCGGGCGTGGCCCGCGGCATCGTCGCGCACGCCGGCCTCGCCGAGCGCGTGGACGTACGCACCGGCACGTTGACGGATCATCTACACACGCTAGGAGAGCCGTTCGACGTCGTCTTCCTCGATCACTGGAAAGACGAATATCTGCCTGACCTGAAGCGACTGGAATCGGCCGGACTGCTGCGCAGCGGGTCGATCGTCGTCGCGGACAATGTCGGAGCGGTCGAAGTGCCCGATTATTTGGATTACGTGCGTAACAGCGGTGGCTATCGCAGCACGTTCCACGAGTCGACGGTGGAGTACAACCCGAATATTCGGGATGGGGTGGAAGTCTCTGTGAGGCTGAAGACTGAAGACTGAAGGCTGAAGACTGAAGGAAGAGCGCGCCAGTGCGCGCTCGATCTCTCGCCAGAGCCCAGCGCCCTTTGCCAGCACGCAGTGCCAGCGCTCAGATCTTCCTCTCCCGCCCTTCCCAGAACGGTTTACGCAGCTCGCGCTTGAGAATCTTGTTCGCGCCGCTGAGCGGGAACGGCTCGGTGCGGAACGTGACACTGCGTACGCATTTGAAACCGGCGAGGAAGTTGCGGCAGTGCGCAATCAGCTCCTCTTCGGTAACGGTCTTGCCTTCGTGGACGCGCACGATAGCGTGAACCTGCTCGCCCCACACGTCGTGCGGGATGCCGATGACGACGCATTCCGCAACGGCCGGATGCTTGTACAGCACAGCCTCCACTTCCGCCGAATACACGTTCTCGCCGCCGCTGATGATCATGTCCTTGAGACGGTCGACGATGTAGATGAACCCATCCTCGTCCATGTAACCGGCATCGCCCGTGTGGAGGATACCGTTGCGCAATGCAAAGGCGGTTTCCTCGGGGCGGCGCCAATAACCTGGCGATACAGCAGGCGACCGCACGCAAATTTCGCCGACGACGCCTGGCGGCACTTCGTTGTCGTCTTCGTCGCGGATCGTCACCTCCACGCCCGGTATCGGGCAGCCGGCAGATTTCATCTTGCCGCCGTCCGGTGCCTTGGGATCGTGATACTTGGCGGAAAGACACGAAATGTTCGGCCCGCCCTCGGTTTGTCCGTAGATCTGATAGAACTGGGCTTGCGGCAATAGCTCCAGCGCCCGCTCGAGCAACGGCAACGACATCGGCGAGCCGCCGTAGCTGATCTTGCGCAGACTGCTCAAGTCGTAGCGGCCGACATTCGGATGATGCAGCAGGGCGTGAATCATCGTCGGCACGACAGCAATCTTCGTGACGCGGAAATCTTGAATGTGAGCGAGCACCACTTCCGGATCGAAGCGCGGCAAGATGCTGACGCGCGCGGCCAGCATCGCGGTCGCAATGCTGTTGAGCCCGGCAACCATGTGAAACATCGGCGCCACGATCAGCAAATGATCCTCTGCCGACACGCCGATCGACACGCACCATTGCAGCGTGTTCGTGATCACGCCGTTGTGCGTCAGCATCACGCCCTTCGATTGGCCCGTCGTGCCGCCGGTGTAGAACAACGCAACGAGATCGTCGCCCGACCGCCCTGCATCCTCGACCGGTTGGGCGGCAGCCAGTAAATCGTCGAGCCGCTCGAATCCGCTCGGCGTCGCGTTCTCGCCCACGTAGACGAATTTTTCGACGCTCTCGAGCTGACTCTTGATCTGCTCGATGACGGGCACGAACGACTCGTCAACGAGCAACACGCGCGCACCCGAATCGTTGAGCCAGTGAACGACCTCGGCCGGCGCCAGCCGCGTGTTGATCGGTACCAGTACGCCGCCGGCCCAAGGCACTGCGAAGTAGTACTGCAGATAGAGATCGCTGTTGAGCGCGAGCATCGCCACGCGATCGTCGGCTTCTACCCCGAGCATTTTCAGAGCACCCGCAAAACGCTGCACACGCTCGAGCGTTGCGCGCCACGAGCTCGTGCGCACACGGCCGAATACCACAGCGTCCTCGGCGCGCTCGATGCGCGCCGCCCGCACGATCAATTGGCTGAAAGAGAACCCGACCTGCATCGTCGTAAGCCTTCCCCCTGGAGTTTTCCAAGAAGGTACATGCCGTCAAGTTGATTGACAACCTGAATCCCAGCGGCTAGAAAGTCGTCAACGCACGAGCAGCGATTATGGCCGGCCAGATCGGCGGGCAGTCAACGCACCGAGCAGCTCGAATGATCAACACAATCCAAGCGGCGCTCGCGCCCTACTATCTCTACATAAAATTCGTCCACGTCCTCGCCGTGATGGCGTGGATCTGGAGCACCGCGGTGGCCTACGCGTTCTACCTGGTGCCGATATTCAAGGCCTGGCGGCGAAATCCGCAGGACCCCGAAGTTCGCGAAATGCGCAATTGGGCGCTCGAGCGCTTCGATCACGGCGTGTCCTACGAGCACATCGCCTTTCCGGTCATTCTCGTGACCGGCGTGCTGCTCTACATCACGGCGGGCTTCAACACGAGCATCAACTGGTTGCTGCTCAAGCTCCTGATCGTCACCGGCATCCTGATTCCGATCGAGGTCTGGGACTATCACCTCTCGCATTTCGGCGGCAACAAGCGCCGGATTCGCGAGTCGGGCGCCGGCGCACTGGCCTACGAAAAAGCCGTTCACCAGCACTGGTGGTTCCTGCTGCTCACGAGCCCGACGGTGATGATTTTCGGGATCCTCGTGGTGTTCCTCGCCATCAGCAAGCCCTTCTGATCCGGAGCCGGTTCATGTTGCAGCAATCCTCGGACACCCCGGTCGGCGCAGGCGCAGGTGTGGACGCATCAACATTCGGGGGCGCGGGCGCCGACCTGCCGTTCAGCGGCACGCCTGAGCGCTATCTGCGCATTTCGATCGTGCTGTCGGTAGCCATCCACGCTTGGCTCTACGGCGGCTTTTCGGCCATCAAGTATTTCGTTCACGGCGAGACGTGGATGTTCGGCTGGAAGCCGGTGTTGATCGCGCTCGCCTCAATGGTGCTGTTCGCGCGCTTCGCCTATCGCTGGATCATGCGGCTCGACGCACAGTACGGCTCGGGCTCGGGATGGCGCTTGGTTCGCTGCACCGTGAAGCTGCCCGAAGCCGTGCATCGGCCGAAGCGCTAGCGCACAGCTCGCGCGAGCTGTCGGGCATCGTCCGACGGGCCGCGCACCGAAATCTGGGGGAATTATGCGACTCGACGCCAAAGTTGCGTTGATCACCGGCGGCTCGCGCGGCATCGGCCGCGCCATTGCGGAAACCTTCGTGGCTGCAGGCGCGCGCGTCATGATCACTGGTCGCGATCCGCAAAGCCTCGAAGAGACGCGCGCAGCCTTGGGCAGCGACAACGCCGCCTGGGCCGGCGATGCGAGCGACGAGGCGCAGGCGCGCGAGTGCGTTGCCGAAACCATGCGCCGGTTCGGCCGGATCGACATCCTCGTCAACAACGCCGGCGGCAGCTTTCAGCGTCATCACATCATGGACATGCCGCTCGCCGAATTCGACGCGACGTGGGCGCTCAACGTGCGCACGCCGCTCATGTGGACGCAACTCGTCTGGCGCAGTTGGATGGCACAAGCGGGCGGCGTCGTCATCAACATGTCCTCGCTCGGCGGCATCAGCTTGCAGCCGGGCATGGGCGCCTATTGCGCGAGCAAAGCGGCGCTCAATCATCTGACGCGCATGCTCGCCGCCGATCTCGGACCGACGGTGCGTGTGAACGCGATCGCGCCGGGTCTCATCAAGACCGAACAGTCCGCACCGGCGTGGACGAACAACGAGGCGGCGATCGCCTCTCGCATGCCGCTCGGACGGCTCGGCGAATCGGTCGACATTGCGCAGGCCGCGTTGTTCTTGGCGAGCGATGCGTCCTCGTGGATCACCGGCGAAGTGCTCATCGTCGATGGCGGCGCGAACGTGCAACTCGGCCGCTCGCGGCGCAAGTAGCGCGCTCGGAACGGCAGACGTATCAAACATTTCGAGCCGCAGCTTCAACCCTCACCGGTGCGCTGCGGCATAGACAGAGGGGGAATTCGTGACATATCGAGTCATTCAGTGGGCCACGGGCGCGATCGGTAAGACTTGTCTGCGCCAGATCATCGATCATCCCGATCTCGAGCTCGTCGGCCTGTACACGTACTCGCCGCAGAAAGAGGGACGCGACGCCGGAGAAATTGCGCGCCGTGCACCGACCGGCGTGAAAGCAACGCGCGACATCGAGGAAATCCTGGCGCTCGATGCCGATTGCGTGATTCACAATCCGCGCGAAGGCGAGCATTTCAATACGCACAACGAAGACGTCATTCGTCTGCTGCGCTCCGGGAAGAACGTGATCTCCACGGTCATGTTCACGTATCCGCATGCGCACGAGCCGGAGCACCTGCAAAGCCTCGAGGCGGCTTGCCGCGAAGGCAATTCGACGTTGTTCGGCACGGGCATCAATCCCGGTTTCATCGTCGAACGCATCGCCGTTGGGCTCACCGGTGCATGTTGCAACGTGCAGTCGCTGCGCGTGCGCGAGGTGTACGACTGCTCGCCGGTCGTTTCGCCCGGATTCATTTTCGAGCAATGCCGCATGGGCAGCGATCCGGAGCAGTTGCGTGCGGGGAGCTCCACGCAAGAACTGTTCACGCGCACGTTCGCCGAAGTGATCCGTTACGTCGGCGATCAGCTCGGCGTCAAATACGACGGTATCGAGGCCGATCACGAATTCTGCGTCGCCCCGCACGACGTGCATTGCCGCGCAGGAGTGATTCCGAAAGGCACGGTAGCGAACATTCGCTGGCGCTGGCACGGCATCGTCGACGGCAAGCGCTTCTTCACGATCGAAATGGTCTGGCTGATCGATCGCACGCTGCCGGGCTGGGATTACGACGACGGCTGGGAGATCGAAATCGAAGGTGCGCCGGGCATGCACGTGCGCATCGATCTCAAAGATCCGGTCGGCATGCCCGATCGCTCGAAGGCCATTCAATACGCCGTGGCGGGTCCTTGCATTCGCGCGATTCCCGTCGTGTGCGCTGCACCGCCCGGCGTGCTCGTCGTACCGTCGTTTGCACCCTGGACGCCCCGAATGCCTCGTCCAAATCAGAAATGAGGTGATCGAATGAGCACCGGCAGTCCCGAATCCAATCTCGGCGCCTCGAGGCGCACGTTCCTGCAAGCCGCCGTCGGCGCAGGGCTCGTCGCGGCGAGCGCGTGTTCGAATGAGCCCTCGTCCGCTTCACGAACGAAGGAAGACACCGATCCGGCGAATGGCGCGCCCATGCAGCGTGTCGACATTCATCATCACATCGTGCCGCAGTTCTACGTGGAGGCGCTGCGCGGCATCGGCGTCAACGATGTGACCGGCGTACCGTTTCCGTCCTGGTCACCCGAAGCGATGCACGCGGCCATCGATCGGATCGGCGTCACCAAGGCGATCGTTTCGATCTCCGCGCCGGGTGTGTACTTCGGCGATAGAGGCTTTGCGCGCGAGCTGGCGCGGCGCTGCAACGAATATCACGCCGAGCTCATTCGCGAGGCTCCGGATCGGGTCGGCGGTTTCGCCAGCATTCCTCTGCCTTCGGTGGAAGATGCCATTGCCGAGACCACGCACGCGCTCGATGTGCTGGGCCTCGACGGTGTGTGTCTGCTGACGAACTACGACGGTGTGTACTTGGGCGCACCGCAGTTCGACGAATACCTCGACTTCCTGAATCGTCGTCGCGCGGTCGTGTTCATGCATCCGACGATGGCGCCGCCCGCGAAGCTGCCCGACATGCCGGTCTCGCCGTCCATTCTCGAGTTCGTGTTCGACACGACGCGGGCCATCGCGAGTCTGCTCATCACCGGCGCGCTCGAACGCTATCCGGACATCCGATTCATCGTCTCGCATCTCGGCGGCACGATGCCTTGGGTGGCCTGGCGGCTGCGTCTGTACGATCTTTCGCCGCGCGAGCCGTATCAGAAGTTCCGTGACATTGCGCCGCATCCGGTCGCGCATTACCTCTCGCGGCTCTATTACGACGTTGCGGTGTCCGCTTCGCCGAGCAATCTGCGCACCGTGCTCGATCTCGCCGGACCCGAGCACATTCTGTTCGGCTCCGATTATCCGTTCCTGCCGCCCAACCTGCTCGAGAGCAATACGCAGTCGGTGTTCGAATCGGGCGTGTTCGACGAGCAGACGCTGCACGCGATCGCGTACGGCAATGCGAACAAGCTGTTCGCGAAGACCGAACGCGATACGAAACCGGCTTAGCGGGGAACGATGCAGCTCGCCGATGCCGAAGTGATCGTGACCGGCGGCGCCTCGGGGCTCGGGGCGGCCACTGCGCGTCTGCTGCGCGAATGCGGCGCGCGCGTGCACATTTGGGACTGCGACGATTCGCACGGTTTGGCGCTCGCGCGCGAGCTCGACGCGCGGTACGCCCACGTCGATGTGGCGCGCACGGAAACCATCGCCGCGGCGCTCGAGTCGGTCGTCGCACCGCGCGCGCTCGTCAACTGCGCCGGCATCGGCCGCGCCGCCAAGGTGCTCGGCCGCCGCGGTCCGCATCCGCTGGAGCTGTTTCAGCAAGTGATCGCGGTCAATCTCGTCGGCAGCTTCGACTGCGCGCGACAAGTCGCCGCGAAGATGGCGCGTTGCGAGCCGGATGCAGAAGGCGAACGCGGCGTCATCGTTCACGTCAGCTCGGCGCTCGCCTTCGAGGGTCGCAGCAGCGATTGCGCGTACGCCGCTTCCAAAGCCGGTGTCCTCGGCATGGTGCTGCCTATGGCGCGCGATCTCGCCGCGTACGGCATCCGCTGCAATGCCATTGCCCCCGGATTGTTCGACACGCCGATGCTGGCGCAATTGCCGGACGACGTGCGTGCCGGATTGATCGAGCACGTGCCGTTCCCGCAGCGGCTCGGACGCGCCGAGGAATTCGCGCGCTTCGTCAAGGAAGTCTGCGAGAACCGCATGCTCAACGGCGCCGTGATTCGCTTGGACGGCGCGCTACGCAATCCCGCGCATTGAGAGGCCACCGCGATGGCGACACCAGCAAGAGCGTTCGACCCGTCGATTTCGGCGGATGCGATGCCCTATCCGTCCGCCGCACGCGCTTGGAGCGCGCTCGCGGTCCTCTCGATCGCATACATGTTCTCGTTCATCGATCGCTTCGTGCTGTCGTTGATGGTCGAACCGATCAAACGCGATCTCGCCTTGAGCGATCTGCAGATCAGCCTCCTGCAAGGCTTGTCGTTTGCGCTGTTCTACACGCTTGCTGGTCTGCCGGTCGGGCGGCTCGTCGATTCGCGCTCGCGGATCGGCATCGTCGCGGTCGGCGTCGCGGTGTGGAGCCTGATGACCGCGGCCTGCGGACTGGCATCGCGCTTCTGGCATTTGTTCCTGGCCCGCATCGGTGTCGGCGTCGGCGAGGCGGCGCTGGTGCCGGCTGCGTATTCGCTGATCACCGATTTCTTCCCCAAACAGCGTCACGGACTGGCGATGAGCGTGTTCTCGCTCGGCACGTCGCTCGGCGCAGGGTTGGCGTTCATCGTCGGCGGCTATGCAATCCAGCTCATCACCGCCGCAGGCAGCCGCACCTTCCCGATCGTCGGCACGCTCGATCCATGGCAACTCACGTTCGTGTACGTCGGATTGCCGGGGCTCGCGGTCGCTGCGCTTGCCTTGCTCGTCGGCGAGCCGCCGCGCCGCGGCGATGTCAACGCGCAGTCCATTCCGATCAAGGAAGTCCTTGCACACTTCCGTAAGCGCGCGCGCGTCATCACCTTGCATCACATTTCGATGGGTCTCGCGGGCATCGGTACGTTTGCGATGATGTCGTGGACGCCGACCATGCTCATCCGAACGCGCGGTTGGACGCCTGGCGAAGCCGGGCTTGCGCTTGGCGGCGCCATTCTGATCGCGGGCACGATCGGTGTCGTCGCGGCAGGTTGGATCGGCGATCGCCTGGTACAGCGCGGCCGAGCGCACGGTCAGTTGATGGTTTGTGCGCTGGCCATGGCCATCGGCGCGGTGGGCGCAGCGACGTTTCCGATCCAACAATCGACGCCCTGGCTTCTCGCAGCCTTCCTGCTCGCCATGCTCGGCGGCTACATGATCGTCGGCTGCTCCGCAGCTGCTCTACAGCAGCTCGTACCCAATCGAATGCGCGGTCAGGCTTCTGCGGTATACCTGTTGGTGACCAATTTGATCGGCCTCGGTTTCGGTCCCACTGTCGTCGCACTGCTCACCGAGCACGTGTTCCGCGATCCTGCTGCACTGCCGTGGTCGCTCGCCATCAGCGCAGGTACTGCGTACGTTGCCTCGTTGATCGGATTCTTGTCGGTGCTGCGCCCATTCGAGCGCACGGTGCAAGCCGAGCAAGGAACGGCTGCTTAGAAGCGCTTCAAAGCTCGACGATTTCCGGCGGGAACGAATGCAGGCGCTCGACGCCCGTGTCCGTGACCAAGAAGTTGTCGCATAGCGTGAAGAACCCGGCCGCAGTTGCATAGCTCGGGTGACAGGCGAAGTTCATGTTCGCCTGAACGGCGAACGGTTCGTCGTCGCGCACCAAGGGCCGCTCGACGAGATCGTAGCCTTGACCGTGACAGAACAGCCGTTGCTCCGCGGGCCGGCCGTTCTCGACCAGAAAAGCGTTGTAGTCGCGCCAGATCTGCGCGCAGCTCGCGCCCGGTTTCAGCAGCGATGCCGCGAAGTTCTGCGCACGACGCACGAACGCCATCTCGGCGTGCATTTGCTCGCTTGCCTTACCGAACACGCACATCCTGCCGAGCTCGGTGTAGAACCCGCCCGGTCCGTTGTTCTCGATCAACAGATTGAGATAGTCGCCCTCGCGGATCGTGCGATTCTGATAGTGACGAATGCCGTACGGCACCGCCGTGCCCTGTGGTGCGGAAGCGCACAGGAAAATGCCTTGCTCGCTCCCGAGCCGCTGGCCGACGTGTTGCGCGATGGCCGTCACTTCGCAGTCGCGCATACCGGGGCGTACCTGCTTGATCACTTCGTACATGCACTCGTCTTGCATGCGCGCCGTCTTGCGAATGAGCTCGATCTCCTCGTGACTCTTGACCGACTTGATCTCGTCGACGAGGTCCGTGGCGTCGACCACGGTTGCGTTCGAAAGCACGGTGCGGCGCAAGTGATCCATGACGACGAGCGAATGCGAGGCCGGCCCGACGATGCCCACAACGGCCTTCGCATACGGCTGAAGCGCCCGTTCCATCGCGTGAGCTTCGTAGACCGACGTGTAGTGGACCGAGGCATAACCCGGCGCACCGAGCATTCTGTGCACGCCGCGGTAAGGGCCGTCGCCCTCCGGTTTCAAACGCCGGTCCATGCCGAACGTGCCTTGCGCAACGATGGTCATGTCCTCGTGCAGCGGGAACACGACGCCGGTCGGATATCCCGTCGTCGCGGGCACGTCCGTGAACCATTTGACGTACCCGCCGAGGAAATCGTTGCTGTTACGTACGTACAGCACGTCGATGCCGCGCTCTTGCATCCGGGTGCGCACCGCGCGCCAGCGACGCTCGAGCTCGGCATTGCTGATCGCGCAATTGATTCGTTCCGAGTTCTGGCTCATAAGGCGAATGACGACGAATATGCACGGTCACCCCGAGTTTGTACACTCGCTTGACGATTCAATCGTAGCTCGGCGAAGTTGCGCTGCGGCGAAGGAGAAGTCCCTTTGATCGACGTGTTGCTATTGACGCCTTCGCAGGCCGGTATCGCCGAACAGTTGCTGGACGGTCTGGCGAGCGAATTCCCCGAGCTTTCGATCGCACACGCACGTAACGCGGTCGAAGCCGCAGGCCGTATCGAGTCGGCGGAGATTCTGTTCACTTTCGGGGCGTATCTGTCCGACGAGCTGCTACAGCGCGCCGGCCGCCTACGTTGGATTCAAGCGCTGGGCTCGGGAATGGACGGGATCGTCGAACTGCCTTCGCTACGACCCGAGGTGCTGCTTACGAACGCCCGCGGTGCGACAGCGCATCCCGTTTCCGAAACCGCCTTGGCGTTGATGTTTGCGCTGAGCCGCGATCTGCCGCAGCTGCTGCGTAACCAACGGGACCGCGTGTGGAAACGCTGGGCACCTGCGCTGCTGCGCGGCAAATGCGTCGTCATCGTCGGCTTGGGGGCCATCGCCGAAGCGCTCGCCGTCAAATGCCAGGCGCTCGGCATGCGTACTATCGGTGTCAGCAGGCGCTCGGCCGCTCCGGGCTTCGAGCGCATCCTGCCGCGCAGCGAATTGCACACGGCCGCTGCGCTGGCGGATTTCCTCGTGCTGCTCACGCCCTACGACGAATCCACTCATCACCTGATCGACGCAACCGTGCTGTCCGCCATGCGCCCCGAGGCGTATCTGGTCAATGTGGCGCGCGGCGGCGTAGTCGACGAAGCAGCGCTCATCGCCTGCCTGCAGCGAGGCGCCATCGCCGGGGCTGCCCTCGACGTATTCGCCCGCGAGCCGCTTCCGGAGGACAGCCCGTTGTGGTCCCTGCCCAACGTGATCGTCTCCCCGCACATGGCCGGCCTGAATCAGAGCTATGCCGCTGATTTGTTGCCGATCCTGCGCCACAACGTACGCGCTTTTCTAAACGGCGATATCGCGGCGATGCTGAACGTCGTGCATCGCCGCACGTTGAGTTGACAATTGCCGGCACGACCTGCCTGGATATGACAACCTTCTTGACTATCTGCAAAACCGTCAAGTAACCTGACGACTACCACAACCTACATTCAAGTCACTGACGCATCAAGGGGGAATGTCGTGATGTCTCATTTTCGCCTCACCCGTCGTCCGTTCAGGGGCGTCAACGACCCGTTGGTCGTCGGACTGCTTGGATTGCTCCCGATCGTCGCCACTGCCCAATCGCAGGATGCTTCGTCCACGACGTCTGCGCTGGAGACGATCGTGGTTACAGCGCAAAAGCGCGAACAGAGCCTGCAAGAGGTGCCGATCTCGATCAGCGTCGTCTCCGGTGAGGCGATCGCCTCCGGGTCGATCAAAGGTTTCGAGGATCTCGACGAAAGCGTTCCCAACCTGTTCATCGCGCGCAGCCCCGGCGCCGATGCGATCTTCATCCGCGGCATCGGCTCCGGCGCCGGCAGTCCGTCGCTCGACCAGTCGGTCGTGATGTTCGTGGACGGCGTGTACGCCGGCCGTTCGCGTCAATTCCAGACACCGTTCCTGGACGTCGAGCGCATCGAAGTGCTGCGCGGGCCCCAGGGTGCGTTGGTGGGCAAGAACACCAGCGCCGGTGCGATCAACATCGTGACCGCCCGTCCTACCGATACGTTCGAGGGCTTCGTCAGCGCCGAATACGATTTCGAGCTGGAAGGCACGACGTTGAACGGCGTGGTCTCCGGTCCGCTCAGCGATCGATTCAGCATGCGCCTCGCTGCGAAATATCAGGACCTGGACGGCTACATCCGCAACGTCATGAACAATCAGGACGAGCCGAGCCGCGAAGGAAGCGCGGTGCGTCTGACCGGTATGTATTCGGGCGATGCGCTGACGATCACGGCCAAGGTCGAGCACACCGAGCTCGACGTCAGCGGCAACCCTTACGTCATGACGACGCAACTCCTCGGCCGCAAGCTAGACCGCACGAAGGAGTCCGGCAGCTCGCTCGGCGGCGACTTCGACAACAACGAAACGAACAACGCCACGCTGACGATCGATTACGAGTTCGGCGGTCACACGTTCACGTCGATCACCGGCTATTCGGAGTACAAGACGCGGCATTCGACCGACGCGGACTTCTTCGAGGCGGATTTGGCGTACTCGAACTTCGACGAGGACTACGAGCAGGTCTCACAGGAATTCCGCCTACTGTCGCCGACCGGCCAAACGATCGAGTACGTGGTCGGTGTTTACTGGCACGATGCCGATCTGACCGAATGGCGCGGTACCGCGTCTTTCTTCGCTCCTGCAGCCAGCACGTTCCGCACGTTCGTGCAGGACAATCGCGCACTTTCGGGCTATGCGCAGGTCACCTGGAACATCACCGACGACTTCCGCATCGCCGTGAACGGCCGCTACACGAAAGAGAAGAAGGAAGCGCGCTATGTCCGCATCGGCGGTCCGCTCGCCTTCACGGAACGCCAAGGCGCCTTGCAAGCCGACATTAGCGACAAGCTGGATGAGGACGAATTCGATCCGGCCGTGACGCTGCAATGGGATGTAACGCCCAATCTCATGGTGTTCGCGAGCTACGGACAGGGCTCGAAGAGCGGCGGCTTCCAGGGCGCCATTCCCAACGCCACTGCCGCGCAATTCCAGTTCGCGCCCGAGACCTCGGAGTCGTACGAGGTCGGTATGAAGAGCGTGTTCTCGCGCGGCTACTTCGATCTGACCGTGTTCGACACCACATACGACGATCTACAGGTGTCGTCGGCGATTCAGTCGGACCCGAACGTCAGCGTGTTCGCGTTCTTCACCGGCAACGCGGCGAGCGCATCTGCGCGCGGCGCCGAAGCGAGCGCCGTGATCCGCGCAACCGATTCGCTGCTCATCAACGCCTCGCTCGCCTACATCTCGGCGAAGTTCGACAGCTATCCGCACGGCCCGTGCGCGACCGGTCAAGCGCCCGACGATCCGGTGCGCGGCTCGTGTAATCTGACGGGCGTCCGCCTGCCGTTCGCGTCGAAGTGGAGCGGCAGCCTGAGCCTCACCTACTCGCGCGATCTCACGGATCGTCTGGCATTCACCACGACCGCGACGGCAAACTTCCGTACGGATTTCCGTGCCGAGTTCCCGAACGATCCGATGTTCGTGCAAGACGACTACGTGAAGTACGATCTGCGCGTCGGCTTCAAGTGGGACGACCGCATCGAAGTCGCACTGCTCGGCCGCAACCTCACCGACGAGTACACGTTCGGCTTCGGCGGTACGGGCAACCTGGCGACGAACCCGGTGTTCGGCTTGGCGCCGGATGCGCGCATGTTGCCGCTCGACTTGCCGCGAACGATCGCCTTGCAGGCTCGGTACAACTTCTGATGCAACTTCGGTCCGCCAAGTGAGCGCTGTCTCGCGACGCGAATTCTTACAGCGATCGACGACCGCGCTCGGCGGATTCTTACTCGTGCAACATTGGCCGGCGGCGGCGCAAGTCGCCCCGGCCAATTCTTTTTCCTCCTCTGCATCGTCCAGTCCCGTCCGGATCGGTGCCTATGTGCGCATCGAGCCCGACGGCAGCATCGTCATCGGCGCACGCGGCTGCGAGATGGGTCAAGGCGTGAAGACATCGCTGCCGATGCTCATCGCCGAGGAGCTGGACGTTCCTTGGTCGCGCGTGACCGTCGAGCAGTTGCCGCACATCGTTCGCACAGCCCGAGGCGCCGACCGGCCGGCGTCCGTTTACGGATTTCAAGACGCGTTCGGCAGCTTGAGTATCGTGAGCGCGTGGCGCGAGCTGCGCGAAGTCGGTGCGCGAGCCCGCTGGATGCTCCTGCAAGCCGCCGCCGAGCTGTGGTCCGTTCCGGTCGACAAGCTGCGCACCGAGAGCGCACGTGTGATTCATCCGGACGGACGCAGCCTCGACTATGCCGAGCTTGCGACACGCGCGGCTCGTATCGAGCCGCCGACCCAAGCACCGCCGCTCAAAGAATCGAAGGATTTCAAAGTCATCGGCCAGCCGACGCGCTCGGTCGACGTCGCAGACATCGTCACCGGCCGTGCCCGCTTCGGTCTCGATGCGCGCCTGCCGGGCTCGGTGGTCGCCGTGCTCGCACGTTGTCCGTATTTCGAAGGCCGGCTCGCGCGATTGGACGACGCTGCAGCACGCGCGATGCCCGGTGTGCTCGACGTGATCGAGATTCCGGGCATCTCGGCCGATTCGACGCTCGATGCGAATCTCGCCGCAGCCGTCGCCGTGATCGCGAAAGACACTTGGACCGCGCTGCGTGCACGTGCGGCGTTGAAGATCGAATGGACGAAAGGACGCTGGGCCGCCGACAGCAGCGAGGATCTCGAGCGTCGAGCACGCGAGGCTCTCGCATCGTCCGGACAAGTCATCCGCAGCGACGGCGATTTCGACGCGGCTCGCAAGACGGCCGCGCGCGTCGTGACGGCCGAATACGTTCAACCGTTTCTCGCACACGCGACGCTCGAGCCGCAAAACGCTTGCATCGATTTGCGCAAGGATCGTGCGCTGCTGATTGCGCCGTTACAGCGGCCCTCGGTCGCTTTGCAATTGATCAGCGCGATGACGGGATTGTCGCCGAGCGCGATCGAAATCCGCCTGACCCGCTGCGGCGGCGGTTTCGGCCGGCGTGCCGAGAACGATTTCGTCGTCGAAGCCGTACGAGTCGCACAGGCAGTGGGTGCGCCGGTTCAACTCGTGTGGACGCGCGAGGACGATATCCAATTCGACTTCTATCGCCCCTACGGCATCCATGCGATGTCGGCGCTCATCGATGAGAAGGGCGCAGTCGTCGGCTGGTCGCATCACGTGGCAGCGACGCCGCTTCGCTGGCGTCGGGCGTATCTCGCCTCGCGTCCCGAATGGCTCGCGTGTGCGGACCCGGACGCCTTTCCTGCAGGCTCGGTTCCGAACTATCGCTGTGCATTCACGCCGCTCGACTTCGGCTTGGCGCGCGGTTGGTGGCGAGGTCCTTTGCCGACGTTCTGTGCATTTCCGACGCAGGGATTCGTCGATGAAGTCGCCGCCGCGTGCGGCAAGGATCCATTGGCGCTGCGGCTCGAGCTGCTCGGCGAGCCACGGCTGCTCGATTACCGCGATCATGGCGGCCCCAAAGTCGATACCGGCAGGCTCGCAGCAGTATTGCGCCGTGCGGCAGATGAGATCGGGTATGGGCGCAAGCTTCCCGAGGGTCACGGCATCGGCGTTGCGGTGACGTTTGCATTCGGCGGTTACACCGCACATGCCATCGAAGTTGCAGTGAACAGAACCGGCGAGCTTCGCATCGTTCGTTGCGTGTGCGCGTCCGATCTCGGGCAGATCGTCAATCCGCTCGGCGCCGAAGCGCAGCTCATGGGCGGCACACTCGATGGGATCTCCGCCGCGCTCGGCCAAGAGATCACCGTCGCAGATGGCCGCGTGCGCCAGAGCAACTTCCACGACTATCCGTTGCTTCGCATGGCTCAGGCGCCGGCTGTCGAAGTTCATTTGTTGCGCACGCAGTTCCCGCCGAGCGGCGCCGGCGAGATGGGCGTGCCGAGCGCCGCACCGGCCCTCGTCAATGCAATCCATGCCGCGACCGGTGTACGGATTCGGCGTCTGCCGATCGGCAATCAGCTCGCGCGCGCATTTACCGAGAAACAATGACCTCACATCGCACCATCGCGCTCGCCGATCGCATCGACGGCGGTTCTGTCAGCGTCTACGCCATGCTCATTGCCGCACTGTGCGGCGCGATCGTGATGATCGAAGGCGTCGATGTCCAATTGATGGCCTTCGTTGCACCGCGCCTCGCGGCGGATCTCGGCATCGAAGTTGCGAGCCTCGGGGCTGTCTTCAGTGCCGGACTCGTCGGACTGGGTCTCGGCATGGTGGTGCTCGCACCGCTCGCCGACCGATACGGACGGCGCCCGCTCCTGCTCTTTTCGTTCGGCGTCGCCGGCGTGTTCACATTGTTGACGGCGTTCGCCAACTCGATCGGCGAGCTCATCGCCTATCGAATCATCAGCGGCTCAGGCATCGGTGCGACCGTGCCGATCGTGCTGTCGCTCGTCTCGGAGATCGTGCCGAAGCGGGCGCGCGCCACGGTGCTCACGGCTCTGTCGTGCGCCGCACCGTTCGGTGCGGCCGTCGGCGGTCTGATCGTGGGCGCCGCAATCGAGCAAACCGGCTGGCGTTCGATGTTCATGATCGCCGGCGCGCTCTCGTTGCTGATTTTCCTCGCCGCGTTCGCCTACGCACCCGAATCGCCGATCTTTCTGGCGCGGCGCGATCGCCGCTCGACTGCGGTCGCACGCCTATTGAAGCGCATCGATCCCGCTTACGACCCGCAGCCCGACGATGAATTCGTGACTCCGGAGCAGAGCTCGAGCCGCAGCGGTTTCGTGCAGCTCTTCACCGAGAAGCGCTTCTTCGGCACGAGCCTGCTTTGGATCATCTTCTTCACGAACTTGCTGCTGCTTCATTTCATCAAGAACTGGATGCCGACGATCTTCAGTGGCGCCGGACGTCCGCTACAGGAAGCGATTACGGGCGTTTCGCTGTTCAATGCCGGCGGCATTCTCGGCGGGCTCGGACTTGCGTGGCTCGTCGATCGCTACGGCGCCACTCGCATCCTCACGGGCGCATTCATCGGATCGGCATTCGTCGCCGCCGGTCTCGGCGCCGTCGTCAGCGGCAGCACGCCGATGCTGCTCGGCTTTGCATTTGCGAGCGGCGCATTCGTGTACGGCTGTCAGTACTGCATCAATGCGCTCGCCGCGAGCTTCTATCCGGCGCGCATGCGTTCCACGGGTCTCGGCTGGGCATTGGGTGCCGGACGCGCCGGTGCGATCTCGGGCGCCGCGGTCGGCGGTCTGCTGTTGTCCACCGGCTGGGCGCTACCCGTCGTGTTCGCAGGCGCAGGCAGCGCTGCGCTGCTAGCCGCCGCGTGCATTCTGATCTTGGCTCGAGCGAATACCGACGCGCCTGATGCAGCACCCGCTGCGCAGCCGGCGAGTCAAGCTCACTGACTTCGCTCGATCGCGCGCCGATACGCCGCGTAGCGCGGGCTGTCGATCGCGAGCTTGTCGAGCGTCGTCCGCCAGAGATGCTCGAAGAGTTGCGCGTCGTTCCAGTCGAGCTCACCTGCAGCGATGCTATCGCAAAGCGATGCATTGAGCTCTTCGACGCTCCCGCTTCGTCCGAGCAACCGCTCGAGCCGTTGCCGTTCGGCCTCGGCCGCCTCGCCCGCTTGCGCGAGCTCGCGCTCGAGAATCCTGAGAACGTTCGCCGCTACCCGAGTCTCGTATGCAAGCGCACCGCTCAGCTCGGGCTGAACTTTGCCCTCGAGATGCTCGCGTACGGCTCGAATCAGTTCCGCGGCTGTAGGACGGTTCATCGGCATGCTCGAGTCCTCATGAGATTCAGCAAGTCGAGCTCGGTTTCGCAAACGCGCCGTCCGATCGATGCGCGTTCGACGCTGCGCACCTCGCCGTCGATGTACTGAAACGCGAAGTACTGACAGATCACGCCCCACTTGAGCGTGCCGAAGACTTCCCAGAAACGCACGGCGGCTTCGTCGACGGGCACACCGTTTTCCCGCTCGTATGCGCGGTACAAGTCCTCGCGCGAACCGAATCCGCCGACATGTAGATCGACGACACCGAACCGCCAGGCGTTCATACACAACCAACCGAGATCCGTCATCGGATCGCCGAGATGCGCAAGCTCCCAATCGAGCACCGCGACGATACCGGTGCTGTCGACCATCAGATTGCCGTTACGGAAATCGCCGTGCACGAGACGCGGCGGGCGCGGACGCGGTAAGTGCTCTGCGAGCCAGCGAAACGCCAGCTCGAACACGGGTAGGCGCTCGCCGTAGGCGCGATGTTGAGCCGCTAATTGCGCGAGTGCTGTAGCAGGCTCGACTGTCGGCAAATCGGCGAAGCGGTTGGGATCGAGCGAGTGGATGCGAGCGAGAATCGTGCCGCATTGCGCGGCCATCACAGTGCGCGCTTGCGCCAATGCCGGATCGCCGACGATGCGCTTACCGAGTGTCTCGCCGACGAGTCGCTCGCTTATATATCCCTCTCCAAGACCATCTTGCGGGTCGAGAATCCAGTGCACGCGCGGTGTCGGTACGCCGAGTTCGGCGGCACGCTGCTGAGTCGCACCTTGCTGCGTCTTGGTCAGTGCGCTGGAGAATCGCTCGCCTGCGGCAAGCTGCAGAATCATCGGCAGGCGCTCACCGCGGCGGATCAGATCGAATTGCCATGTGCTGGCCGATGCGCCGCCCGATAATGCCTTCAAGCCTTCGAGGCCGACGGGCTCGCCATAACGCCGCTCAGCACTGATCCTGAGCCGTCGCGCCAGCTCGTCGTGAGTCAATGAGACTGCAGCATCGGAATCGCTCATGGCTTGCAGCTGAATGCGCGCCTGGACTGTCGCCCGGAGAGTGCTTTATCAAGTAATCGACGAACGTCGGGCAGTCGGTTTTTCCGACGGGCGACCGTATCGCGGCCCGGCATAATGGTCAAGCGTATTGACGATCTACGGTGCGCCGCCTAGTGTCGGCGCGATTCGAATGCAAGACGAGAAAGCAATGCAGCAATCGACAGGTCCTCTGGCAGGCATCGACGTCGTCGAGATCGCAGGCATCGGTCCCGGACCGTTCGCCGCGATGATGCTCGCCGACATGGGCGCCCGCGTGACGCGCGTCGACCGACTCACCGGGCCCACCGCGAGCTTCGACATCGACCCGACGCGCGATGCGTTGTCGCGCAATCGCCGCTCGATCGCGGTGGATCTCAAGAGTCCGGCCGGACGCGAAATCGTGCTGCGATTGTGCAAATCCTCGGCGATTCTCCTCGAGGGATTCCGGCCTGGTGTGATGGAACGCCTCGGACTCGGACCGGACGTCTGTCTCGAAGCGAATCCCGCCCTCGTGTACGGCCGCGTCACCGGTTGGGGACAGACGGGTCCGCTCGCACAAGCCGCCGGACACGACATCAACTACATTGCGCTTTCGGGTGCGCTTCATGCCATGGGCCGTGCGCACGAGCCGCCGGCGCCGCCGCTCAATCTCGTCGGCGATTACGGCGCCGGAGCGATGATGCTGGTCACGGGCGTGCTCGCTGCGTTGGTGCACGCACGCACGACGGGGCGCGGGCAAGTCGTGGATGCCGCCATTCTCGACGGCACCGCATTGTTCATGACCGTATTCCTGAGCCTGCGCCAGATGGGTTTTTGGCGCGACGAGCGCGCGTCGAATCTGCTCGACTCGGGCGCGTATTTTTACGATTGCTACAAGACGCGCGACGGCAAGTTCTTGTCGGTCGGCTCGCTCGAACCGAAGTTCTTTGCCGAGCTGCTGCGCATCGCCGGTCTCGATCCAGCGAAGTTCACGCAAGCGCCGCAGGAGCGTTGGCCGGAGCTTCGCGAAGAGCTTGCACGCGTCATCGCGCAACGCGATCTCGCCGAATGGACGGCGATGTTCGAAGGCAGCGATGCGTGCGTGGCGCCTGTGCTGTCGATGACGGAAGCCGCGCAACATCCGCACAACGTTGCGCGCGAGATTTTCGTTCGCAAGTTCGGTCTGGACCAAGCCGCACCAGCGCCGCGGTTCAGCGCTACGCCGTCGAGCATCCGCACACCGCCGCCGTCGATCGGCGAGCACACGCACGACGTGCTTGCGGAGCTCGGTTATTCGCAGCAACAGATCGATGAGCTGGTCAGCGCAGGCGTGTGTCTTCAGGCTGAAGACTGAAGGCCGTAGGCTGTGGGCTGTGAAGCCGCCGCGCGGCGGCTTCGCCTATAAGCTAGTGCGTTCTCCAGCTGTCGCCCGCGGCCCCTCGTTTAATGCCCAGAGCCCAGCGCCCTTCTTACCCACGCCCCAAGCCCCGCGCCGCGCTAAATCACTCCCCCGCTCCTCAACTCTTCGTACCGCTCGTCGCTCAAACCGAGCAAGCCGCGATAGACCTCTTCATTGTGTTGGCCGAGCTGCGGACTCGGCGTGCGCACGCCGCCGGGGGTAGCGGACAATTTGGGTGCGACGTTTTGCATCCGCAGTCGACCGAAATCGGGATGCTCCACGCTGATGATGGCTTCGCGTGCAGCAAAGTGAGGATCTGCCAGCATTTCCGGCGCGCGATAGATTTGTCCCGCCGGCACGCCGTGTTTCTCCATCAGATCGAGAATCTCTTTCGCGTCGCGCTCGCGCGTCCAGTTGGAGATCAGCTCGTCGAGCTGCGCTTGATTCGCGCCGCGCGCTTGATGCGTCGAGTAGGCCGGATCGGTCGCAAGCTCCGGCCTTCCCATCGCAGCTGCAAAGCGTGAGAACACCGTGTCCTGATTCGCCGCGATGAGCACGTTCAGGCCGTCGCGCGTCGGATAGACATTCGACGGTGCAATGTTCGGCAAGATGGAGCCCGTTCGCTCGCGGATATACCCGCACTGGTCGTACTCGGCGACGAGCGACTCCATCATGTTGAGCACGGCTTCGTAGATCGCGCAGTCGATCACCTGACCGCGCCCCGTGAGCGAACGGTGATGAAGCGCCGCGAGCGCGCCGAGGCAGGCGTGCGTTGCCGCCAACGAATCGCCGATGCTGATGCCCATGCGCGAAGGCGGCGTCGACGGATCGCCGACGACGTAGCGCAAACCGCCCATCGCTTCGCCGATGGCGCCGAATCCTGCACGCGATGCGTAGGGACCGTACTGACCGTAACCGGAGACACGAACCATGATGAGCCGCGGATTGATCGCTTCGAGCGCTTCCCAACCGCAGCCCCAGCGCTCCATCGTGCCGGGACGAAAATTCTCGATGAGGATGTCGGCGTGAGCGACGAGCTCCCGAAGCAGTGCCTGTCCTTCCGGCTTGCGCATGTCGAGCGTGACCGACTTCTTGTTGCGTGCGATGACGGGCCACCACACGGGTTTGCCCTGCGCGGTCTTGCGTCCCCACTGGCGCATCGGATCGCCTTGCCCGGGCGGTTCGATCTTGATGACCTCGGCACCCATGTCGCCGAGTAGCTGTCCGCAGAAAGGTCCCGCAATGAGCGTGCCGAGCTCCAGTACGCGCACGTCCGACAACGGACCGCGTCCGCCCTGAGTGTGTTGCATTTTCAAGATCCTCCCAGGGCAATTTTGTCAAGTATATTGACCATGTTCAAGCCGCCCGCGAACCCGACGACACCGCTGCTCGGGAGGCTCGGAGCCGCTCAAGCATTGAGCTTGATACGCAGCGACTTGGTCGCCTGCACGAAATTTCCCCGCAGGAACACCGGTCCGTGAACGACCTCGAAACGCGGATAGCGGGCCAGGAGCTCACCTAGAATGACGCGGAGCTGAAGCTGCGCGAGCCGCGAGCCGAGGCAGAAGTGCGGTCCGATGCCGAAGGCAAGATGGCGGTGGGCGTTCGGACGCTCGATGTCCAATGTGTGAGGATCGGGGAACACTTCCGGATCGTGATTGGCGGCGCCGTAGAGAAGCGCCACTTTCTCGCCTTCGCGCACCAAAGTGCCGCCGACTTCGACGTCTTTCTTCGCCACACGCGCCATTTGGTACACGGGAGAGAAATGGCGCAGCAGTTCGTTCACGGCATTGGCCATGAGATCCGGATTGGCAACCAGCTTGTCGCGTTGTTGCGGAAAACGCGACAACAACCACACCGCTCCGGCCAGCGATGATCGAGTCGTCTCGTTGCCGGCGGCCAGCAAGTTGGAGAAATAGCTCTTCAACTCCGTGTCGTCGAGCGGCCTGCCGCCGATCTCGGCGTGCACGAGCAGGCTCATGAGATCGTCCGCGGGATTCTTTTTCTTTCCGGCGACGAGCCACATCGCGTAATCGAACATCGACAGATACGTGCGGCTCGCCTCTTCGGGACCTTTGAAAAGCTCGGGATCGTCCGCGCCGAACACCGCGTCGGTCCAAGTGATCACCTTGTCTTCGTCGGCCTCGGGAACGCCCAGAATCGCGCAGACCGTCTTGATGGGCACCGTCGCCGCGATGTCCCTGACGAACTCGGCTTCGTTACGGCCTTTGATCTTCTCGAACAGATCGTGCACGCGCGCTTTGACGCGCGGTTCGATGTTTCTGATGCCTGCCGGCGTGAAAGCCGCGCCGACCAATTTTCGATATTGAGCGTGCTCCGGATCGTCCATCGCCAACATGAAGCGGCTCAGGACGCGTCCGATTTCCGGGTCGTAGGAAGCGCGATTGTCGGTGCTGACTCGAAATCCCTTCGTCGAGGTGAAGTTTTCGCTGTCCGCACCGACCGCGGCGATGTCGGCATGGCGGAGCAACGCCCAAAACGGGTGTTCCGTCTTCGATCCAGGCTGGCGCATGACCGGCGTGAGGCTGCGGGCCTCGTCATAAAGGTCATGCGGGTGGCCGTTGACGAATGTATCCGGATTCGTCAGGTCGAGTTTCGGACGTTCTGCGAGGTCGACGGCGCTCATGAGCTCCCCCTGATCCTGAGACCGGTTGCCGTGCAAGGCCGACTGGACCACAAGCCGGCGCCGTTTGTCAATTTGCTTTACTTTATCGGACCGGCGCCGCCTCGCGCGAAACCGCCATATATAAAGAAAGGCCCGGTCATCGGCGATGACCGGGCCACACGCACTCAGGCGTTGGTCGAATGATCAGTCGTTGAGCGCGCCCTCGACTTTCACGTCGCCGGGATTCTCGAGCACGCGCATCACGACGCGGCGGTTCGCGGCACGACCCGCAGCGGTCGTGTTGTCGGCGATCGGCTGCGTTTCGCCGTAGCCCTTTGCCTCCAACTGCGACGGCGACACGCCTTGCTCGATCAGGTAATTGCGCACCGCTTCCGCACGACGCTGCGACAGGTCGAGGTTGTACTTGTCGGAACCCGAGCTGTCGGTGTGACCCTGCAGCTCGATCTTCAGGCGCGGATACTTCTTCAGATCGGCCGCGATGCCGTCGAGCACGTCGCGCGAGCTCGGCGTGAGCTGTGCCGAGTTCAACTCGAAGTTCACGCCTTCCAGCGTGATCGAGCCGACACGCGGGCAGCCGTAAGCATCGACTGCGACGCCGCGCGGCGTATCCGGACAACGATCGAGATTGTCCGTCACGCCGTCACCGTCGGTATCGGCCGGCGGCGGGGGCGGCGGAGGCGGTTGCGGAGCCGGCGGCGGAGTCGGTTCAGGTTCCGGCGCCGGTGCCGGTGCACGCTTCGTCGGTTGGCCGAACGAAAATTGAAAGCCGAGCGTGCCGATGTAATCGACCAGCGTGCCTTCCGCACCGGCTTCGTTCCAGCGCGCCTTCAGATCGGGACGCAGTGCGAAGCTGCTCGAACCGTCCGAGTTTTCCCAAAGATTGATGAACAGACCGACGCCGGCTTGAGCCATCGCATCCGTGGCATTGCTGCCCGGGCTGCGGTCGGTCTGCAGCGCTCCGGCACCGATACTGAAATAGGGCGACACGCTTCCGCCGCGGTTGCCTACAAACAACAAATCGAGCGAACCGCCCCAAAAGCTCATGTCGCTACGGCCCGGGCCGCCACCGACCTGCGAGCCGTTGAGGTTGAACTCGAGGCTGAGTACCTGATTCAAATGCTTGCCGAATGCCAATCCGTAGAGCCAGTCCTTGTCCTGAAGCGGTCGATCGTTATCGGCCGAAATTCCGCCGATTTGCGGCATTAAGTACCAATGCCCCACATTGTCCGCTGCACCTGCCGCCATCGGGGCAGCAAGCGCGCACAACAACGCAACCTTCCTCTTCATTGTGACCTCTTTGGTGTTCTGACGACGCGTTGCAAGTCGCTAACGCGGGGCGCAGCATCTACGCAACGGTCTCGAATTACAATTCCGCGTTTGTACGGTATCGAAATTCGGTACTACGCGGGTCACTATCAAGGCCTGAAAAAATTACATGACTGAAACGCAGCAAATGATCGAAACCCTGAAGCGCTGTTTGCGCGCGCGGGGCATGTCTTACAGCCGTCTTGGCCAGGCGCTGGGATTGAGCGAATCCTCCGTAAAGAGATTGTTCTCTCAAAGATCTTTCACGATGGCGCGTCTCGAACGCGTATGTCGCGCCATCGACATGACGATCGCCGATCTGGCACGCATGACTGAAGAACAGTCCAAGCCTGTTCCGGCCGAACAAACGTTCACTCTCACGCTGGCGCAGGAGCGCATCCTGGCGAAAAATTCTCTCCTGCTCGCCTGCTTTTACCTGCTCCTCAACGGCCGCTCGGTGGAGGAGATGTCGAATCGGTTGTCGCTCAGCGATCGAGCGACGAAGAACCTTCTCTCGCAACTGTGCGCGGCAGGTTTGCTGAACATCGAGAAGGGCAACAAGGTTCGTATGCATGCACGCCTTCCGATTGCATGGCGACCGGACGGTCCAGTCCGCAAGCTCTACGAGCGCCAGGTTCGAGAGGAATTCCTGCGGAGCGAGTTCTCCGGAACGAACGAGACCTTGAGTTTCCATTCCGCCGAGCTCTCGCCGGCTTCGGTCCGGGTCCTG
Source organism: uncultured Sinobacteraceae bacterium (assembly GCA_937902995.1). GTDB lineage: Bacteria > Pseudomonadota > Gammaproteobacteria > Steroidobacterales > Steroidobacteraceae > Steroidobacter. Next base: position 83,766 of record CALEKY010000037.1, read on the forward strand.
ATGCGCAAGATCGAGAAGCTCGGCTCCGATTTCGCGGATCTGGCTGCATTGGACGTTGCACTACCGTCCAAAGAAAAGGTGAGCATTGCGATGCTGCTCGCCTGCCGGCCGTGGGTGTTCTCCATGTTCTCGGCGTATCGGCCGCGCACCGGGACGCGGGACTGGTGACTTGCCGGCGCCGCATGGCCCCTCCGCGTTCGTCGGAAGCCTGACCGGCAGTTCCGTCCGGTCGTAGCCGACACACATACATATACATATGTATGTGTCCCTATCGGCGCCCGCGCGGACCCGGTCAGCGTTCGCGCAGCGCTTCCTTGGCTTTGTTTACCGGTTTGAGCAGATAGTCGAGGATGGTCTTCGAACCCGTACGAATGTCCACGGTCGCCACCATGCCCGGCATGATGGCGTGCTCCTTGCCGTCCTTGGTGCGCAGGGTGGAACTATCCGTGTGCAGGTACACCCGGTAATAAACCTGATCGCGATGAACCTCATCCTGCAACGTATCGGGAGAGATTCGGTCGACCACAGCATCGAGCGTGCCGTAGATCGACGGATCGTACGCCGTGATCTTCACGGTGGCCGGTAAGCCCGGCCGAATGAAGGCGATGTCGCGCGGGCTGAGGCGCGCCTCGATCAGCAACGTGTCTTCCACGGGCACGATTTCCATCAGCGTGCCGCCCGGCGCGACGACGCCGCCGATCGTCGTGAGCTCCAGATTCTTCACGATGCCGCGCACCGGCGAGCTGAGCACCGTTCGCTCGAGCTGATCGCGTCGGCCGCTCATGATCTGTTGCACCACTTCGAGCTCGGCCATCGTCTTGGCGTACTCGGCATTCGCATCGATGATGTACTGATTGCGGACCGCGGCGAGCTTTGCGACGAGCTCGTTCTCTTGACGCCTGAGACGAATGAGCTCGACGTCGCTGGCCGCGCCCAGCTCGATCAAGGGCTCCGTCAGCGCGATCTCGCGCCGCACCAGCCCCAGCGAGTCTTCGATGCTTGCGGTGTTCTCTTGCAAGTTCTGCCGCCGCGAGCGCAGCAGCTCCATCTCGCGCGCAACGAGCTCGGGCATTTCCCGAATTTCCTTGCTGAACTGCGGTTGCCCGCCATCGATTTCCGCCTTCAACCGCGCCGCGGCCGCTTCGAGCGAACGCGCTTTCGCCAAGGTCTCGCCGACCGTCGCCATGAAGCGCGCACGATCCAGCGCGGCCAGCTTCTGCCCCGCCTCCACCAGATCGCCTTCGCGCACGAAGATCTCTTCGATGATGCCGCCCTCCAGGCTCTGCACGAGTTGCGATTTCGACGACGGCGTCACGCGCGCCGAGCCCACGGCGACTTCATCGACTTTCGCGAAGGCCGCCCACACGATGAAGATCGCAATCAGGCACGCCAGGATGGGAATGATGCGGCTGCGCGGCGAGCCTTCCTCCTGCCAGCTGAGATCGGCGACATCAACCGCACCGAACGTCGAAATTCCGCTGCTCATGAATTGCGCTCCCTGATTCAACCGACTGCCGCCACGGATACTGGCTGCGGACGCGACAAGGACTTGAGCACCTCGGTCTTCGGTCCGTCCATCGCGATGCGCCCGTTGTCGATGACGATGATCCGATCGACCAGCGGCAGGATTCCCGCACGATTGGTGGCAATGACCATGGTGCGATCGGCGGCCCAACGTCTGAGGCGCTCGACGAACTGCCGCTCCGTGCTTTCGTCCATGGCAGCCGAAGGTTCATCGAGCAAGACGATGCTGCTGTTTCGTAGCAGCGTACGCGCAAGCAGCAACGTCTGGCGCTGCCCGCCCGACAAACCGACGCCGCCCTCCCGCAACATGAGATCGAGTCCTTGCGACTGCCCCTGGACGAGAGGCAGACCGCCGGTCACGGCCAACACTTGCAGGATTTCCTCGTCCGTCACATCCGGTCGGCCGATGGCAAGGTTCTCGCGAATCGTACCGAGGAAGAGCTGCGCGTTTTGGTTGAGGTATCCGATCTCGCGACGGACGTCTGTCGGATTGATGATCCCGAGATCGGTGCCGTCGAGCAGGATCTTGCCGCTCGTCGGCTGCGCCATGCCGGCAAGCAAGCGCAGCATCGTGCTCTTGCCGGCGCCGATACGGCCGAGCAGCGCGATACGCTCGCCGGGACGGATCGACAGATCGTCGACCTGGAAGACGGTGGCACCATTCTCGCCATAGGCATAGCGGACGTTCTGGAACCGATAGGCGCCCGCGAGCGCGGGCCGTCGCAGCAACCCGCGCTCGGGATCGTGATCGACCGGCTTTGCGAGCAAGTCGTTCAAACCGGCAAGCGCGACCTTCGCGTTCTGCCAACGCGCAAACATCTGGCCGAGCGGCATGAACAGCACGATCACCCGATTGGTCAGGATCGAGCACGCGATGAGCGAGCCCATGGTCATCTCGCCTGCCAGCACCATGTAAGTGCCGGCCACGAGCACGGCCGTGTACGCGAGGTGCTGCAAAGTCTGTGTCCAATTCACGTAAAGGGCCGTGTAACGCCGCTGGGCGATGCCGGTCTGCGCCGCCGTATTCGTGAATCGCTCCCACAACGTCTGAAAGCGCGGCTCGGCCTGCAACGCCTTGATCTCCTCGACGCGTTCGATCGACTCGACGAGGATGGCATTGCGTAGTGCGGACTCGCGCATGCCTTCCCGGGCGAGTCGCGACATGGGCAGTTGCAGCAACAGCCCCGGCACGACGATCGCGACCAGGACACCGAGCACGATGAAAATGAGCGGGCCGGCCAGTGCCGTGAACAGTGCCAGGAACAGCACGACGAACGGCAGATCGATTAGGGCGGCGATCGTCGTCGACGTGAGCAGCTCGCGCAGCTGTTCGATGTCGCGCAACTGCGCGATGAAGGAGCCGGTCGATTTCGGACGTGCGTCGTTGCGTATATCGAGCGCACGGGCGAACAAGTGCGACGAAATCGCCAGGTCAGCCCGTTTGCCGATGCGATCGGCGAGCGACACGCGCGCCGTTCTGAGCAACAGTTCGAATAGGATGGCCGTCGTCACGCCGAGCGCAAGCACCCACAGTGTCGGAATCGATTGCGCCGGCACGACGCGATCCCACACTTGCATCGCGAACAGCGACGTAGCGAACGCGAGCAGGTTGCCGAATAGCGACGCGAGCACGATCTGACCGTAACTCGACTTGTCGCGAAGCAGGATGTCGCGGAACCACGAGGGTTTGCGCGCTCTCAAGAAATCGTCGAGCCGTGCATCGCGCGTGCGCATCGAGAGCGGCTCGACGAACGCCAATCGTCCCGTCGCCTGCGCACGAAACTCATCGAGCGAAATCTGCTGCTCGACGGCGCCGCCGGCGGTCGGAATCGCGACGACGACGTCCTGCGGACCGCAACGCTGCACGACGACCACGCTGCCGTCCTGCAATTCGGCAAGCACCGGCAGCATTCGAGCGGGCACGTCCGCCAGCGCCGCATGTGCGACCTTGAATTGCAAGCCCATGGCGCGCGCTGCGCGGGTCATCGCCGGCATCCAGTCGCCCGGCCGTGCAACATCGACCCGACGCTGCATTTCTTCGTGCGTGATCTGCGCGCCCTTCAGACGTGCGATCTCCACGATCGCGGTCACCCAATGTTTGCGCACGCCCGTTTCTGCATTCATCGGCTTACATCCTCATCTGTGAGCTGCATTGCGAGGCCCAGCGACTGGCGCAACGAGCCGTAGGCGGCTTCGTGCCGGATGCGGGCCCGCATCACGTCGTACTCGGCGCCGATGCGCGCACTTGCAGCGCGGTAGATCTCCAGCTCGGCACTGAGCAGATCGGCGAGACTGCGTTTGCCGAGCTTGTATTCCTCCAAGAAGATCTGGCTCGTTCGGATCGCGTGCCGTTCCTGATTGCGATGGGCTTCGATGCGCGCCTCGCCGCCTGCAATCTGCTCGCGAGCGGCGAGAATCCGCCCGCGCAGATCGAGCGCCACGGCATCGCGCACAGCGCGCGCAGCACGCCGGTCCTCGATGGCGGCACGCACCGCGTGACGATTGCCGGCACGGTAGACATCGCCCGTCACGGTGATGAGCGCCGTCACGGAATCGTTGGGTCTGACGGTCGAATCGAAGCCGCTATAGTGATAGCGGTCGTAGCCCACTTGCAGACCCAGACGCGGCCAGCGCGACGCACGCGCTTCGCCGATGCGCGCCTCGGCCGCCCGCTCGGCCGCTTCGGCGGCCGCAATCAACGGCAGTGCGTTCAAGTCCGGTTCGCCTTGTCGGGTTTGCAGGCGAGTCACGATGCCGGCCGGATCCAAATAGCGATCGGCGACGAGTCCGGTGAGATTCACCAGCGCCTGAACCGCCGACTCGTAGCCGGTACGAATCTGCACTTGTTCGCCGCGCGCGCTCTCGACGCGTACGCCGGCGAGCAGCAAATCCGACTTGTCGGAAAGACCCGCATCGCTGCGCAGCCGAATGAGCTCGCGCAGACGTTCCAACGAAGAGATGTGCCGCTCGGCCTCGCCTTGCAGCAGCTCGTAATGCTTCACGTCGAGGAACGCGAGCGCTGCCTGCTCGGAAAGCTGGTCCGCCGTCGCTTCCAGTTCGAGCTGTCGCTGGCGTTCGACCGCGGAGGCTGCGTCGATCTGACCGCGGCTGCGGCCGAAGTCCCAAATGAGCTGCTCCAGCACGATGCCGCCGCCTGTCGGTCCGTTGTTCAGCTCCCGATCCCCCGAAGACGACGTCTTATCCGGTCCGAGATTGCCGCGATACGCCAGCACCGGATACCAGACGCTGCGCGCGGCATCGACATCCGCGCGCCCGCGCGCCACGAGCGCGAGCGCTTGTGCGATCTGCGGATGACGCACCACCGTGACTGCGATCGCGTCGGTGATGCTCATTGGCGCATTCGTCGGCTTCGCCTCGATAGAAAACTCGTGCGAGTATCGATCGACGTCCTGTGCCGCAGCGCTGCCGGCGCTCGTTGTCAGCGCCAGCGACAACAAGGCCGCGATGCCTCGTAACTTTTGTTTGCGTGCGTCGCTCATCCGTTCGCCAGAATTCGTCGATTGTTTTCTCATTCGAGAAATAGCCATCGTCATCGCGCTCGAGACCTGATTCGGTCCGTGCGGACCACGCCACGTAGCCACAGGCACCGATACGTACAGAGCGCCTCGTTTCGCATGCAGCGTGCCAAACCGTCCGTCGGGGCATGTGTGATCGAATACCGAGAATGCGAGCCGCGCGCTGGATAGATGCGTGCAAGTTGCAGCAAGAAGCACTTGCGCCTGCCTTGTTCCCGGCTGCAGACGAGCGATCGGACGCAGGTCTTAGGAGAGTCGTCTCTCGCAAGTGCGCGAGCGGCGTTGCTCGACAGTTGGAACGGCAATGAACATCAGCGAAAGCACCGTCCCTTGCAGGGAATCCCTTAAGAAGAGGCAGCGACGCTGGAGGAAGTCGCCTGAATCTGGGCCAGGATCAGCGCGGCCGCGAGCAGCTTCTGCCGCCCTCGCGACACACGGTCCCGAGCAAGCATACGGTCCACCTTGATGTCGTGCCGTACCCCGATCTCGATCCACGCGGCTGCGCGTGCGCGACCCAGGCCAGCGTGCCTGGTCCTGCTGCACTTGCAGCGCATGTCCTGGACCGCGCATCGCCGATTGAAGCAAGCCTGCAAACGCACGAGTTGACGTCGCAGTAAGTTCCGCGACTGCGCGTCTATGCGGCGTGTCGATGGCTCGCACACTTCGCATCGGCGCGGCGACTTCCTGTCGCATATGCGGCACCCGTCACGAAGCGAACAACCGCCCGTACGGATAATGCCGACAAGAGCTGCGCTCTCATCAACGGATCGAGTCGAACTTACATTCAAGGGTCACGATGTCCTTCGATGTCGCTAGAGGCGCGCCGCGGGGCGCGCTGAATTTTTGTCTTCCCTCACTCTGCTTGTCGTTGTTCTCTTCTTCCATTGCCCAGGCCCAGACGCCGCCGGATTCCGGACGCGTTCTGGAACAGACCGCACCGCCGCCTTCTGCTCCGTCCACCTCGACCCTGAATCTGCACGTCGAGGAACGTCCGGCGATCTCCCTGCCCGACAGCGAGACGATTGCCGTGAGACGCATTCGCGTGACCGGTGCGACGCGCGTCTCCGAAGAAACGCTGCGCGCGGCAGTCGCCCAACTCGAAGGCAAGACCGTCAGTCTCGCCGAACTACAATCGCTCGCGCAGCGCATCACTCGGATCTGTCGAGATCGAGGCTATCTGCTGAGTCGTGCCTACATCCCGGCACAGGAAATCAAGGATGGCGTCGTCGAGATCGCCGTTCTCGAGGGTCGGCTCGCGGACCTACGCATCGAGAACAAGAGCGATCTTCGCGGCCCTGCGCTCGGCGCGACGAAAGATCGAGGTTGTAAGCATCGCTCCCTAGGTTGTCGGTGTGCCCTCCGACTTCAATCATCGCCTGTCGTTCGCGAAGCGTCCTTGCGATTTGCATCAGAGATGCCCGCGAAGCCTCGCTGAGCCGAGCTGAATCGAAGTCGAAATTCACTTCCGCGAGAATGATCGAACGTGTCTCGTTCGTCATGCGCTCGGATTCGACGGGCGCTGGATGCGGGGCTTCCGCTCGACCGTGCGAATCGGCAATGAAGTCGTCGCGACCGCGGTCGCTCCGTGGACTTTCTTGAACGGCCCGGTGTTCGACGACTCCTTCCGTCTCAGTGCGGGCGGCCTCGATTTTCTTGCGCGTTTGCAATGGCAGCATCACGCCCAGATAGGCATGTACTTGTCTCTCGTGCGCTTGCAACGCGTCGTAGACATAGCGCACCTCCATGCGCATGCGCAGTTCGTGAGTACTCATCGGCGGCGTCAGCAAACCGAATCCGCCGCTCGCAGTGAAATCGACGCTACGGTGCCGTCCGGACATAGCGTCTTGGACTGCACCGGCACCGACGAACAGCAGCGGCGTCCAATCGAGTGGGTTGAACGCATACACCGCCTCTAAGCCGAGTGCTATTCGCTTCGCCTCGTCCGAGCCCGTCTCGAAGTCGACGTAACTCGCGCTCAACTCCGCGCTCCAGTGTTCGCCGAGCGTTCGACCGAGCGAAAGCTTCAGTCCGGCACCGTCTCGTGCTTCGTCCCGATCGTTTGCCCATGCGCGTCCGCCGGCCGCGCTCCAGTAGGAGCGCGCTCCTTCGTCGGCGACATCCGCGCCATTGGCGGCCGCGGACGCAACGCAATAGCCGACCGCCAGTGCGACAGCAACTGCGTACCGTAGATGAATCCTGCAACAGGTCACTTGACCCCCAATCACTTGCGGTTTCCACTCCGCTAAGCCAACGATGGCCGCGGCGTCAGGCAGCTCGACGTCCTCGCTTCGGCGACGACACGACACGCACGCCCCGGGGGCGATCCGGCGTTGCAGGCACGTGGACCGCGTGCTGCAACCGGAACGCGGAAATAACCGCCATCAATTCATCGGAGCGATCCTGCAATTGGGCGGCCGTTTCAGTCAGCGCCTGCGCCATCTGCGCATCTTCCTGAGTGATCTGATCCATTTGGCTCACGGCCGCGCTGATCTGCTCGATGCCCGTCTGCTGCTCGCGCCCGGCTGCTTCGATTTCGGACAGCAGTCCTGCGGCACGCTCCACCGACTCAACGACTTCCTGCATCGCCTGATCCGCGCGATCGGCGAGCTCGCTGCCCCGTTCAACAGTCGCAGCTGAGCTCTCGATGAGCGCTTTGATCTCTCGTGCCGAGGACGCAGAGCGTTGCGCCAAGTTCCTGACCTCTTGCGCCACGACTGCGAACCCGCGGCCTTGCTCGCCCGCACGCGCCGCTTCCACGGCCGCATTCAGCGCAAGGAGGTTCGTCTGGAAAGCGATGCTGTCGATGATTCCGACGATTTCCCCGATTCGCCGCGACGATTCTTCGATCGCGTTCATGGTCGTGTTCAAGTCGCCGACCACGGCGCGGCCTCGCCGCGTCGTATCGAGAGATTTCTGCGCAAACCGTGCAGCGTGAACGGTGTTATCGCAATTCCGTGCGACGCTCGACGTGAGCTGTTCGAGCGACGCCGCGCTTTCCTCGAGGCTTGCCGCATGCTCGGCCACCCGATCCGAAACCTCGGCAATCGAGGCCGTCAAGCTGCCTGCTGCGTCTCGAACGCGCGTGGCAACGGACAAGTTGTCCTTCAACACGCCGTCCATCTTGATACGGACTTGTTCCAGCGCCTGAGCGACGCTTGCAACGCAATCCGCACCATCGTCCGGAATACGACTGCGCGTATCGCCGGCGAGCAATCCGAACGCCGCCTTCTGCAGACGCAGCAGCGGCTGCACGACCCGCCGGCTAAGGTATGCGATACCGCTCGAGACCAACCCTGCTCCGAAGGCACTCGAAGCAGTGACGATAAGCGGACTTCCCGCGAACCAACTGTACAGCGCCAGCCCGCTGAAGATCGCACCCGACGTTCCGAGGATCATCCATGCGCAACTCTGCAACGAGGGTTGCAACATGCGCTGTAGGACACCCGCGAACGATTTATCGACGACGCGGCCTTGCTCGATCCGCAAGGATGTCGCTCGTCCGGCGCGAATTTCGGCATACACCCTCTGGGCTTGTTCGATTTCTTCGCGCGTCGGTTTGACGCGTACGGACATGTAACCGACGATCCGTCCGTTCTCCATCATCGGGGTGACGTTGGCGCGCACCCAATAGTAACCGCCGTGCTTTCGGCGGTTCTTCACGATACCTGTCCAGCTCTTGCCGCTGCGGATCGTCGCCCAAAGGTCGGCGAACGCTTCTTTGGGCATGTCGGGATGACGAACGATGTTCTGCGGGCGCCCCAGACATTCCTCGAGCGTGTATTGGCTGCTCGCCAAGAACGCCTCATTCGCATACGTGATCCGGCTCGTGGGATCGGTATGCGTGATGATGACCTCATCGTCGGGTAGGACGTACTCACTTCGATCGGTTTCTTGAACGTGTGACACAACACCCCCACTAAAACTTCGTTAAGCGGGATATTGGTCGTTTTCCCCTCCAATTGAGAGGAAAAAGCGGCAAGCACCGACTCTTCAATGGCCCATCACAGATTCGTTTGGCCGTCCGAGACCAAAAGTTGGATCTGCCATCAGTTGTGCGGACGCAGCACCGAGCAAAGTTGTACCAGCTATCATTGCTTGTGCCCGGTCGCGTAATGCTGCAGCGACGGCGCCTACGCGTTTGGACGAACGACCTCTAAGAATCGAGCGGATTACCTCATGAGCGAATACCTTCCTGCCTGGATGTACGAATACCTCGATAGGTTTGCGCCGGCGCTCCGATTCGTTTTCATCGTCATCGGCGCGTGGCTGCTGAGGCGTTTGGCGCTCGCCTTGATCCGCCGACTGAGTGCCAAGGCGGTCATTCCTCCGGAAATCGTCATCGGCGTGCGCCGCGTAACGACGTTTCTGATTACTGCAGCCGCGGTCTTGATGATCCTCGAAGGATTGGGCGTCTCGGCGACCGTTTTGTGGACTGCCTTCACCGGTTTTGCCGCCGTCGCTGCGGTTGCATTCTTCGCGGCGTGGAGCGTGCTCTCCAACATTTTCTGCACGTTCTTGATCGTCATGACGCGTCCGTTCCGTCTCCACGATACGGTTGAGTTGCTGGAGAGCGGCGACAAACCCGGCCTCAAGGGTCAAGTCATCGACGTCAACGTGATCTACACGACGCTCAAAGAAGCCGCACCTGATGGCGAGCCCGGCACGGTGCTTCGCGTGCCGAATGCTTTGTTCTTCCAGCGCGTGCTGCGCCGGTGGGAGAGGAAATAGGCTGTAGGCTGAAGGCTTGAGGTAAGAAGCGATGCTG
>CALEKY010000038.1 GCA_937902995.1 uncultured Sinobacteraceae bacterium
GTTGTAGTCCTTGTTCGGCAGCGTGTACGTGATGTAGCCGATGAACATTTCATCCCAGCTCTGCGGTCCGCCTTTCGCCATGACCGTCGGGTCCGGGTTCCAGGAGTTCCACTGCGAGTTGTCGAACACGCCATCCGTGATGATTCGCGAGCCGGCCGGCAGGAACTTCGGCTCGGTCAGCCGATAGGTCGGCTGCCATGCGAAGTTGTAGTTCGGCACGTTCATCAGCACTTCGCGCGTGCCGTCGGGATAGACGACCGAGAAGCGGAAGGCTTTGCCGCGATAGTGCATGTGCGGACGCATCGCATACAGCATCGTGTCCTCTTGCAGAACGTACGAGCTGTTCATCCTGTAGTTCTGCTCTCCCGGCGGGATCTGCAGCGCTTGACCGCCGTGCGAGATCGGATACGTCAGGTACTTGTACTTCGGCGGCGTTTTGTGGAAGTACAGGCCGACGCGCGTGCGGTCGACGACTTCCTTGCCCATCGTCGTATAGTGCATCTGCATCACGAGCTTGAAGCCTTTGGGCACGAACACGCCGGTGTCCTTTGGGAACTGCGTCGCGTCGGTCTTGCCCGGCGCGTAGCCCTCGAGGAAGTCGCGCACGTTCTCTTCCGAGATCACTTCGTTGCGGTTGTAGTTCGGCGAGGACATGTAGGCGAGCAGGTGGTGCAGTACGCGGGTATCGCCCGGGATGAACTGCACGGCACGCACGTACTTGTCTTCATCGAACGGCAGGTCGATCACGTGGTTGAAGTAATCGATCACGCCGGTGGCCGGAACCGTGAAGGCCGGCACTTCGACGATGTAATCCGGCGGACCGAGCTGCCACTCATCCGTCAGCGGCTTGATTTCGGTCATCGGATCCTTCTTCGACTTGCCGCGCGGCGCGCCCGCATCGATCCAGTGAACGAGCGTCTGCAGCTCCTCAGCCGAAATGTAGTTCGCGTTCTGGAAGCGATTGACGTGCGGGTCGACCTGGGCCGGAGGCATGCGCTTGGTCAGCAGCACCTCTTTGATCATCGGTGCGAAGCCGCGGACCATGTTGTAGCTGTCCATCGCGAACGGAGCGATGCCGCCCTGCACGTGGCAGCGGGTGCACTTGTCTTTCAGGATCGGCGCCACGTCCTTTGCATAGTCGGGCACGGCTTTCGCGTGCATTTCCTTGGCCGGGAACTCGTACGCGCAGCCGCCCTTGTGCTCGACAGTGACGGTCTCCTTGATTTCCTCGCCGGCGACGACTTTCTGCAGCACGCCTGCGAGAACTTGCGGTGCCGGCGCTCTGCGCGGTGCGCCGCCTTCGCCGCCATCGCCTCCTGGCGCGGACGCTCTGTCGAGCGGCCCGCGATACAGCACGCGGAGCGTCGTCGGGTTCACCACGACGATTTCGCCGGCCTTCGTGAGGTTGAGGTTTTCGGCCACGAGCTGTGCGTCGTCCTTCAGGATCGGGAAGTCGATGTCATAAACCGAAGCAACGCGGCGGATGGCATCCAGGCTGTCCTTTTGATCGGCGTTGATCATCAGGAACTGGACGCCCTTCTTCTCCCACAGCGTGCGCAGCAACTTGTATTTCGGGAGCTGATCGATGTTCTCTTGGCAGCTGTTGGCTTGCCCGATGAATGCGACGGCCTTGTTGTTGCCGAGGCGCGTGAGCTGATGCTGCACGCCTTGATGATCGATGAGCCCAAAGTCGGTAACGGATGCGAGTTCTCCTTGCGGCGTGCTCGCATGAGCCTGCGCCGCCAACACGGCTGACACAGCGGCCAGCAGTGCCGAACGCATCAAGGTACTTCCGGAAGCTTTTCGGTTCATGACGGACGGTCCTCCGAGGGAGTCGAACCAGTGCGAGAGCAATGCTTATTGTTTGCCGGTAGTTTCGCGACGCGATGCATGAGAAGCCGAGCGAATTCGAGTCGGTTGGCTGCCAAAACGAAACCCCCAAGTCGCCGGCTAGTATAGATATTCACAGTCTTGTCGCGCGTACCCAAGCGCCTGCTTTAACTAAACTTCTCAATTGCATTGCAGTGCAAAACCGGCGCTTGCCGGACCCGTTGATCAATCACCTTCGCAGAATGCGGATGAGCGTTGCTTGATCTACGGATGTGACAGAAGCAGTTGGATTGCAGAGCGGAACGTTAGGTCCATGATTCGTGGTCCGAGCGCGCTGGGCGCAACTTCCCGAGTCACCATCTGTGAGTCGGGAACGGCTGGAACACAGGGATTGGCCGTTGGGGGCGAGGCTATGGGCTGTGAAGCGAGGCGGAAGGTTAAACAGGTCGCTGCGAATCACGAATTACGGATCACGAATCGCGACCCAGGTTGAATCGCTTGAACACCTCATGCATGGCCCACAACACGCCGCCGCTTGCGATGGCGAGCATTGCCCAGCGCATCGCGGCGGCGAGGAAGGCGGCATCGAGCGTGGGCCATTCCCAGCGATATTGCAGCAACTCGCTGCCGCGTTCGGTCAGCCAATGCCAGGCGCTGTGCGCAGGGATGACGGAGAACATGATCAGGCCGACTTTCTTGCTGGGCAAGCGCGCGAAGGCGAAGCGTAGCAGCGGTACCACGATCACGAGCACTAGCAGCTGACCGAGCTCGACACCGACGTTGAAGGCGAGCAGCGCGCTCAACAAATGGTTGCCCGCGAACTGCATGCGATCGGCCAGAATGAACGAGAAGCCGAATCCATGCACGAGGCCGAAGCAGAACACGATCCACCAGCGCCGATGCAATTTGGCCCCGAGCATGTTCTCGACCGCCATGTACACGATCGAGAGGGCGATGAGGGTCTCGATCAGGCTGGGAAACCACAGCGCCGACGGCGTGAATCCGAACGCCGAGCTGATGAGCGTGATCGAGTGAGCGATCGTGAATGCCGTGATCACGGGAATGAGGGATCGCACGCTGCGCGCCGGTATCACTAGGCAGAATAAGAACAGAAGGTGATCGATGCCTTCGAGAATGTGCTCGAAGCCGAGCACGACGAAGCGCGAGAACGCATACCACCAGCTCGGTTCGAGTTGGATGACTCCAGGATCGCCGATGTAATTGAATGCCCGCTCGGGCTGATTCGGAGGCACAAAACGCAGGACCGTGTGGGTCTCGATGCCGAGCCGCTCCAGATTCGGATCGACAGCCAGCTTGGCGTCCGCGGGCACGCCTTCATACGTCAGGAGCACATCGAGGAACGCCTGTTTCCAGTAAATATCTTCCGAGCTGGCCGGGCGAGGACCGTTGATGTGCGCCAGCGCGGTGTCGAATTCCTGAAACGACTTGTCGCCCGCATGCGCCACTTGGAGCCTCGTGTGGCGCGGTCGACCGAGCTCGACCCCATTGGCGAAGAACCGCATGTTGTCGAGGATGTAGACCTTCGCGGCATCGTCGAGCGCCGGGTCGATGCGCTCGAAGTCGAGATAGCCTTGCCCGCGCAATGGAAACTCGATTTCGCTCAGGCCCTCCATCGGCACGCGCAGCAGCACGGTGAGCTGCGTGTCCTGAGGCTTTACGTACATGAGGATCGTGAGCTTGCCGGGCAGATCGTGCGCGGCCAGTCGAGGCGAGGCACAGAGCGAGGCAACAGCGATCAAGAAGACGAGTGCGATTCGAGTCGGCAGGTTGGGCATCGACGATTCCTGTGGGCAGGTTTCGGCAGGCCTGTGTCGCGCGGGCGGCTCACTCAATTTGTGAAGAAGCGTTGGGCCTGTCGGGAGCGAGGTACTGCGGCCCATTTGAAGTGAGTATAGTGCCGAGCGCTTGCCTGGTGCGGCTCCACCGCAGTCAGGGAGCTCAAAAAAGATCGTGCTGCTCGCACGTGGCTTGACCGGTTCAAGTCAACACTATCGGCAGGGGGAAGCAATGCCAGCCAACAAGGTCAAGGTTGCAGTGGCTACTGCGCTTGCGCTTGGATTCGTCGGCCTAGGGGTCGGGCAGTTCAAACTGCAGCAGCAAGCCGAAGCCGCTTCGATCAAAGCGCCGGTTTTCGAGGTCGATCCGTTCTGGCCCAAGCCCCTCCCGAATCATTGGATCCTCGGCAACGTGATCGGCGTGGCCGTGGACGAGCGCGATCACGTGTACATCGTGCATCGCGATTCCGACAGCATGTTCCGCGGCGCTACCGAGATCGGCTTGAAGCTCGGGGTGAGCGAGTGCTGCACGCCGGCACCGCCGGTGCTCGAGTTCGATCCCGACGGCAATCTCGTCAACGCGTGGGGCGGCCCAGGCGAAGGTTACACTTGGCCGAGCTCCAATCACGGCATGGAAGTCGACAGCAAGGGCAACATCTGGATCGGCGGCAATGGCGGTCGCCCGGGCACTGCCGACCGCGAAGGCGAGCCGTGGGATTCGCACATCCTGAAATTCACGCGCGACGGCAAGTTCCTGCAGCAGATCGGCGAACCCGGTCATCCTGCCGATAGCAACAGCACGACGCATTTCGGCCGTGTCGCCGAGATCGCGATCGATCACAAAGCGAACGAGGCTTATATCGCGGACGGCTACGGCAACAAGCGCGTCGTCGTGCTCGACGTCGATACCGGCGCGTTCAAGCGGTACTGGGGCGCCTATGGCAACAAGCCCGTCGACGGACGCGTCGACTACACGCCGGGCGGCGAGCTGCCGAAACAATTTCGCGGCCCGGTGCACTGCGCGATTCCGTCGAACGACGGGTTGATCTATGTCTGCGATCGCGGTGCAAATCGCATTCAGGTGTTCAAGACGGACGGCACCTTCGTGAAAGAGAAGGCAATCGCGCCGAACACCCGGGCGCAGGGCTCGACGTGGGATATCGCATTCTCGCGCGATCCGAAGCAGACCTACATGTACGTCGCGGACGGCCAGAACATGAAGGTGTATGTCATCGAGCGCGAATCGCTCGAAGTGCTGTACTCGTTCGGCGATGGCGGCCGTCAGCCCGGTCTGTTCTACGCACCGCACAGCATCGCGACGGATTCCAAGGGCAACATCTACACGACAGAGACGTACGAAGGTAAGCGCATCCAGAAGTTCGTCTACAAAGGCATCAAGCCGGTGCCGAAACAGAACATGGGTCCGGCTTGGCCGGCGAAGGCGCTCTGAGCACTCCGTGCTTGCGACAGACTGCAGGCGACGGGCAACTGCGAAGGCTGTAGCTGTGGCAAGCTCGCGTTGCGCGCACCTTGTTCGTTCCCGCGTGGGAGCCGCGGAAGATCGGATACGTGACGGCGAGCGCTGAGCGCCGTGCGCTCAGCGCGGGCTAGCTGACCAGTGACAGGGGCGCACGACTGCGCCTCTACCTTCAGTCTACGGCCTTCAGCCTACAGCCTAAGCATGGGCGCTTCGCGCCCCTTTATTGCACTGGCCCCACCGCGATCGCATCCATGTTGTCCGTGGTGAGCTCTTCGTCGCCTGCAGGCGATCCGGTGATCGAAAAGATGTAGGCGATCACGTCGATGTATTCGCTCGTCAACAACCCGCCGACGTTGTCTGCCGGCATCGACGTGGAGAGGGATTCGAATAGTTCGCCGACCGTCTTGTTCTCCCAGCGCGCAAGGCGTTCGCGATAGAAATCCACTTGATGACAGTTGACGCAAGACTTGTCGTACACGGCTTTGCCGCGCTCGGCTTGCTCGGCCGTGAATGCGCCGTCCTTCGTCGAGCGTCCGTTTGCAAGCGCCGCTGACAACGCCACCAAGCCAAGCATGCTGAAGATCGTCAACAGCAAGCGCGGCAGGAATCTCATCGACATCGAATCACTCCATTCCCAGCGAAGGCGATGCAGCAAAAGTAGCGGAGCCCGTGCCGATCGGCAAAAAAGGTTTGTGCAGAGTGGGGAATCGGGAAAAGGGAAAAGGGAAAAGGGAAAGGGAAAAAGGGAAGAAGGGAAGAAGGGAAGAAGGGAAGGGCGCTGGGCGCCCTTCCACTCACTACTCACTACTCACGAGCACGTCGCTTGTCGTCAGCGCTGAGCGCGCATAGCGCTCAGCGCTCGAGCCCTCAGCCCTCGCCGCCTCCGGCGCGTTGCTGTGTCTTGATCGCCGACGGCAATGCCATCGCGATCAGCTTCGGGCCCGCTTGCAGCACGATGTACTGATTGCCTTCGTGCACGTAGGTCATCATGCCGTAGCGAGTGACTGCGTCGACCTTTACCTTCGCAAGCGTCTTGCCGGTCTTCTTGTCGAGGGCAAATAGATGCGGCGTGCCGTCGCTCGTTTCGCCCTGGTAGATCAACAACGTGTCCGTGACAGTCATCGGTGCAACGCGGCCGGTGCCCGTTTCTCCCACGTCGATGCCTTGGAGTTTCGGATGGTTCTTGATGCGATTGGGCGTCTCGCCGACCGGCACCCACCACAAATGCTCACCGGTATTCATGTCGATGGCCGTGATGCGGCTGTAAGGCGGCTTGTAGAGCGGCAGATCGTCCGGGCCGCGCACGCCTTGCGGTCGCAGAACGGCGTACTCGGCCACGGTCTTGCCCGTCGGTTCGGCCTCGATGGCGTCGCGCTCTTTACCCGGCGCGATCACACGCGATGAGCAGCCCTTGCGCGAAGTCACATAGAGAATGCCGGTCGTCGGATCGGCCGCAGCCGGACCGTCGATGTTCACGCCGCCGACGTCGCCTGGACACCAGAGCGCGCCTTTCTTGCCCAGCGGGTTGTCGCGGTGCAGAGGCGGATTGAACAACGGTCCGATCTGATACTCGGACACGGCCTTGATCGCTTTTTCTCGTAGCTCCGGCGTGAAGTCGATGAGGTCGTCGTGGGTGAGCCCCTGCATGTCGTACGGCTTCGGCTTCGTCGGGAAGGGCTGCGTCTTCGACAGCTTCTCGCCGGGAATGAGCGACGCGGGCACCTTTCGTTCGACGATCGGCCACAGCGGCTTACCCGTCTCGCGATTGAAGGCGTACGCGAACGCTTGCTTCGTGACTTGCACGACGGCCGGAATCGTCTTGCCGTTCTGTTTCACGTCGAGCAACACGGGAGCCGTCGGCGTGTCGTAGTTCCAGATGTCGTGATGAACGAGTTGGAAATGCCAGATGCGCTTGCCCGTCTTGACGTCCAGCGCGATCAAGCTCGTGCTGAACAGGTTGTCGCCGGGACGGAAGCCGCCGTAGAAGTCCATGGTCGCGCCGTTCGTCGGGATGTACACGATCCCGCGCTCCGGATCGGCAGACATCGGCGCCCATGACGACACATCGCCGGTCCATTTCCAGGCATCGTTCTCCCACGTCTCATGACCGAACTCGCCTGGACGCGGAATGACGTTGAACTTCCAAAGGAACTTACCGGTGCGCGCGTCGTACGCGAGGATGTCGCCCGGCACGTTCTCGATGCGCGATTGGTTGTAGCCCTGTTCGGCGGAGTTGCCGACGATGACGACGCCGTTGACGACGATCGGCGGCGAGGATGACGTGATGTAGCCCCGCTCGAGCGGAATGCCTTTCTCCGGATCGTACGGGTGACCGAGATCGGCGAGCAGGTCGACGACACCGGTCTTGGGGAAACCTTTGATCGGCACCGGTTTGCCGAAGCCTTCGAGCGGCTGCCCGGTTTCGGCGTCGAGTGCGGTCAGGAAGAATGCAGGGCTGACGATGTAAACGACGCCGCGACCGTCGATCTTCGCGTAAGCGACGCCCTTACCGTAGTCCTTGCGCATGGAATATTCCCAGCGCCGGGTTTTTGGTTCGACGTATGACCAGATCGTCTCGCCCGTCGCAGGGTCGATCGCGACGACATACCGGCGATCGCCGGCAACCGTGAACAACTTGCCGTCGACGTAGGACGGCGTCGAACGCCCGCTGCGCGCATTGAAGCTCGCACCGTCCCAAACCCATGCCGTCTTCAACTGCGAAAAGTTCTCGGCGTTGATCTGACTGACCGGGGCATAGCGCGTGTGCGCATAGTCGCTGCCGAGCGTTACCCACTCGACCGTCGATGCATTTCCGACCGGAGGCGCCGAAGGCGATGCGCCCGCGGATTCGCCGATCGTATGCGTCATTGCGCAAGCAAGCGCAATCGCACCCGCCGAGACATTCCTCCACAGCGACGAAACCGGCGCATCGCTGGCGCCAGCGGCTGTATCTTTGACTGTCATTCTCGAACTCCTCGCTGCCGATCAGTGATTACGCAACACGATGTTGCGCATCGAGCCCTGGCGTGCGAGTCGTCGGCACGCCAGGGCCCATCCCCCTGCCATCAATTCTGTTGCTTCTGTGCCTGCTGCTCAGCCGCGCGCCGTTCCTGCTCGCGCGCACCGGCCAAGATGCCCGGCAACGCGTAATTGCCTTCGTGGCAAGCATATTCGTAAACGCGCCCGTTCGTCGCGATGAAGCTCATTTCGCCGCGCCACGGCAGCGTATAACGCTGCGGATCGTCCACGATGAATTCGTAGACGATTTGATTGTCGGCCTCCCGTGTGAAGCGCTCGATCACTTTGGCGGTTTCGCTCAGGCCGACCATCGTTCTGGCGTGATGCTGGCTGAAGTGTGTTGTTTCCGCAACGAGCGTGTCGCCTTCCCACCAGCCGATCGAATCGCCATGGATCATGCGGATGTTCGGATGCACGTGCTTGCCGCCGATGCGGATGATGCGGGTGTAATTGTTCATCTCGACACGGATCGCCAAGTGATCCGGAGTCTGTGCGATCTCGTAATTGTTGTTGTAGAGGTAGGTGAGCATCGGCGGGCCGGCATTGCCGCTCGTCAGGAAGCAGCGCTCGCCGAGCGGGCGCGCCTCCGGTCCGTCGAAATTGCCTCGCATCGTGCGGCGCGGGTCCTCGTTCTCGCCTTCATCTAGGCGCGCTGCGGTCGCGCGGTCTTTGAACGGGATCTGGCCGTTCGGCGGATCGACGATGAACGAGCTGCGATACGTGCCGCGAATGCGCGCGAACGCCATGCCCGGATCGATCCAAAAAGCGTTGTATCCGCGGCCGCCCTGCAGGTCTTTGCCGTCGAACTTCGTTTCCGGGTTCAGGTTGTCGTCGTTGAGCTGACGAACGAATTGCGGATGCGACCGCGTGACCTCTTCGATCTCGCTGTCGGGAATCACGAGATCCTTGAAACGGGCAGGGCGTTGCAGGGAAGTGAGGGAGGCGTTCGTCCAGGCACCCTCGAAGCTTGGTTTGCCGTCCGGCATCCGCGGAGGCTCGTAGCGCTTCGTCTCCGCGCTTGCCGGCTGAGCGAATGCGATGACGCTCAAGCCTGCAGCTATGGCGAAGCAGACGACTCCTCGCATCTTTTCGTCCCCCGTCGATTTTGCGTGGCGGTCTCTCACGGGACCGCTCACCGCAAACAACGCTACCACCTCGAGGGGGAAGGTGGCGTCAAAAACTGTCGTCTCAGGCGCCGGGCTACAGGCGGCAGGGAGGGGGAACTGGAATGGGGAAAGGGGAAAAGGGGAAAAAGGGAAAGGGCAGCGGCTGCCGCGCCACTCACCACTCACGAGGGAGTGGGGCACACCGCCTTGACTCGGAGAGACCGAGCGTCAACCCTCCGAATCACGAGTAGCGAGTCACGAGTCACGATGCCCGTCCTCATCGAACGTTTACGCCGTGCGAGCGATCGGCGAGGTTATGTTTTCGAGCCGCTGGATGAGAGCCTGCTTCGCGAGCAGCGCAATGTCCATGTCGTGTTGACGAATCCGGGCGAGATTCGCGGGAATCATTTCCATCCGACCGGTACCGAGATCACCGCGGTTTGCGGCCCGGCTCGCGTGCGAATCAAGGAGGGCGGGACCATCGTCACGCACGATGTCCCGGACGGCGAGACTTGGCGGTTCACGTTTCCGCCTGGGGTTACGCACGCATTCCAGAACACCGGAACGGCCCCGCTCGTGATCGTCTCGTTCAATACGTTGCCTCACGATCCCGCGAACCCCAACACGGAGCGCGATCTCATCCTTTGATCCGCCCTGGGCCGGACTGCATGGCGGTTCGCGGTTTGTGAGTTCTTGTCAACCGGCTTGTAGATTTTTCGGCATACTCGGCCGCCGACAAGATGGCCCTCAAGGCCCCAAGACTCAATCAAGACAAGGTCGATGCCCATGCTCGATATCCGATCGCAGGTGCTCAAGGCCGGCGCGCTCGCAGGCATGTTTGTGTGGATTGCGGGTTCTGCCGTCGCCGGTACGCCGGTCGACGCCAAGCGTCTCCTCAACGCAGCCAGCAACAACAGCGAGTGGCTGATGTACAGCCGCACGTACGACGAGCAGCGTTTCAGTCCGCTCACGAAGATCAACAAGGACAATGTCGAGCAGCTCGGGCTCGCCTGGTATTTCGATTTCGATACGAGCCGCGGTCAGGAAGCGACGCCCGTGGTCGTCGACGGCACCATGTACGTGACGTCGGCATGGAGCAAGGTGTTTGCGCTCGATGCGCGCACCGGCAAAGAGAAATGGCGTTTCGATCCGCAAGTGCCAGGCTCCAAAGCGGTCGATGCGTGTTGCGATGTCGTGAATCGCGGCGTCGGCGTGTGGGGCAACAAGGTGTACGTCGGCACGCTCGACGGCCGCTTGATCGCTCTCGACATGGAGACCGGGAAGCCGGTGTGGAGCGTGCAGACGACCGATCCGACGAAGCGCTACACGATCACCGGCGCGCCTCGCGTCATCAATGGCAAGGTCATTATCGGCAACGGCGGCGGCGAGATGGGCGTGCGCGGCTATGTGACCGCGTACGACGCCGAGACCGGCAAGCAAGTGTGGCGCTTCTACACCGTGCCTGGCGATCCGAGTCAGCCGTTCGAGAACAAGGCGATGGAAATGGCGGCCAAGACCTGGTCGGGTCAGTGGTGGAAGTACGGCGGCGGCGGCACGGTGTGGGATGCCATGGCGTACGACCCGGAGCTCGGACTGCTTTACATTGGCGTCGGCAACGGCAGCCCCTGGAATCATCAGATTCGTTCGGAGGGCAAGGGCGACAATCTGTTCTTGTCTTCGATCGTTGCGCTCAAGGCCGAGACCGGCGAGTACGTGTGGCATTTCCAATCGACGCCCGCCGAATCGTGGGACTTCACCGCGACTCAACACATCATCCTTGCGGACCTCACGATCAACGGAAAGAAGCGCAAGGTGCTCATGCAGGCGCCGAAGAACGGCTTCTTCTATGTCATCGACCGTACGAACGGCGAGTTCATCCACGCCAAGAACTACGTGAACGTGACGTGGACGACGGGCCTCGATCCGAAGACCGGTCGGCCGGAGATGGTGCCCGAGGCGCGCTACCTGCGTGAGCCTGCGATGGTGTCTCCGGGTCCGCTCGGCGCGCACAACTGGTATCCGATGTCGTTCAATCCGAACACGGGTCTCGTGTACTTCCCGATCCTCGAGACCTCGAGTCGCTACGAGCACGACACGAAGTTCGAATTCCGCGAGCGAAGCTGGAACACGGGTATTACGCGTACGAGCGCGCAACCGAACCCGGCTACGGTCGAGGCCGCTGCAAAGAGCACCGGCGGAGCGGCGTTGCTCGCGTGGGATCCGGTCAATCAGCGCGAGGCATGGCGCGTCAAGTACGAACGCGCGGGCAATGGCGGTACGCTCTCGACCGCATCGAACCTCGTGTTCCAGGGCTCGGTCGACGGCTACTTCAATGCTTACGACGCCGAGAATGGCGAGCGTCTGTGGTCGTACGACGTGCAGAACGCCATCATGGGCGGCCCCTCGACGTTCGAGCTCGATGGTGAACAGTACGTCGCGGCGCTCGCGGGCATCGGCGGCGTCGCGATGGGCGGCGGTCTCGGCGGCGGCGCCAAGCGCAGCGAATTCGGCCGTGTCGTCGTGTTCAAGCTCGGCGGGACCGCGAAGTTGCCGCCGATCGGCCAGCAGATCGTGCGCAAGGTGCCGGATCTCACGAATGCGAATGCGAACGGCGATCCCGCGCTCGGCGAAAAGCATTACGACCAGATCTGCTCGGTCTGCCACGGCGCGCGCGCGCGCAGCATGACGTCCGTGCCCGACCTGCGTTACTCGCCGACGATCGTCGACCGCGACGAGTTCAAGAAGATCGTGCTCGACGGCGTACGCGCCGAGAAGGGCATGGTCGGTTTCTCGTCGCTGCTCAAGCCCGAAGATGCCGAAGCGATTCGCGCGTACTTGGTGAAGCAGGCAAGGGATAGCGGGGATAAATAGGCTGTGGAGACTGTAGGCTGTAGCGAGCGGCGCGCCGTCTGTTTCCTCCCCCGCGTCAGCGGGGGAGGGAAAGTGCAATCAAGGATGAAGGAGAATTGAGAATGGAGAATTGAAAATCGCAGCGCCTGCTCGTGCTGCATTTTTCGATGGCGCTTTGCTCTGCCGCTGGAGCTCGCCATCCTCCTTGCCCGAGCCCCAAGCCCAGGCTGTATCCCGTCGCCTGTCGCCTATCTCAAAATTCCGCTTCCCTCTCCAACAACTCTTCCAGCTTCACTCCCACTTCCGGCACGCCGCCGAAAACAGTGCCGAAGCGGCGGTTGTGGAAGTGGGCGAGGGCGGCTTGGATTGCGTGTTCAGGTAGCGCGATGAAGCCGACTTCGTTCACGTACTGCGACCCTTCGCGCAAGTAGTACTCGACGAAGGTTTGAACTTCGGGTCGTTCGAGCGAACGGCTGCTCACGTAAATGAACAGCGGCCGCGACAGCGGTTGATACGTACCGTCGACGACGGTTTCGACGGTCGGCGAGACGGCGTCGCCTGTCGGCGAGACGATCGGCACGGCGCGCATCTTGTCCTTGTGGGCGCTGTAGTACGCGAAGCCGAAATAGCCCAGTGCGTTCTTGTTGTTCTCGACGCCCTGCACGAGCACGTTGTCGTCCTCGCTCGCCGTGTAGTCGCCGCGGCTGGCCTTGGCTCTGTGAGCGACCGCTTCGGTGAAGTAATCGAATGTGCCCGAGTCTGCGCCCGGTCCGAACAGCATCAGCCGTGCTTCCGGCCACTCGGGGCGGACTTGATTCCAAGTGAGCACTTTGCCCTGTGCGGCGGGCTCCCACATCTTTTTCAAGTCATCGATGGTGAGCGAGCTCACCCAATCGTTCTGCGGATTGACGACGACCGTGATGGCATCGAAGGCGACCGGCAGCTCGAGGAAGGAGATTCCCGCGGCCCGGCACTTTTCCATCTCTTCGGCGAGAATCGGCCGCGAGGCGTTGGCCACATCGATTTCGCCGCGGCAGAGTTTCTTGAATCCGCCGCCGGTGCCGGACAGGCCGACCGTCACACGTACTCGATGGCCGGCGCGTTGAAATTCCTCGGCGACGGCTTCGGCAATCGGGAAGACAGTGCTCGATCCGTCCATCTTGACGACGGGGGCGTTGCGGATCTCGCTGGCATTGCGGGCCGCTTCGCCGCACGCAGCCAGTGCCAAGGCCGCCACCGCGATCGAAGCAGCTCGTTTCAGATCGATACTCACGGGAACCTCATCGAACAAAGCCGGGCACAACCTTAGAGAACCCGGCTTCGCCAGTCCACCCCGAGCGCTGCTCACGAAATGCCCGGGCAGCCTTTGGTAGCCTTCTCGCCATGTCCGGCGATTCGCAACACTTGCAGCGACAGGAGGCAATGTGGGTGCGATCTTCTACATCGTCGCCATCGCGCTTGCGATGATCGTCCGTGCGGTGAGGGCGCTGAAGCCCGAGCTGATGCAGGAGCTTGCTCGTTGTTTTGCCGAGCTGATGCTGGGACAGCCGATTCCGGCCGCTACCGCCAAGTGACCGCCGCCGCCCGAGTGTCGACCTTTGGTGGGTTCGCACGTCTTCTAGGAGTCAGACGTCTGGAGGAGCCGATGCAATACGCCATTCTTTGTTATGACTCTGAGAGCCTCGTCGGCAGCTGGAGCAAGGAGCATGACGACGAGGTCATGGCGAACAGCTTGAAAGTGAAAACCGAGCTTGCCGAACGAGGCAAGATGGGGCCGACTGTGCGCCTCATGCCGACGACGACGGCAACGACGGTGCGGCTCGGCGCCGTGATCGACGGGCCGTTCGCCGAGACGAAGGAGCAGCTACTGGGTTTTTATGTCGTGGAATGCAACGACTTGAACGAAGCGATCGAAATCGCGCAAAGGCTTCATCACGGATCGGGCTCGATGGAAATTCGCCCGATTCGAGCATTGTGGAATCCCCCTAAGCACGACCAATCGCCGTGACAGTGACCGACAACAGCTGGATTGCCTCTGTCCTCACGTCTGTGAGGCCGCAGGTCATGGGCGCGTTGCTGCGTTATTTTCGCGATCTCGACACGGCGGAAGAGGCCTTTCAAGAAGCGAGTCTGCGTGCGTTGAAGAACTGGTCCGTGAATGGTCCGCCGCGCGATCCGGCTGCTTGGCTGATTCTGGTCGGGCGCAATTCGGCGTTGGACGAAGCGCGGCGTAAGAGTCGGATGCAAGCGTTTCCCGACGAGGATGCGGTTGCGAACATCGAGGACCCCGAGCCCGACCTCGCTGATCGGCTCGACGACTCGCATTACCGCGACGATGTGTTGCGGTTGATGTTCATCTGCTGTCATCCGGAGTTGCCGGCGACCCAGCAGATTGCGCTGGCGTTGCGCATGGTGTCGGGACTCACGGTGAAGGAGATCGCGCGCGCATTTCTCGTGAGCGAGACGGCGATGGAGCAGCGCATTACGCGTGCAAAGCGGCGTGTGATGGCGGCGAACGTGCCGTTCGAGACGCCCGGTCCGGTCGAGCGAGCCGAGCGCGTATCGGCGGTCGCGGCGATGATCTACCTGCTGTTCAACGAGGGTTATGCGGCAAGCGGCGGGGAGGCTCACGTACGCATCTCCCTATGCGAGGAAGCGATTCGTCTGGCGCGGCTTCTCTTGCGGTTATTCCAAGGCGAGCCCGAGATCATGGGATTGCTCGCGCTGTTGTTGCTTCAGCATGCGCGCGCGCCTGCAAGACTCGATGCCGACGGCAACATCGTGCTGCTCGAAGATCAGGATCGCAGTCTTTGGGATCGCGATCTGATTGCGGAAGGTCTCGTGCTCGTCGACAAGGCGTTGCGTCATCGACGGCCCGGGCCGTATCAGATTCAAGCAGCGATCGCCGCCGTGCACGCGCATGCTGCACGCGCAGAGGATACGGATTGGGCGGAGATCAACGCGCTCTACAAGATCCTCGAACAATTTCAGCCATCGCCGGTCGTGACGCTGAATCGCGCGGTGGCGGTTTCGAAGGTCGAGGGCCCGGCCGCCGCGCTCGAGCTCATCGAACCTCTCGGCGAGAAGCTCTCGGGGTACTTCCATTTCTTCGGCGTGAAGGGTGCGCTGCTCATGCAGCTCGGTCGGCATCGCGAGGCAAGAGAAGCCTTCGATCGCGCGATTGCGCTCGCCAACACCCCCGCGGAAGCAGCGCACATTCGGATGCATCTAGATCGATTGATGCGGCAGGAAGACAAAGCGGTGTGAAG
>CALEKY010000039.1 GCA_937902995.1 uncultured Sinobacteraceae bacterium
GGTGATGCACCTGCTGCCAATGCCGAAAAATTCGCTCGATGCTCTCGGAGCGCTCTCGTTCGGAAGCGGTCGAGCGCTTGCGCTCGACAGATATTTGTTCCCTTCCTTGGTCCTTTCCTTTCCCTTCCCTTCCTTTCCTTTCCCTTCCAGAGCGAGGACTCTCCGAATCCTCGCCGAGGGTTCGGCGAGCATTCGCCGAGGGTTCGTAGAGCGGTACGCGAGCCTTCGATGGCTTGTCGATCTTTTGGTGTACTCGGAAGTTCTTGATGTGCAAGAACTTTCGCCCGTCGACCTCGTACTCCACGAGCAAGCCGACGTCGATGAGCTCGCGGATGAGCGGCTCGCAGTCGAGTGAGTCGTAAGGGAATGCCTGCGCCTTGAGTTGCTTGGCGCTTCGATCGAGGTTGCCTTCGTCGTCGGCGAAGACCCAGGTAGCGATGAATAGTAGGCGAGCACTCGGCGAGCACTCGCCGACTTTTTCGTCAGTGAAAAATTCCGGCTTGATCGTGCGGATGCGGGCCATCTAGCGCCCCTCCCTGCCGGTCCCTGCCATTCCCGGTTTTTCCCGGTTCTTCCCGGTAATTCCCGTGCGCGCCAGCCGCTCAGCGAGTTCAATAGCTTCATGAGCACGACGCCGAATTTCCGGGACGATGATGGATTCAACGAACTCGCCGACGTCTACGCCTGCGACATCGCAGATCACCTTCAGGGCGGCGTGATCGTCGGGGTCGAGCTTGAAGCGAACATCTTTGCGCTCGAGCGCCATCAGTCACTCTCCATGATGAGAAACGGAAGACATGACGTTGTTGACACAGCGACGACAGCCGCGCGCCTACGCGCAAATGTGATTGCGCTCGCGAGGGATGCGGTTATTGCGAACTCGGTCTGGCGCGAGTTCTCGGAATTCGCGAATGACGGTTGTGCACGATTTTTCCGCGTGCAGACTCTGCGCGTCCGGTCCCTAGAAACGAGCGGAGCAGAAGATGACGCGAGCATCGAAACATCACCCGCACTTGCGGTTGATCGTGGACAACTTGGCGCCGGAATTGCGCACGTACGCCCAGTCGACATTCGGGCAGATGTCCTCACATCGAATGCGACCACCGCTTTCACGCTCAAACGCGATGGCCAAGGCTTCGCCGAAGCGACCGCCTTTCTTTGCGAGGGAGAGTTTCTTACGGATGTACCCGATCGTCGTGCCGCAACGCCGAGCGAATTCCTGTTGCTCAGGCAGAGACAGTGAATTGAGGTATTCGCGCAGGGATTCCATGGGTAATGAATATTTACCCATGGGTACCTGCGAGTCAAGCGCTCTGGGTAATTGTCAATCTGACGGTGCCGGCTACGTTGCCGACATGCGCAGGAAATCCGAGCAACTCCGCAGGATCTATGAGATCAGACGCCGCCGGCTAGCGCAGCTCGTCGAGGAGTACGGCAGTCAGGCCGAGCTTGCCCGAGTGCTCGCGAAGTCGAATCTAGTGGTGCTCGGAAACGAGAGCTACTTGAGCCGGATGCTATCCGGCAAACCTCGCGAAGAAGGCGGCAAGAACATCGGCGGCGATACCGCGGCCGAAATCGAACGGCTCACGAAGAAGCCGCCGGGGTGGCTGAGTCGCGAGAGCGATGATGAACTCAGTGCTCTTGTTGAGTCCAGCGTATGGAGCATGCTCACGCCGGAGGAAAAACTGCAGATCCGCGGAACGATCGACGCGATGATTGCGGGATTCCTGTCGGATCAGCGCCGGCGCCGTAAAGCCGGCTAGCTCCCACCTCGTTTTTGCAATTCCTCGTAGATTTTGGGGAGCCAATACTCCAGCATCTTTCCCAGCCTATCTAGGCGGTCTGAGATCACCCAGACCGCCAGAATCGAAACGACGAGAAGAGCGGCTAACATCCGATCCATCGAATCAATAGACCTGGATCGTGGACGGGCAAAATGACGTAAAGATCCGCCAGAAGTACTGCCCATTGTAATTGTACTCGCATTCCCAGGCCCACTGATACGTGACCGTTTGCACCTGCCGGCTGCGACCCGTCCAAACTGCGGTCGCTCCCCATCCGCTGCTGGCGTAAAGGAGCGCGAGCGCCCCGAGAACGACAGACCAGTTGCGCATTTACACGACCCTCCGCTTCCGTACAGCGGCCCAGATGCTGGAGCGCCTCACGGGATAGCATCTGCCAACTAACTCACAGTTTTTGGAATCCTCCGCTATCTCGCGCCAAATCTTTACCTGCGGGTATTGACTCGGGTATGTACCTGCGGGTACTCTCTGCGCCAGAACCGAATACGGAGCGCAGCAATGCCTGTCCTTGACGCATTCGACGTCGCCCTGCGGGGAATCTCCGGGCCCCGCTGCGAGCCAGAGCCGCCGCGATTTTGCGACCTCTCCGCCCAGGAGCAGCGGGAAGCCATCGAGGAATGGTGGACCCAAAAAACGTACCAGCAGGGGTTGCTCGGCGAGGCCGTCAACGAGCATCGGCTGTACCCACAGATTCGAGCGGCGTTCGTCGCTGGCAACACCGCAGAGCTTGGGCGCCTCGTCGATCAGGCGGTCCGCGAATACTGCGGCGAGGTCATGGAGCTGGATCAATGAACTACACACATCACGGGATGACGACCGACCGCACTACCCGCCTCACCCCAAACGATGCCGGCTACGTCGTGGCGCACGCTGACGTTCGCAGCGGTGAGCACCTCGACACGGCGATCACGCTGACTGAGCGCTTGGATTTGGCGCTTGAGGAGCGCGGT
>CALEKY010000040.1 GCA_937902995.1 uncultured Sinobacteraceae bacterium
CGACACTCGGAGAGAAAACGCAGACTGTCAGATCAAGTATTGACTTCTACACTTTCTGGCGAACCTCGATGTATTCGTCTACTACACTCATCCGCAGTGGGTCGAGTCCTTCGGCCGGGTGATCATCGAGGCGATGGCGGCCGGAGTGCCGGTGGTGTTGCCGCCTGCCTATCGAACCGTGTTCGGCGATGCTGCGCTGTACGCGCCCCCCGAGAATGCCCTCGAAGTTGTCGACGAGCTGATCCGCGATCGTTCTCTTTATGCGCGGCAGGTCGAGAAAGGCAAAGCGGAGGTCAGAGAGAAGTATAGCTACGAACGCCATGCAGCCCGCATTCGCCCATATCTGGGAATATCGGCGCCCGCGCCCAAGCTGGATATCGACACCAGGCCGCAACGAACGGATCCGCTGACGCTGAGCCTGCTGTCTTGCGATGCCAAGGCCATCGTAACTGAGCGAGAGCAGGTCGAGGAGCTCGCATGCTGCGAGCACCTGACGAGCCTGGCTGCGCGGCTGGAGAACGACGCGTCGCGCATCTTGCTGCGAGCCCGGAACAGCGCGGCACGACCGGCCGTCGATGCCACGTACAGGAACGCTTCCGCTTCGCCTGAGCCCGCCGAGCATGCGGATCGCAAGGTCGCCGACGACGTGTTCGTGCTGGCTCTGGCGCGTTGGATTACCGGAAAGGAAGAGTATTCGGCTCACGCCGCGGGTCTGCTACAGATTCTCTGTGAGGACGATGCATCGGCCGACTTTCCGGGACTGCTATGCGGGGGGGGCGTTGGCGAGGGTAAGGCCGAAATCATCGATTACGGGCGGCTATGCTTCCTGTTGGACGCGGTTCGAATGCTCGAGTCCACCCTCACGGGCAAGACCCTGGAGGCTCTGAAACGCCGGTTGGCCAACCACATTGACTGGCTCGTTGCGTCACCGGCGGGAAAGAGGGCTCGCGCCGCGACGAACCACGTGGGGACATACTACGACTTGCGGCTCGGTGCGCTCGCTGAATACCTTGGCGAGACGAAAATCGTTTGGCAAGTCATCGAGAGGCTGGAAAAGAGAGCCTCGAGTCAATTCGACGAGCGAGGTATCCAGGTGGAGGAGCTTGCGTTGCCTAGGTCGGCGCACTTTTGCTGCCTCAACTTGCAAGGATGGACGACCTTGCTCGAGCTTGCAGTGCGATGGGGAGTATCGCTGACGGAAACTCACCCCTGGATTGGCTCGCGTCTTCGTCGGGCGAGAGATTGGTTGATCGCTCATGCTGGCTATCCGTGGCCGTACGGGCCGAGCGAGGTCCTGGACGGTGAGCGTTTGTGGCCGATCGTCTTGGCTGGCCGGTTGGGTGATGAGCGGGATCTCGATTCGCTCGTCGAGGCGGCATGTTGCAAGTATCAATTGAAACCGGTATTCCGCTTCGACTATGGAATAAGGCCGTATTGGAATCTCGGAGGACGGACGCATTCGTTGAAGGGGATCAAGCGAGACGAGTTCTGCGAAGCCCAAGAGGAGGGCGTTCTCACGAACGCGCCCGCGAGCTGACGCGCCATCGCCGCGTGACGGACGCTCGCGAAGAGTAGCTCAAGATCTGACGGGAGCGTCGAAGGCGTACAACGAAAGGATGTCGTCGAGATTCCCAGCGTCGATGTCTTGTACGATTCGGCGTAGGGCGTCGTTATATGCGGCGGCCAGCGTTCTGGAAAAGGTCGCGCTGAACTTGTTGGCACCACCCGGTTTCCTGGTGAGCTCTCCTGCGACGACGCGGGAGCCGTCCAGATACACGTCGATGCGGCAAAACGGAATCGGTAACCGTCTCGATGCCTCTCGTACGAGCGACGTAACGGTATCGGCGTTCTGCGGCGGTTCCAATGTAGGGTCCGGCGAATACTTGCCGGTATGGATCGGGCGCCACGAGGCGTCGTACCACCTGTAGAGGTTCGTGACCTTCTCGCTGTTCGAGAAGATGCGGCGCTTCTGTAAGACGCAGACGATCTCGCCATAGAAGGTGTAGAACTTGAAATCGTCCGGTAACTCGTCCGCTCGGTTGCCGGCCACGATTTCCTCGGCCATCCATTGGCCGCGGAAACTGCGTCCCGCAACGCGTTTTCGATCTATTCGTCGTTCGACATATTCGGTTTCGAGGTTCTCGACGAGCTCTTCTCTCGAAAAGGTCTTTCTCCAGGCGAGATCGAAGTAGGCGCCGTTGCCTCGATACTCGAGCAAACGTACGCAGTGGCCGTTCTTGCCGGCGACGGGCTTGATGCAGAACCGAGTCGCGCGTCGCTCCGCGAGCGCGTCGAGACTTTCCTTAAGCCCGTGCCCGGAGACGAAGGTTTCCGGTACCGTAAAGCCGATTCGCTGCGCAATGAGCTTTACCGTCGGCTTGTGCTCTGAGAAGCTCAGCGCGCGAAGCGCTGGGCGAAGACGGTCCGCCACCTGTTGCGGAAGGCTCGTTTCGAGCGCCTCGTGAAAAGTGCGGACTTCGACGTGCGGAACAAGATCGATCATCGCCTGGATCGCGAATATAGGACGCCTTAGTAAGTATAACGTCGGGTCCGATGGCGCGTGTCCACTCTCATTGGCAAACGATTGCAAGAGGAGGAATGCAGATTCCTCGCGTTCGATCCAGGGGGGGGCGAAGCGCAGTCCGGGGAGGTGGGGCCGCTGCCGCGTTTCCGGCGTGAGCCCAGGAGAGGGGCGGGATCAAGTGGGTCTCACGTTCCAGTCGAGAACGTTATAGTGCCGATAGAACGCCTCGATTCTCTGATCGGTCAACAACGGGCGATGGACTTGAAGAAGATGGACGTCGCTGTAGTTGTTTCCCTCGAGGACTACGGGACCTGCCTCGGTCACGATGACGTCCCATCCCACATAGCGCAGCTTGGATTGTCGAAAAGTCGTCTCGAGAGTCGATAGCGTTTCCTGCCAAAACGGGATGCGCTCGCCCGTGACGAGATAATCGGTACTCGGATGGCGTTCGTACGGCCGGCTTCTGCCGTCGCGCTTGGTGAAGCCCAAGCCAATGGTGCCGGAAGAGATGTCCACGGCAAACGAAGTACCGCCCCGAGAAAAGTTGTCTACGCCCTTGCTCGAGTCTGAGCCGACTCGCAGAACCGCCGCGGCGACGATCGGTGCCGAGGTTTCCAGCTCGCGGCACATCAGAACTCGTATCGTATTGGTCGAGCCTGGATATATGCGCGCGAGCTTGTCGTGTTGCTCGACCTTCCGACACAAGAGGTATCCCTTCTTCAAGGATCTGAGGTGCTCGACGAATTCCGGCCAGAGTGCCTTCCGTCCTCGGAATTTCACCGTGCGTCCGTCGAAGGAGACGGAGAACACCCCGCCGCCTCCTCCTCCGAATACGGGTTTGGCGAAGTATTTCCCGGGCGGAACGACGCCGCCGTCGTGTCGGCACCAAACATAGCCCATTTCCACCAGGAGCTCGGCGGAAGGAGTGCGAAGGACATCACCGAAGGCGAGCTCGAATCCCAGCTTGTCATTGAGCGTCCACTGCGCGGCTCCGTTGATCAGCTTGGTCATCTCGCGCTGGATATCGCTCAAGTACGAGCGAAGCTCGTAGCGGGACGTGTCGTATAGCCGGATCTTGTCGGCCAGGAATCCCTGTTGCCAGTACCGCTCGCCTTCGAGCGTCAGGCTCAACGGATTCTTCGAGTTCCTCGTGATCAATTGCTCGTGCACTTTGGCGAAGAGCTTGTCGGCCTTCTTGCCGCGGGCGCCGGGCGGAGAATCGTCGGTGGATTTGCGCACCTCGAAACCGTTGACCGGCTTCGGCGGCGCATCGAGGGGACGCGCTCTGACGAAGTCGACCGAAGCGCGTGCGGGGCC
Organism: uncultured Sinobacteraceae bacterium; assembly: GCA_937902995.1. Classification (GTDB taxonomy): domain Bacteria; phylum Pseudomonadota; class Gammaproteobacteria; order Steroidobacterales; family Steroidobacteraceae; genus Steroidobacter. The sequence continues at coordinate 3,842 of CALEKY010000040.1, forward strand.
TACCCGCATCGATTCGAGAGTTTCTTCGACCGCGCTGGCCGGCCCGGCCAGTAACGCCTCTACCGATCCGTCGGCCACATTGCGGACCCAGCCCTGAATACCCTTGGAAGTGGCCTTCTTGTGCAGCCAGCGCCGGTAACCGACACCCTGCACTTTGCCGCACACCCTGACGTGGACGACTTCCGGTTTGGGCTGATACGCAGCTGCCATGATTGTGCGCATTCTAATGATTCGCGCGCTGCATGGTCCACGCGCTGTCCGGCCACACGAAGCGAGAGCCAGTTCGCGATTTGCGAACTCGCAGGCTACCGGAAAGAAGTGGCCCCCGATTTTCGGACAGTGTTGTAAGGTGGGATCTGCCTTGATCA
>CALEKY010000041.1 GCA_937902995.1 uncultured Sinobacteraceae bacterium
GCGACGGCCGAACGGGCCGGTGCATGCAACTTCAGGCGATTCACGTACGTTGGGCCTGCACTCGCCGTCTGAGCATGGAACAGGGACCTCACACATGCTGACCGTGCAGATCGCCAAATCCGTCATGAAACTGTGCGAGCGGTTCCCGGCTTCGCCCGACGCAAGCGCCGGAGAGCTGCAAGAGATCTTCCAACATCCGCGGTTTACGAGGGGTACGCAGGACGAGCGCCGGCGATTGATGGAGCAATCGGCGGAAGCCAAGTATCGCAGCGAGATCGAATATCCCTGGGATCATTACTTCGGCATCGATCTGCGTCCTCTGCTCGCAAACAAGCGAATTTTGGACCTAGGTTGTTTCACCGGCGGACGCGGAGTGGCGTGGTTCGAGCGTTATGAGCTTGCGCATCTCACGGGTGTCGACGTCGATGATGTCTTTATCGAAGCCGCTCGCATCTTCGCTGCGCGTCGCGGCATTCCGGGCGAGTTTCACGTCGGTTTCGCTGAGGCCTTGCCGCTCGAGGACGCCTCCGTCGATGCCGTGCTGTCATTCGATGTGCTCGAGCACGTGCAGAACGTGCCTGCCGCACTTGGCGAGTGCTATCGCGTGCTGAGACCGGGAGGACTCTTCTTGTTGGTCTTTCCCAGCTACTTTCAGCCGCTAGAGCATCACCTTTCGTTGGTGACACGGTGCCCCGGTTTGCAATGTTTGTTCACCGGGCGAACGCTAGTGCGTGCGTATTGCGAAATTCTGAACGAGCGGGGGTCTGCCGCCGATTGGTATCGCCGCGATACGCCCGAGCTCAGAGCTTGGGAACGCGGCAACACGATCAACGGTACGACGCTGGCACGCTTCCGAAAGTATTTGAAGGAACGTCCTTGGCGTGTTCGTCACTTCAGTCGGAAAGCGCTCGGCAGTATCGGTAGAAATGCTTCCAAGAGCGCTCTTTACAAAGCGGTTGCCGCTGGCCTCGCGCCGCTCGCACGCATCCCGGTTCTCGAGGAGGTTTTCCTGCACCGTATCACCTGCATTCTCGAGAAGCCTGGCGACGCTTAGCGCGATCGTGCTCGATCGTCGGTCTCGTGGGCGTAGCGTCAATGCGATGTCAATGCCACGTTACTGGTGTGACGTTCAACGCGGTGTGGTCTTGTGGATGACTCTCGTGGATCCATCAACGCAAGCGGCTGAGCGCACGCCGCTCAAGCTCTTAGCTGCATTCGCATGACGAAGGTTGAGAGCGCAAACAATTCTAAACATTCCTGGCGCGCTGCGGATCGATACCGGCCGTTGCAGGGGTAGAGCTTCACGAAGATTGGAGGTACGGTTAGCCCCCTTTCATAAGAACAGTCTCACAGCCAGCGAAGGGGGATCGAGATGTACAGGAAAGTTACATGCTCTTTGGCTGCAGTGCTGCTCGCGGCTTGCGGCGGCGCTGATCAATCGATGGAGGCGCCTGCGACGATCGGCGAGATCGTGCAAACGAAATACGGCGCCGTTCGCGGCACGACCGTTACCGAGCTCGAGAACGTCACCGCATACATTTATCGAGGCATTCCATATGCAGCACCGCCGGTCGGCGATTTGCGTTGGAAGGCGCCACAACCCGTTCAACCGTGGGAAGGTGTGCGGGATGCAACCGAATGGCCGAATCGCTGCCCGCAAGGCCAGAGCAGCATGGGCTCGAGTTCGCCGATCTCTGAAGACTGTCTGTATCTCAACGTCGTGACCGCGGCGAAGACTGCGGATGAAGGGCGTCCCGTGATCGTGTTCTTCCACGGCGGCGGATTGACGTCGGGTACCGGTAACTCGACGACCTACAACCATCCGACGTTGCCGAACAAAGGCGTCGTGCTCGTCACGGTGAACAGCCGTCTCGGTCCGATCGGTTATCTCGCACATCCTGAGCTGACGAAAGAATCCGGGACGGGTTCATCCGGGAACTACGGTACGCTCGATCTCAAGGCTTCGCTCGAATGGGTACGCGACAACATCGCGGCATTCGGTGGAGACCCGAACAATGTGACGATCATGGGCGAGTCGGGCGGCGGCACGAAGGTCATTTCGCAAATGGCTTCTCCGCTAACGGAAGGTCTGTTCCACAAAGCGATCGTTGAAAGCGGTTCTGCGCTCGCGACGGTCGATCGGTCGCTCAAACTTGCAGATGCAGAGGCGATGGGTGTGAGGCTTCAAGCCGCACTTGGCATCGAGGATGGACCCGACGTGCTCGCACAAATGCGCGCGGTGAGCTGGGAGCAAGTTCTCGAGACTGCGCGTAAGCAAGAGGTCGGCTTCCGCGCCAGCCCCGTCGTCGATGGCTATGTCATTCCGGAGCCCGTTCACGATCAGTTCAAAGCAGGCAAGCAGCGCGCCGTGCCTTTGATCGTCGGTGCGAATCAAGGTGAAGCCATGCTCCAAACGTCAGTGCCGCAGATGGCTGATCTGCACAGCAAGGTGGCACCGACTTACGTTTACAACTTCACGCAACTGCCGCTCGGTTGGCGCGAAGAAAAAGGTTGCGTCGCGTTCCACGGTCTCGAGCTCACTTACGTGTTCGGCGCCATTCCGATTGGCCTGTCGTCGCCGACGACGCAAGGTCTCGCGCGCGGCGGCGGCTGCTCCGTGAAGCTGCCGGCCCACGACGATCAAGACTTGAAGGTCGCCGATCAAGCGGCGACGATCTGGGCGCAGTTCGCCAGGACGGGTAATCCGAGCGTGCCCGGCTTGATCGAATGGCCTGCTTGGACGGCAGAGAGCAAGGGCTATCTCATGCTCGGTACGCCGCTAGAAGGAAGAGTCGGTGGCCTCGAGAACACGTACATCGCACCTCCACCGCGGAACACAGAGTAATCGATGCGATCGGGCCGCCGCGAGGCGGCCCGATCAGTTGGGAGTTGATAGTCGATAGTGGATAGCGGCGTGTGCCGATCATCGATCGGTGCTAACGATTTATCCTCTGGCAGGACCCGCACTTCGCTTTCGCCAGGCGTGCGTCGCCGGGCGACGCATAGCTATCAACTGTCAACTGCTGCGCTTTTGCTCGCCACGTACTCTCTCACACGCTCCGCTTCGTCCTGCGACAAGTGCAGAATCATCTTGGAACGCCGTAACAGCACGTCGTCGCCGGTGCGTGCCCATTCGTGCTCGATGAGATAGTCGACCTCGGCCTGATACAAATCCGCGCCGAAGCGCGTACCGAGATCGTCCGGTGTGTACGCGCCACGCAGGATCTCCTGCGCTCGCGTCCCGTACGCACGTGCGAGCCGTTCGGCGAATGCGTGCGTGAGAAACGGGAAACGAACTTCCAACTCGGCGATGAACGTTTCGAGACGCGCGCCGCCGAAATCGCCGCCCGGCAATGGCACATCTCCCGTCCACGGCTTGCCTGCAGCTGGAAGGAAGGGCGCGAGCTTTTGCAACACCTGTTCGGCGAGCTTGCGATAGGTCGTGATCTTGCCGCCGAAAATCGACAAGAGCGGGGCGTGGCCGTGTGCCGCATCGAGGTCGAGCACATAGTCGCGCGTGACGGCGGTTGCGTTCTTGGCTGCATCTTCGAATAGCGGGCGAATGCCGCTGTAAGTCCACACGACATCATCAGTTGTGAGCTGGCGTTCGAAGTAACGATTCACGCTTGCACACAGATAGTCGACTTCTTCCGGACTGATGGTCTCCGGACTGTCGGGCGACGGCACCGCAACTTCCGTCGTTCCGATCAGCGAGAAGCGTCCTTCATAAGGGATTACGAAAACGATGCGGCGATCCGGGTTCTGGAGCATGAACGCATGCGATCCCACGTGAAGTCGCGGTACGACGATGTGGCTGCCTTTGACGAGCCGTACCGTCTTCTTGCGTTCGATGTTGAGACGCTGGTGCAAGATCTCGCTGACCCATGGACCTGCCGCATTGACCAGCACACGCGCGCGCACTGTTTCTGCATCTCCCGTATGCGCGTCAGCGATCGTGCATCGCCAACCGTCTCGTTCGCGTGATGCACCGATGAACCGCGTGCGAGGGCGGATGCGTGCCCCGCGAGCTGCGGCATCGAGAGCATTGGCAATGACGAGCCGACTGTCGTCGACGCGACAATCCCAGTACGCAAAACCTCGCTGCACCCGCGATTGCAGTCCTTCGCGATACGCTCCGTCGATTCGTAAGGAGCGCGAACGCCCGAGGCGGCTTGGTCCTCCCAGCCGATCGTAGAGCGCAAGCCCGAGCCGCAACATCCAGCTCGGCCGCGACAGCTCCGTCTGCGGGAGCACGAACTCGAGTGGCCGTACCAGATGCGGCGCGATGCTCAGCATGCGTTCGCGTTCGATGAGCGCGGCGCGCACCAAGCCAAGCTCGCCGTACTCCAGATAGCGCAGTCCTCCGTGAATCAGCTTGGTGCTCGCGCTCGAGGTGTGTTGCCCGAGGTCGTCTTGTTCGACCAGCAGCACCGAAAGACCGCGCCCCGCGGCATCGCGTGCGATGCCGACGCCGTTGATACCACCGCCGATGACGAGGAGATCAACGTCCTGGTTGTTCATTCGTTTGTTGCGCGAGAAACAAAATTGGGAAATGACCGTCGGATCGTGCGGGCAATCGCAGATGACAGCAGGTTTGACGAGTTTTTGCGATCGTGGATAGACATCGATCAGCGCCCGACTTAGGCTCGCGGCCGGCACATCGAAATATAAACCAATAAGGCGTACGACCTGTCGGCTGTCGCCGGTTCGGCGGAAAAGAAGATTGGGGGGGCGACGTGAATTCTTCGCGGCGTGTTCTTGTGTTCGGTTGGCTCGCCATTCTCGTCGGAGGCTTGCTCGCGCATTTCGTTCAGACGTCGGGCGGCATTCGGATTCAGGACGTTCGGTTCAACGGCACGAACGGCAAACCGATGAGCGGCTTGCTGTACATCCCGCCGAATGCAACGGCGCAGACACCGGCACCGGGCATCCTCGCGGTTCACGGCTACATCAATTCGCGCGAGACGCAGGCTGGATTTGCGATCGAGTATGCGCGTCGCGGCTATGTCGTATTGGCGCTCGATCAGACCGGACACGGCTACAGCGCGGGGCCTGCCTTCGCCGACGGCTACGGCGGTCCGGCGGGACTCAACTATCTGCGCAGCCTCGACGTCGTCGATAAGGACAATATCGGTCTTGAAGGCCACAGCATGGGCGGTGGCGCAGTGCTTGCTGCGGCGCTTGCCAATCCGGATGGCTACAAATCCGTTGTGCTCGAAGGCTCGGCGACGCGCACGTTGTTCTCGCCGCCAGGCGACCCGACGTTTCCGCGCAATCTAGCGGTCGTGTTCAGCAAGTACGATGAGTTCAGCCAGCTCATGTGGGGCGTGCCGCGTGCTGCAGAGGTCACGCATAGCCCGAAGCTGCTCGAGTTGTTCGGCACGGATCAGCCGGTCGAACCCGGTCGTTTGTACGGTTCGATCGAAGAAGGAAACGCACGCATTCTCTACACGCCGGGCACAACACATCCTGGAGATCATTTGTCGTTCGAGGCTATCGGCGACAGCATCGAATGGTTCCAGCGCACGCTAGAAGGCGGGACGCCCCGCAATCGCGACGATCAAATCTGGATCTGGAAAGAGATCGGCACGCTGATCGCGTTAATAGGTTTCGTTGCCGTACTGCTCGGCGCATTCGATTGGCTGCTCACGTTGCCGGCGTTTGCACCCCTGCGTAGTCAAGGAACGTTCGCGCGCGAGCGGCGCGATGCCAAATGGTGGTTGGCGCTCGCCCTGAGCGCGCTCGTGCCGGTGGCTACTTACTATCACTTCCTTGGTCTCGGCGCGAGATGGTTGCGGGCGTCCGCATGGTTTCCGCAAGGCATCACGAATCAGATCATGGCGTGGGCGCTTCTGAACGCGGCGATCACGCTCGCGCTCGGGCGATTGCTGTTCAAGCCGGAGGCGACTCGTCCGCCGCTGCAATGGTGGCGCTCGATCGGCATCGCGCTCGCGACGACGGGAATCGGGTATGCTTCGTTGCTGTTCGCCGACTATTTCTTCGAGATCGATTTCCGTTTCTGGGTCGTCGCGCTCAAGTTGTTGAGCGCCGATCGCGTGCCGATATTTCTGACGTATCTGATTCCGTTCACTGCGTTCTTCTTCGTTGCGTTCCGTGCATTGCGCGGATTCGTCGCGGTGAAGGGCGATTCTCCGAGGCGCGTCTATTTGTCGGCCATCGCGGCGCTCGCAGGCGGATTCCTGCTTTTCATCATCGTGCAGTACGCGCCGTTGTTCGTGACTGGGCAGTTGCTCGTGCCGTCGCAGGCGCTGAATGCGATCATTTCGATTCAGTTCCTGCCGCTGATGCTCATCGTCGCGCTCATCGCCGTATTCGCTTGGCGACGCACGAACAGCGAGCTGCCAGGGGCATTGATCAGCGGATTGTTCGTGACCTGGTACATTGTCGCGGGAACGGCAACGCATGTCGTCTGAGATCGCACTGCGCCGAACGCTTGTTAGTCGGACACACAACCTTCTATGTGTCCCGCCGGCATGTGAATCGAGTTCCTACTCCTCGATCGCGCGCGCTTCGATGCCGATGTTGCGAGGGAGCGGTAGAACGGCATCGTCGGCGGACTGTTTCCACGTTGCGATCGCTTGTTTGACGTCTTCGCCGCTCGGCTGCTGGAACACGCGCAGGTCGAACTCGGGAAGGATGGCGTACAGATGGTCGAAGATGTCGGCTTGAATGCTTTCGTACTCGACCCAGGCCGTCGTCGAAGTAAAGCAATAAACTTCGAGCGGTAAGCCCGTAGGGCCGGGTTGAAGCTGTCTCACGAGGATGAGCATGTCCTTGTGAATGCGCGGATGATTCTGCAGGTAGGCCTGCACGTATGCGCGGAACGTTCCGATGTTCGTCACGCGGCGCGTATTCACAGGATCCTTGCCTTCGGCGATCAGCTTGGCGTTGTAGGCCTCGAGCTCGGCCTGCTTTCGATCCAAGTACTCGTCGATCAATGCGAAGCGGCGAAGCCGTTGCCGCTCTTCCGGCGCGAGAAAGCGTACCGACGTCTGATCGATATACAGCGCGCGCTTGATGCGCCGACCGCCGGATTCGAACATGCCGCGCCAGTTCTTGTAGCTTTCGCTGATGAGCCGCCAGGTCGGGATCGTCGTGATCGTCTTGTCCCAGTTCTGGACCTTGACGGTATGGAGCGAAATATCGATGGCGTAGCCGTCGGCGTTGAGCTGAGGCATTTCGATCCAATCGCCGACGCGCAACATGTCATGCGTCGAAAGCTGAATGCTCGCGACGAGCGACAGCAGCGTGTCCTTGAAGACCAACATCAATACCGCGGTCATTGCGCCCAAGCCGGAGAGCAAGATCAGCGGATCGCGATTGAACAGCGTGGCAACGATGAGAATGCCCGCGATCATGAAGATCACGAGCTTCGCGACTTGCAGATAGCCCTTGATCGGACGGGCGCGAGCGCGCTCCGGATCGCGCTGCTCGTAGATGGCGCCGACTGCGTTCAGGAGATTCGATAGCGCCAGGGCGATCGTCAGGACGACGTACGCGCTCGCGACGCCGCGCACGATGAGCACGGCATTCGCCGGCAAGCCCTCGACGAAATTGATGCCGTAATAGGCGACGAGCGCGGGTACGACGTTGGCCAGGCGGGCGATGACGCCGCGTCCCAGCAGTGCATCGTCCCAAATCGTCGGTGCGAGCTTGGCCGTTCGTGTGATCGCCCGGACGAGTAGCTTCCGCGTGGCTGTGTTGGCTAGCCAAACGACCAGCATGAGCGCCGCGAGCTGCAGCGCTGTCATCAGCCAGGGATAGTCTCGAAGCGGCGAGAACAGGGAATCGAGTGCGTTCATCCGGTCAATCTTAGCGAATCAGCGGGCCTCGCCGGCATTCTCGTGGCCGGGCGCTTCTTCGATCCGAACGTGGGCGTGCGACGCCTTGCGGTCGAAAAGCCTTAGAGCTGGCGTATCCAGTCGTGGAAGGCCGGGTGGGGTGAAGATAGGCATCGCTGGGACATGGTGCTCGCATCGCCCTGCGTGCGAGCCCGTTCCAGCGCTTCGCTCGGCGTCATGCCGAACTGTCTGCGAAACGATCGGCAGAAGTGGCTTGGGCTTTGGAAGCCCCAGTGCGCTGCGATTTCATGGATCGTATGGTGCGAAGTGCGCTGTTTGCAGAGCGCGCGAAGGCACCGCTTGAGCCGCCTCTCGCGAACGTATGTCGCCACGCCGCCGAGCGGCCGGAACAGGCGATACAGCCGCGCGCGCGAGCATGCAAAGCGTCGGCAAAGCTGCTCGGGCGTGAGATTCTCGGTAGGCAGGTTGCGCTCGATGTATGCGCACATTGCATCGAGCACGGTGCTGTCCGATATACATTCTGAGTGGGTGCCGCCACGATAGGCCGCGAAGGCGCCGGCCACTGCACCGAGCAGCGTGTGACAGATCGGATCGTCGTCGTCGACGGATGCCGAATGCAACGCGCGCCAAACGCTCGTGAGGTGATTGCCGAGAATCCTGCCGACCGGGGAGCGCGCGGGAATGACGCAGCCGACGCTCAAATGCTCAGGATGCACGAACGAAAACATCACCTCGCGAGGAATCACTACGGAGATCGTGCTCGAGCTGTCGGCGATACTTTCGAGCGTATGCCCCAGATCCAGCAAGCTGATATCTCCGGGACCGATTTGCACTTTTCGGTAGCCGTTGTAACCGACATAGCCGCCGGTAAGGTAGATCTGCAGGAGTAGATGATCGGCACCGTCGTCTGCGCGATGTCCGTTACGGCGCACGTAGCGTTGGCCGGAAAACTCGGCGAGCGAAATGAAGACGCGCCGCAAATTGAATCCGTCGACGCGAGCAAAGAATCCGTCGGGCGACGTTTCTTCCAGCTCGGGCTCGAACAAAGGCAGCACGCTCGCGCGCCAAATCTCGAAGCGCTCGTGCTGCGGGAGGTTGTGCGTGTCGAAGACGTCGTGCGGAATGCCCGGAGTGGCGGCTGAAACGGGTGCGCTGATCATTGGAACTCTGTGCGATCACATCGTGCGAGCTGTCGCGCAACTGTGACGGCGGCTTAGTTCTGGTTTCTAGTTCTGATCCAACCTGCCAGTTGCACCTCGACAAGGATGTCCGAAATGGCGCGATTTGGCCCGGTACTGGCGCGCATTTTTGAAGGGTGGGCCGCGCTCGTTTCGATGCAAACGCGTGTCTCCACACGGATTTTCCCTTCGTTTTGGACACCCACCTCACGGTCCACGTCATCATTGGACACCCACCATCACCCCATCACCCCCCCATCACCCCATTTTGGACACCCACCACCCTGATCCGCTGTCGCTGCGCGCTTGAACACCCGCCTCTGGTGTGATGGAGGCGTTTGGACACCCACCTACCTCGCCGGCAAGCGTCCGGCCCGCCCGATTCAGGCCGTGGAGCTCACGGTGAAGGGTCAGGAAGGGCTGATGTTGGATGTCCAAACTGGTGATGCCCAAGATCGCGGGCGGGCAGGCCGCCACGAGTCGGGTCCAAATCGCCACAACGAGTGGGTGTCCAGAACTCCGGCCGCTAGGCCGCAGAACTCCGGCCTCTAAGGGTGGGTGTCCAGAATCCGGACTCCGGGTGGGTGTCCAGAATCCGAGCGTCCTAAGGGGGAGTGGGTGTCCAGACGCCCAAGAACTCTGCGGTCAGGCGACCCACTGCCGCCCGCGGATGTTCTGGAGCTGCCACGGGCTGTCGACGTCGAGCGTTTCGGGGAATAGCTCGCCGCGGCCCTGGAGAGGGGTCCAATCGGTGAAGGCGCCGGTGAGCTTGCCGAGATAGGGTGCGGCGACGGCGAGACATTCTTCGTGGTCGATCTGGTCCGGCTCGACGAGGCCGCAGCGGGGATGGCGGATCGCCCAGACCGCCGCCGCGAGCGCACCAGCAACGACCTGAACGGTCGTCGCGTTGGCAAATTCGAGGTGGCGGCGCGCTTCGTCGATCGTCAATTGCGAGCCGAACCAATATGCGTTCCTTGCGTGCCCGGCGAGCAGTACGCCAAGCTCATCCATTCCATCCGTAATATCTCGCCCCAAACGTCGGCTGTTTGGCTGCATCGTCCAGCCGCGCCCTTCGAGCTCGAGTGCCGAGAGCATACCGTCGTCGCATGGGTGATAGACGAACATGACGGTCGGTCGATATGTGAAGCGACCTCCCTCTCGCAGAGATAGGAAATCTGCGATCGAGAACACTTCATCGTGCGAAATGAGCATGCCTTGGTAGCCGCCGACGGACGGTGTCCAGCTGCGCGCGAACGTCCCGCATCCTGGCCGAGGCAGGTAGAGCGTTCCCGATCCTCGACGATGTTGCCGACCGCGTCTCGGCAACTTGAGCTCGTGCACGCCGATCGATACCTCGCAAGGCTGCATCAGCTCATCGACGAACCCTTCGATCGACCATGTGTTGACGAACTCTCCGTGTCGTTTCGCGACATCGCTCACCTGCGTATCTCGCTCCGCAATTTGGATCACGGTGACGCCAAGATCGCGCGCGAGCATGGCCCACTCTTCGCGCGAAGTCGGCCGCGCATGCCCCTTGCGCAACGTGCGATCCAAATCCAACAAAGCGCGCTTGACGAAGTGAGAAACGAGCCCAGGGTTCGCGCCATGATCGACGACGGCAGTCGGGGCATTCGGTCCGAGCTCTTTCGAAAGCTGTAGCGCCTTCTCGCGAATCAAGAAGTTCGTGCGCGAACGCATGTCCAACATCGGATTCGCATAGACGCCCGGCCACGGTTCGATCGATGTGTCGACGTAGAGAATCCCTTTGTCCGCGCAGTAGCGAATCAGGTCGAGGCTCGACACATTGACGGACAGGTTGAGTACCAAATCTCCGGGTTTGGCGTGGCGCTTCAGGATCTGGCGGTGATTCTTCGGCGTGAAGTGAGCATGCTCGAAATGCGCCCCACATTTTTCGGCGAGTTTCCGGCCTTGCTCGTCTGCAGAAAGCACGACGAGCTGGCGCTCGCCTTCCAAGGAGATGTGTTTCCGTATCAACGGCAGAATTCCCTGGCCGATGCTGCCGCAGCCGATGATGATGACGCGGCCGGAAAAGTCGATCGGCGCCGGAGGCGATACTCGAGACATCCCGTCGAGCTCCGAAATCCAGAGAATAAACCGGGAGCTTAGCGTTTCTGCGCCGTGCGGACACCCCTTTCTCGCGGCAATCGAGCCCCAACGGCAAGTGAATGGCGAGTAGTGAGTGACAGCGTCGTCCTCGCAGACGCTACAGGTGCGAGTCGTCAGCGACGAAGGTTGTCTCGTGCACTGTGCGGAGAGTAGAGCGCCGAGAAACCTCCGTTTCGCGCATTGGGATGAGCGGCGAGTTTCGGCGTCGAGGTATTGTTGCGTTGTACGCGATGCATGGCGGCACGCAAACGCTTGTGCGGCCCTTCGACCAGCGCTCGGACGGTGAGCTCGAATTGCGCATCGCGGTCGTCCCGCGACGCGCCGTTAACGCCGCCCTATCTTTCGGGTGGTGGCACAGCGCCATCGATATGGCGCCGAGCGCATCGGCAACGGCGTGCATCGAAAGGCCGGGCACGCCCGCTTGTTGGCAATCGACAGCGCAGCCAGCCGCGTCGTAACCGAGCTCTACCAAGAGTATGTCGCGATGCGCAGCTGACGCGCTGCGCATCGCGACGGCGTTACATGCGTTTCCCTACGAACGTCCCTTCGCCGAAGCTGCCGAAAATGGCCGTTCCTTTCATCGACTGGCCGTCGGTTGTGCCGACGAAGTCGATGCGCAAGGACATGCCCTGAGCGTCGAAGTCGAAACCGAATTTGATGTTCTGGCCGTCGAGCTCGCCTGTGCAGTCGGCGGACCCCATCGGCGATTCGAAGAGGCCGGTGAGCGCTGTGCCGGCTTGCTTGAGAGAAAGCTTGGTGTCTTGCGAGCCCATTTGACTTTCGATCGTCAGCGTCCAGTCGCCAGCAACGTTCGGAACATCGGCTTTCTGGGCAGCGGGTGTGGGTGGAGTGGTCGAGCACGCTGCAACGAGGCAGGCCACGCTCGCAAGAAGCAACGATCGAACGACAGTCATAGGTCCCCCCCTGTTCTCGAGCGCTCGCCAATAGCAACCAAGGCCAGTCGGTGGGGACTATACGGTGTATGGGAATGCCTTGAAAGCCGTGCCCGTAGTCGTGCGAACGTTCCAATATGCGGTTTCGGCGTGGCTTGCGGCCGCTTTCAAGTATGTCTCTGGTCGGGTGTCCTACCGGCGCAAGGCGCGCCAGCCGATCACGATGCTGGTCGTTGAAATGGCAATGCCGATGGCGCTCAGAACCCACATCAGGATGTCCCAGAGCGGACGGTTCGAGACGAGCCATCGAAAATCCAAGCTGTGCAGGCCGTTGAAGAGCCAGCGGTGGATACGATCGCTTCTGCGAAGCCAGCCGACGAGCTGTCCCGTTGCTGGATCGATGTGAATCCACGTGCCTTCTTCGTCCGTGAACTTGTACCGTAAGACCGGCAGCGTTCTCGGGTCTCGTCGCGAATACCAATAGGCATCCTCGCTCGTCAGTCGCTCCACCGATTCTAGCTTTGCGGGATGCATGATTCCTTGCAGGCGCTTCGCCCAAGCGCTTTCGTCGAATGTGCGTGGTTGAACGGTCATTGAATCGAGAACGCGTCGTTGGCCGTCCCCGCTCGTCATCACGACTTGCGGTTTGCCAAGGGCCCACATGAAGGCGACTTCGCGGACATCGTCTCCGGCATGCTGTGCGAGCGTTTGGATGTTCGCAGGGAATATCGGCTTTGGATTGCCAAGGAGAACGCGGATTACTGCAGCTCGACGCGGCGCATCGAGCGGGCGCTCCCACGGAACAGGCGGTCCCATCGAAAGCCAGCCGCTGAAGATCCATGAGAGGACGAAAATGCCGCCGACGATACCCAAGACGTGATGCCACGCCATCCAGCCGCGAAATGGTGTGATGGAGACGGTGTTCTCGTGCCGCTTGATGCGTAGCCGATCGATGCCGAGCCACAACCCGGTGACCGCAACGACGATGCCGATGCCTGACAGCCACATGACGACTTGACTCCAGAGCGGCGGATTCGCGCGCAGCTCCGTGAAGTACAGCCAATGAAGCACAGCGCCGAGCCAATTCCAGCCGCGTTCGCGTCGAGTCGTGTCGAGCACGATCTCTCCGGTGCGCGAAGAGACATAGAGCTCGAGACCGTCAGATGTTTGCAGCGTGACACGATGCAACGGCCTGTGGCTGTCGAACGTACCGGCAACCGTCCATTGATCGCGATCGATGGTCGTGACCATGCGCGCGTTTGCGCCGCTCGCACGCTCGGCGATTGCGCGTGCTTGCGCAGCCGTGACGTCTTGGATCGGCTGGCCGGAGGTGGCGGAGATCGCATAGGCCGCGATGCCACTCGACCCGATTCGATACACCGGTTCGCCAGCCGACATCTCGAGCCGGAACTGCCGGGGAAACTCCATCGCAGCGAGCGCATCGAGCACGGTGTCCGGAGCGAGGCGCACGGCATTCCAATCAATGGGTTCGAGCCGGTTGAGGCGCTCGGCTCTCGTGTATTCCGGGAACCCGACGTACATCATGACGAGCCCGGTCGCAAACCACATGAAGAAAAAGAGGCAGGTGAAGATGCCGAGCCAGCGATGCCCCACGATCAACCACCGCAAGGCGATGGTGCGCATGGAAGTGTTCGAGAATTGAGCAGCCGCACTCACGGTGAATTCGCTAGACCAACCTTTGGATGCGCGTCGGGGCTCTAACCGAGGTGCACACTTTGCGGTGCAGCCTTGGTCGACGTCCAGTTAGTTACGGTCGGTAACGTTACTCGATTCGCAATAACGTTCCGCGACTGGACACCCACCAATCAGCTCACGCCCCGCGACTGGCTTGTTTGGTTTGTGGCTTGTGGACACCCATCCGGTATCTCGCGCGTTCGCAGAACTTGAAGTCGTATCTAATGTGGACACCCACCTTATCGGATTTGGACACCCACCGAATTTGTTTGGGTACCCCAGAGGTCGGTGCTACCTGAGATTGCGAGTTCGTCTTTCGCTGGGGAAGCTGGGTCAGGCCGAACAGTTATGACGGCTGATAACCGCCCCGAATGAGGCGGGAGCCGGTTTACTCGAAGAAAGTGGGTGCTCGTCGCCTAGAGGGAGTGGGAATTCGTGTAAGAGTGCCCGCCTTACGGCTATGCGATAGTAAATAGACGGCTGGCCTGAGTAAGACCTCGGATTCTCGCCTGTCCCAGTAATCTTGCATGCAGACGCATACGGTCGAGCCGACCCATGGCGCGACCGAAGACATTACCTCGTACGCGCATCGATTGACTCCAGACGTCAGGATCGATCTTCAAACGCTCGAGAATGGGTGGAACTCGGCTGTCGATCGGACCTGATTGGTCTTGTTTGACTCTGCGACATGACCAGTCGACCAGGTCAAGATAGTCCCGAAAACGCACGGGCAGGGCAGGCATGTGGGTCCTTGCCTGATCCCGGAAGGGCAGTAGCTTAGGTTGTCGCACGCTGGAGCGACTCTTGGAAGCCGCGCGCATTTCTTTGATGCGTGTGTAGATTGACGTGAACTCGGCTTCCTCAGGGCTTTCTGCAATACCGGCGCGCACGGGATTCAGGTCGACATAGGCCATCGCGGTGAGCAGCCCTGCCTCATCGAGCAGAGCTTGGGAGTTGAACCGTCCCTGCCAGAAGCGTCCGGTGCATTCATCTTCGGAGTTTGCTCGACGGGCCAAGTACTCGTTCATGCAGCGCATGAACCAACTGACATCGCTCAAGCGCTGGCGCCAGCGTGCGACAAGCTCTCGGGCCATCTCGACCTCGACCTGAGTCGCTTCGCCATCTTGCCAGCGCTGGACGGTCAGCGGCGTGCGAAACACGCGAGTCCAACGGTCGATCACCTCCTGATCCGACCATCCCTGAGCTCTCTTGCGATCGACGTGCAGGACGAGGTGATAGTGATTGGACATGACCGCGTAGGCGCAGACGTCGATGGCGAAGACAGAAGCGAGCCGGGTGAGTCGGTCAATGACCCAGGCTTTGCGGTGAGAGTAGTCGCGCTGGGTATAGGTATCGAAACCGCACAGCCATGCGCGACGCACGCAGCGTGACATCACGTGGTAGTACGGCGTGTCGTTCAAACAGATGAGATTCTTGCGTGCGTAACCCATGCGCGGATTGCTCGCTGAACACCAGCAAACCATAGCGTTCGCGCGAGCGAGCAAGTCGTCGAATTTCTGGTCGATTCGCCCGGAAATTTGCTAGTTGTTTAGGCACCAGTCGTCCAGCTGCACGGCGTGTTTTGGACATCCTGGTACGTTTGGACACCCACGAGTCATCCACGACCCGCGGATTGAAGTGATGTGAGAAGACATGGGTGTCCAAGTAGGAGGCGAGGCGATGAGGAGGTAAAGCGATGGGTGTCCAGGCGAGGCGGGGCGTCCAAGCGAGGTGAAGACGAGGTGGATGTCCAATGCGAGGCGAAGCCAAGCGCACCGCGCCGTTTACGATTGCGTCGCCGCTCGCCGCCGGCCGTGACGTTTCTTGAGCTTTGTTACTATCGTCGCTGCGTGCTCTGTGTTCGAATCGGGTAACGGGGGTGGGTGGTGACGACGAACGACAACAAGACGAGTGCGGCCTCGACGCTGGCGCCGGAGAAATTAGCGTGGGTCGACAAACTCGCATTGGTGATGGAGCGGGTCGTGCCGGATGCGACCACGACATCCATCCTGTTATTGGTGGTGCTCGTTGCACTGTCGCTCGGTATCGGCACCTCGCTCACCGATACCGTCGATGCCTACTATCGAGGCTTGTGGAATCTGCTCGCCTTCACGATGCAGATGACGCTGATCCTCGTGCTCAGTCTCATCCTCGGCGCCACGCCCTTTTTCAAAGGCATCATCATCAAGCTTTCGCGATTGCCGCGCACCGTCCCGCAAGTCGTGGCCGGCGCAGTTTTGACTTCCGGTGCGATCGCTTATTTGAACTGGGGGCTGTCGCTCGCGCTCGGGCCGCTCGTCGCGATTCACTTCTGTCGTCAAGCCGAGGCCAAAGGTCTTCGCGTCGATTTCTTGTTCATACTTGCAACGCTCGCGGGCGCAGGCGCGATCTGGCAATTCGGATTATCGGGCAGCGCGCCGCTTCTCATGGCGACGCCAGGTCACTTTCTCGAGGAAGTCACGGGCGTCATGCCGCTCAGCACGACGCTCTGGGCACCGGCAACGATCATTCTCGTCGTGAGCTTTCTGATCGCGACGATCATTGTCGGCGTCGTGTTCATGCCGAAGAAGGTGCGACCCATCTCGGAGTTCCAAGCCGCCGAAGCGAGCGTTGCCGAGCCGATCGAGGACAAGCCGGCCGGCAATTTGACGCCGGCGCTCTGGTTCGAGCACAGCCCGCTCGTGATCGTGCCGCTCGTCGTCATGCTGCTCGCATGGCTGTACACACACTTCTTCGTCAAGAACTTGAGCCTCGACATCAATTCGATGAACACGATCGTGCTCACGGCGGGGCTCATACTCCACGGCAACATTCATCGATTCACGCACGCGCTGCGCGAAGCGGTGGCGCTCGCCTGGCCAATCGTGCTGCTCTATCACCTATACGCGGGCGTCGCGGGTCTGATTCAGTTCACGCCCGTCGGTCAGTTTCTCGTCTCGCTGTTCGATCCCGTCATGACGCCGTACACGTTCGCCCTGCTGATCATCGTGATCAGCACGGTCGTGTCGTTCTTCATTCCGACCAGCGGCGGCCAATGGCTGATTCAGGGCTTCGTCACCGTGCAAGCCGCCGAATCCGTGGGGCATACGGCGCAGCGCGGCTTGCTCGCACTGAGCGTCGGCGATCACATGGGCAATCTGCTCACGCCGTTCTGGGCCGTCGTGGGCGCGAGCATCGCACGCGTCGATTTCCGTCTGATGTTCGGTTATCGACTGATCTTTGCGGCGCTGTGGTTCGTGATGGGCACGCTCGCGTTCACGTTCCTGCCCTGTTGATACAAGCGAGGCGCACGCGATCGTGTGCCTCGCATGTGTTCGGACCGAGCGTGTGTTGCAGACGGGACGTCGATTCGATCAGATCGACGTAACGTAAGGAGAGGGGAGCGGCTCCAATTCGAACCCGACCATCTGCCGGGTGACTGGATCGATGACCGGTGCGCGGAGGAACGAGCCGGTCTGAATCGCTTGATTCGCGACCGTTGAGTCGAGGCTCACAGGGTGCGGATCCCCCTTGCTGAGCTCATTGCGCACGAGGAGCTGCGGCTTTTCCGCGTCCTCGAACAACCAACCGACGACTTCGCATTTCATGACAGATCCCACCTGAGTTCCATACACGGGCTTTTTGCAATGGCCGTGCCAGGAGTTAACTCAATGTAGATTCAGGGGGTTGTGCGTGCTCCGCATGAGGCCGATTTGGACAGAAATTGTCATGTCCCGACCATTGGCAGCTTCCGTCTTTGGCTGGCGACAGTAGGAAACGCCACCGATTTCACAGCCTGCACCATGCGCCTGAGACCTACCTCACGCTCGCTCTGGAGCGCCGGGATTGCGACGTTTTCTGCCGAAGGGTCCGAATGGGGTAAGGTATGCCGACCGACAAGAACGTTTAGGGGGATCCGGCGATGCGCGTCGTAACGACCTTATTGCTGAGCTTGTGCGCTTTTTCCGTGTGGGCCGCCGACTGCCGGTCGACCGATATCGACGTGACGCACAAGCGTCTACTCGGTCCCGAAGAGAACCTCTGCGAGACCTACGGCGGCCAGGTGCTGCTCGTGACGAACGTCGCAAGCAAATGCGGCTTCACGCCGCAATACGAAGGTCTCGAGAAGCTCTATCAGACGTACAAAGATCGCGGTCTCGTGGTGCTCGGCTTTCCGTCCGGCGATTTCGCCAACCAGGAGCTCGAGAGCGACAGCGAGATCCAAGAATTCTGCAAGCTGAACTACGGCGTGACGTTCCCGATGTTCAGCAAGTCTTCGGTGAAGGGCGATCAGGCCAATGCCTTGTTCAAGCGGTTGAGCGCAAAGACAGGCAAGGAGCCGAACTGGAATTTCAACAAGTATCTGGTCGGCCGCGACGGTAAAGTGATCGCGCACTTCGGCAGCCGAGTCGAGCCGACGAGCGACGAATTGAAACAGGCAATCGAAGCTGCGCTCGGTACGTCGAGCTAAGCCCTGCATTCATCGTTCGATAAGCGGCTGCGCGTCGGAGATGAGTGCCGAGGCAGCTCATTCCGACGCGTGCCAAGTTACATCGCAAACGGATACACGCCGATCAGTCTGACGTGCAGCCACCGCGCGAAGACGAAGAACACGATGAGGCCAAGTACGACCGCGATGACGTCGTTCAGCTTGGACGGCGGTGCGGTCTTCAAATCGGGCTGCGTGCGATGTTTGAGCGAGATTCGATCGGCTACGGCCCACACGAGGAAGCCGCCGAACAACAGCACATCGTGCAGCATGCCGTTCGCGATCAAGTGAGCGAGCGCCCAGGCCTTCGTGCCGGCAAGCATCGGATGCTTGAGCGTCGTCTTGATCCGGCCCGGTAAGTACGCCGCGAAGATCAACGGGAACACCGGCAGCATCAGCAGCGCGCTCAAGTGCCGTGTCCACACCGGAGGCGCGTACAGCACAACCGGATCCAGCCGCGCCTGGCCGTAGCCGTAGATGATGAGTCCGAAACCGATGAGCGCGATTACGGCATAGATGGCCTTCCATCCGATGCCGAGTCGCTGACGCATTTGCTCGCGCCAATTGGGCGCGACGATGGCCACGGAATGGATGCCGAGGAACAACACGAGACCGGTGATCAAGTAGCCCATGTTTCGAATCTCCCTCGAGGACGACACGAAGCATAGCTATGGATCGCCTGTCCGCGCGAGAGCATCATCGGCTCGAGGCGGGCGGACATGCAGCAACCGATTACCGGATTCCATGTCGATGAAGAGAACCACTGGGTCGCAGAGCTCGCCTGCGGACATTTCCAGCATGTCCGTCACGATCCACCCTGGACGCTGCGGCCGTGGGTCGTGACTGAGGAGGGTCGCGCCGCCGCGCTCGGGCGATTGCTCGATTGCAAGAAGTGCGATGCCGGGGCGCCGCCCGACAAGCGCGACTAACGGAGTTGGCTGTCCTTGCTGCCGCGCCGGTTGTAGCCGGTGAAATTCTGGGCTTCGCGATCGTGCGATTCCTGGCACGCAATGCAGAGCCGCACGCCGGGGATGGCCTTCTGTCGCGCTTCGGGGATGCTCGCTCCGCACTCGGCGCAGTGGGTCAGACTCAGCCCAGTCGGCAAACGGCTCTGCGCACGACGAACCGCGTCCGTGACCGTCGCTTCGATCTGATCGTGTACTGCACCGTCGCCTGCCCAACCCGTCGCCATTGCCGTCTCCGTTGAGAGCTACTGCACATGATGGTCGGCAGGCGAGCGATTGCAAGACCCTTGTTGCAGTGTGTCGAGCGTGCTGCGGAATCTAGCTTGCGTTCTGGCGAGAGGCTGACCCGATCCAGAGGGATTGCCTGATGGCCGCTCCGGGAAGGCCGATGCAGGCTTTCCTCGACGAGAAGGAGTTCTGCGATGCCCGAACAAGTTTCCTTGACCCTCGGATTGCTGACGGCACTCACCGTTTGGCTGGCGCTCAAGCAGGCGTTTGCCGCTCATCGTGCGGCGAAGCAGCGCTTGATCGTGCAGGTCGGCGCGACATGCTTGGGCAAGGTCGTTGCCATCCAGCACCCATTCATGCTGGACGAGTGCATACGCGTTTATTTCGATTTCGTGCCGACCGGAATGAATGAACCCGTTCGGGTCTGCCATATCGCGCCGCGCAATGCGATCGAGTCGAATCGATCGCTGCCGGCGACGGGGTCGACGGTTACGATTCGTTATTTACCTGAACAGCCGCGCCAAGCGGTCATCGGCAAGCTCGTCGCGCAATAACGATCGCTCTCGCAGGCACCGAGCGCATTCGCCGAGAGCGACTCGACGAATGCGTCGTCGCTGATCTCTCGTGCTACGCGCCGTTACTCCTGCAGCTTCACGCCGCGCTCGGCTGCGCGCTTTTCCATCGCCTTGCGATGCTCTTGACGCGCTTGCTCGCGTGCAGCCGGATCCTTGATGGAGAACATGAGCGCCCGGTAGCCGTTGATTTCCGTGTCGGTCATCAGCTCGTAACCGGGAATGCGCTTCCCATCGCGATCGTACATGCGAGGATTGTCCGCAGGCGTTGTGGCTGTCGTTGTTGCGGATGTCGATTCCGGTTCTTCGGCGAAGACCGGTGCGCCAACGAGCGCGAACAGGAGCGCTCCAGCGCAGACCCTCGACAGGCTGGAAAGGCTCTTCATGTTGCAAATCCCCCGAGAACAAAGAGCGCCACCCAGGTGTGGCGCGCCCAATTCCAGCCAGGGGCGTCGGGAGGTTCACTGCGGGAATCCGCGTGCTCGTTTGCGGATTCCGCGTGATTTCACCCGGCTTTATGCCGTTGCTTCAGATACGGCGCGGCGAGTTTTCAGTTCTTTACCAACGCGGCGTTGTTTCACCGCGCGGGCGAGGCGCTCCAGCACGGCAACAGAAGTTGCCCAATCGATGCAGCCGTCAGTGATGCTCTGTCCGTAGACGAGAGGACGTCCCGGAACCAGATCCTGTCGGCCGCCGACCAGATTGCTTTCGATCATCACGCCCAGAATGCGGTGCGCGCCGCCTTCGATCTGCGTGGCGATGTCCTCGATGACGAGCGGCTGATTCTCCGGGCGCTTGTTGCTGTTGCCGTGGCTGACGTCGATCATCACGCGCGGCTCGAGTCTTGCAGCTTCGAGTTGCCGTGCGACCTCGTCGACGTGCGCTGCGGAATAGTTCGGCGTCTTGCCGCCGCGCAGAATGACGTGGCAATCCGCATTGCCGCTGGTCGCAGCGATCGCGCTGTGACCTTGTTTCGTGACGGCCAGGAAATGATGCGGATGCGCCGCTGCGAGCACGGCATCGATCGCGATTTTCACATTGCCGTCGGTGCCGTTCTTGAAACCGATCGGGCACGACAGTCCCGAAGCGAGCTCGCGATGCACTTGGCTTTCGGTGGTGCGTGCGCCGATGGCGCCCCAGGCGACGAGATCGGCGATGTATTGCGGCGTGATCATGTCGAGGAATTCGCACGCCGCCGGCAAACCGAGTTGATTGATCTCGAGCAGCAATCCGCGTGCACGACGCAGGCCCTCGTTGATGTTGAAGCTGCCGTCGAGATTCGGATCGTTGATCAAGCCTTTCCAGCCGACGGTGGTGCGAGGTTTCTCGAAATACACTCGCATGATGATCTCGAGCGTGTCGGCGTGCCGCTCGCGTTGTTCCTTCAAGCGGTTGGCGTAATCGAGCGCGGCGGCCGGATCGTGAATCGAGCACGGTCCGATCACGACCGCGAGCCGATCGTCCTTGCCGCGCAAGATGCGTTGAAACGCTTGGCGAGCCGCTGCGACCGTGATGGATGCAGGTTCGGTGATGGCGAACTCGCGCATCAACGCTTCGGGGGTCGTGAGCTCCCTGATCTCGCGAATGCGCAAGTCGTCGGTACGAATGTTCACAGCAAGGCTCCTCGAGCGGCAGCGCCGCGGTTGTCAGTTCGCCGAGCCGGACCAAAAAAAAACCGCCAGAGGGCTGGCGGTTTTTTCAGTCGGGCTCGGAGTTTCGTCGATTTCAGGCCGTACCCAATCCTTCCGCCAGCAGCGTCGGACCTGCGTAAAACCAGAATCGATAGAAACGGGCCGAATTCATGGGGCCACTAGGTAACACAGGCAGGGAAGGGAGTGCAACTGTTTCGTGACTCGTGATTCGTGAGTAGCGAGCGGTGTGGGGAGCTAACCCCAGGCCCTAACTCGGGCTCGGGGTATTGGCGTCTAGCGCTAAGTTTGGAACTGAAGCCTTCGTCGAGCAGACGCGGCGCTCATGCCGCCCTCTCGGATCACGAATCACCTCACAAGTGCTTCAAGAACCACTCCGCCGCTGCATTGGCGCTGATCTCGAACGGCTCGTTCGAGTACATCTCGAAATGGCTGATGCCGGGGACGACGATGAGGTTCTTGTGTTTTGCGGGGACGCGCTCGATCGCTTGCTTGACGCCTTCGAGCGGAATCAGCTCGTCGTGTTCGGCATGCACGACTTGATAGGGCACGTCGATCTTCGTCGCCCAGAAGCCGACGTAGTTCTCTTGAAAGGCTTGTGCCTGCTCGAACTGATCCGTCGCGAAATAGCGCGAGAAACCGGTGACGTACTCTTTGCCTTGGCCTTCGCGGGCGCGCTTGATGGCATCTTCGAGTGCGGGACCGGTCAAGCGATGTCGGCCATTGATCGTCGCGGGACCGGTGATCGCCGGAATCTGAATCGAGACGGCCTTTACGCGTCCGTCCTGGCCTGCGACGACCGTGGCATTACCGCCTGCAAGACTCGAACCCCAGATGCCGATGCGATTGCGATCGACGCCCGGTTCGCCTTGGATGTACGAAATCGCGTTGCGCATGTCCTGCTGCTGTTCCTGCGGAATCAGCTTCGTTCGCTTGATGCGCACTTCCGTCGTTCGATATTCGAAGCGCTGGTCGTCGCGCTGCACGCCGCCGCCGATCACGGGATTCACGAGCTCAGGGAAGCCTTCGGAAAAGCCCCAGCCGCGATAATCGATCGCCATTGCGACCAAGCCTTTCTCAGCGAATCGATTCGCGTATTTCTCGATCGATACGTGCGTGCCGCCGTAGCCTTGGCCGAGCACCACGGCTGGAATGCCGGGTTTTGCATCGGGATTGAAATTCTTCGGATAGAAGATCTTCGCGTAACACGCGATGCCTTGGCTGAAGTACACGACCTCCTTGGTCGTGACGCCATCGCCGAGGACGTATTTGTAATCCTTCGGCCGCAAACCGTTCTGAACGACTCTGCCGTCGCTGGCTTTCGCCGTTTCCGGCGGCGTGCCGATCTCGAGCGCAGGGCGCGGCGGTCTCGGTGCCGGCTTCGCTCCGTCGCCGGTGAGCTCGTCAGGTTGGATTACTTGCGCGCCGCTGGCCAAAGCCAACACGGCCATTGCGAAGAACGTGGACATGCTGCGATCCCCTGAATCCGCCGAGGCTGGCGTACTTTCAGACAGCGCATGCGCGGTGTCCAGGCGCGCACAACTTTCTTGGCAAAGGGCTCGAGGCGCGGGCCTTTGCGCCGAAGGGCAGATGCAATGCTCCGATCACGGTCCCATACATTGAGTCAATGGCGGTTTTCGGCTCCTCCAGCTGACCAGTAAGTCAGAGCAACTGGAACACCGCGGGTGCTTTCGCGCCAAGTCCCGAACCCCACGCCCCAAGCCTCAGAATGAGACCTAGTTCAAACTTTGCCGAAATGCGTGCGACGTAATCTTGCCCGGTTGCACGTTTCTGCGGAGGGGCGCATGGACAGCAGTGAGCGTTCGGCGCTGTTGGCACGAGTCGAGCGGCGCTGTGAGGAGCAGCCGGGCCTATATGCGGTGGGAGTCGCGGGGGTTACGGCGCTCGGATATTTTCCGCTCATCGCACTCGCCGTACTCACCCTGACCGCAGTCTATTTCTGCTTGGCTGCGCTCGTGCAAGGCCAAACCGTGCCGCCGCTGGCTGTCGTCGGTGCGGTCGTGAGTCTCGTATTGATGCTTGCCGTCGCGCGAACTCTCGTCGTCAGACTCGAGCCCCCAACGGGCAGGGTCGTGACACGCGAGGAAGCACCGAAGCTGTTCGCGCTCATCGACGATGTCCTGGAACGCACGGCCGTTCGTCGCAAAGGCAAGGTGCACAAGTTCGAGATCGCGAGCGTGACGCTCGATGACTCGTGCGACATCAACCTCCGTCAACTTCCGCGGTGGGGTGTGTTCGGCGAGTACGACAATCACTTGTCGATCGGCATTCCGCTGCTTGCCGTTTTGAGCGTCGCAGAGCTATCGACAGTCGTCGCCCATGAGATCGGACATTTGGGCGGCGAGCACGGACGTTGGTCGGCGTGGATCTATCGTCAGCGTCCAGCATGGGAAGCGGTCGAGCGCAGTCTTGCTACGCCTGCCAATGTGCTCGAACGATTGCTCGCGGCGTTCTATCTGCGATATGTGCCGTACTTTACGGCATACACACTTGCGCTTGCGCGCAATCTCGAGCTGCAAGCGGATCAGCGAGCTGCTTGGGCGACGAACGCGCAGGTGCTCGGACGGGCGCTCGTCAAGAAGGCGCTGGCCGAGCGTTTTCTCAATGAGGTGTACTGGGAGCGCTTCTATGCGCATCTCGAGAAGACGCCCGAGCCGCCGTATCCGCCGTACTCGATGCTTCCGCGCGCCTTCGCAGTCGCGCACAAGGAATGGCTGCGCAGCGATTGGATGTATCAAGCTTTGCGCGCACTGGTCGCGGACGGCGATACGCATCCGCAGCTCAACGAACGGCTGGCTGCATTGAACCTGCAGCCCGAGCTCCCGTCGTACTCTCCGGAAGCCACTGCACTCAAGGCACTCGGCTCGCTTGCGTCCGCGATGCTGAAGTGGTGCGACGAGCAATGGCGTGCCGCCAACCGCGAGGCGTGGCGCAAGCGTCATGAAGAGATCGTGCAGGCACGCTGGAAGATCGAGCAATACGAGAGCGTGCCGGCCGAGGAGCTCGGGCCCCAGGATCGTTGGGACAAATCGCTGCTGCTGCTCGATGTCGGTCGGCAGGCCGACGCCATCGAAGAGCTACGCGCGCTCGTCATTCTGGATCCGAATGCAGCCAAGGCGCACTTCTTGCTTGGACGGCTCCTGCTCGAAGCCGGCGACGAATCGGGCTTGCACAACCTGACGCTTGCCGCACAACAAGATGCAGAGCTGCTCGCACCCGCGGGCCAACTCGGCTACGGCTATCTCATCGAGCGCGGCCGCAAGGCGGAAGCGCAGCGGTTCTGGGAGAGATGCCAAGCGGCGTGATTCGTGATCCGTAATTTCGTAGGGTGATTGCGAGTGGTGAGTAGTGAGCGGTGAGTAGTGAGCGGTAGGCAACCGCGTTGCTTTTCCCCTTTCCCCTTTCCCTTCTCCCCGCCCTCACCGTCCAGCCCACGAGCTGATCATCAGCTCTTTGATGATCCTCACCGGCGCATTCCCATAGCTCAGAAACTGCTCGTGAAAGCGGCTCAGATCGAAGGTTTCGGGGAAGTCGCGCTTGAGCTGCTCGCGTAGGTCGTAGATCGCCGCATAACCGGCGAAGTAGCTCGAGAGCTGCACGCGGCGCCATTTGCCGTTGGCTTCTTCCTCGGATTGGAAAGCTTCGCGCACGAGCAGGCGTCTGGCGTCCTGTTCGCTCATGTTCAGCACGTGCACGGAATAGTCGAGGATCGTGTTGACGACCGAACGCAACAGCCATTTCGAATAAATGAGCCAGATCTCGGCCGAGTGATCGCCGTAACCCGACTCCAGCATCGCTCGCTCGCCATAGACGGCCCAGCCTTCCACCATGGCGCCGTTACCGAAGATCGCCTTGATCTTGCTCGGCGACTTGTTCGCGTGAACGAGCTGTGCGTAGTGACCCGGAATCGCTTCGTGAATGTTGAGGATGGGAAGCATCCAACGGTTGTACTCGCGTAGCAGGCTTTCGGCCCGCTCCGGCGGCATTTCGTCGACCGGGATGACGTTGTAATACGTCGGAGCGTCGGGATCGTACGGACCGGGCGCATCGATGCCTGCGACTGCGACGCCGCGTTGGTGCGCCGGTGTCTTGCGAACTCGCAGCGGTTTGTCGGGATCGAGCGTCAGCAGACGGTGCGTCGTCACCCAGTCCGCGAGCTCCGAGATCTGTTTTTCGATCGTCGGCAAGAATTCATGCGGCGCGACGTGCTGCTCCGACAGCTTGTCGATGAGCCGCCCGATTCGCTCGAGACGATCGGTCGGCGGTGAAACGTTCGGAAAATACTTCGGCCATAGCTGGTCGGCGAGGATCCCCATGCGTGCATGTAGACGTTCCTTTTCCTCGAGCGCACGTTGGTAGAGACCTTCCGCAGTCTCGCCGGTCTGAATTGCGTAGAAGAACTTCTTGTCGTAGCGCGCTTTGCCGAGCCGGAACGACGTCGCCTGACCGCTTTGTAGCGAAGGTAGAAGTGCCTTGAGCGAGTCGATGTATGCCTCGATTGCAGCGCGCGCTGCCTCAGCGCGTCGTGTGAGCGTGCGTCGTTCGGTCGACGACAGTGTGGAGGCTTCGATTTTCTCCATGAGCTCGGCGCCGAAAACTTGCAGCGCACCTCGGTTCTGCTCGATCGCAAGCTGCGTATGCTCGAGTGTCGGGTTCGTCAGATTGCGCTGCGCCGCCGCGTAGTACTCCGGTACGCGTTGCAGCCGTTTCGAGAACATTCTCAGACGGTCATCGAGCGGCGCGAATTCGGTGCTCAACAGTTTTGCGAACGGCTCTGCAGCGTTGTAAACCGACGGGTTCCATTCCCATTCGCGCAACTCGACAATCGCCCAGAGGTCCCGTGCAAATTTGTTGTCGAGAATGGCCCAGTCCGCGCGACGCGTTTCGCTCAACGAATTCGGATCGATTCCGTGCAGGCGGCTGCGCCAACGACGAATGAACTCGAGGTTCCGCTCGCGCGACCTGTCATCCGGCACGATCAGCCGATCCGCGTACTTGTAGTAACCGACGTCGATCGCCGCGCCCGGATACAGTTGCCAATATTCGTCGAGGAAGTCCTCGCCGAAGAGCTTGTCGAAACGGACATCGGCCGTGCTCGGTGTGCGCTCCTGAATCGTAGACTGTGCGTAGGTTTGAACGAGCAGGCCCAAGAGCACACAGGCGAAGACGGTTCTCGCGAGCTTCGACATCGGCGATCTCCTGCGGTTGGGCGAGAGGCGTTAACGTAGCACGATGGGGGGAAGGAGAAAGGGGGAAAGGGAAGAAGGGAAGGAGGGAATAAGGGAAAAGGGAAAAGGGAAAGGCAACGCAGTTGCCTACCACTCACCACCCACCCAGCCGCCTGACGCCTTCCCGTATGCTGCGTACGCTAAGTCCGGAAAAGCCGAGGAGGTATTCGTGCGGATGCGGCTTGCCGAGGTAGTAATCGCGTGTGCTCACGATCTGTACCCTGTTGCGTCGCGCGCGCTCTTCGATGGCAGCGTCGGCTGTACGTATCGTAACGTGCATGCCGGCTTCCTCGCCCAAGATTCGCAGGCTCGAGCCGAGTTGTTTTTCCAGTGCTTCGACCAGGGCGGCACGGCGCTCGCCGTACAGGCGCCGCATGCGACGGATGTGTCGTTCCAAATGGCCTTCGCCAATGAAATCGGCCAGTGCCGCTTGATCGATCGACGGGGTGCTGCGATCGCAAAGCCATTTTGCGCGACGGAAGGGAGCAACGAGTTGCTCCGGAAGAATCGCGTACCCGATGCGCAATGCCGGAAACATCACTTTGGAGAACGTCCCGCAATACACGACCGGCACGTTTTCGGCGAGCCCTTGCAAAGACGGCAGCGGCGGACCGCTGTACCGATATTCGCTGTCGTAATCGTCCTCGACGATGACGGCTGAGTGCTTCCGTGCCCACTCCAGCAGCTCCAAGCGGCGCGCAAGTGACATCGAGACGCCCAACGGAAATTGATGCGACGGTGTGACATAGACCATGCGGGCGTTCTTGTCGATCTCGCCGATCACGATACCTTGATCGTCGACGCGTGCCGGCCGCAAACGCACACCGGCGGCGTCGAAAATCTTGCGCGTGCCGTGATAGCCAGGATCTTCCAAGGCCACGATGTCGCCCGGATCGCAGAGCACGCGCGCACACAGATCTAGCGCTTGCTGAGAGCCGTTGAGAATCACGACTCGATCTGGCGTGCAGCGCACGGCACGGGAACGCGCGACGTAGGCGGCGATTTCCTTGCGAAGAGGTTCGTAGCCTTGGGAGTCCCGCGCATAGTCGACGAGCGCGCGCGACGGCGACTTCAAGTGCCGTGCAAGAAGCCTCCGCCATACGTCGAACGGAAAGCGTGCCACGTCCGGCGTCCAACGCGAGAAACAGATATGGTCATGAGGCTGCGGCGCATATATGAAGTCCTGCTGCAAGCGCGCGCCGAAACGCGAAAGCTTGATCGGGATGTCGGTCGATGCGGCAGCGGAGGTCGGCAGTGAAGGCAGGCTGCGTTCGTGAAGATCGCCGCGCACGAACGTGCCCGATCCGCGCACGGTTTCCAAATACCCCTCGGCGAACAGTTGTTCGTACGCTTGAGTGACGGTACTCCGCGAAACACGCAACGCCTGTGCAAGCTCGCGGCTCGAAGGAATGCGATCGCCCTGCCGAAAGCGCCCGGCAAGAATGCCGCGACGCCATGCTTCGTAGATCTGCCGATGAAGCGGAACGTCGCTGTGGGGATCGATTGCAATCGCAGCGCGCATAGTGGACTGGTCTGGTTAACAAAAAGTGGATGTATTTGCCGACCACTTTGCAGGTAGAGTGGGCACAAGGCAAGGCCACAGGCGACAGCTGCGCGACCGCGCGCTCTGCCTTCAGCCTTCGGTCTTCCGTCTTCAGGTTCTCGGTCTTCAGCCTCGAGTCCCGGTCCTCAACACGCATGATTCGAGTACAACCCATTACCCTTGAACGCGACGGCATCCGGTTGGAGCCGCTGACAATGGAACACCGCGACGATATTGCGCGTGCGGCGTCCGACGGCGAGTTGTGGAACCTATGGTTTACGAGCGTTCCGCATCCGGATCAGGTCGATCGCTGGTTGGAAACGGCGCTCGAAGGGCAACGTGCAGGACACATGCTGCCGTGGGCCGTGCGCGATTCGAGCACCGGGGAAATCATCGGCTCAACACGCTACCACGACATCGTTGCAACCATCGACCGCGTCGAGATCGGCTACACGTTCTATGCGCAGAGCCGGCAACGGACGCGAGTGAATACGACCTGCAAGCTGATGCTGCTTGCGCATGCGTTCGACGAGCTCGGTTGCAAGGTCGTCGGCTTCCGCACGGACAACTTCAATTTCCGTTCGCAGCGTGCGATCGAAGCGCTCGGCGCAAAGAAGGACGGCGTGATCCGTCATTATCAAGCGCGCAGAGACGGCTCACCGCGCGACACGGTGTTCTACAGCATTCTCGCCAACGAATGGCCGGATGTGAGAAGGCACCTCGAGTTGAGGTTGAAGAGGCTTAGTCGCGATTCGTGATTCGTGATCCGTATGCGCGCGCAGCGCGCTTCTTCTTTCCTTCCCTCCTTCCCATTTCCCCTTTCCCCTTTCCCCTTTCCCTTTTCCCTTTTCCCTTTTCCCTCTCTCCGCCTCCATTGCACGCCAGCGCTGCTTGGTTTAGAAACTGCCGCTTCTGCGTCATCGCGAGGTTTTGAGTATGGGTTTGCCGAAGACCCTGGCTGCGACGACAGTCGCGGCTGTGCTCGTGGCGTGCGCGTCGCAACCACCGATGGATGAGCCGACGAGCGAGTTGTATCCAAAGAGGCAGGATGCCTATCCCTCAACCTATCAGCCAGCTGTGGCGCAGCCGGTCGTCATTCGCAATGCGACGATCCTGACCGGCACGGGCGGACATTTGGACAACGCCGACATCGTGCTCGCGGATGGACGTATACAGGCCATCGGTTCGAGTGTCGCAACTCCGTCGGGCGCACGTGTCATCGATGCGAGCGGACGATGGGTGACGCCGGGTCTCATCGACGTGCATTCGCATCTCGGTGTGTACCCAAGTCCTGGCGTCAATGCGCATTCCGACGGCAACGAAATGACCGCGCCTGTGACGGCGAACGTTTGGGCCGAACATGGCGTGTGGCCGCAGGATCCCGGATTTCAGGCTGCGCTAGAAGGCGGCGTTACGACGCTGCAGATCTTGCCAGGCTCCGCAAATCTCGTCGGCGGCCGCGGCGTGACGTTGAAAAATGTTCCTGCCGTCGGCTACCAAGCCATGAAGTTTCCGGGTGCGAAGCACGGCTTGAAGATGGCGTGTGGGGAAAACCCCAAACGCGTATACGGCTCGAAGTCGCAAGCACCTTCCACGCGCATGGGCAACGTCGCCGGCTACCGCCAGGCATTTGCCGATGCGCAGGACTATCAGCGTACTTGGCAGAAGTATTGGCGCGATCTGGCCGCTTACGAAAAGAAGAAGGCCACCGATCCGGATGCCGCACCGCCGAGCGAGCCCAAGCGCGATCTGAAGCTCGAGACGCTGGTCGGTGCGCTCGAAGGCGAGATCTTGGTGCACATTCATTGCTATCGCGCCGACGAGATGCAGGTGATGCTCGATTTGGCGAAAGAGTTCGGATTCGAGATCGCCGCGTTCCATCACGGTGTCGAGGCGTACAAGATCGCGAATCGTCTCGCCGAGGAGCAGGTGTGCGGCGCGCTGTGGGCCGACTGGTGGGGATTCAAGATGGAGTCGTTCGATGGCATTCCGGAGAACCTTGCGATGGTGGATTTCCCGGAAGACAGTTGCGCGATCGTTCACTCCGACTCCGAAGAAGGCATTCAGCGACTGAATCAAGAGGCCGCGAAAGCCATGGCACGGGGCAATCGCATTGGGCTGTCGATTCCTCCGGAGCGCGCGATCCGGTGGATCACTTCGAATCCGGCCAAGGCGCTCGGCATCGACGATCGCACCGGATCGCTCGAGGTCGGCAAGATGGCGGACGTAGTGATCTGGAACCGCAATCCGTTCAGTGTGTATGCGCTCGCCGAGCAAGTCTTCATCGACGGTGTGCTCGTTTACGACCGTACGCAGCCGACGAAGCCGCGCTCGGACTTCATGCTCGGTCAGCCGGGGGTGGGCCATGAATAAGGTGTCGCTTGCGTTCGCACTCGCTCTGAGCGTGCTGACCTCGAGTGCGTCGGCTGCCGATCTCTTGATCCGCAATGCTGAAGTCCACACGCTCACGAGCGCTGGGAAGCTTGCGAATGCCGACGTGCTCGTACGCAACGACAAGATTGCTGCCGTCGGTCGCGGTCTGGCCGCACCGGACGACGCAACGATCGTCGAAGCAAACGGCAAGCCGCTCACGCCAGGATTGTTCGCGGGATTGACGGGGATCGGGCTCCGAGAAGTGTCGGGGGAAAGCTCGACGGTCGATGAGTTCCTGCGACTCAACGCGCCCCAGCACGAGATGCAATGGCGGCCCGAGTTCGATGTCACGCTCGCCTACAACCCGCGTTCGGTGCTCGTGCCCGTTGCACAAGTCGAAGGATTGACGTGGACGGTCATTCATCCCGGTGCGGCTGGAGGTGGCAGCATGCTCGCAGGTCAAGGCGCGGCAGTCGTGTTGGATGGCCGCTTCGATGCAGTGATCGACGGCAGTCGCTCGATGTTCGTATCGCTCGGGAGCGATGTGTTGCCGATCTCGGGCGGCAGCCGCGCCGCACAATACATGTTGTTCGATCAAGCCGTTCGGGAAGCGCGGAGCACTGGACCGCTCGGCGATCGGTCGTTGCTTCTTCCTGCCGGGCGAGAAGTCTTAGCTCGTTATCTGAAGGGCGGTCGATTCGTGTTCGTCGTCGATCGCGCGGCCGATATTAGGCAAGTGCTGGCGCTCGCGAAGCGATACGGCATCAATCCCGTGATTGCGAGCGGCGCGGAGGCGTGGGCCGTCGCTGATGAGCTGGCTGCGGCGGATGTTCCAGTGTTGCTCGATCCGCTGTTGAATCTGCCGCTTTCGTTCGACGTCATCGGTGCGCGCATGGACAACGCTGCGTTGCTGGCGCGCGCGGGTGTGCGCGTCGGCTTCACGCAGGTCCTTTCCGATGCCAGTCACAATGCACGCAAGATCCGTCAGGTGGCCGGCAACGCCGTGGCGCACGGGTTGCCATGGGATCTCGCGCTTGCAGGATTGACGTCCGTCCCTGCGGAAATTTTCGGCGTGGCGCAGACGCGCGGGCGTATCGCCGAAGGGCAAGCAGCGGATCTCGTGCTCTGGAGCGGCGATCCGCTCGAAGTGACGACGGTCGCCGAGCAGGTCTGGATCGGCGGCAACGCGATTCCGATGCGGTCGCGTCAGACAGAATTGCGCGACAGATATCTCGAAAAGCTCAAACAAGGATCTGCACGATGACGACTACGCCGAATATCGACTTCGCCCGGGTGGTGCTCGCCAGTCAACCGTTCAGCGCGCTCGTCGGTACGCAACTCGACGCGTTCGAGCCCGGACGCGTGCAGCTATCGATTCCGCTCAGGCCCGAGCTGTCGCAGCAACACGGCTTCGTGCATGGCGGGGTGATGGCATATCTCGCGGACAATGCGCTCACGTTCGCCGGCGGGTCGCTGCTCGGCGATTCGCTCACCGTGGAATTCAAGATCAACTACATCCGCCCGGCCGTCGGCCCCGGCATGCTCGTCGCCGAAGCGACCAGCGTCGGGCAAGGCAAGTCGCAGGCCGTTTGCCGCTGCGAGATCTACGTCGTGAAGGACGACGAACGCCGACTCTGCGCGGTCGCGCAGGGGACGATCAGGAAGGTAGAGAAGGGGACGAATTCCTAAGCCTGTAGGCTGTAGCGAACTCGCTCTCGCTCGCCTTCCATCGTAGGCGCGCGCATGCGCGCGTGCCTACAGCCTTCAGCCTCCAAGAATCAGCTCGTCATCGTCCTCCAACGATGCGGCCATTCGTCGACGAAGCACTCGAGTTGCGAGGCTGGCAATGGGCGGGCGATGAGGAAACCTTGAGCTCGATCGCACTTGAGGTCGATCAGGCGCTTGAGCTCTTCGCAGGTTTCGATGCCCTCTGCAACGGCTTGCAGCTTCAAGCCGTGCACGAGCTCGATGATGCCGCGCACGATGCCGGTGACACGGGCATCCTTGCGCATGTCCTTGATGAACGAGCGATCGATCTTGATCTCATCGACCGTAAGGCGACGCAAGTAGTCCAACGACGTGTAGCCCTTGCCGAAATCGTCGATCGCCAGCGAGACGCCGAGCTCGTGGAGCGCGTCGAGAATCTCGAGCGCTGTGTCGCCGTTGCGCATGATCACTTCCTCGGTGATCTCGATCTCGATACGCCGCGGCGACACACCGCGGCGGGCGAGCAGTTGCGCAAAGCGGTCCACGAAACCTGGCCGGTGGAACTGTCGCGCCGAAACGTTCACGGCGACGCCGAATGGAGGCAATCCAATTTGATCCCATTCATGCGCCTGTTCGGCCGCCGCGCCGAGCACCCACTCGTCGATCTCGGAGTCGAGCTCGAACATTTCGGCGAAAGGCATGAACTCGCCCGGCATCAACAGGCCGATTCCCGGACGGTTCCAGCGCACGAGCGCTTCGACGCTCAGGATTTCGCCTGTGTGAAGATCGAGCTGCGGCTGAAAGCGCAGCTCGAACTCTGCGTCTTGTAGACCTTGAGCAAGATCCCGCTCGGACAGCCGGCCGCATGGACGCGTGGCCGGTGGCTCAGCGCTTTCGTCGGCGCCCTGATCGTTTGCGCGAAACAATCGAAGAATTCGTTCCGGAACAGACATCGTTCTCTTTCTCGCGGCCAGTGCGTGCATTAAGCGACGCGCGCGAACGAACGACTATCAGGCGCCGGATTAGAGTTGCTCAGAAACGGCGAAAGACTACAAACAAATGCGAGCAAGCTCACATTTGCTGCTGATGGAGATTGCAGGGAGAAAGCTGACGCGGGTGGGTGGGAGGGAAGAAGGGAAGAAGGGAAG
>CALEKY010000042.1 GCA_937902995.1 uncultured Sinobacteraceae bacterium
GATCTTGCCGCTATAATCCGCGCGCTTTGAGTCCGGGGCCGCCCGTCCGGGCGCAGTTCCCGTCCCTTTAATCCTCCCGGAGGACGCATGAAAGATTCGTTCAAGGCGCGCACGACGCTCGCTTGCGGCGGCAAGAACTACGAAATCTTCAGCTTGGCCGCGCTGAAAGACCGCAACGTCGCCCGTTTGCCCTACAGCTTGAAAATCCTGCTCGAGAATCTGTTGCGGTTCGAAGATGGCGAGAACGTCACGCGCGCAGATATCGAAGCGCTCCTCAATTGGGATCCGAAAGCGGCACCGTCCTACGAAATTTCGTTCACGCCGAGCCGCGTGATCATGCAGGACTTCACCGGCGTGCCGGCGATCGTCGACCTTGCCGCGATGCGCGAAGCCATGAAGAAGCTCGGCGGCAATCCGGACGACATCAATCCCCTGTCGCCTGCGGAGCTGGTCATCGACCACTCGGTGCAGGTCGATGCATACGGCAACCGCGAAGCACTCCTCAGGAATACGAAGATCGAATTCGAGCGCAACCAGGAGCGTTATGCCTTCCTGCGCTGGGGGCAAAGCGCCTTCCGCAACTTCAAGGTCGTGCCGCCGAACACGGGCATCGTCCACCAGGTCAACATCGAGCACCTCGCACGCGTCGTCTTCGACGCGGAGAAGGACGGCGCTCGCTGGGCGTATCCGGATACGCTCGTCGGTACCGACTCGCATACGACGATGGTGAACGGTCTCGGCGTGCTCGGCTGGGGCGTGGGCGGTATCGAAGCGGAAGCGGCGATGCTCGGTCAGCCCGTCACGATGCTGATTCCGCACGTCATCGGCTTCAAGCTCACGGGCACCCTGCCCGCCGGCGCAACGGCGACGGACCTCGTGCTGACCGTTACCGAAATGCTGCGCAAGAAGGGCGTGGTCGACAAGTTCGTCGAGTTCTTCGGCGACGGTCTGGCCAACCTGCCGGTCGCCGATCGCGCAACGATCGCGAACATGTCGCCCGAATTCGGCAGCACTTGCGGCATCTTCCCGATCGACGAGGAGACGTTGAAGTATCTCGAGCTCACCGGACGCTCGGCCGAGCAGATCGCGCTCGTCAAGGCGTACGCGCAGCATCAAGGCCTGTGGCGCGAGAACGGCCAGCCGCAAGCCGACTACACCGATGTGCTCGAGCTCGATTTGAGCACCGTCGAGCCTTCGCTCGCCGGACCGAAACGTCCGCAAGATCGCGTGCCGCTGCGCACTGCGAAGAACACGTATCTGTCGACGCTCAAGACGATGGCGGACGAGCGTGCTAAGAAGAATCCGTCGGCGACCGGCGTCGGCAAGGCGACGGTGGATGGAAAGAGCTTCGACGTGCAGGACGGTGCGGTGTTGATCGCCGCGATCACGAGCTGCACGAACACCTCCAATCCTGCCGTACTCATCGCCGCCGGTTTGCTCGCGCGCAATGCCCGCAAGCGTGGCCTGACTTCCAAGCCTTGGGTGAAGACGAGCCTTGCCCCCGGTTCGCGCGTCGTCACGGACTACCTGAACAAAGCCGGTCTCACCGAGGATCTCGAAGCCGTCGGCTTCTACACCGTGGGTTACGGCTGCACGACGTGTATCGGCAACTCCGGTCCGCTGAAGCCCGAAATCTCCGACGCTGTTCGCGCCGGCGATGTCATCGCCTGCTCGGTGCTTTCCGGTAACCGCAACTTCGAGGGACGCGTGCATCCGGAAGTGAAGATGAACTTCCTGGCCTCTCCGCCGCTGGTCGTCGCCTACGCGCTTGCAGGCTCGTTGAATGTCGACTTGACGTCGGAGCCGCTGGGCACGGGCAGCGATGGCCAGCCGGTGTACTTGAAGGACATTTGGCCGTCGGCAAGCGAAGTCCAGGAAGTCATCGCGAAGTCCGTCGATGCTGCGATGTTCCGCAAGAGCTATTCGAGCGTGTTCGCTGGCGACGAGAACTGGAATGCGATCAAGGTGCCGAGCGGCAAGCTCTACGAGTGGGACGAGAAGTCTACCTACGTGAAGAATCCGCCGTACTTTGTCGGCATGACGATGCAGCCGCCGCCGGTTGCGGACATTCGCAATGCGCGCGTGCTCGCAGTGCTGGGCGATTCCGTCACAACGGATCACATCTCGCCAGCCGGCAACATCGCGAAGACCAGCCCCGCGGCGAAGTACCTCATGTCGCTCGGCGTGCAACCTGCGGACTTCAACTCCTACGGTGCACGTCGCGGTAACCACGAGGTCATGATGCGCGGCACGTTCGCCAACATTCGCCTGCGCAATCAGCTCGTGCCGGGTACGGAAGGCGGCGTGACGGTTCACATTCCGTCCGGCGAGCAGATGAGCATTTACGATGCGGCAATGCGCTACAAGGAGGAAGGCACGCCGCTGATCATTCTCGCCGGCAAGGAATACGGCACCGGTTCCTCGCGCGACTGGGCGGCGAAGGGAACGATGCTGCTCGGCGTCAAGGCGGTCATTGCCGAGAGCTTCGAGCGCATCCACCGTTCGAATCTGATCGGCATGGGCGTGTTGCCGCTGCAGTTCAAGGAAGGTCAGAACGCGCAGTCCCTCGGTCTCACGGGCAAGGAGAGCTTCGAGATCATCGGCCTCAACGGCGGCGCAGCGAAGGTCGTCACCGTCGTTGCCACCCCGGAGAGCGGCGCACCGATCAAGTTCGAAGTGCGCGTGCGCATCGACACCCCGAAGGAGCGCGAGTACTACCAGCACGGCGGCATCCTGCATTACGTGCTGCGGCAGCTCGCTGCTGGCAGCAAGGCCGCCTGATCTGGCAATGCATCGCTGACGAACGACGAAGGGGAGCAGATGCTCCCCTTCGTGTTTTCAGGGGCCCGTGCAACGTTCTTCTCTGCGGAAGCGTACCGTCACCGCAAACCGACGGCTTGACTGCAATACCGCACGACCCGGATGCTCTCCCCTCTTTTTTCATCGACGGCACACGTATGACCTCTCATATTCGTACGCAGCTCGACGACGGCGTGTTGCGCATCACGCTCGATCGTCCGGAAAAGAAGAACGCCCTGACGAACGACATGTATCGAGCGATGGCCGAGGCGCTGCAGCGCGCGGAGACCGATGACGCCATTCGTGTCGTTTTGTTCGAAGCGGAAGGCGATGCGTTCACGGCCGGCAACGATCTCGGCGATTTCGCCGCTGTCGCTGCAGGCAAGCTGGCGCGCGAAGACATGCAATCCACGCACTTTCTCCACGCGCTGGCGCGAGCCGAGAAACCTTATGTGGCTGCGGTGCAGGGGCTGGCGGTGGGCGTCGGTACGACGATGCTCATGCACTGCGATTTGGTCTATATCGCAGAAGACGCCAAGCTCACGACGCCGTTCGTGAATCTCGCGCTCGTGCCCGAAGCGGCATCGAGCTGGCTCTTGCCCGCACGCATCGGCCATGCGCGTGCCTTTGCGATGTTCGCACTCGGCGAAGCCGTCGACGGCAAAACGGCTGCGGCGATCGGTCTTGCGAATGAAGCGTTGCCGCGGGATCAAGTGAAAGCCAAAGCACTCGCCAGCGCCAAAGCACTTGCCGCACGGCCGCTCGGCGCCCTGCGTGCCACCAAGAAGCTCATGCGCGATGCGGAGGCCATTCAGGCGCGGATGACGCGCGAGAGCGAGATCTTCGGTGCCCGGCTCAAGACTGCGGAGGCTGCCGAGGCATTCCGCGCGTTTGCCGAGCGACGTCCCCCCGATTTTTCCAAGACTCAGGGCTGATCATGAGCAAACCTTTCGATACGCCCATCGAGATCACCGACGAGGCGTTCGTCGGCCCGTGGCGCTCGCCGCGTCAAATGCTGGCCGCCCAGGAATACGACTCGCATGCATCGATTCACGACGATGCGACGGCACAGAAACTCGGCTTCAAAGGCGGCACGATCGAGGGCCCCACGCATTTCAGCCAATTCGTCCCGCTGTGCGTCGCCGCTTGGGGCACGAGCTGGCTCGAGCACGGCTGTCTGTCCGCGCACTACCGCAATCCCTGTTTCGAAGGCGATCGCGTGCGCGCATTCTTGGCCAAGCCTGCACCCGACGAGCACCGTGCGGCCATCTGGATGCAACGAGAAGACGGAACGGAGGTCTTGCGCGGCACGGCCTCGATCGGTCCGGAGCATCCGCGAACCGCGCTCGACGAACGCTTGAAAGAGCTTCGTCCGCCGGAGCCGCGTGTGATCCTGCGCGACGTCGAAGTCGGCATGCGCTCGCCGCGCCTTTCCGTGCACATGGACTTCAATCAGCACATGGGCTCGCTGTATCCGTTTTCGCTGGCCGACAAGCTGAAAGTCATCACGGAAAACTCGCCGTGGTATTCGCAGCCCGATGCCTCACCGTGGCACCGCGCGATCATTCCGTTCGAGATGATCAGCGTGTTGCTGAATTACTCGACGTGGTCGGTGCAGTTCCCGGTGAAAACGCCGGTCGTCGGATTGTTCGCCGATCAGGAGATCCGTTTGCTCGCCGGTCCTCTATTCGTCGGCGAGACCTACGAGATCGAACGCGAAGTCGTTGCACTGAGCGGCAGCCGACGCACGGAAAGCATGTGGGTCCGCACGCGCGTCTTCCGTCCCGGCACGAACGAATTGCTTGCCACGATGCTGCTGAACTCGGCGTATCTCAAGGATTCGTATCCGAGCTATGCGGACGATCTTGCGGCGATGGGGGCTAGCTGAGGGACAAGGAAAGGGGAAAAGGGAAAGGGGAAAAGGGAAAAAGGGAAAAAGGGAAACGTGATTCGTGATTCGTGATTCGCGACGCAGGCTGGTTGCTGCGGTGGTCTACTGTCAATTGACTCACGCTTCCTTTCCCGTTTCCCTTCGTGAGTGTGAGTAGCAAGGCGACGTCGTCGCCTTCTTGT
Organism: uncultured Sinobacteraceae bacterium; assembly: GCA_937902995.1. Lineage (GTDB taxonomy): Bacteria > Pseudomonadota > Gammaproteobacteria > Steroidobacterales > Steroidobacteraceae > Steroidobacter. Next base: position 4,873 of record CALEKY010000042.1, read on the forward strand.
CCTTTTCCCCTTTCCCTTTTCCCCTTTCCCCTTTCCCTTTTCCCCTTCCCCTTTTCCCTTTCCCTATTCCCTCACAAGTACTTCCTGAACCAATCCGCCGCCGCATTCGCACTGAGCTCGAAGGCGTCGCCGCTGAAGATCTCGAAATGGGTGATGCTCGGGATCTCGATCACCTTCGTCGGTCCTTCGAGAATCTTGCTCGCCGCATAGGCGTGATCTTCATTGCTGAAGAGCTGCTCGTTCTGCGCAACGATGAACAGTACCGGCCGCTTGCCGACCTGGCCCAAGTACCGAAACGGCCGGTATTCGGCGACTGCTTGGCTGGTCTCGAGATCAACCGTTCGGCGCGGAGAGAAACCGGCTTCCATCTCCGCGCCTTGCCCCGTTCGAGCACGAAGGATCGCATCTTCGAGCATTCGGCCGCGTAGCTCGTAGGGTCCCTTGGGCGAGCGCCGTCCGAAGATCGCGGGAACCTGGGAGACAATGGCTTTGACGCGAGCATCGTGTGCGGCCACGACGATGGCGTTGCCCGCCGCGCTGCTCGATGCCCAAAGTCCGATGCGGTCGCGATCGACGCCAGGCTCGCCTTGCAGGTACGAGATGGCATTACGTACGTCTTCGACCTGCTTCCATGGCAACAGCCGCGTGCGTTTGATGACGACTTCGGCCTTTTCCCGTTTGAAACGCACGCTGTCGTCGTTGTCCTTGCGCAGCTCTTTGAACGTCACGAATCCATCGCTCAGCCCCCAGCTGCGATAGTCGATGACCATGGCGACGAAACCGCGCTCTGCGAGGCGTGCACCGTACTTCTCGATGGACACGTGCGTGCCTGCCCAACCCTGACCGAGAACGATCCCCGGTGTCTTGCCGGCCGGCGAGAACCCCTTCGGATAGAACATCGTCGCGTAACACGGCACGTCATCGCTGTAGTAGGTGACTTCGCGACGCGTCACACCCGCCGGCAGCTCGTATGCCCAATCCGCGGGCTCGAGGCCGGCCTTGACTTGCTGGTTGTCATCTTGCGCCGCGCGCAACGGAGGCACGCACGCGAGTGCGAAAAGGAACAGAAGAACTGCCGCTCTAGCGGTCACGCTGACAACCTTACTGTCATGGGATCGAGCGGGGATTATGCGCGCTTGTGTGAGCATGGCACGGCAGCATGCCGCACCGCGCTGTCAAGATTGGTCAATGGCCACGCAAGTCGATCAAGCGCAGCAAATACCGGAGATGCATGGCGCCGTCAGCGGCGCTTGCGTTGCGGCTGCGGACCCTGAAACCGCTTCGCAGTATTTCGTAGGTGCCGATGCACACTATGCGGAATGGCACCTGCAACGGTCGGTTCGTCCTCGACGCACCATTGTTCTTTGAAGGCTTGCAGCGCCTCGCTCTGAACCTGCGCGTGACGGTTCGAAAGCATCAGCATCGCCGGCGCACACACGCGCGCGCGAATGAGTCCCAGATCCTGTGCGGCATCGAACAGGCTCGGGTACCAGCTCTGCCAGCTCGGCAACAGGCTTTCGACCTGCTCGCGCAGGCTTCGCCGTTCTGTGTCGGTTTCGCTGCTCATGGTTGCAACCGGTCGTTCTCGTCGCGCGACCGTATGCCGACCATCGAGAGCCGTCCGATCACGGTGTGCCGAGCGTACACTGCGCGCGCCTAGGGTTGCACCTGATCTTTCGCGATCGGATGGCAGACAAGGGCGGCTTGCCGCAGGGCCCGCCGCCCCGTCCGATCCGTGCTAATCGCCTGCGGGTGTTTCTCCGCTCGAACGCACGGCGTACCAGTCGATCTTGCGCGTCGTCAACATGACCGTCGACAGTGCCGCGAACAGTGCGATGGCCCCCATGAGCAATGAATAGTCCTCGGACACGATGAGCGCATAGAGCAGTCCGTAGACGACGGCCATCGCCGTGGCCGCAATGAGGCCGCGCCGTGCACTCCGTAGCGCTCCTGAGATGTACACGCCCATGACGCACACCAAGGCCGACGTCGCGATGAAGTACGCGGCCAAGAATGCGATGTGTTCGGACAGCGCGAGTAGGAGCACATAGAACGTGCTCAAGGCGAGCCCGACGAGCAGGTACTGCAACGGATGCAGACGCACTCCGGTCGCATGCTCCCAGGCAAAGAACGTGAGGAACGTCAGCGCGATGAAGAACAGCCCGTACTTGATCGCACGCTCGGTACGTTGATACACGTCCACGACTTGATACAGGCCGACGCCGAACGCCGACGACATGAGTCTTGCCTCGTCCACTTCGCCGTCTTCCCAGGCCTGTCCGTAGGAACGGTTCAATTCGAGCACTTGCCAGCGCGCAGCGAAGCCTGTCGCGTCGATCGTGCGCTCGACCGGCAGGAAGCTTCCTTGAAACGACGGGTGAGGCCAATTCGAGTGCAGCGTTACGGATGTCGTGCCGCCGGTCGGTAGCAACGAGAATTCGCGGCTGCCGGCAAGGATCACGTCGAACGAAAATTCCAGCGTGGCGCCAGTGGAGAGCGCAGATGCATCGATCGTCGCTTCGACACCGCGAAATACGCCAGGCGTGGCCGGGCGCAATTTCAAGCTCGAGTCATTGAAGCGCGCCTCCCGTACTTCGCGCAGGCTGCGCGATTCGGCGAGCGGCAAGCGCAGCCGCGCTTGATCCCACCGAACGCGAACGCGGTCGTCGTCGAGCGGCAACTCGACGGGGGCGCGATCGAATCGTCCCGTCAGTTTCACCGCCGCCAAGAATACCGGCACCTCGTAGATCCCCACATAGCGCGGCTCGCGCTCGAGATTCAGCTCGACGCTCGCATCGAGCTCGATCGGCAGCAGATACAAATCGTTGCGCACGAGCTGAGTCTGGTTCTCGCGCAACTCGAGCGTTCGTTCGACCGGCACGACCAACATCGGACCGCCGATGACGGCCTGACCGCCCCACCCCTCGGCAACGCGCGCGTATGCCATTTCGCGCAATCCGGAGCGTTCCTCGACGAGCGATCCGAGCATCGCAAGCGGGACGAGCAAGATCAGGACGACCCCGCCGATCGTCGCTGCCTTGAACGTCATCGATCCCGTATCGATGAATTGCGACATGAGTCATTCCCCCTGGCTGTTGAACGACTCGGGAGCATGCGGGGTCAAATGGGCGAACGAAGGACGGAAATCTGACGAAGTCTGACGCGGTTCCCTGTAAGCCGCGACGCACTGCCTACTGGGTCGCCCGAAAAACTTTCTTGACGATCGTCGACGGTGGACGGCCGGCAGACTTTGCGAGCTTGGACCCAGCGATGAAACAGTGTCCCGACGGTGCTAAGTTGTTACCGTCAGCGATCCGATGAGGTGGATGACATGTTGATCAAGCGTTCCGAGCCCGGCAGCTCAGCGAACATCCTGCCTTCCGAGATCACACCAGAGTCGGTGTACTTCAATCGCCGGCAATTGCTGCAGGCTGCGATGGCCGCCGGCCTCATCGGTTCGTCGTGGAGCACGACCGCATCGGCCGAATCGCAGGTCGTCGACCTTCAGTACACGCGCAACGAGACATTCAGTCTCGACGACCCGCCGAACGATTATCTCGACATCACGACGTACAACAATTTCTACGAGTTCGGCATCGACAAGGACGCTCCGGTTCGAAACTCCGGCCGATTCAATCCGTCGCCTTGGACCGTAACGGTCGCTGGCGAAGCCGAGGTGACCGGCGAGTTCGCGCTCGAGGACATCCTGAAAGGACATGCTCTGGAGGAGCGCGTGTATCGGCTGCGCTGCGTCGAGGCGTGGTCCATGGTCATTCCCTGGGTCGGCATTCCGCTCGGCGCCGTTCTCAAACGCTTCAAGCCGACGTCGAAAGCGAAGTACGTGGCGTTCAAGACGGTCTATCGACCGTCCGAAATGCCGGGACAGAGATTTCCTGTCCTGAAGTGGCCGTACGTCGAAGGGTTGCGCATCGATGAAGCAATGCATCCGTTGACCCTGCTCGCGGTCGGCGTGTACGGCAAGACGTTGCCGAATCAGAACGGCGCGCCGCTACGACTCGTCGTTCCTTGGAAGTACGGCTTCAAGGGCATCAAGTCCATCGTCGAGATCCGATTCACCGAGAAGCAGCCCCCCACGTCGTGGAATCTCTCGGCGCCGCACGAATACGGCTTCTATGCCAACGTGAATCCGAAAGTGGATCATCCGCGCTGGAGTCAGGCACGCGAGCGCCGCATCGGCAGCGGTCTGTTCAGTGCGAAGGTGCCGACCTTGATGTTCAACGGCTACGAGAAAGAAGTTGCCGATCTCTACCGCGGCATGGATCTCGCGAAGTTCTACTGAGCACGTGGCGCGGCACACCCTCGCATGAACGACGCCACCGTTGCCGAGCGACGTCCGCTTGCCGCCAAGCGCACCGAGGTCGTGCGCCGATATGTGAAGCCGGCGCTGTTCATCGCGTGCCTCCTGCCCTTCCTCCACATGCTGCTCGGTGCCTTCGAGATCGCCGGGTTTCGTCTCGGCACGAATCCCGTGGAGAAGCTGCAGGACACGTTCGGACAATGGGGATTGCGGCTGCTCGTCGTCACGCTTGCGATCACGCCGCTTCGCGACTGGTTCAAAGCCGCGTGGCTCATTCACCTGCGGCGCATGCTCGGGCTATTTGCGTTCTTCTATGTGTCCCTGCATTTTCTGACGTGGCTGTTCCTCGACCAAGGCGTTTACTGGCCCGCGATCGTCGAAGACATCGCCAAGCGGCCGTTCATCACGATCGGCTTTCTGGCCTGGCTCACGCTCATTCCGCTGGCAGTCACGTCGACGAACGCGATGATGAGACGGCTCGGCAGGCGGTGGAAGACACTGCATCGGCTCGTCTACGTCATCACGCTGCTCGGCGTGTGGCACTACTGGTGGCAGGTGAAAGCCGATATCCGCGAGCCGGCGCTCTACTTGGGCATCACGCTCGTGTTGCTCGGCTGGCGTGCCTGGAAACTGCGCAGACGCTCACCGTGAGCGACGCTCACATGGAAGTGCGGATCGACCAGAGCTCAGGGAAGAACTTGAGATCCAGGGCCTTCTTCAAGTAGCCGACGCCGCTCGTACCGCCCGTGCCGCGCTTGTAACCGATGATGCGCTCGACGGTCTTCATGTGGTTGAAGCGCCAGAGCTGAAACTTCTGATCCAGATCGACGAGCTTTTCCGCGAGCTCGTACAAATCCCAATGCGCTTCGACACTGTGATAGACCGCAAGCCAGGCGGCGGCGACCTGCTTGCTCGGCTCGTACGGCTGCGACCAATCGCGATCGAGATGGCTTTCGGGAATCTCGAATCCGCGCCGGCTCAGTAGGCGCAGCGATTCGTCGTAGATGCTCGGGCTGTGCAGCACCCGCTTGAGGGTTGCGTAGACATCGGGGTTTCGCTTGAAGACCTCGATCATATCGGCGTTCTTGTTGCCGATGACGAATTCGAGCATGCGGTACTGATACGACTGGAATCCCGATGCGCGCCCGAGATAGTTGCGGAAGGCCGAGTACTCGGAAGGCGTCAGTGTCGCAAGGACGTCCCACGACTGCGTCAACTGCGCTTGGATGCGCGAGACGCGCGACAGCATCTTGAACGAGGGGCCGAGGTCGTCACGCCGGATATGGTCGAGCGCGGCATTGAGCTCGTGCAAACACAGCTTCATCCACAGCTCGGAAGCTTGATGGATGATGATGAACAACATCTCGTCGTGCTCGAAGGACGTGGGATGTTGCGCGCTCAGAATCTTGTCGAGCGCGAGATACTCGCCGTAGCTTCGCGACTCGCCGAGATCCCAATGGACCTGCTCGTCGGAAAGATCGACGGCCTGCTTTTTCTCTTGCGACTCTTCGGACATCAGCTGAACACCCAGCCTGGAACGTGCTGCCAACCGCGCAGCAGCTCACGATCCAGACGTTCGTAATCGGGCTCCAAGGACTCCACCAGCGACCAGAATTTACGCGAATGATTCATGTGCCGCGTGTGGCTGAGCTCGTGAACGAGCAAATACCGCAGGACCTCGGGCGACTGGAACAGGACGCACACGTTCAAGCTGATCGTTCCCGTGGCCGAGCAACTGCCCCACCGCGTGCGCTGTAATCGCACCTGGAGACGCTTGTACTCGAAGCCGCCACACGCCGCCACATCCGCCAGCGCTCGCCCGAGCTCGAACTCGGCGAGGTCGAACAGCCAATTGCGCAGCGCCTGACCGACGAGGTGCGTGTCCGACGTGTTCCCGACGACTGTGAGCACAGAGCCTTCGATCGTTGCAAGCGTCGTGCGGCTCGATGTGGGACGATACTCGACCACATAGCTTCGATGCACCGCCGGCAGCTCGATGCGGCTCGGTCGCAGTTCCGTTGCAGTGTCCGAGATCGCGGAAAGATCGGCGATGCGCGCTGCAATCCACTCCCGATGCGTACCGACGAAGCGCTGTACGGTGGCCGCTGACGCACCCGGCGGCACGACGATTTCCACGCGACCGCCGGGATACACGCGCACCGACAACCTGCGTGCGCGGCGGCTGACGCGCACCGTCCAGTGCGACGTCGCTTCCCTACTTTCGAACAATTGGAGCTGCGCGGACATCCGCTGCGGATACAACATGGCTTGCGGGCGCAAGTCAATCGCGCGACATCGGCAATTTCAACGCGTGTCAGCGCGCGCCCGTACTGACTTGCCTCAAGAGCGCCTGAGCCTTCCGATAATCCGGCGCAATAACGATCGCGCGCTCCAACGCGTCGCGCGCACCGATTGTGTTGCCTTGTGCGAGCCGCAGGCGCCCGAGCAAAACCAGGGCTTCCGCATGGCCCCAATCAGGGTTTCCGGGTGATGTCGGCGGCGCGTCGTCGAAGTCCTTCACCAGCGTCTCGAGGCGTGAGAGCACCGATGCGGCTTGTTTGCCGTCAGCCATGGTGCACTCGATCTCGATAAGACGAACGCGCAGATTCTTGGGCTCGAGCGCCTGCGCTTCGCGCATGGCCTTGTCTTTCGCGCAGGTCCCGAGCGACAGCATCTCCGCGGTCCTGCTCGCCAGCGTCGCGCAAACGGCGTGGATGGCGTGCGCCTCGGCAAAGCTAGGGGCTGCGGCAATCGCCGCGGATGCCGCCTTCTCGCACGCGCTGCCGGCATTGCGCGCCTCCGCCCGCGCTGTGCGCCGACCGGCGGCGGCCTCGTCGATATACAACTGGGCACGTTTCCAGTGTCCGTACGCCGCGTAATAGTCCTTCATGACCTTGCGCGCAGGCGGCAGATCGAGCCGCTCCAATAGCGAGAGAGCCTCTTCGATCCCGCGCGGATCGCCGGTATAGAAACCGTATTGGATTCGAGCCGCCAGATCGTCGAGCTCGCTGATGGCGTCGGCCTGGCCGGCTGTGGGCATTCCAGCGAGCACGGCAAGCGCGACGGACAACGCGGCCAGTCCAGCCAACCTCATAAGATTCCCCAGTACAATCGCAGCTTTGCAACCATAACACAGGGGCTTCATTGGACACTCGGGCCAAGCTCGTCGACATCGGAATCAATCTCGCGCACGACAGCTTCGATGCCGACCGCGATGCAGTGATCGAACGCGCCGAACGAGCCGGTGTTACTCATTTACTGGTCACTGGGAGCTCTATCGAGAGCACACGAAAGGCGATCGAGCTCGCGCGGGCCCAGCCCCAGCGCATGCGCTGTACGGCTGGCGTGCATCCGCATCACGCAACCGATCTCGATGACGCGGCTGCAGGCATGCTCGCACAGCTCGCTAGGTCGCCCGAAGTCGTCGCGGTCGGCGAATGCGGGCTGGATTACTTTCGGAACTTCTCGCCTCGGGAAGCGCAGCTCGAAGCGTTTCGACGTCAACTCGAGCTCGCCGTCGAGGTGGGCAAGCCGGTCTTCTTGCATCAGCGCGATGCACACGAAGATTTCGTTGCGTTGCTACGGGAGATGCGTCCGAAGCTTGCCGGCGGCGTCGCGCACTGTTTTACGGCTGGTATACAAGAAGCGCGCGAGTATCTCGATCTCGACTTGTACATCGGCATTACCGGTTGGATTTGCGACGAGCGCCGCGGCCTGCATTTGCGCGAAGTCGTGCGCTACATCCCCGCGGACCGGTTGCTGATCGAAACCGACGGCCCGTACCTTTTGCCGCGCGATCTGAATCCGATGCCGAAATCTCGCCGCAACGAGCCGATGTACCTGCCGCACGTGCTCGCAACGATCGCCGCTGCCCGCGGTGAATCGGCTGACGTGCTTGGACCGATCACGACGCGAAACGTGCGTGCGTTGTTCGGATGGCCTGAAATTTAGGCTATAGGCTGTAGACTGTAGACCGTAGAAGCGGCGCGCCCCGCGCGCCTTACTGTCGCCTGTAGCCTGTTACCAGCGGAGCGTTCATGCTCAACCAATCCCGCCTCATGGAGTCGATCGGTCAAACTTGGGATCGCTCCATCGTTCCGACGCTGTGCGAGTACATCCGCATTCCGAACAAGTCCCAGGCCTTCGATCCGCAGTGGGCCGAGCACGGGTACATGGATCAGGCGGCCGAGCTCATGCTCGAGTGGTGCGAGGCCAACGCGCTGCCGGGGATGAAGAGCGAGATCGTTCGTCTGCCAGGACGCACGCCGCTGCTGTTCGTGGAGATTCCTGCGGCCCATGGAGGAAGCAACGACGATTGCATCCTCATGTACGGCCACATGGACAAGCAGCCGGAGTTCACGGGTTGGGCCGAAGGGCTGGGGCCGTGGACGCCCGTGATACGCGATGGCCGTCTCTATGGTCGCGGCGGCGCGGACGACGGTTATGCCTTGTTCGGCTCGGTGCTCGCTGTACGTGCGCTGCACGAACAAGGCCTCCCGCACGCGCGCTGTGTGATCGTCATCGAGGCGGGCGAAGAAAGCAGCAGTCCAGACCTGCCCGCCTATATCGACCATTTGTCGAATCGCATCGGCAAACCTTCTCTCGTCGTGTGCCTCGATGCCGAATGCGGCAATTACGAGCAGTTCTGGTGTACGACTTCCTTGAGAGGCAATTTGGTCGGCACGCTGCGCGTGAAGGTGCTATCGGAAGGTGTGCATTCCGGCATGGCAAGCGGCATCGTCGCATCGAGCTTCCGAATCATCCGTCAATTGCTCGCAAGAGTCGAAGATCCTGCGACTGGGCGCATTGTGGTCGATGCGCTGCATGCAGAGATCCCGCCGGATCGCCTCGCGCAGGCGAAAGCAGTCGCCAAGACGCTCGGGTCGAGCGTGCAAAGCAAAGTGCCCTTCCTGCCAGGAGTGCAACCGGTCGATGCCGATCCGCTCGAGCTCACGTTGAACAGCACGTGGCGCCCCACGCTCTCGGTGACCGGCGTCGACGGTATCCCGCCCGTGCACAGCGCAGGCAATGTGTTGCGCCCGATGACGGCTCTCGTGTTGTCGTTCCGCCTGCCTCCGACGGTCGATCCGCAGCGTGCCGCGCAAGCAGTGAAGGAAACGCTCGAGCGCGATCCGCCTTACGGCGCGCACGTTTCTTTCGAAGTCGAATCCAGCATGGGCGGTTGGAATGCCCCGGCCAACGAGCCTTGGTTGGACGCAGCCGTGCAATCGGCGTCGCAAGCGTGTTTCGGCAAGGACGCGATGTACATGGGCACGGGCGGGAGCATCCCGTTCATGGGCATGCTTGGCGAGAAATTTCCCGGCGTTCAGTTCGTCGTCACGGGTGTCCTCGGTCCGCATTCGAACGCCCACGGTCCGAACGAGTTTCTCGACATCGAGACGGGCAAGAAAGTGACGGCGTGCGTATCGCACATCATTGCGGCGCATGCGCGTCGGCGCTGAGGTGCCGTGCAGGTTGCAGGCGACAGGCTACAGCCTACAGTCGGGCTCGGGGCGTGGGGCCTTCGGCAAGAAGAAATGCGCGCAAGCGCGGCTTCTTCCTTCAGCTTTCAGCCTTCAGCCTTCAGTCTTCAGTCTGCCGATCAGCTCGCCAGCGGATTCGGCTCCGCGTTCTTCTTCACCTGCGCCCACACGTCGCCGAATGCCGCGGTGATGTTGCCGCGGGCCGTATCCACGACCGGAAATTCCTCGGTCAGCTCGTCGATGCGTGCGACGTACTTGGGCCGGCCTTTGGGGAACTGGCTGCGGGTCGTGAACAGCACGCGGCCTTCGACCGGAATATCGCCGGTCAGGAGGCGAACAGCGGCCATGCGGTCATACAGCGCGTGCTGAGGGTTCGGGAAGGTAAAACGGTGCTTCTTGCCGATCACCGTCCATTCCAGCATTTGATCGCCGCCGAACACCGCGCCGGCATGGTCGAGCAGATCGACGACGAGCAGCCCACGCTGCGTGAGAAGCAGATAGTGGATATGGATGTAGCCGCCGTTGCCGTTCGGCAGGAGCACGTCCTTGAGCATTTCATAGGCGACGCGGGAAATTGCAGTGTCGACAGCCTTGCGTGCGCGGTAAGCCCGGAATTTGACGTAGCCCCAGCCGAGCGCAGCTGCGGCCAGGACGCCTCCGGCAACGGGCCACGCCCAGGTGGGTATCTGAGTTGGAAGCTGCTGCATGTCAGCTAGAGCGTTGTAGCTCGGCCCTCAACGCAGCGAGGGTCGGTTCGAGTTCCTTCTCCTGCCGCGGCAGCGCCAACAACGCCGCCAAGCTTGGGGGCACCTCCACCTCGTAGCCGATTTGCGGCTCGACGACCTCGTTGAATTTCGCCGGATGAGCCGTAGCGACGATCACCCAATGTCCCTTGGCGCCGCGCGACAACAGACGCCGGTACACCTTGGCTGCCGTTGCGGTATGCGGACACCACACTTGGTGCAACTCGTGCGAATCGCGGCGGATGGTCGCACGAATCTCGATGTCGTCGACGCTCGATGCGCCGATCTGCATCTGCAACTCCTCGAAATCCGGGTGCAGCGAGCGCAGGCGCTCCATGTTGCTCGGGTTGCCGACGTCCATCGCCGAGGCCAGCGTCTGAACGCTCGGCTGCGGCATCCATTCGCCGGTACGCAAAAATTCCGTGACCGTTTGATTCGCGTTCGTTGCCAGCACGATCTCGCCGATCGGCAGCCCGATGTGCCGCGCCCAAATACACGCGAGCGAATTACCCAGGTTGCCCGACGGAATGCTGAAGTTCGGACGCTTGCCGGTTTCGCGCCACAGCTCGAGGCTGGCCTTCGCGTAGTACACCATCTGCGGCAGAAGCCGGCCGATGTTGATGCTGTTCGCCGAGGACAACTCATGCGTTTCGGCGAGCGCCGGATCGAGGAATGCTTCCTTCACCATGCGCTGGCAATCGTCGAACGTGCCGTGCACGCAGAACGTCCGCACGTTGTCGCCCCAGCACGCCAGTTGCTGCGCTTGCCGCTGAGAGACCTGACCCTTCGGATAGAGCACGACGACTTCGAAGCCCGGGCGCCGATGGAAAGCTGCCGCGACCGCTCCGCCGGTGTCGCCCGATGTCGCGACCAAAATGGTCAGCTTCTTCTTTGCATTGCGCCGAATACGCGACAGCGCAGCGGCAAGAAAGCGCGCCCCATAGTCCTTGAATGCCGAGGTCGGACCATGGAACAGCTCGAGCACCGATGCGGGCGACGGTGCGCCTTTCAGTTCTTTGATGGGCGTCGGAAAGTTGAATGCCTCGCGACAGATCTCGCCGATGTCGGAAGCAAGCGGGTCGCCTTCCGCGAACGGTGCGAGCAGACGCTCGCCGATCTCCGGCATCTCGTGCACATCGCTGAACTCATGCGGCACGAAGTGCGGAAACGGGTCGGGAATATAGAGCCCGCCGTCCGGCGCAATGCCTCGCGAGATCGCCTCCGTGAGTCCGACGCGGTGCTGGGAATTCCGGGTACTGATGTACTGCATTTCGGTCTTGTGATGATCGGCTCTATTCCACCCGTGCGCCGATGGCGTCGAGCGTGGAAATCCAGGCATCGCTGGCAAGCCCGTGCGCCTGGAAACCCGCAACCATCGCGTCGCGAATGCGCTCCGCATGCTCTTGCTCGCACCAAGCGAACACCGTGGGACCCGCTCCGGAAATCGAACAGCCGAGCGCGCCGTGCTGCATCGCTCCGTCCTTCACGGCTTGGAAGCCTGGAATCAGCACCTTGCGTTGCGGCTCGATGATCACGTCCTCCAGCGATTCGCGAATCAAGCGCAAGTCGTTCGTGAAACAGCCGGTCAGGAATCCGGCCAGGTTCGCGGACTGCCAGATCACATAGGACAGATCGATCGAACGGTTGAGGATCTCGCGCGCCGCGCGCGTCGAAAGCGTCATGTGCGGGTGGACCAGCACGCAGCGGACCTGCGGCGGGACGGGAATCTGTTTCACGTTCGGGTTGTCGATGCCTACGGTCAGGACCAAGCCGCCGTAGAGCGAAGGTGCGATGTTGTCGACGTGCACCGAGCCGCTCGCGACCGCTTCGCCCTTCATCGCAAACTTGAGCAGCTCGAGTTTGTCGAGCGAGCGCGGTAGCAGCGCATTCGTCGCCACGACGGCCGCGACGGCCGATGCCGCCGAACCGCCGAGACCCGAGCCGAGCGGAATGCCCTTCTCGATCGTCAGCTCGACACCGAAATCGAGGCCGAGATCGCGGACCATGCTGAGCACGGCCATGCCTGCCGTGTTCTTCTCCGGATCGAGCGGCAGTTCCGAAACCGAACCGTGAATGCGTGCGATGCGCACCTCCCGAGTCGGAAGACGCTTTGCCGTTACACGATCGCCGATCGCCTGAAAGCTATGGCCGAGCACGTCGAAGCCGACGGCCACATTGCCGACGCTTGCAGGCGCAAACGCAGTTGCAGATTGATTCGTCACAGTTTCGCGCCCAGGTAGGCACACACTCGCAGCAAGTCGGCGAAGACGCCGCCGGCGGTCACTTCCGGTCCGGCCCCCGGCCCTTGCACAACGAGCGCGTTCTCGTTGTATCGGCGCGTAATGAAGCGCACGACATTATCGGTCAGATTGATGTTCGCGAACGTATGCGCCCGTTCGAGCTCGACCAAGCCGACCGAAGCTTTGCCCGTCGCGGCGTCGAGCGATCCGACATAGCGGAGCACACGGTTGTGTGCGCGTGCGGACTCGAGCCGCTTCGTCATCGCCGCGTCGAACTCAGGCAGACGTTCCAAGAATTCCTCGGCCGAGCACGACCTCAAAGCCGCAGGCACGAGACTCTCGACCTCGACATCCTTCATCTCGAGCTTCAAACCCATCTCGCGGCCGAGAATGATGAGCTTGCGCGCAAAGTCCACACCGGCCAGGTCGTCGCGCGGATCGGGCTCCGTGTAACCCTTCGCCTTTGCGGCTCGCACGATCGCAGAGAACGGCTCGCTGCCGTCCCAAACATTGAATAGGTAAGCGAGCGTGCCGGACAAAATGCCTTCGACGCGCCGAATCTCATCGCCCGTATCGCGTAGATCACGCAGCGTTTGAATGATGGGCAATCCTGCGCCGACCGTGGCTTCGTAAAGGTAGTGCGCGCCGCCCTGCTTGCGCGCTTCTTGAAGCCTCAAGTAGAAATCAAAATCGGCGCTGTTCGCCTTCTTGTTCGGCGTCACGATGTGGATGCCGCTCGCCAACCAGCCGGGATAGCGGGCTGCGACATCCGCGCTCGCCGAGCAATCGATGATGATGGCGTGCGGCAAGTGATCGGCATGCACGTGCTCTGCGAACTTCGCCAGATCCGCCGGCACGTTGTTCGCGTTGATCGCCTCGCGCCACCGGTTCAATGGAATTTCTCCATTCGCGAGATGCATGCGCTGCGAGCTCATGATGCCTCGCACGCGCAGATCCACTTTCAGCTCGCGCGACAAATGCTCCACGCGCGCTGCCAATTGGTCGAGCAGCACGCCGCCGACGACGCCAGGACCGATGAGACCGATCGAAATCGTGTGCGGAGAGAGATAGAAGCTCGAGTGCACGGCGCGCAACGCACGAGCCGTCTGCTTGCCGTCGATGACGACCGAGATATTGCGCTCCGAGGCGCCCTGGGCGATCGCTCGCACGCTCACTGCGGCGCTGCCGAGCGCGCCGAACACCTTGGCCGCCACGCCGTGCGCTCCCGCCATGCCGTCGCCGACGACCGCGAGAATGCTGCAGGCACTGGTCACTTCGACGCTTTGAATCTGGCCGAGCCGCAATTCGCTATCGAACGCTTGGCGGACGACGGCTTCTGCACGCGCGGCCTCCGCTTCGGGAATGGCAAAACAGATCGAGTGTTCCGAGCTGCCTTGGGAGATCAGGATCACGGAGATTCCGTGATCGCGTAGCGCGCCGAACAGACGATGCGCGGTGCCGGGCACGCCGATCATGCCGGCGCCTTCGACATTGACGAGCGCGACTTTGTCGATGCTCGTGATGCCCTTGACGAGCAGCGACGAGTTGGACTTCTCGCAGATCAACGTGCCGGGCTTTTCCGGTGCGAAGGTGTTGCGGATCCAGATCGGAATGCTCTTGGCGACGGCCGGCGCCATCGTCTGCGGATGAATGACCTTGGCACCGAAATACGCCAGCTCCATCGCCTCGTTGTAGGACAGCGAGTCGATCACTTTCGCGTCCGGCACGAGCCGCGGATCGGCGCTCAATACGCCGTCGACGTCAGTCCAGATATGGATCTCCTCGGCATCGAGCAGCGAGCCGAAGATGGCACCGGAAAAATCGCTGCCGTTGCGACCGAGCGTCGTCTGCAGGCCGTTCTGATCCCGGGCGATGAATCCGGTGATGATGAGCGTCGCGATGGCGTCGCGAGCCACGGCCTTGGCCATGTTCTCGCGAGCGATATCCCATTGCACGGCCGGTCCGAGCGACCCCCACTGCACCGTGAGGATCTCTCGAGCGTCGATCCATTCGACTTTGCCCGGACGGCGGCCGCGCGCGCGCAAATAAGCGCTGAAGAGTCGCGTCGACCAAATCTCTCCGTAGCCGGCGATCAGATCGCGGATGGTTTGCGAGGCCGACCGGATCAGCCGAACCGCCTGCAGGATGCCGTAAATGTCGCGGCAGTCGCGCTCGAGCGTATCGAGAAAACGAGCGCGCGCCTCGCTGCTGAGCAGCGTGTCGGCAATGACTTGATGACGATGGCGGATCTGCTCGATCCGCCCCTCGAGATCGGCCTCCTGCGCTTCGGCGGCCGCGACCAGGTTGAGCAGTGCATCCGTGACGCCCCGACAGGCCGACAGCACGACGCCCAATCGCGGATGCGGATCCTCTTCGAGGATCTTCGCAACCCGCTCCATACAAGCGGCGTCGGCGACACTCGAGCCGCCAAACTTATGTACTCGCCAACGCTCCACGCGGCTAACGCTTCTCTATCGGTTGTCGTGATGCATTTCGAGTTGCGCAGCCATCCGACCTCCGCCCTCGAAGGCGGCGGCGAAAAACGGCGAGGACACTCGAACTTGGGAGGGCGACACTCTACTGGCAGGCTCTGCGGGCGGCAAGCCAGCCGGTCGTAGATTGCATACCGTCTATCGCTTTTGGCTGGGCGCAGTTCTGCCGAACGCGAGGACGGAAGCGTCTTCCTGGGCCGATTGCGGCGCTCCAGGCCGAGCGAAGCAGATCGTTTCTCCCGGATCGGGTCCGGCAGTCGCGGCCTCGGCCAGGCTCTTCTTGTAGAGCACGCGGGCCGGACCGATCTGGATCAAGTCTCCGTCGCGAAGCGTCCGTCGGACGATGCGTCGCGAGTTGACGAGCAGGCCGTTCGTACTCCCGAGATCGAGCAGGATGTCTTGCTTGCCATCGCGCAGAATGAGCGCGTGGTAGCGGCTCACGAACACCGAGTCGATCCGCACGTCGGTGTCCTCGCCGCGCCCGATGAGCACTCGATCCGTGGCGAGGACGACTTCCCGATCGGGCGATCCCTGCAAGCTGATCACGAGCTTCGACTCCGGATGCGGTTCGCGCGGTTCTACAGGGCGTCGCAGGAAGTCGGGTAGCGCGCGATCGCGCATGCCGACCTCGTCGATCGCACGTTCCAGTGCTGGCGAGGTCACGCTCGATTCGCCCTGCTCCATCGCAATCGCGAGCGCCCGCTCGCACAGGCGGTTGATCTGCGCCGGAACGCCGCCGGTGCAAGCATGGATTTGCGGCATCAGCGTGTAAGGCATGAGCGCGTCCGGATCGGCAACGCCCTTCGCCCGCAGCCGGTGGGCAACGTATGCCGCGGTCTGATCGTCGCTGAACGGCTCCAAGGCGAAACGCGGAACGCTGCCGGACATGAGCTGCACCATGCGCGGCGACTCGAGCACATGCATGAGCCCCGCCTGACCGAGCAGGAGCAGCTTCAGCACGCGCTGACCGTCGTGCTCGATCGAGGCCAGGGCTCGGACCTCCTCGAGGACGGACGGATGCATGCTTTGAGCGTTCTCGACGATGAGTACGCACAAGCGGCCAGTGGTCGCTTGGTGATCGAGAAAGCGCTCGGCAAGGCGTCGGCGATCTGTCTTGTCGTCGGGACCGAGCGCAATGCCGAACTGGTGCAGAACCTCGAGCAGGAAATCGCGCGCGGAAATGTTCTCGCGACTGACTGCGGCCACAACGACTCGATCGTCGAGCTCCTGAAGGAACCGCGAAATCAGCAGGCTCTTGCCGCAGCCATGCGGAGCGGTCACGACGCCTAGGCGGGCACGCGTCCAGAGCGCATGCCCCATGAACTCGAGCGCGCGCAAATGCTGATCGCTGGGGAAGAAACTTGCGTCGTCGTCGCAGGCACCGAAAGGGTTTCCATGCAAACCCAGCGTCGTGGGCCAAGAATCGGAGAGCGCGGTTGAGCTCATCGCCGGCAAGCGTTCGTTATACATCGAAGTCGAGGCACGGCCCGCCGTACGTCCCCTCGGCCGGCCCGCCTGCATCCCAGCAGCCACCTCTGCTGGGCCCCTTCAAGAACCCCGATAGGAGTGTCAGGAAATCCGACAATAAGCTGTGCGGGTTGCCCGCACAAGTCGACAAATGGCGACGCTGGTACAGCAAAAAGGCTGGGAAGTGGTGGGTCGGGTGGGAATCGAACCCACGACCAATGGATTAAAAGTCCAGTGCTCTACCGACTGAGCTACCGACCCACTGAGATGAAGCGGCTGGCAGTTTGCGAGCCCTGCCCAGCCGTAGGCTGGAGCAGCAGGTCGCCACATGCTAGGGCGTTCGAGGGGCGCGCATGATACCGGAACTGTCGGCGCAGTTCACTGGAAGTAACGCGTCGGATCCGGCACGCCGGCCGCGGCAAACCCCTCGCGCCGCAGGCGGCATGCGTCGCAGCGTCCGCACGCGCGACCGTCGTCGTCCGCCTGGTAACAGGAGACCGTCAACCCATAATCGACGCCGAGCTCGACCCCTCGCCGAATGATCTGGGCCTTCGTGAGATCGACGAGTGGCGCCACGATCCGGAACTTCATCGTCCCCTCGACGGCAGCTTTCGTCGCCAAATTCGCGACGTGCTCGAATGCCGCAATGAACGCTGGCCGGCAATCGGGATAGCCCGAGTAGTCGACTGCGTTGACGCCGATGTGAATCTCTGCGGCTCCGATCACCTCCGCCCAGCCGAGCGCGAGCGCCAACATCACCGTGTTGCGGGCTGGCACGTACGTGATCGGAATCCCGATCTGCGGGGCCTCCGGCACCGCGAGCGACGGATCGGTCAACGCCGAACCGCCGATACCGCCCAAATCGATGCGCATCGTTCGATGCTCGACCGCGCCCAGGCTGCGCGCAATGCGCTCGGCAGCGAGCAACTCGGCGCGATGACGCTGACCGTAGTCCACGCTGAGCGCGTAGCACTCGCGCCCTTCATGGCGCGCGATCGCCAACGTCGTCGCCGAATCGAGCCCGCCGGAGACCAAGACCACTGCACGTTTCGTCATGTCGAATCAGCGCCCCGGCACGTCGCCCCACAACATCTTGTGAAGCTGCACTTGCAGGCGTACCGGCAAACGAGCCTCCAAAATCCACTCCGCCAGCGCCGCCGGCGACACTTGCCCATAGCTGGGGCTGAACAAGACCGTGCAGCTTCGAGCGAGATCGTGAGTGCGTACGAACTCGCAAGCCCACACGAAGTCCTCACGGCTGCAGATGACGAATTTCAATTGATCCGTCGGTCGCAAGACGGCGAGATTCTCGAGACGATTGCGGGCCGCCTCCCCGCTCTCGGGCGTCTTGATGTCGACGACGCGAGCGACACGCTCGTCGACACCCGAGATATCGATTGCGCCGCTCGTCTCGAGCGAGACCGTCAAGCCGGCATCGCAAAGCCGCCGCAACAGCTCCAGGCAGTGCTTCTGCGCGAGCGGCTCGCCGCCCGTCACGCACACGTGCTTCACCTTGAAGTTCGCGACGCGCTCCAGGACGTCCTCGACCGAAAGCCATTCGCCGCCGTAGAAGGCATACTGGGTGTCGCAATAGCGGCAGCGCAGTGGGCAACCCGTAAGCCGAACGAATACGGTCGGCCATCCGACGTGATCGGCTTCGCCTTGGATCGAAAGGAAGATTTCCGTGATCTTGACGCGCAGGCCCGAAATAGCGGATTCACCGGATGCGGTGACGAGAGCATTCATCGGCCATGCGAGAGGTCGAGCAACGCGCGCGACACGGCGCGCTGCTTACCGTCCCTCGCCCTCCATCTTTGCGAGCCGCTGGCTCGCCAGCCGCGCCGCCGTCGTATCCGCATACTGCTGGACGACCTGATTCAAGGCAGCGCGCGCTTCCGCCCAATTCTTGAGCTCGTAATTGCAGTAACCGATCTTGAGGAGCGCGTCCGGCATCTTGCGCGAGTTGGGAAACCGGTCGACGACCGTCCGGAAGCTCTTCAACGCCTCGCCGTATTGGCGCTGCACGTAGTGCGACTCGCCGAGCCAGTACCACGCATTGTCCAACAAGCCGCTGTCCGGGAACGTCGCAATGAATTGCTTGAATGCGCCCGTGGCTTCCGCGTACTTGCCGTCCTTCAACAGATCGAACGCGGCCTGGTAATTCGCCCGGTCGTCGCCTTGCGGGATCGGCAGGCCTGCACTTCCGCTGCGGTTTGCAGGCACGGAAACCCCGCCCGCTTCGAGCGCAGATACGCGACGATCGACATCGTTGTATTGCTCCCGCACCTGATCCTGCGTGCGGTTCACGGAATGTTGGAGCTCCTCGAGCTGACCGCGCAGTATGCGAATCTCGTTTTGTGAAGCTTCGATACGTTGCGACAGATCGAGCAGACTCTGATTCGCGAGCACACGCTCGATGCGCAGCAACCGCCCATCGAGCTCCGTCAGCTTCTGAACGACGGGATCCTGCTCCGGTGCCGTTGCACAGCCCGCGAGGACGGCACAGACGGCAAGACCGACGATTGAGCGCATGAGCATCACCTTACCTTCGATCCATCAACGGCCGTACACGAGCTCGACGCGACGATTGCGCGCGTAGGCGGTCTCGTCGCTGCCAAGCACAGCCGGACGTTCTTCGCCATAGCTCACCGTCGTGATCTGAGTATCCGCGACACCTTGCAGCATCAATGCACGTCGCACGGCTTGTGCACGGCGCTCGCCCAAGCCGATGTTGTACTCGCGCGAGCCGCGTTCGTCCGTGTGTCCTTCGAGACGCACGGTACGCGAGGAGTTCGCGTTCAGGTATTTCGCATGCGCTGCGATGACCGGCACGTATTCGGACTTGATCTCCGCCCGGTCGTAGTCGAAGTAAATGATCATGCCGGTTTGCCTGAGCTGCTCCAGTTCGCGCTGCTCGGCGCTGAGCTCGGAACCGGACACGCTCGAGCTCGTCGTACCGCTCGTCGTCGTGCTCGACTCGATAGGCGTTGCACCCGCGTCAGGCAGCGTCTCTGGCTTTTTCGGACAGCCGGTCAGAACCGCGCTCATCGCCAAGACGCCGAAAACCATTGCCAACCGCTGCAATTCGCGCATTCGTTCGTCTCCTCAAGGGACCCGTGGGCTGCACATGGTGCGATCGTGCGACGCGGACGTCAGATCGCGAAAAAATCGCCGAAAATTCTGCCATAAGCGTAAGGGTGCGACCATCGGCACTGATTACCGTTCCATCATCTTGTCGGAAACGGTCCCCAAACCGGCTCGCGCACATCGCCGCTCATCGCGGCAAGCGTCTGCTGCACTCTGCCGTCGACCGAGACCGTTGCGAGCACTCCGCGGCCTCTGTCCTGCGTGGCATAGATGAGCGTCGCCCCGTTCGGTGCAAAGCTCGGGCTTTCATCCTGGCGGCCCTGCGTCAACACCTGTACGGCCTTCGACGCGAGATCGACAACCGCGATTCGATAGTTGCCGCGGTCGAGGTGCACGACTGCGAGCAGTTTGCCGTCAGGCGAAATGCGCGGACGTGCGTTGTAGCTACCTTCGAACGTCACGCGACGCGGGCTGCGCGGGCTGTCCACATCGACCTCGTAGATTTGCGGTCCGCCGGCTCGATCCGAGCTGAAATAAAGCTTTCGTCCGTCCAGCGACCACGCCGGTTCGGTGTCGATGCCCGGATCGAACGTCATGCGCGTGAGCACTTGAGTGGCGAGATCCAGCGTGTACACATCGACATCGCCGTCTTTGCGCGACAACGTGAGCGCGAGCATCTTGCCGTCCGGCGACCAGGCGGGTGCGCCGTTGATACCGGCCCGCGCCGACACGCGGCGTCGCTCTCCGGTCGCCAACGTCTGCACGTAGATCGCGGAGACTTTGTTCTCGAACGACACGTACGCAATGCTCTGGCCGTCCGGCGACCACGCCGGCGACATGATCGGATCGCTCGAGCGAGTGACGACGTGTTGGTTCTCGCCGTCCGCGTCGGCGACGATCAGCTTGTATTCCTGTTGCGGCGGCGTGCCCTCCACGGCAATGAAGGCAATGCGCGTAGAGAATGCCCCGCGAATACCGGTGATCTGCTCGAAAATGATGTCCGCGATTCGGTGCGACAGCGCACGAAGACCTTTCGTGCTGGCCGTGAGCCTCTGTCCCGCAAGCCGCTGCCCGTTGAGCACGTTGTAGAGCTCGAACTGCGCCGCGTACCGATCCGGTCCGTCGGGCATCAGCTTGCCGACGGCAATGAAATCGGCACGCAGGTAGCGCCAGTCTTGAAAACGGATCTCCTCGCCGGTCGTCGGTCGATCGATCATCGACTTACGGTCGAGAGGTGCGAAACGTCCCGAGCGATGCAGATCCGCCGCCACCACTTCTGCGATATCGAACGGCGCGGCGCCGGCCGAGTCCCAACCGAACGGGACGATCGCAATCGGCACGGCATTCTCCTGGCCGCGCGTAATCTCGATCACGAGCTGCGCACGCACCCCGGTACTGATGAGGGCCAGGATTGCCAGTGCAAAACAACGGCTCGCCAACATTCTCATCGTCGTCTCCATCGGCTCAATCGGCCGGCTTGAAGATAAAGCGCAAGTTGCGTTCGAACAAACGTGGGTCGGGGGGCATCGGCAGCGGCGAGGCCTTTTGGACGGCGATTTCGATCGATTGGCGCACCGCCTGGTCGCCGTTGCATGTTCCGACCCTCACGCTGAGCACGGTCCCATTCGGGGATTGCGTGACGTTCACCTCGCACTCGATACCGGCTCGCGCCGAGGCCGGCCGAATCCAGCGACGCTCGACATGCTGCTGGATCATCGCGACGTACTGACTCATCGCGCCGGAAGCCTGCGCGCGCATCAGCTCTTCTTCCGCTTCGAGCTGCTCTCGCAGGGCACGCTCGCGCGCTTCGTTCTCCGCCGCAACTCGCCGGCGTTCGGCTTCCTCGCGCTCGCGCTGCTTGCGTTGTATCTCTTCCAAACGCTTGCGCTCGGCTTCCTGACGTTTGCGCTCCGCTTCCAGCTTGGCCTGACGCTCTGCCTCCTCGCGCTTACGCTGCTCCTCTGCCGCCCGCTGTTTGGCGATACGCTCCTGCTCTGCGCGCTCGCGTTCGAGCTGTTCCATCCGCAGGCGTTCCTGCTCCTGCCTCTTGAGCGCCTCCTGACGTTCCCGCTCGGCCTCCAGCTCCTGCTCGCGCTTGGCGGCTTCCTCGCGTCGACGCTGTTCTTCGGCGGCACGCGCCTCAGCTTCCTTGCGCGCTCGTTCCCGCTCGATCTCCTGTTGCCTGTTCGGGACGGACTTCGCCAGCTGATTGACGTCGACCACGACCGCCTGAATCGCGAGCGTCGGCGGCGGCGCTTCGGGCCGCATCCAACGCGTTGCGAACGCAAATGCCGCGACAATCAACACGTGCAGGACCGCAGCGCCGAGCAAATACGGCCAGTGGGCCTTGAACCAATTTGACTGCGGCGCGGCGGGCATCGACCTGCGAAGCTCAGTGTTTCTCGCGCGCGCGTCGCGCTGTCACCGGATCGGTAATGAAGCCGACTTTTTCCGCTCCGGCTTGCTGTAAGAGCACCATGCCCGTGACAACCGATCCGTACGGCACGCTCTGATCTGCCTTGACCAGAACCGGTGTCTTCGGCTCACGGCTGAGAACTGTAGAGACCCGTTGCACGACCGTATCGTCGTCGAGCGGCGTGGCCTCGTCGGAACCAATGTTGAGGTAATAGCGGCCCGCTGCATCGACACTGAGAATGAGCGGTTGAGTTTCCGTCAGCTCCTTGGTCAGCGGCTCGGCGCCCGCTTTCGGCAAATCGACTTGGATACCCTGCGTCAACAGCGGCGCCGTGACCATGAAAATAATGAGAAGGACCAGCATGACGTCGATGTAGGGCACGACGTTCATTTCGGCGACGAGCCGTCGCCCCTTGCGGCCATTCGGTGTCATGCATGCGCTCCCGTAGCAGCAGCGGCGCTTTTGGCCGCCTGGGTGCCATGACGTGACAGGATCGAGGAGAATTCCTCCACGAAGGTGTCGTACCGCACCTCGATGCGATTCACTTGGTCGGCGTAGCGGTTATAGGCGATGACCGCCGGAATCGCCGCGAACAAACCCATCGCGGTCGCGATCAGTGCCTCGCTGATGTGGGGCGCCACGACTTGCAACGTCGCCTGCTGCATGTCGCCCAAGCCGTAAAACGCATTCATGATGCCCCACACCGTGCCGAACAGGCCGACGTACGGGCTCGTCGAGCCGATCGTGGCCAGCATGGACAACCCATGTTCGAGCCGATCGGTTTCTCGAAGCAAAGCGACGCGCATGCCGCGGCGCGAGCCTTCGATCAGCTGCGACGCCACGGCACCGTGCTGGCGCAGCCGCGTGAATTCTCGAAAACCGGACTCGAAGATGGCTTCCATGCCGCGCGTGATGCGACGGCTCTGATCGATTGCTTTGAACATCGACGACAGATCGCCACCCGACCAGAACGTTTCCTCGAATCGGTCGGCATCGATGCGGGCCCGCTTCAGCTCTGCACGCTTGCGCAGCATGATCGCCCAGGAAACGATCGACGCGACGAGCAGCAGCGCCATCACGATCTGCACGACCAAGCTGGCGTTCAAGACCAGATCGATCGGCGACAATTGGTCGGACATTACGCGATTCCTCCACTCATCCGCTGCAACAGTATTTGCGGCAAGCCACGCGGTTTGAGCTTGTCCGCATCGAGACACGCGATGCGCACGAGCCCCTCCACGAGCACCTCACCGGTACCGTGCCGCAGCACCTGCTGACGAAACGTCAAGCTCGCCCGGCTACGCTCTTCGACTGCACAGGTCACGTGCAAGTTGTCGCCATAACGCGCCGGCTTGCGGAAGTGCACGTCCGCGTGGACCACAACGAACATCAGGCCCTGTTCGGCCTTGAGCACCTCCTGCTCGATCCCCAGCGAGCGTAACCATTCGGTCCGCGCCCGCTCCATGAACTTCAAGTAATTCGCGTAGTAGACGATGCCGCCCGCGTCGGTGTCCTCCCAATAGACGCGAACGGGATGCACGAACGAGCTCACGCAAGACGCTCCGGTGCCAACGAATTGAGGATCGCCACGCCCGCCGCGTGTCCCGGCATCTTCTCGCTCAGACTCAAAACAATTCTCCTGTGGCCGGTCGTTCCGGCGCCTTCAGTCCGAAATGCTGATAAGCAAGGCGCGTGGCCATCCGGCCTCGCGCAGTGCGCATGAGAAATCCTTGCTGGATCAGATAGGGTTCGATCACGTCTTCGATCGTCCCGCGCTCTTCGCCGAGCGCCGCCGAAAGACTTTCCACCCCCACGGGCCCACCGTCGAACTTTTCGATGATGGTGAGCAGGAGTTTACGGTCCATGAGGTCGAAGCCGTGACGATCGACATCCAACAGATCGAGCGCCGCCTGCGCCACTTCGTCCGTGATCCAACCACCCGCCTTCACTTCTGCGTAATCGCGCACGCGGCGAAGCAAGCGGTTCGCGATGCGGGGCGTTCCCCGCGAGCGCTGCGCGATGCGGGCAGCCCCGCCCGGATCCGTCGGCACACCGAGAATCGCGGCCGAACGCATGACGATGGCCTCCAGATCTTTCAGATCGTAGAACTCGAGACGCTGCACGATGCCGAATCGGTCGCGCAGCGGCGACGTGAGCAAGCCGGCACGCGTCGTGGCGCCGACGAGCGTGAACGGCGGCAGGTCGAGTTTGATGGAGCGGGCGCCCGGACCTTCACCGATCATGATGTCGAGCTGAAAGTCCTCCATCGCGGGATACAGGATCTCCTCGACGACCGGACTCAAGCGATGGATCTCGTCGACGAACAAAACATCGTTCGGCTGCAGATTCGTCAGCAACGCTGCCAAATCGCCAGGCCGCTCGATGACAGGACCGGACGTCTGCTTGAGGTTCACGTTCAGCTCGTTGGCGATGATGTTTGCGAGCGTCGTCTTGCCCAAGCCCGGCGGACCGAAGATCAGCACGTGATCCAGCGCTTCGTTTCGTTTACGCGCCGCCTCGATGAAGATCTCCATTTGGGTTTTGACGGCCGACTGACCGACGTAGTCGGCGAGCCGCTTCGGACGCACGGCGCGATCGAACGCCTCTTCATCGGCTTGCGCGGCTGCAGTGACGATTCGATCGTGTTCGATGGACATGATTGAGCCTAGCTAAACGTTGGCAGCCGGCGCACTCGGCTCGCGCTCACTTGGCAGCAGCCTGCAAGGCGCGGCGGATGATCTCCTCGGTCGTTTGCACCGATGCATCGACGGCCTTCATCAAACGGGTCACCTCGGCCGGTTTGTAGCCGAGTGCAATCAACGCGCTGTACGCCTCCGCTTGGGCCCCGCTCGGCGCTTCGAGCGCCGCGGGCACCGTCGTCACTCCCGGCAATGCACCCAGCGACTTGATGCGATCCTTCATTTCGATCAGCAAACGCTCGGCCGTCTTGCGCCCCACGCCCGGAATGCGCACGAGCGCATCGACATCCTGGGTCTCGATACACAACAGGAAATTCTCCACGGTCATTCCCGAGAGCAAGGCCAACGCCAGCTTCGGACCGACGTTCGACACCTTGAGCAGTTCGCGAAACAGCCGCCGTTCCCGCTCGGTGGCGAATCCGAACAGGATGTGCGCGTCCTCGCGCACGACCAAATGCGTATAGAGCTGAACCTCGGCGCCGATCGCCGGCAGACCGTAGAACGTCGACATCGGCGCTTCGAGTTCGTAACCGACGCCGCTCACCTCGATCACCAGACCGGGCGGGTGTTTGGCGATCAAACGTCCGCGCAGGAAACCGATCATCGAACCGACCGCAGAAGCGCGCCCATCCGGCGCGAATAGGCATGACACAAAGCGATGGCGAGCGCATCGGCGGCATCGGCCCCGAGCGGTCCGGAAATGTTCAGTAGACGCTTGACCATCAATTGCACTTGCTCTTTTTCGGCCGCGCCAGTGCCGACGACGGCCTGCTTGACCTCGCGCGGGGCGTATTCGAACACCCGCGGACGCAATCCGAAGGTCGCACATAGGGCTGCCCCGCGCGCCTGACCGAGCTTGAGCGCGCTGTCGGCATTGCGGTGCACGAACACGCGTTCGACGGCAACTTCGTCGGGCCGGAACTCCTGCGCGAGCCGATCGACGCCGGCAAAGATCTCCTGCAATCGTTCCGCGAGCGTCTCGCCCTGCGTGCGAATCGACCCGCTCACGACATAGGCCACATCCGAGCCGTTGGCTTCGACGACGGCATAGCCGGTACACAACGAACCGGGATCGAGCCCCAGAATGCGTACATGTGCCGGAAGCGCCGCCGCGCGCCGATGCGAAATCAGCGCTGTCAGACTTTGCGGACGTTTGGCTCGGCGCAATGAGTATCTCCGCGCGATCTGGACCCAGAACGCCATCGCATGAGCGGATGCGAAGGCTGCCGGTATGATACGGCAAAGCTTTCAGACCTGCCGATCGATGCCGACCTCCGAAACCATTCTGCCGCCACCCAGCGTCGTCCAGCCTGGCTCGCGCATGGAGGAGTTTCTCGGCGAGTTGGCCCAAACCGAAGGGTCGAAGCGCCAGGCTGCCGAGCGCGCGCAAGCCATCGCAGGCATCGTCGCCGCATTGACGGAGGACGAAGACATCCGACAAGGCGCGGCGCTGTATCCGCTCATGGAGGTTGGCTGCATCGATCACGACAAGGCGCTGAAGCTGTTCGGCCCGGCGCCCACACGCATTGCCAGCGAGCTCTTGCGATTCGGCGCGATCGGCTCGCTCGGGACACGTCCCGGCGGCTCGCACCTTTCGGCACAACAGGCCGAGGCGCTGCGCAAAATGCTGCTTGCGATCGTGACCGATCCGCGGCTCGTCTTGATCAAGCTGGCCGCCCAGCTCCACCTTTTGCGGGAGAGCAAGGACGCACCGCAGGCCGAACGCGAGCGCGTCGCACGCGAGACGCGCGAAATCTACGCGCCGCTGGCCAATCGTCTCGGGGTTTGGCAGCTCAAGTGGGAGCTGGAAGACCTGAGCTTCCGTTATCTCGATCCCGAGAACTACAAACGGATTGCCGGATGGCTGGCAGCCAAGCGCGTCGATCGCGAGCGTTACATTCAGCAGGTCATCGACATCCTCGCAAAGGAGCTCGAGAAGGCGAAGATCCCCGGCGAAGTCGTCGGCCGACCGAAACACATCTACAGCATCTGGCGGAAGATGCAGCGCAAGGGACTGTCTTTCGATCAGCTCTTCGACATCCGTGCGGTGCGCATCATCGTGCCGACGATCGCCGACTGCTACGCCGCGCTGGGCATCGTGCATAGCCTGTGGCCGTACATTCCCGGCGAGTTCGACGATTACATTGCCACACCGAAGGACAATCTCTATCGGTCGTTGCACACCGCCGTGATCGGTCCGGGCAAGCTCCCGCTCGAGGTTCAGATCCGCACGCGCGAGATGCACGAGCATGCCGAGCTCGGCGTCGCCGCGCACTGGAAGTACAAGGAAGGCGGCAAGTTCAACCCGGCGTACGAGCAAAAGATCGTCTGGCTGCGCCAGATTCTGGAACCGAGCGACCGGGATGCTCAGGAAACGGAATCGGACTTCCTCGAACGCGTGCGCTCGGAGATTTTCGAGGATCGCGTCTATGCGCTGACGCCGCGCGGCGAAGTCATCGAGCTGCCCAAGGGCGCAACACCGCTCGATTTCGCGTATCACGTGCACACGAGCCTCGGCCATCGCTGCCGCGGCGCCAAGGTCAACGGCCGAATGGTGCCGCTCAATCAGCCGCTCTCGAACGGCGATCAGGTCGAGATCATCGCGGGCAAGCAACCGAATCCCAGCCGCGACTGGCTCGTGCCTTCGCTCGGGTACCTCGTCTCGCCGCGAAACCGCAGCAAGGTGCGGGCGTGGTTCCGTAAACAGGACGAAGAGCAGAATCGGATCCAGGGCAAGCAGATCATCGAACGCGAGCTGCAGCGTCTGGCCATTCACAGCGTCACGCTCGAAGACCTCGTTGCCGAATTCAAACTCGAATCGGCCGACCAGCTGTACCTGGCGGTCGGCGAAGGCGAAATCACGGTCGCGCAGATCACCGGCGCGATTCAGCGTCGCGCACGTCCGCAGGAGCTGCCCTCGCCCGTCCCGCGCAAACCCGCGGCAGACACCAAAGAAGCCGCAGGCATCACGATCGAAGGCGTCGGCGACCTGCTTTCGCATTTCGCACGCTGCTGCGGACCGGTTCCGCCCGAGCCCATTGCCGGCTACATCACGTTAGGACGCGGCGTCAGCATCCATCGGCAGGATTGCCCGAACTTCCGTCGGCTCGAGGAAGAAGCGCCCGAGCGCGTGCTCGCGGTCGATTGGGGTTCGAGCGATCAGACGTTCCCGGTCGAAGTGAACATCAAGGCGTACGACCGGCGCGGTCTGGTGCGCGACATCAGCGCCGTGCTCGCGGATTCCAAGATCAATATTCAGGCGATGAACACGATTACGCACGAGCACGACGGCATTGCCGACATGAACATCAAGATTCTCGTGCGGGATTTCGAGGAATTGTCGCGCGTGCTGGCGCGCATCCAAGGCTTGCCGAGCATTCTGAGCGCACGTCGGCGCGCATAGCGAGCGCCGGCTCCTCGACCGTCGCTTCAGCTTCAAGAATCGCCGGATTCGGCCAACGCGGCTTCGAACTCGCCGCTCCCTCGAAGCCGATTCATTTCCGCCCTGTCCCACTCTCGTACGATGCGACCGTCGATCATGAGTGCCGCACGCGTTGCGTAATGCTCCACGATGTCGAGCGAGTGCGTCGCCAAGAACACGGCGGCACCCAGCTCGAGTCGACGCTTGATCTCGTGCTTGAGCGTCAGCGCGCTACGCGGATCGAGCCCGTTGAACGCCTCATCCAGGACGATGAGCTTGGGCTGCCCGATCAGTCCGAGCAGCACGCAGAGCTTCTGTCGCGTGCCGAGCGAAAGCGTATCGACGTAGTGGTCCCAGTACGGCGTGAATCGCAATTCTTCCGCCAACGTCAAGACATCGGATTCGAGCGAGCGCACGCCTTTGGCTGCGGCATAGACCTCCACACACTGCCGTGCCGTCAGCAAGCCGGG
>CALEKY010000043.1 GCA_937902995.1 uncultured Sinobacteraceae bacterium
CCGCCGTCGTCGCGCACTTGGAACTGGAACGTCACCGCGCCGTTTGCTTCTCCCTCCGGCACGAAGCGGAAACGCCCGTCGACGATGTCCTGGCGGCTGACGTAGACGCCCGCCGCAAGACCGTCTTCGGTGATCGCCGTTTCACCGAGATACAGCACACCGGACTGCGGCAGCGACACGATCTTCACGGCCGCAAGCGCATTGGCACCCGCCCCGTACGGCGCGTCCGCTTCGTCCGAGAACGGAAAGTCCTCGAGCTTGAACACGTACGCCGTGTCTTCCAGCGCCGTGACAGTGTGATCCGCCGTCTGCGGCGCGTCGTTCACGGCCGTCACCTCGATCGACAGTGCGCTCGAGGTTGTGACATCCAGACCGACGTAATGAACCGACACATCCGCGCCGAGCCGCCCGTTGAACTGCTCGGGAGGCCGGATGAAGATCTTGTCCAGCTCCGCGTACTGCAACGTGTAGCGGCCGTCGGCATCCGGCGAGAGCACTTCGGTCGTGATCTCGCCGTTGGCACCGCGCAGCTCGCGTTCGACGATGACGCCTTCCACATCGAACTTGACCGTTACCGTATCGATCTTGTCCGGCGCGCCCTCATAGAGCTTGAGCTCCGGATTGAGCGCAAAGACGAACCGGCTGCCTTCCAACCGCAGCGCGTAGCTGATGCTCGCACCCTTGCCGCTGTCGATCGCATCCGATACGCCGCCCGAGGCGAGCGATTCGACCGCCTCGGCCAGCTCGCTGTTCGAACCGAACGAAATGTCGCGCTCGAACGCTTCGCTCTGATGCGCGTTCGCACCGATGCTCACCAACAGGTCCTGGAACCCCGACAACGCGTAGCGCGTCGCTTGCAGCGCTTCGTCTCCGAGCCCCGAGGCCTCCTGCAGGCTTGCGTTCACAGCGGCAATCGCAGCCGCCAGATTGGTCAGATCGTCAGGATTCGAGGCGCCGACGCCTGTGCCTTCGAAAGCCGTCTCGAGCACCGCCTGCACGCCTTCGGCAGACGTCAGATCCAGCGCGCCGTCTTGCGCCAGCACGCTCGCGGCGATGGCACCGATGGCCGCATTCGCCGCATCGACCGCTTCGGCCGCGCCCGAACCAACCAGCAACGACTGGATGGCGCTGATCGTGTTCAGTACGATCTCCGCTTGGTCTTCAACGGCGGCACCGTCGCCGTCGATGTTCTCGATCGAGTCGAACGTCAGCAGATCGACCCCGTCGGGCAACGTCAATCCGAGCACTTGCGCGAGACGGTCCTGCGCTTCGCTCGCAGAGAGTCCTTCCTCCTGCTTCATCATCTCGTCGATCAACGTCGTGAGCGGCGTGACCACCGTCGAGCCCGGCGGTGCCCGCAGGATCAATCCGTCGAGCGGCGAGTTCGTCAGCGTATCCACGCCGCCATACACCAGGAGCGATGCGCCCGTTTCGTTCGTCTGAAACGTGAATCGGCCCAGGGCGTCGGTGTACACCGGATCGCCGTCCGGCAACCCGTCGTGATCGATGTCTAAGTAAACGGCCGCGCCTTGTACGTAGCCTTTGATCACTTGGCCGGACAGCTCGCTCTGCGGCGGAGGCGGCGGTGGCGGCTCTTGGTCGTCGCCCCCCGTGCCGCGGTGGCCGTGGTGGTGATGGTGCGCGAGCGCAAGGACTGCGCCTCCCGCACCCAGCCCGAAGATCAGCCAGATCGGTCTGTCGTCGTCGTTTTCGCTCGCTTGCGAAGCGCCGGATGCGGCTTCACCGTCATTCGCTCCAGTGACCGCGCCGCTTCCAGCATCGCTCGCATTGTCAAGCACCGCCGCCGCACCGCTCGAGCCGCTTTCGCCTTCGGCTGCTGCAAGCGCCTCTTCACCGCCGGCGTCTTCGCCCTCATCGCCGAGCGCCGCCTCAAGACGAGGCCCCTCGCCGCCTTTCACAGCCTTCAGCGCAATGCGCACCTTGCCCTCGGCCGCTTCGGCCTCGGAAATCACATGCCGCGCAACGACTTTGTCGCCGGCAAGCAGCGCCAGCGTCTCTCCCGCTTTCGCAACAACTCCCGCAGCGTTTGTCTGCGAGTGTGCGTCGCGCTCTTCATGCCCCTCTTTCTCGTTCCTGCCCCGCGCAGAGCTCGCGCTTACCAAGGCGAGAGTGAGCGGCAACGTGAACACCGCGCCTTGCCGA
This sequence comes from uncultured Sinobacteraceae bacterium, assembly GCA_937902995.1. Classification (GTDB taxonomy): domain Bacteria; phylum Pseudomonadota; class Gammaproteobacteria; order Steroidobacterales; family Steroidobacteraceae; genus Steroidobacter. Next base: position 2,164 of record CALEKY010000043.1, read on the forward strand.
CGAAACAATGCGTTCGCAAGCCGTCTCGTGCGATCCGAAATCGTGCCGGCAGAAATCCGATCCGTCCCAGGGTGATGCATGATGAGCCTCGAGAAACAAGAATTTCTTGTTGGATAATTTGCGTCAGTACCTGCGCTGCTGCGCTACCAGAGCGCACCGCTCAGCGTCTTTACGAAACAAGGCCACACGAGATGCACCTCCTCGATGCGCCGGTTCGTGCCTACCGAAACATGACAGCCCGAAGCGTTCACGTGTGGCCTTCGTGATTGAAATCGTCGGTCCGCAACGATGCGGCGACGGTTATTCAGTGCGCAACACCAGATGCTTTCACTCTGAAAGCATCGACCAAGTGCTTCTACGCGCCGTCGAATCTTGCCCCGCTCGCGGCAGCGACCGTGCTCGCTCGAACGACGAGCCGCGGATAAGTGCTCCAGTCATTTCGTCGGTTGGGTCGTTCAAACCGGCAGCAATCGCGGTGGCCTCTATGAAGCCAATTCGGCGACAAGCATGCGGCGCTGCTGTCCGGTCAGCCTTGCGAAGCTCGTACTGCTTGCGCAACCGGTTCCTCGATTCTGGGACCTGGCGCCTTGTGCTTGCTGAGGAGCAACTGCACGAGCCGCACAGGCAATCGCTCGCTCGACGAAACGATCTCGATGCGACTCGGGCCGAGCTGACGTGCAATCAGCGGTCTCTGAGGATGATCGCGAACCACGAGCGCACTGCTCGTGAGATGCGACCCGACGAGATTCAGTACCGATACCAAGCGCTGCTGGGCCGCCACTCGAGACATACCGTTCGCTTCCCAGCCTGCAACCGCCAGCACATCGAAGCGATCGAACGGTAATCCGGTCGAAAGAAACTCTTTGCCGTCGGCAACGACCACCACCGCCTCCACATCTGAATCGATCAGCAGAGCCCGCACGTCTGCGAAGGACGATTGGCGACCGCAGCGTACGCACGTGCCGCCGACGAACAATCCTGCGGGCGTCGACAGCCCGACACACAGCTTGCGTTCCCTCAGAAGGCTCGTGCACTGCTGCACGAGCGCTTCCTCCGAACCGGTGCTCAGAACGAGGGCCGTCGGGATACGGCCTTGCCCTTCGACGAGAGTGTCGAACAGCTGGCCGTAGATGTGCGGCGCCGTGACGCTGAGCTGCGGCTGTCCATTCACTTCGCACAACGCTCCGCCGGTCTCGCGCCACGAGCGGGAGATGTCCGGAACGATCAGGTCGACACCGGCAATATCGAGCCTCAATACGCGCGCGGCACGAACGGCCAATGCGGCATTGTCCGGATGCATTGCGTCGGTCATCACAACGGGCGTACCGCCGCTCGAAATGTTCGCGGCTCGGCGCAGCGGCACGAACTGACCCGCAGGCGGCACGGACCGCTCGTCGAAGCCTCGTTCGTTCAATAGTTCGAGCGCCTCCGCGTCCAGGGTCAGCGGCCGCATCTGCCCCCAACGACGCTTGGTACGGCGCGGATCGCGGTTCACGCGGTCGATAAGCTCGCGCACGGTGTGCTTGCCGTCGCCTGTGACGCCAGCAGGCACGCGCTCCGTAGCCCATACCGCCCGACCGTGACAGACGATGATTCGATAATCCTTACCTTCGATGTGTCTTTCGATGAGGACGTTCTTGGAGTGTCGCGCCGCCTTGTTGAACGCCGACCGCACGTCCTGTTCCGTCATCAGTCCTGCGGACACGCCGATGCCGCCATCGAGATCGGCAGGCTTTACGACGACGGGGAAACCGAGCGACCGCGCGGCCTCAACCGCCGCGTCGACGTTGGTAACGAGCCTTTGTTCAGGCACGGGAATTCCCGTTTCGCGCAAGAGTGCATTGGCCGCCAGCTTGTCCCGCGCGATGCGCGCGGCAATCACCGGCGTTTCATCCGTGAAGGTGCTGTTCAGCCAGCGTCCGCGACGGCCCCAACCGTACTGGATCACGCCGGCCGGCAGCGCAATCCATGGAATCTTGCGTTCGTGCGCAGCACGCACGAAATGCCGCGCGATTTTCCCCGGGGGTGCGAGCAAGCCGAGATTGTCGATCAGTTTGTCGAGCTCGCGGCTGCGCTCGCTCGACCAAGCAGCATCCCCAGCTTGCGAGAGCTCGTTCATGAAGCGCACGAGCCAGCCGAGCGCGACCCCGATGGCCTGCGGAGAATAGCTCGGGAACGTCATTCGCCATCTTGATGCGCCTTCCGCAGAGCGCGCACCGACGGCGCTCGCTTGAGGCGAACCGAGGCTGGGCAAACCGATTTGAATGCTCAACGCGCCGAGAATCGTCAGCAAACGCGTGAGGAACGACGCTTCGTCGTCGGAGATTCGACCGGAAGCTTGCGCGCCACGCTGCACCGTAGGGGTTGCGGCGCATCCCGGCACCAGCTGTTCGAGCAACCTTGCAGCACGCTCGGCCACCATCGCCCAATGCGCTGCGCCTTTCAACGCGAGCACTGCCTCGGCCTGCGGCGCGCGCGCACCTCGCATGTAGCCTCGGATCTGCCGCAACGACTCGATCTGCAACACCGTTTGGACGGCCGCCGTCCGACGCTGGGGCGGCCGCGTTCCCAACTGCTCGGTCGTCTTCGGTTCCACGGTTACGGCTACTCGGTGCGCACCCGAGCAGCATGCTAAAAGGGTCGGGCGAACGAGCGCGGGGGGAGATGGATTCATTTCGGAGCTATCGATCGGCGGGCGCTGAGCGGCACCCAACAGCTTGTGCGGCGCTTCTGATGAAACGCAGGCAAAAAAAGCCCGCGGTTGAATTTCCGCGGGCAAGGGTGGGCCGAGCCATCTCAGCGAGATGGGCACGGCGCGAAAGTCACCGCGTATCGGCGCGCCTCGTCAAGCGATCGCCGTGCAACTGAGGCCACGAGTTTCCCGGTGCAAGGTCAAACCGACAGCCGGGTTGTCGCGGCGAATTCCGAGCGTTCTCAAGTACGTGTAGAACTCCCGCAAGACTTCTGCCGCCGCGATCTGCTCTTGCTGCGCGAGCTCCTCGACGAAGCACTGGAGCTCGGCGGAACTCGCATTCAATAGCCCCCAGCCGCCGCGAGCCTGCAACCAAGTCCTCACTGCGCGCAACGCATCGCGGCGCTCGGCGCACTTCGCCGGGTCGAATCCATGATGGAAAGAGACCACGTCGACGAATCGTTCGATCAGATCGTCGCAGAATCCTGCGCCCGCCTCGGCATCGCGAGTGTCTTGTGGGCGGGCAAACCAAACCTTGATCGTGTCTTGTTCGTGCGCGCTCATGAAACTCACACCGCTCTGTCGTTAGTGCAGTACTCGCGAAACATCCTGCGCGTGCGCAACGCAGCGTCCACGTGAGCACGCAGCTCGTGGCGCACGGCGCTCTTGGCCAACACGGAATGCGCACCGGCATTCAGTAGATCGACGCGCACGACCGGATCGTCGAACTGCGTCACGGCAACGACCGGCACGAACTTCCACTGCTCGTGCTCGCTGAGCCATCCGATGAACTCGTCTCCTCTGAGCTCGTCCATGAGCAGGTCACAGACGATCACATCGGGATTGAGCTTCGGCAGCCGCGTGCGGGCTTCCGAGGCGCCCGTCGAGAAAGCGAGCACATAGCCGCCCCCGCGGATTGCCGCGGCTAGCGCGAGACGCGAGGCTGCATCATCGTCGACGATGAGAACTTTCTCCGTGCTGCGTTCAGGGCAGAACTCAAAAGCCCGAAAAATGGCAGAGTCGGCAATGCCGATTTCAGGCAGTTGTAGCCGTTGCATGATGCCATCCTCGAATGCGAGTGGATGGCGTCACTGTAAACGCATGGATCGATGAATGCGCGATCTTCGTCACGCGAAAAACTTGCACTGTGCATGCAAATCGCGCGGAATAGTTCACGGCGACAGTTCTTTCGCGGCAGCCTCGCACCCCCAGCCGATCGGACGGACTGCCGCCCCTATTTCGCGGCGCGACGCGAGTCATTGCTGCCAATGTATGCGAAGACTTGATCGATGAACTCGGAAATGAGCTCGTTGGCCTTTGGCGTCAGGGCGACGAAATCGCGTCGCGCATCGTTGGGATCCGGAATCCTAGTGACATAACCGCGTTCCGTCAGATCGTTGATCCGCCGCAAGAGCGTCGTTGGCGAAACATTCGCCACGGAGATCATGAGACCGGAAACCGATAGACGCTGCCGTCGACGGTCTGCGCGAGCGAGTTCCAGGAGCAGATCCCACGACAAGTCGTCGAGTTTCAAGTGTGCGTAGCGGTTCTTCAATTGCCGCAGCGTGTCGATCGTATCGAGCACGGCCGTGTCGGCCGAGTTGCGCGCGGACTTTTCGGCTTCCTGCATGACCGGCACGGATGGAGCAGACATCTCCTTGGCGAGCGTGAGCGACCGGAGATGCTCCGTGAGGTCCCGCGACTGCTGAATCAGCCGCTCCACTTTGGCTATCGGCGAGGAATAGTCGTTGCGATCCTGCATCGCGCGCTCCATCGCACGTTTGACGCCGTTCAAGAGGTCGGACGACTTGACGGGCTTGGTCAGAAAATCGCACACGCCGAGACGCAGCGCGTCGACGACGCACTGCAACGTAGGCTGAGCCGTGAGGAGCAGGACGCGCGGGCACGGTCGGTTCAATTGGAGTGCGCCAAGACGATCCACGAACTCGAATCCCGTCATCGTCGGCATGTAGATGTCGCTCACCACCACTGAAATAGAATCATGTTTAGCGACCGCAGCCAGCGCCTGATCCGGGCTGTTGGTTTCGTAGCAGTGATATCCCGCACCCGAGAGCGTTGCTGACAGGATGCTCAGCACCGTCTCGTCGTCATCCAGGAGCAATACGTTCCAGGTCATCTTCAGGTCCTTCGCTGTTCACCAACCGCTACAGGATGCAACTTTCTTACTGTTCCAACTCGAATGCGCGAACTAGGATACAACTTGGGGAAGATCCGGTTCCGCCGGCCTCGTGTGCCGGGGAATG
>CALEKY010000044.1 GCA_937902995.1 uncultured Sinobacteraceae bacterium
GAATCGTTTGCGCTGCTGCAAGCGCAGAGCGCGCCGATGCCTGCATACAAACCGATCGTCAACGAGCGGCGCACTGACTTCTGCACTTTCATCCCCTTACTATAGGCACATCTGGTTTCGCGGGTTTTCGCCGAATGCGGTATTCAACGGCTTTCGTCGCGCTCATGCTCAGCTTGAACGTCTTTGCCGACGAGCTCACCGTCCAGCGCATCTTCTCAGCACCGGATCTCACCGGTCCACGCCTGCGCGAGCCGAAGTTCTCCCCCGACGGGCGTTACCTCACCTACTTGCAAGGGAAAACCACGAACCAGGATCAATTGGATCTCTGGGCATTCGATACGCGGACCGGCGAGCCGCGGCTGCTCGTCGACTCGCAAGCCTTCATCTCCGGCCCCGAGCAACTGTCGCCGGAAGAAGAAGCGCGGCGCGAACGCCAGCGTACGGCATCGCTGCGCGGCATCGTCGAATACGAGTTCTCGCACGACGGTACCAAACTGCTCGTGCCGCTCGGTGGAGATTTGTTTGTATACGACCTCAAGGCGCGCAAGGACCCCGTGCGTCGAATTACAGCAACCGAAGCGTATGAAACCGACGCGCGCTTCTCGCCGCGCGGCCGCTACGTCAGCTTCATCCGCGAGCAGAATCTATTCGTCGTCGACCTTGTCACCGGCACAGAGCGGACGCTGACGACCGACGGCGATGGGCTGATCCAAAACGGCGTTGCTGAATTCATCGCACAGGAGGAGATGGGTCGCAACACGGGTTACTGGTGGGCACCCGACGAATCGCAAATCGCATTCACACGCATCGACGACTCCCCCGTACAAGAAGTCGAGCGGTTCGAGATCTTTGCGGACAGCGCACGCGTGGTGAAACAGCGCTATCCGGCCGCCGGCACGCCGAACACCAAAATCGAGCTGAAAGTGATCGCGCTCGGCTCAGGGCAGGTGACTGCGATGCCGCTGCCGCAAACGGACGGCTATCTGGCGCGTGTGAATTGGTTTCCGGATTCGAAACACCTAGCCGTGCAATGGCAGACGCGCGATCAACGCCGCCTCGATCTCATCAAGCTCGACACGACGACCGGAGCCTCGACGACCTTGCTCACGGAAACGAGCACGAGCTGGGTCGAGCTGCACGACGATCTCAAATTCCTCGAGACGCGCGATGCATTCATCTGGAGCTCGCGCCGCAGCGGCTACAAGCACCTGTATCTTTACGATCTCGACGGGAAGTTGATCCGACCGCTCACGCAAGGCGAGTGGATGGTCGTCGGCGACGGCGTCGAATCCGGACTGGTCGGCGTCGACGAACAACGCGGGCTCGTGTACTTCACGGCGACGGAAGTCTCGCCGCTCGAACGCCATCTGTATGTGACCTCGCTCGACACGAAAACCCCGCAGCAAGTGCGCCGCATTTCCCAGGAGCCGGGCACGCACAACGTGCGGCTCGCGCCCGGCAATCGGCAGTACCTCGATACTTGGTCATCGCCGGAGCAGCCGCCTTCCGTGAGCCTGCGTACGCTCGACGGCAAGGTGAAACGTTGGGTCGTGCGCAATGCGTTGGACGAATCGCATCCCTATCATCGGTTCAAGGCCGCGCATCTGCCGGAAGAATACGGATCGATCAAGGCGAGCGACGGTCAGGATCTCTACTATCGGCTGATCAGGCCTGCAAATGTCGAGCGCGGCGGCCGCTTCCCCGTCGTCATCGACATCTACGGCGGCCCGCACGCGCAATACGTGCGCAAGGATTGGTTGGGAGGTGCCCGCGCCTCGCAAGGTTATTTCCGTCAGGTACTCGCTCAGCGCGGCTTCGTCGTGTTCTCGCTCGACAACCGCGGCACCGGCTTCCGCGGCGTGGCCTTCGAGTCGGCTCTACAGGGCCAGCTCGGCAAAGTCGAGATCGAGGATCAATTGCGCGGCATCGAATTCTTGAAGACGCTGCCGTACGTCGATCCAGAGCGCATCGGCATCATGGGCTGGAGCTACGGCGGATACATGGCGCTGATGGCGCTCGCGCAGCCGGAAATCCGCGCGGCCGTCGCCGGTGCACCCGTCGTCGACTGGACGCT
>CALEKY010000045.1 GCA_937902995.1 uncultured Sinobacteraceae bacterium
TCGATCACGACCGAGGCGCGCATGACGGCATCTTGAATGCGTTGCAGGCGCTCCCTTTGCTTACCGTCGAATCGGTCCCGCAACGCGATCTCGAGCATGCCCGCCTGCCCCGAAATGGTGCTCAACGGGGACCGCAGGTCATGCGAGGCGGAAGCCGCGAACTCTTCGAGCGCACGATTGGCCGCGGCCAGCTGCGCGTTTGCCTGCTGCAACTGCGCCGTCCGTCGCGCGACGCGCATTTCGAGCTCTGCATTCAGCTTGCGAAGCTCTCGCCTCGCCGCTTCCTGCTCGCTGATGTCGCGTACGATGGCGAGCATCACGTCGTCGCCCGCAATGGGAATGTTCGACAGGTTGACTTCCGCCTCGAACGGCTCGCCGGTATCCGCACGCTTGAACAGCCACTGAAACGTGGCACCGCCTTCCCGCCGCAGCTTGTCTTCGTAGTAGGCGATCGCCTCCGGAGTGGAAGCGCCGTCGCTTTGGACTGCAGGCGATATATCGGCCACCTTGAGTCCATGCAACGTCCCGTTCGGCGGGAGTCGGAACGTCTGTTGTGCCTGCTCGTTGCTCTCGACGATGGTTCCTTGCTTGAGCAACAGAATGCTGGCCAGAGAATTTTCGAACAGCTTGTGAAACTGCGTCTCACGCCGATTGATCTCTTCGAGCGACCGGTACAACAACGTCGTCATGAGGATCAGAAAGGCCGACGAGCCGAGCGACAGCCACAGCACCATCATGGTGCTTCGACGCCACGGTGCGAGAATTGCGTCGAACTCGCGCGAGACGACCAGATTCAGCGGTACATCGTCACCTTCCCGTGCAGTCGCGAACAGCTTGCGCTTGCCGTCGAGCGCAGAGATGCCTTCGAGTACGTACGCACCGTCCGCCGGCAAGGAACGGATGCGGCCGACCAATTCGGTGTTGCTCAAGTCCTGAGCGGGCGGTGCGGTGCCGCTCGGTCCGGGGGTGCCGACCAACAACCAGCCGTCCGCGCGCAGCAAGGAAATCTGTCCGCGATCGATCCCGACCGTCAGATATCGATTGATCAACGGCTCGACATCGAACCAGATACCGAACCAGCCGTCTTCGCCTTGCAGTCCGCGAACGACGGGAATGACCTGCTGCGTCGCGCGCGTTGGATCGAGCATCGGCTCAGCGACGATGATTTCCCGATTCGCGGGTCGCGGCGGCATCCAACTCGGTACGCCTTCGATGTGCTCGACGAACGTCGGACCGACGATCACCGTGCGCTCTGAATTGCCGATGAAGAGCGCGCGAATGTAGTTGCCCGTGACTTGCTCTCGAAGCTGCTCGCCGATCTCTTCCGTCGAGATGGCTGCGAATCCTTTTTGGCGACGGATGGCGTTGACGGCGGATTCGGCGGCACCCAAACCATCGACCAGCAACGCCTCCATTTGCGCATTGAGCGACGTGGCAACCGTGCGCAATTGCTCCCCTGCGCTTGCCACGGTGCGTCTGCGGTCCTCGACGATGTACCACGTCGCATAGGCCCATCCGATGAGCAGCAGCAGACCGGCATACGCGAAAAACGACCGACGAATCCGCGATCGCACACGCGGATCGAGGGCCTGCGGTTCGAGGGCGACCCGGTTCCAGAAGCTCTCGGCCATTCCCTATCCTGATGTCTCGATGCCGCATTGTCCGTCAGCGTTTTCACTCAACGCTATCGAGCAGCGCACGTTCCGAAGCCGCTCCCCGGCCCCGAGCGCCAATTGGGCGCGGCGACTGCCCTAATCCGGCTCAGGCACTTCTATCCTGTTGAGCCGTGGAAAGCCAGCCGCGGCACTTCTTGCGTCGGCGGATCGCCGAGACTGCGGATCTCCCGTATCCGGCCGGCCCTATTAATAAGAAGCTTATTAATAGGTAAGCGTTCTAGATCGCCAGCACCGGTGGACTGGGCTGCCGAGCCGTCCGTCGAAAACGAGATCCACGAGCGACAAATGTAAGCGCCGTCCGGATCGCTCGCCACGGCGCAACCACTCACCACTCACGACTCTCGGCTCACGAGATCCGCGGCCCAACCGTTTCTACCAACCAATCGATGAACACACGCACGCGCGGCGAGAGCTGGCGGTTGCTCGGATAGAGCACCGACAGCGGCATTGGAGTCGGCGGGAAATCCGGCAGAACTTCCACGAGCGCACCGCTCGCAAGATCCTCGGCGAATCGATAGCGCGGCGCTTGCGCCAGCCCCATCCCGAGCCGCGCTGCCGCGGCACTCGCATCCGCACCGTTGACGAGCACACGTGCGGGTAGGTTGACTTCGATTGCTCGTCCATCCCGCGTGAACTCGAGCGGCAGCGGACGTCCGGTGCGCGACGACACGAAACCGACCATGTAATGACCGTCGAGATCGTCCGGCGTAGCCGGAACTCCGTGCTTCTTTAGATAGTGCGGACTCGCGACAGTGATTTCCTTCAACACGCCGAGTCGTCGCGCCACCATGTCGCTGTCGGTCAGCTCACCTGCACGCACGACGCAGTCGACACCTTCGCGAATCAGATCGACGAACCGCTCTCCCTCGCCGATGTGAACGGTGATCCCCGGATGTCGCGACAGGAATTCGGGCAGCGCAGGCAATATGGCCGTGCGTGCGAAATATCCGGGCGCATCGACGCGAACGACTCCCGCCACGACACCGCTCGCAGCGCGATCTGCATCTTCCAAGTCGGTGAGAATCGCAACACAGCGTCGGTAATACGCCTCGCCCTCGGCAGTCGGTTGAACATGACGAGTCGAGCGTTGCAAGAGTCGCGTGCCGAGACGTTTCTCCAGTTCATTGATCGCCGCTGTGGCCACCGGACGCGATACGCCGCAATCGGCCGCTGCGGCACTGAAGCTGCCGCGATCGACGATACGAACGAAGAGCTCGAGGGTAGCCAACCTGTCCATGACGATTATTCCGTCCGAAGAAAAAGTGTTGTCGGAATAAGCGATCTAGTCTCTCGCGAGTGCGACGCCACAATGGAGTCACCCATCGAAACGGAGATCGCTCATGTCAACCGCCCCCATCGCACTCGTCACCGGCGGAAGCCGGGGTCTTGGTCGCTCCACCGTTGAGGCGCTCGCCCGCCGCGGCGTGTGGTCGATCCTAACCTACAACAGCAATCGCGCTGCGGCAGACGAAGTTGTGGCCAACGCCGAGCGCGCCGGCGTGCGCGCAATAGCGGTGCAACTCGACACCGCCAACACGGCTGCCTTTCCCAAATTTGCCGATGACGTTCGACGCATCCTGAGCAATTGGAGCGCGGAGCGATTCGATTACCTCGTCAACATGGCAGGCACATCGCACTCGGGCTTGCTCGGAGAAGTCACCGAAGAGGACTTCGACGCCGCCTATCGCGTTCACGTCAAAGGCCCGTTTTTCTTGACGCAAACGCTGTTGCCGTTGATCGCCGACGGCGGACGAATCGTCAACATCTCTTCCGGCCTCACGCGCATCATTTATCCCGGCCGCATTGCCTATGCCTCGATGAAGGGCGCGGTCGAGGTCATGACGCGCTATATGGCCAAAGAGCTCGGCCGGCGTCGCATTGCGGTCAACACGGTCGCACCTGGCGCCATTCAAACCGATTTCGGAGGCGGCATCGTACGCGACAATCCGGAAGTGAATCGTCACATTGCGGAAACGACTGCGCTCGGCCGCCCAGGTCTTCCCGACGACATCGGCCCGATGATTGCCTCGCTGCTGTCGGAGGACAACCGCTGGGTCAACGCGCAGCGGATCGAAGTGTCAGGCGGACAGTCGATCTGAGTCCAAGGTGACCGGCGACTGTCGTGATCCATGATGCGCAAGTGGGCGCGAGCGCAGGCATGAACTCGCGCGGCTGAAGGGCTGAAAGTAGGAGGCGCGCGGAGCGCGCCAAACTTGCTTCTCCTCGGGGAAAGGCGGCGAGAGCGAATGCGTCGCGATGAGGGGATCGCGCGAAAGCGCGTCTTCGCTGTCAACGATCAACTCGTCCTTCGCCCCCTCACCCGCACGCTCCGCTCTGCGACCTCTCCCCACGGGGAGGTGAACTCCATCTCCCATATGGGAGATGAGCCCGCTCGCGCCTCCTCCCTAAATTCATCGCTCGCAGTAGCAGATAAATAAGGAGAGCGCTCGTGGCTCAAGATTCGGTTCGACGTTCCGGTGCCTTGTTGGCGTCGTTGCTGTTCCTACCGTCCGCGTTGCTGGCCTACCCGGCCCCGCCGCCCGATCCGTCGGTACCCTCGTCCGAGGTGCCGCCCGCCGTACAGCAGGTCCGGCGCGAGATGCTCGAAGCGCAGATCAACGCGCTCACGTTCCAGAGCATGGATCGGATTTTTACGACCCGAACCGTGCCGCGCTCCGGACGCGTGTGGCCGTTGCCGCGCGCCGACCATGCGCTCGACTTCAAGTATCAGTTCCAAGGACAGGAGTACACGCCGGACGATTTCTTGGAGCGCACCTATACGAACGCGCTCCTCGTCATGAAGGATGGGCGCATCGTCTCCGAGATCTATCGCAACAATTCCAACGAATCGACGCGCTTCATCGCCTGGTCGATGACGAAATCGATCGTCGGCTTGCTCGTCGGTTGCGCAGTGCGCGATGGACTCATCAAATCGATCGACGATCCCATCACGCGCTACCTGCCCGAGCTCAAGGGCAGCGGCTACGACGGCGCGACGATCAAGAACATCCTGCAGATGCGCTCCGGCGTCGATTACGAGGAGCGTTACGACTTCGGCAATCCAGGTGTCGCCGCACGCAATCACGAATTGGCGCTCGTGCAAAACGTCATCCGTTTTGCAGATGCCGCGAAGACCATCAAACGCAAGCATCGCCCCGGCGAAGTGTGGGAGTACAAGACGCTCGATACGGCCGTGCTCGGCTGGTTGATCGAGCGCGTCAGCGGCACCACGCTCGCTGCATTCACGACGCAACACTTGTGGGAGCCGCTCGGCGCTGAGAAGGACGCCTTCTACATCATGGACGGCGAGCCCGGCGTCGGCCGCGAGTTCTCCGGTGCCGGTTTCAATGCAACGCTGCGCGACTTCGCGCGCATCGGTCTGATGATGTTGAACGAAGGCCGCGCGAACGGCCGCCAAATCATCCCGGCCGAATGGGTGCGCGATTCGGTGCATCCCGCCGGCGGACCTGGGCCGGGCTACGGCTATCAATGGTGGATCAATCCGGACGGCTCGTATCAAGCGCTGGGCCTGCAAGGACAGTTCATCTATGTCGATCCGGCGTCGCGCACGGTCGTGGTCAAGCTGAGCTACTTCCCGCCCGGCGACACGCCTGCCGATGAAGAGACGGCCGCATTCATGTCCGCCGCCTCGAAGTGGCAGCCCGCAAAGCTCCAATGAGACGCATGGTGCTCGCGCGCACGGCGCATTGACTGTGCGTCGAGCGCCGATTCGAAGTTCTTCGATTGAGACACGAACATTGATGGGGGACTTATGCCGACCATGTCGCGATATCTTTGCTTGAGCGTTGCGTCGCTGGCAGCCTTGAGCCAAGGGGCGCTCGCACAAGAAGCGTCGAGCACGGCAAGCGACGTCGTGCTGCAAGAAATCGTCGTCACCGCGCAGCGTCGCGTCGAGAACCTGCAGGAAGTTCCAATCGCTGCAACCGCGCTCGATTCGCGGCTCCTCGAATCGAAACAAGTCTCGCAACTCGCCGACCTGCAAACGGCCGCACCTTCGCTGTCGATCACGAACGCGGGCCAGACACAGTCCGTGAACATTCGCGGTATCGGCTTGGCGAGCAATTCGCCGAATGCCACGGCGGGCGTTGCAACTTATGTGGACGGTTTGTTCCAACCGCCGATCGTGCAATTCAACAGCTTCTACGATCTACGCAGCATCGAAGTGCTGCGCGGGCCGCAGGGCACGCTCGTCGGCACGAACTCGACCGGCGGCGCAATCTTCATCAACTCGAACGACCCGAACGTGAATCGCACCGAAGGCTACGCGCAGCTCGGGTTCGGCAACTACGACTCGATCGAAGCCGAAGGTGCGTTGAACGTCCCGCTCGCCGACACATTTGCCGTGCGTCTTGCAGGCTTCCATCGCCAGCGCGACAGCTTTTACACGGACGTCGGCCCGTTCAACAACAAGGCCGGCGAGCTCGACGAAACCGGCGGACGCATCGGCATCCTCTGGAAGCCCGGTTCGTTCAGCGCGCTCGCCAAAGTGCAGCTGAACGATCAGGAAACGGGCGGCTATGCATACCGGCCAGTTCGCGGCACGTCGTTCGAAAGCCACCGTGTCGGCGACATCCGCACGCTCGCGTACGACGTCGACACGTCGCACCGCGAGAAAGCGTTGATCGCGGGCCTCACGCTCGAACAGGAGTTCGACAACGGCATCATTCTGCGTTCGCTCAGCGGCTATCAGCACAAGCGGATCTATAGCGTCGACGACATCGACGGCACGATGGCGGACGTGAGCGAAGGCGGCGATGTCTGGTGGGACTATTTCGCGAGCGAGAAGCAGTACAGCCAAGAGATCAACCTGATCTCCCCCACTTCAGGCACCGTCGACTGGATTCTCGGTGCGTACTACCAATATAACGACATCGACGTGCGCATTCGCGAAACGCAGGGCGGCTTTCCGCAAGACATTCTGCCGAAGAACAAGCGCGATACGTTCGGTTTGTTCGCGCAGGTCAATGTGGAGCTGACGGATGCGCTCGAGCTGCAAGTCGGCGCCCGTTACTCGCGGTACGAGGTCGAAGGCGCTGGCGTCGTGCTGATCGGCGCTGGCATCCCGGGCTTCCCGCCTGGCGGTCTCGAAGTCGCTGATCTATCCGGCAAGTACAGCGAAGACATGGGCACCGGAAAGATCGCGCTCAACTGGAAAGTGAACGACGACAACCTGCTCTACGTGTTCGCTGCACGCGGCTACAAACCCGGCGGATTCAATTCGGTCGACTCGCACTTCGATCCCGAAATCGTCATGAACTACGAGCTCGGCTGGAAATCGACGTTCGCGGGCGGCCAAATTCGCACTCAGGTCGCGCTCTTCTACAACGATTACTCGGACTTCCAGTTCGACGTGCTCGAGCCGATCACCGGGCAAGGCGGCATCAGCAACGTTGCGAACGCGACGATTCAGGGCGTGGAAGCGCAGATCCAAGGACAGTTCGGCGGCTTCGCATTCGATGCCGGCTTCGCGTACGTCGACTCGGATCTCGACGGCTTCACGTTCGTCAACGAGCGGCTTCTGCCGGCCGGCAATCTCGGTCCCCAATGTCCGGAAGGTGTGCCCTCGGATCCGCCCGTGTGCTTCGATTACACGCCGTTCCTCGTCACGACGACAGGCGGACCGAACTTGTACTCGCCTGAGTGGACGTACAACGTCGGTGCCGAATACACGTTCGAGTTCGGTGCCGATGCGTCCCTCACACCGCGCATCAACTACGCATACATGGGCTCGCGCTACACCTACATCGCGTATTCGCCGATCACGGACCGCATCGAAAGCAATGGCTTGCTCTCGGCGCTGGTGACGTTCCGCAAAGGCGCCTGGACCGTGACGGCCTACGGCACGAATCTCACGGACGAGGAATACGTGTCCGGTCATGCCTCCGCATCGCGCAACGAGTTCTACGGCCCGCCGCGCGAGTACGGACTACGCGTCGGCTATACGTTCTGAGCGCGCCATGTGCAGGATGACCGACGAGCACAACCGCTGCACCAACTGCGACTGCTTGCTCACTTGCATTTTCGCCATGATCTGTTTCAGTTGATAGCGCGCGGTACTGACCGTCACGCCCGCCCGAGTTGCGTACTCGTTCAACGTCGCACCGAAGCACAGCGACGAAGCGAGACGCGACTCGGCGGGCGACAATCCGAACAATTGTTTGAGTAGGTCAGGCGGTAAGCTCGGGCGGCTGTTCGGATCCATGAGAACCAGCAGCGCCCGACCTTCCGACGAACAGGGCGCTTCGGTCGACATTCCTCGTTGCTCCAATGCTTGCACCCTGACGTGCAGTGCGCCCGATCCCTTGCCGCCGAGCGCGAAAACCTGCGGCTCATCGCTGACATACGGATCGTGAGCTGCGTGCGCTATGGCCGCACGCAACGCAGTCGTCTGACTCGTGCATCTCGTCGTCAGCCGCCCATTGCCGTTCACCCATAGCACCCCTCCCCGTTCGAGAATGCTGCGTGCCGCGGCATTCGACCAATTGACCGAGCCATCTGCATTACAGATCAGCATCGCAAAGCTGAATCTGTCCATCGCTTCGTGCAGGTAATGCGCCTGGCGCTGCGCATCGAGCAGCGTGTCCGTCAGCTTGATGGTTTGATGAAAATGCGGCAGCAGCTCGAGCGCCAAGCGCTCCTCTCGCTTGCTGAAGTCCCGGTCGTCATTCGGATGACGATGCAGAACGAGCGTTAGGACTTCCGTGTTCGAGATGCGCGTGTGCGCACCCATGTATCGGCCGAGCCCTGCGGCAGCCAGTCGCTGGTTCAGATCGGAAAGCAACGGATCGTCGGGATAGAAAATATCCGGATCGCGCACGATCGGCTGATCGTCGCTGAACGCTCGATACGACACCAGCATCCGAGGATTGACGTCGTCGGCGAAATACCGGTCGTGGATCGCGCCAACCGCTTCCGAACGGGAGTCGCGAGCCATCCATCGCGAACGCAAGTGGCCGTCGTGCGGGTAAATGATCTGCAGGACCGCGCTCTGCACCTCGAGCGTCCTACGGACCTGATCGAGCACGACCGGCCAACGGCTCCTGTCGGTCGGACAGGAATAGAGGTCGAGCAGCAACCGATTGATCCGGAACATGATCCCCCCAGGAACATGAAAACCGGCAAGAAGGCCGTGTATCGCTTGTGCCTAGGGTAGCCGAAGTGCCGGGGGTGTTCGACTGAGGGCGTCGATCCGGCGACTTCACGTTTCGATCAGCAGTATCCAGCGCCCGTCCCCAACGCCTCCCTCAAGCGCCCCGGCGGAACGGCATTGGCCGGACGAATCGCTCCCTCGCCTCGACTCACTACTCACCACTCACTACTTACGACTTACTCGTGCCTGAATGAAGCTCACGATGCTCTCCTGCAGCTTCGGCGCAATCGGCAATGACGGATCGCGGTAAGACGCCATTTGCTTGGCCTGATCGATCGGCACGAGCTTCAACACGTGATTCATGCCCTCCACGATGACGAGCTTCGCGGCGGGCATCGCGGCATGCAGAGCATGTGCGGCTGCGACCGGCACTTGAATGTCCGTATCCACTTGAACAATCAAGCATGGCACGCGCAGCTTCTTGATCTCTTCGGTCGGGTCGACTTTGAACCAATCGATCAAGTACGGCTGGACGCTCGGACGAAACAGCACCATGAGCTGCGGCGGTACATCCTCTACGGGTTTTCCCGCCTCGAGCGAAGTCAAGATTGCCTCGCTCTTGCTTGCAAGATCGGGTGGCAACCGCCCGGCAAGCTGGTCGCGCAATCCGTCAGCAGCGCGCTTCCCCGGCCCCGCGATCGAGACATACGCCCTAACAGCCTCGTGTTGAGCCGCGAGCAATCCGATCGTCGCGCCTTCGCTATGACCGATCACGACGACATTGTCGAAACGGTCGTCGGCGGCCAATCGAGCGACCCAGGCCTTCGCATCGGCAACCAAATCGCTGAAGACCACTTCAGACTCGCTGGTCAGCGCGCCCGCACTCGCGGCGATGCCGCGTTTATCGTAGCGCAGCGAAGCGATTCCGCCATCCGCCAATGCGTGAGCCAACAACTTCAAGCTGTCGTTGGCCTTCATGGGACTGTTGCCGTTGCGATCGGTCGGTCCGGAACCGGCAATGATAAGCGCCACCGTCCGAACTGGCTTTGCGTCGGGGAGCATCAACGAACCGTGCAGCTCCCCGGAAGATGTCGCGAGCGAAATCGGCTGATCGGTCCCCGCCGAGGCGGACGACATCGCCACGGCCAAGAGACATGTTTGTACCAAGCGGAACATCGCGCGTGACATGAGTTACCTCGGATTGAATTGCGAGAGAGTAGCCGTAAACCGCGCCGCGGACTAATCGTCGCCTAACTTGTCGGGCATGAAACCGTCAAGGGCGGACGGCAACTATCCACAAAAGCCCCATCCCCACGTAACCTCTTCTTCCCCCCGCGCGCTTCGGAGAGCGTATGTCGTCACAGAAGTCGTCGTTCGAAGCCATCGAACGAGTGCGCCGCCTTTCACTCCGGTCCCTTGGTTTTCTCGCAGCCTTGACGCTGGGATGGACGCCTTCGAACGGCGCACAGGCTCAGCAGTGTCCCGACACGTCTAGATTCGAGGAAGCGCGCGCGATCGTCGCGGACCTCGGCAAGATCGTGACGCCTAACGGCGTGCAGGAGACTTATAAAACGACGATCGGCGGTATCGAGCAGTGGATCAATGTGCGCGGACACGATCGGTCCAATCCCATCCTGCTCTTCATTCACGGCGGGCCGGCTTCGCCGGCCATGCCGACGGC
This sequence comes from uncultured Sinobacteraceae bacterium, assembly GCA_937902995.1. Classification (GTDB taxonomy): domain Bacteria; phylum Pseudomonadota; class Gammaproteobacteria; order Steroidobacterales; family Steroidobacteraceae; genus Steroidobacter. Next base: position 10,469 of record CALEKY010000045.1, read on the forward strand.
GTGGCAGTTTCAGCGGCCGCTCGAGGAATATTTCACGGTCGTGCATTACGACCAGCGCGCGTCCGGCAAGACGCACGCCAAGACGGATCCGGCGAAAGTCAGCGACACGATTCTGATCCAGCGCTACGTCGACGACGCGATCGAAGTCACCGAGCACCTGCGGCGCAAATACGCCAAGGAGAAAGTGATCCTCGTCGGCCATAGCTGGGGCACGATCGTCGCAACCCGCGCCGCCCTCGCCCGCCCGGATCTGTTCTATGCGTACGTCGGCATCGGCCAAGTCATCAACGTGCGCGAGAACGAACGCTTGAGCTTCGAATACGGTCTCGAAGAAGCCAAGCGACGCGGCAACACGGAAGCCGTCGCAGAAATGCAAACCATTGCACCGTATCCCGGCGATGCCCCGATTACCCGCGACCGCATCATCATCGCGAGAAAATGGGCGCAGTATTACGGCGGCTTGAGCGCCTATCGCGACACCTCGCTGTACTTCTTCCGCGCCCCGCTCCTCTCCCCCGAATACGACGACGAAGACCGCTGCGCGATCAATCAAGGCAACATCTTCACGCTGTCGCGCCTGCTACCGGAGTTCCTGACCGTCGACTTCACCAACGTCCGCTCGTTCCCGATTCCGGTCTTCATGTTCATGGGCCGGCACGACTATACGACCCCGTCAGCACCGACGGATATCTGGTTACGTCAATTGGATGCGCCGATGAAGCTCGGCGTCTGGTTCGAGCACTCCGCCCACATGATTCCGTGGGAGGAGCCGGGGAAGTTCCTGATCAGCTTAGTCGAGTATGTGAGACCGGTAGTCGTGGGGGAGCATCAATGTAATTGCTGCTAAGGCGACATGCCCTGCCGATCGTTCGACAACCGAGCCGACCAACGCTAGAGCACACCATCAGTCGCTGATCAAATGAAGATTTCTGCGAGTAAGTCGAGAACGGTTGTCCGCTCAGAGCTCCCTCAAGATCGCTCGGCGGCGCTCCTCGTACTCGGCATCCGTGATCAAATTTCGGTCCTTTAACTGCTGTAGCTCACGAAGACGCAATTCGATCGACGACGTACTGGCCGTACTCAACTGATCGGCCTGAACTGCTGGCGGTACCCTTCGGGTAACGTCCTCGGCAACCGCTTGGCGTGTACCTGTTGCACCGAGCAGCTCATCGATAACAGGATCGATCTTCGCCTTCGTACTTGCCCACTTCGTCAACGAAAGTCCGCCCTTACCCCGCAAGCGATACTGCGCAGATGCGATGGCGCGTCCGCCCTTATCGATACGAAGCTCAGCATACGATAGGTACGGTGCCAGGTCCCACGAACGCAGGGCGGTGTACGTCAAGACGTACTCGCACTGTTTCGGTCTCGAACTACCTTGAATGATTTCCGTTGAGATACCGTAACGTCTAAAACCATCCTGAAGCACGGGCACGAAATCGTCGACCATGACCTTCGGATTCTCTTGAATGCACACGTACCGAATCTGCTCCGCTGCAGCAACCGGCTGAACGCGAACTGCCGTACACCCCGCGGCGAGACTTACCGAGACGGCCAAGGCCAAGATGCGGACGCACTTCATGGGCTACCTCTTGGTCAACTCAAGACTGCATAGAGATGCAGTGTAGAGAGACCGTCCATCTTCGTCTGTGACGCGACGAACAACTCGCTTACGACACAACGATCAAAGGATGACAGATGTCACACCGTAGTCGATGAATCATTGACTATTGATGCGACGTCAAGCTAACGAGCGTTTCACACTCACTTTTCGAGCGACATGGAGACGTACACCGCGTCAATAGCAGCGAAAGCTGTGGAGCGAATCAGAGAAAGAAGAAGGGATTTCAACCAATCCTCGGCTCCGCTAAAGCACGTGACTCCAAGTCTTTGGATACGACAAGTACTCCGAAATCACTTGGGAGTACATGATTCGCAGCACGTTGTGCGACCTCGCGGTCAAGCTCCAAGGCAGTCTTGCATTCTTGCTTGAAGTCAAAGCTATCGGCAGCGAACTTAAGGATCAGCATGTCAAACAGGCTATCTACCACGCTGACAACCAAGGCGTAGAGCGGGTTGGCCTGACGAACGGCAACACGCGGCGGGTGTACAAGGTTACTCATGCAGTCCAACGTTTGCATTGAGGCGCGCGCGTTTCGCGCGTCGCGCTTGAACGCATGGTTGGGCCGTCGCTGTGCTAGCGATGCTTTTCATAGCACTCCGAACCCTTGGCGCGCATGCAGCAGATGTAGCCCCACTCGCCATTGCCCTTAAGGTTTTTCGAGGCCGCGTAACCGCGAGCCATGGAACCGCAGTTTTGTAACCCAGCCGTTTGGCCCAGGTATTCCTCTTTGCCGCTCGGGTAGTAGAAGTAGACGTTGTAGTCTGCCCTCTCAATGGCTTTACACGAGAAGTCCGAATAGCGGCTGCAGCTATCGCCGCAACTGGACAGAGTGGCAAGAAGCGGAAAAGCCAAGAGCGCGAGTACTCTTTTCATTTCTTTTTGGTCCTATGCCCAACAACTATGTAGCCGACCTAAACGACGTGACCCACCCTTCAATACCAACCTAAGTGACGTGATAGCCTCCGTCCGAACGCCGTCGAGAGCACCGGAATTTCTTCCAACCTGAACCCTGTACATCCGCACTCTCTCCCGTCTCCTTGACCGAATCGGCCGCTACGTGAATCTGTATCGGGCGATATTGACTGCATAACACCCCCAAAAAAAAGCCCCGCTACTTTGGCGGGGCTGTGTCTTTGTCAACTGCCGTGGTAGTCCCCAAGGCGATCAACAAACGCTTGGAATTTTTTCTGCGGACCTGACGCGCCCGCCGTGGCCGTCAGGATGCCGAGACTTTGTTCGCTGAGTCTGGCGACTCTTTCTCATTTCTCTATCGTCGGTTCTCCAATACTGATTGGTCCATCCCCCAAACTTCAGCGACTTTCTCTTTCTCTCTTCTCTGCGTCCCCTAGCGTGCGCTAGTCGGATCAGTCCCCAAGACTACCGGCATCGTCCCGTCGGTGTGCGGACGGGAATGGCGATCGAGGTGCTCGTCGATCTCGGCAGCAACATGTCGATCGCCTCGTGTTCATTTAGTTGAGCACCTTGCTGCGGCGGGTGCGGGAGCAGGGTTGGCGTTCGATGCTGGAAGCTGCCGTTGCCCCCACCCCAACCCTCCCCCGCTGCGCAGGGGAAGGAGTCGTTCCTGCTTCGCTCCGCTCTGCCGGGGAGGAAGAAGCACAATGTCGGCTGCGGCGCGGAAAACGCATTTCCCGCGTCCACAGGAACGACCAGCAATCGGTTCCGGTTACCCGCATTTCGAGTCCCCGCAGTTCAAGCAGGTCATGCAGCCGTCCATCAACACGACGGCGGCGGTGCTGCACTTGCCGCAAAGTTGCGCGCCTTCAGGGAAGTGGCTCTTTGCGAACGCGTCGACTTGTTTCTGCCGCGCTTCGTATTCGGCGCGCTTCTGTTCGATGAGCTTCTTGCGCTCTTCTTCCAATTCGGCCGACTTGAGCAGGCCGATCGAGTGCAAATGCTTTTCGATCACGTAGCCGAGCTCGGCGATGATCGAAGGCATGAACTTGCCGCCCGGCTGCCAGTAGCCGCCGCGCGGGTCGAACACGGCTTTCAGCTCGTCGACGAGGAACGTGACGTCGCCGCCCTTGCGGAACACGGCGGAGATGATTCGCGTGAGCGCGACGATC
>CALEKY010000046.1 GCA_937902995.1 uncultured Sinobacteraceae bacterium
TCGGTCATTTCGCACTCATCCTCGCGTTCTGCCTGACGCTGCCGCAGGCGTTCTTCGGTCTCGCCGGTGCGCATTGGCGCTGCGAGCCTTGGGCAGCGCTGGCCAATCGTGCGGCAATCGGTCACCTCGTCTTCGCGCTCGTCGCCTTCGGCGGGCTGGCGAATGCGTTCTTGCACGACGATTTTTCCGTGTTGTACGTCGCGAGCAACTCGAACTCGCAGCTTCCGACTTTCTACAAGTTCGCCGCGGTGTGGGGCGCGCACGAGGGTTCGTTATTGCTCTGGGTCGTCGTGCAGGCGCTGTGGACGTTCTCGGTCGTCGTGTTCAGCCGCAACTTGCCATGGACGTTCACGGCTCGCGTCGTCGGTGTGCTCGGATTCGTCAGTGCCGGCTTCGGTTTGTTCATTCTGACAACTTCCAATCCGTTCGAACGCTTGTGGCCGGCGGTGCTCGACGGCCGCGATCTGAATCCCCTGCTTCAGGACCCAGGGCTCGTGATCCATCCGCCGATGCAATACACGGGCTACATCGGCATGTCGGTGCCGTTCGCCTTTGCCATGGCCGCGATGCTCGAAGGCAAGCTCGATTCGCTTTGGGCGCGCTGGGTGCGTCCGTGGGCGACGTGCGCGTGGATGTTCCTGACGATCGGCATCACGCTCGGCAGCTGGTGGGCGTATTACGAGCTGGGTTGGGGCGGTTGGTGGTTCTGGGATCCGGTCGAAAACGCCTCGTTCATGCCATGGCTGATCGCAACGGCGCTCATTCATTCGCTTGCTGTCACCGAGAAGCGCGGACTGTTCAAGAGCTGGACGCTGCTGCTTGCGATCACCGGTTTCTCGTTGTCGGTGCTCGGTACCTTCCTCGTACGCTCGGGCATCATCGAATCCGTGCACGCGTTTGCGAGCGATCCCGAGCGCGGCCGCTTCATTCTCATCTTCCTTGGTTTGTGTGTCGGTACCGCATTGACGCTCTATGCCTGGCGCGCACCGCTGTTCAAGTCGAACGCCGGATTCGCGCCGGTGTCGCGCGAGTCGTTCCTGCTGCTCAACAACGTGCTGCTCGTTGCTGCGACGCTGCTGATCCTACTCGGCACCCTGTATCCGATGTTCCTCGACTTGTTCAATCTCGGCAGGATCTCGGTCGGACCGCCGTACTTCAACGTGGCGTTTCTGATTCCGATGCTGCCGCTCATTTTGCTGATCGCACCCGGCATGCACGCCGAGTGGAAGAAGGCGAGCTTCGACCGCCTAGGCCGGCTGATTGCGATCTTGGGCGTGGCCGCGCTCGTGCTCGGCATTACGGTACCGACCCTCGTTTACGGCTGGCATTCCGTGCTGACGGTCGTCGGTATCGCAATCGCGTTGTGGATTGCGTTCTCGTCGCTGATCGAGCCCGTGCAGCGGTGGCGTAAGGGTCATTCCTTGTCGGCAAGCATGCTCGGCATGTGCGTCGCTCATTTCGGACTGGCGCTGTTCGTACTCGGTGCGACGACCGTGGAATCGTGGAGCGAGCAAGTCGACTTGAGTCTCCGACCCGGCCAATCGGCGCAGCTCGGCGAGCACACTTTCGCCATGACGAGAGTGCGCGACGTGCAAGGTCCGAACTATGACGCCGTGGAAGCGGAGGTCGTGATTTCGAAAAGCGGTAAGCAAGTGGCCGTCGTGCATCCGCAAAAGCGCATCTATCGCGTCCAGCGCATGCCGATGACGGAAGCCGGCATTGCGAACGACTGGAATCGGCATTTGCTCGTCTCGATGGGGGATCCGCTGGGCGACGATGCATGGAGCGTGCGCTTGCAGTACAAGCCGATGGTGCGGTTCATTTGGATGGGCGCTTTCGTAATGGCTTTCGGAGGGCTTGTGGCCATGCTCGATCGTCGTTATCGACAACGCGTCATGGCGAACGAGCCCAAGGCTGCGGCCGCTGAGCCGAGCACGGTCTGACTATGTGGCGCTACATCGTTCCCATCGCCGTCTTCGTCACGTTGCTCGGGTTCTTCTATTTCGGACTCGGTCGCGACCAACAGACATTACCTTCGCCGCTGATCGGCAAACCTGCGCCCGTATTCAGCCTCCCGACGGTCGAAGACCCGACGAAGATCGTCTCGAACGAGGAGTTCGCAGGCAGGCCGTACTTGCTCAACGTCTGGGGAACCTGGTGCCCGGAGTGCCGGTACGAACACGACGTGCTGCTCGAGATCCAACGCCGTCAGGATGTGGCCATCATCGGGTTCGATTGGAAGGACGAGCTCGACGCGGCCCAGCGCTGGCTGACCCAACTCGGCAATCCATATACGGTGACGGTGTTCGATGCCGAAGGACGTGCTGCCATCGACTGGGGTGTCTATGGCGCTCCCGAGTCGTTTCTCGTGGATGCGCGCGGCATCATCGTCGAGAAACATGTCGGGGCGCTCACGATGCAGATTTGGGAGAACAAGTTTCTGCCCAAGCTGAAGGAGACGCGCGAGTGAGGGCCTTCATCTGCACCTTGCTGCTGTTGACCGGCACGTTCGCGTTCGCAATGGATGCGGAGATCGCATTCGACGATCCGGCTCAGCTCGAGCGCTACAACAATCTGAATCAACAACTGCGGTGCTTGAAGTGCCGTTTCGAGTCCATCGCCGATTCGCCGCTGCCCATCGCTGCGGATCTGCGTCGGCAGGTGAAGGAGTTGATGATTGCCGGTAAGAGCGACGAAGAAATCCTGCAGTTCATGACCGAACGCTACGGAGAATACGTGCTCTACAAACCGCCGTTGTCGTCGCGGACGTGGCTGTTGTGGGCAGCGCCGGTGGTCTTGCTCGTCGGCGGCATCGTTGCAGCGTTCGTCGTGATCGCGCGCAAAGCCCGCTTGCCGGACACGGATCCGGCGGATCCCGGACTGGGAACTTCATGAAGACGTTCGTCATCGTTTGCGCCGCAATGGTTGCGGCAGCCTTGTTGTGGCTGATCGTTCCTCTGGTGAGAACGAAAGCCGCCGGCGGCGAGCCACCACGGAAGGCGGAGCGCTTGGCACCGGCGAGTCTCGTCCTGCTGGTCGTGCCGGCACTGGCCGCCGTGATGTATGCAAGTCTCAGTAACTGGGACTGGCGCCGCACCCAGGCAACTGATTTGCTCTCGCAACTCGAAAATCGGCTGCAATCGAATCCCGAGGACTTGGACGGTTGGCTGCTTCTGGGACGCTCGTACGCGCAAATGGAAATGTACGCAAAAGCGGTGAACGCTTACGAACGCGCTTACACCCTGAGCCGCGGAGAGAATTTCGAAGCTTTGATCGGGCTGGCTGAGACACTTGCCGTGACGGATCAGAACGCGCTAGCGGGCCGCGCAGGTCAGCTTTTCGAGCAGGCGCTCGCACGGGCACCGAACCATCCGAAGGCGTTGTGGTACGGCGCCATTGCCGCGCTTCAGGCGAACGATCTGCGCAAGGGGCGCGATCGGTTGCAACTGCTGTTGGCGCAGAACCCCCCACCGGAGATTCGCGACCTTCTGCAACGACAGATTCAGGATTTGAACGAACAGATCGGCGAGGTCGCGGACAACGCCGGCGAGGGCGCAGCGACCGGCCGATCAATTCAGGTGGCGGTGTCGATCGCCCCCGAGATCGAGCGACAGATCAAGGAGCCGCTCACATTGTTCGTGCTCGCGCGCGATCCGGCCGGCGGCCCGCCGCTCGCCGTGCAGCGACACAGCTCCGCGCAACTTCCTTTCACCGTGCAGCTCACCGAACGAGATGCAATGACGCCGTCGCGAACGCTCGCGAGCCTCGAGCGCGTACAGGTCGTCGCGCGCCTGTCGCGATCCGGTACGCCCCAGGCACAAAGCGGGGACTTCTTCGGCGAGGCAGACTACGAGTTCGGCAAGGATGCGGGCACGTTGAATATCCGCATCGACCAGACGGTGCCTTGATACGTGCAAAGCAAGTAAGCTGCCTCAATGTCGACGATTTCGAAGATTTCTTTCTCCACGCTCCCCTCCATGGTGCCGGCGTACGCCCGTGTCCTGCTGGGGAAGAAGCCTTATTCCGCACCGCCGGGTACGGTGGTGACGCCGATCGAGCTCGAAGTGCGCAAGGTCAAGATTTCGCCGTCGCACTTGCAGCGCTACCGGGAGGTCTGTGCCGTTCCCGATTCGTCGCGCCTGCCTCCGGCGTATCTCCACACCGTGGCGATGCCGTTGCACATGCAGCTCTTCATCGCCGAGAAATTTCCGGTGAAGGTGCTCGGGCTCATTCACTTGCGCAACACGATTCGGGTTTACCGCGACGTGACGCCCGATGTCCCGCTCACGCTCACCGTGTATTTCGACACGCTGCGCATCACCGATATGGGACAGGAGTACGACTTCACGACTCGCTATTCGGCTGACGGCGAAGTGGTGTGGGAAGAGGTCAGCACGATGTTCGCGCGCGGCAACACGCCGCCGAAGGAAGGCTCGAAGCGTCCGTCGATCGAGCGCTCGAACCATCCGGCGACGGGCGTCACGGTCGATACGCTCGACATCGCCGAGAACACCGGCTGGCGCTACGCGCGCGTGTCGGGCGATTTCAATCCGATTCATCTCACTGCGCGTACCGCACAAATGTTCGGTTTCAAGCAAGCCGTCGCACACGGGATGTGGTCGATGGGCCGCTGCCTCGGCGCTGCTGCGGCGCAGCTTCCCGCCGGGAGCATTCAGGTCGACACGCAATTCAAGTTGCCGGTCTACTTGCCTTCGCAGGCGCTTGCCCGCACTTGGCCCGTCGACAACGGTATCGACATTTCGATGTGCACGCCGCGCGGCGATCGTCTGCATCTGTCGATGCAGGTGCGCAAAATTTAGCGAGATTTCTCATGGAACTGCTCGAAGGCATTCGCAGCCGCACTTCGGCGCTCAAACTCGCTGATCCAGGTCCTTCGCACGAGGATCTCCAGAAAATCATCGCGGCAGGTACTCGAGCGCCCGATCACGGGCGGTTGCGCCCCTGGCGATTCGTCGTGCTGGAAGGCGATGCGCGCAAGAAGCTCGGCGATGCCATGGCGGCGCTGCTGCGCGAGAAGAATCCCGCAGCGACCGAATCGCAGCTCGCGGCCGAAGCGGCGAAACCGCTTCGTGCGCCCACGATCATTGCAGTCGGCGCGAAGATCACGAAAGGCAAGATTCCAGAGATCGAGCAGGTGTGTGCAGTCGCTGCGGCGATTCAAAACATGTTCCTGGCAGCACACGCGCTCGGTTATGGCGCGATGTGGAAGACCGGTGCGGCGGCGTATGCGCCGAGCGTGAAGGCATTGCTCGGGTTCGCGCCGGAAGATCACATCGTCGGATATCTGTATCTCGGGACGACGGTGTCCCCGGGACCGCTCGTCGAAGCGCCAACCACCGACGTCGTGCGCTGGCTGTGACGCCAGCTCCCTTCGTTTCTACGCCCAGATTTCCTGACCTCCTTATTAAATAAGTACGAGCGACCGCGCGGCGGCTGTGCGCGGTCGCCGGTTTCCTTTGGTCCTGCAACGGTCTAGACGCGAGTCGCACGCCGGACGTCCCGCGTCTGTAATCGCCCCTCCCGGCGCGCGCATGCGAGTCGATTCCTCATCCCGGCCTAGTGACTTGTGTTATGAGACTGTCGAATGCTAGGCTCGCCGCCAGCACAGGTCGGCAAGAACGCGGCCCATCGCACGTGCAGCAAACATGACAACGGTTTATTTGTTCGACGCGCTGCGCACGCCGCGCGGCAAAGCGCGTCCCGACGGGGGACTTGCGCAGCTCAAGCCGCAGGAGCTGGTGCGTCAGCTGTACGTGACATTGAACGAGCGTTGCGGCGGCAAGGCCGCGGCGGCCGAGGCACTGCTGTTGGGCTGCGTCGGTCAGATCGGTGCACAAGGCGGCAACATTGCGCTCGTCTCCAAACTCTATGGCGAGCTGCCGGATAACATGTCCGCGTACACGCTGAACAACTATTGCGTGTCGAGCTTGTCGGCCATCGGGCAGGCGGCGGCGAAGATTGCTGCGGGACAAGCGGAGCGCGTTCTCGCGGGCGGTGTCGAGATGATGTCGCGTGTGGCCTTCATGGCCGATGGCGCCGACTTTTACCAAGACGCAACCATGCCTATGCGGGCACGCTATGTCCCTGTCGCGATTGCGGCGGATCGTTTGGCGGAGAACGAAGGCATCGATAGAGAGGCATTGGATGCGTGCGCGTTCGAATCTCATCGACGTGCGGCAGCGGCAGAGGCCGATCCGAAGCTCATTCGGTCGCGAGTATCCGTGAAGAACGCCGATGGCACGACAGCGCTCGCGGCCGACGAGTGCGTGCGACCGCAGACGACGCGCGAGAGTCTTGCGGCGATGAAGCCTGCCTTTGCAGAGCTTGCGCCGGCGTATGCACATGCGCTGGATCGACCGATCGATCATCGACACACGATTGCGCATGCGCCGCCCATTTGCGACGGCGCCTCGCTGGCGCTCGTTGGCGGAAAGAGCGATTCCCTGCGGCCACGTGCACGCATCGTCGCGTACTCGGAAATCGGCGGAGATCCGTACGCTTCGCTGTTGGCGGGCTTCGATGCAATGGACCGCGTGCTGGCGCGTGCCGGAATGAAGCTCGCGGATATCGAGTACATCGAGTTCATGGAGGCGTTCGCCGTAACGATTGCCAAGTTCTTGCGCGATCGCGAGGTCGATCCGGCACGCGTGAACGTCGGAGGAGGGCATTTGGCAAAAGGTCATCCGATGGGCGCGAGCGGCGGCATCTTGTTGTCTTCGTTGCTCGACGTGCTCGAAGCGCGCGATGCCACGACCGGTATGGTCGTCGCGAGCGGCGCATCCGGCATCGGTGCGGCAATGATCGTCGAGCGCGTCTAACGAGTGCCTCCATGAGCGATTTCTCGAAACGTGCTTGGCCGTTCCCGATGCGGCTGCCCGTGTTTGCGGCGCCCATGTTCCTCGTTTCCGGACCCGAGCTCGTCATTGCCGCATGCGAGGCTGGAATCGGCGCCGCGTTTCCGACGCCGAACTGCCGCACGACCGAGGACCTCGATCAATGGATGACGGCGATCACGCGCGCGCTCAGCGAGCGCTCGCAACAGGCAGGTGCTCGCACACCGGGTCCATGGGCCGCGAATCTCGTGACGCATTCGACGAATAGCCGGCTGAACGACGATCTCGAGCTCGTGCGGCGACATCGTCCGCCGATCGTGATCACTGCGCTCGGCTCGCCGAAGCCTGCGATCCCGATCGTGCACGAGTACGGTGGATTGGTGTTCGCGGACGTCGTGAATTTGAAGCTTGCTCGTAAAGCGGCGGAAGCGGGCGCCGATGGGTTGGTTTGCGTTTGTGCCGGTGCCGGCGGGCATACGGGACATTTGAGTCCGTTTGCTTTCATCTCTGCGGTACGCGAATTCTTTCACGGCTGGATCGCGGTCGGCGGCGGCATCTGCGACGGTGCGGGCATTGCTGGGGCGCTCGCCGCAGGCGCCGACTTCGTCTATATGGGCACGCGATTCTTGGCGTCGCGCGAGAGTTTGGCGGTTCCGGATTACAAGCAGATGGTCGTCGATTGCGGAACGGACGATCTCGTCATCAGTGCGGCAGTGACCGGGACGCCCGCTTCGTGGCTGCGACCGAGCCTCGAGCGACATGGCGTCGATCCGGCCGGACAAGTGACGCGCAACTACGATGCTCGCAATGATGTCGCCAAGCGTTGGCGGGATCTCTGGGCGTGCGGTCAAGGTCTGCAGACGATTCATGCGGTCGAACCGGTCGCCGCGATCGTCGACCGGCTCGAAGACGAATACTTGAGTGCCCGTGCACGGTTTCGAAGCTTGATGTTGGAGTCCACATGAATACCCGAGTGTACTTGTTAGGCGGTTACCAAACCGACTTCGCCGAGAACTGGGCGCGTAACGGCATCGAGATCGCCGATGCCATGCGGCATACCGTGCTCAAAGGACTCGAGGAAACGAAGCTCGAACCGCAGGATATCGAAGTGGCGCACGTCGGCAATTTCGCCGGCGAGCTGTTCTGCAACCAGGGACACATGGGCGGATTGTTCGCTGCATCTCATCCCGCCTTTGCCGGTATCCCGGCGTCGCGTCACGAAGGCGCATGTGCATCGGGAAGCCTTGCGCTTCTCGCGGCAGCTGCCGAGATCGAAGCAGGTCGCTATGGTTTGGCGGCGGTCGTCGGCATCGAGCAGATGCGCAACGTGTCGGGCGAACAAGCAGCGCAATTCATCGGCGGACCGGCGATGTGGAGCGGTCATGAGTACACGGACGCCCGCTATCCGTGGCCGCGCGTCTTCAGCGACGTGGCGGACGAATACGACCGGCGCTTCGGTCTGAAGCAGGAGCATCTGGCGCGGATCGCGGAGATCAATTTCAGCAACGGCCGTCGCAACCCGAATGCGCAGACGCGTCGTTGGACGTTCAACGAGCGCAGCTTCACGATGGATGACGAAGCGAACCCGGTTATCGAGGGGCGCATCCGAAAGCAAGACTGCGGACAAATCACGGACGGCGCTGCGGTCGTATTCCTCGCCAACGAATCGAAGGCACGCGAGTATGCCGAGCGACTCGGCATCGGCATCGAAGCACTGCCGTACATCAAGGGATGGGGTCACCGCACGGCGCCGATTTCCTATGCGGCGAAGATCCGCGAGAGCGAAGGGCAGCCTTATGTCTTTCCGCACGTCCGCGGCGCTATCACAGATGCTTTCCGACGTGCCGGCATCAGCGGTGTGGACGCTCTGGACGGCATCGAAACGCACGACTGCTTTACCAGCACCGAGTACATGGCGATCGATCATTTCGGTATCACCGAACCCGGCCAGAGCTGGCGCGCAATCGAGAACGGCGACATCGAGATCGGCGGTCGCATTCCGATCAATCCGAGCGGCGGCTTGATCGGCCTCGGCCATCCTGTCGGCGCTACGGGGGTACGCATGGTGCTCGATGCGTTCAAGCAAACCACCGGTACGGCAGGGAGCTATCAGGTCGAGAATGCGCGCACGTTCGCCACGCTGAACATCGGCGGCAGCGCGACGACGACCGTCGTCTTCATCATCGGACGCTAAACGCGTCTCGGCGGCCGGGCCGGGCTCGGCCGCCTTCCATTCTGTTCGTTGTCAACGCAACGTCACGGGCCAATTCGTGCCTGGTGTTTTCCAGACGATTGCTCGATGTGAATTGACGGCAATAGGTCGCTTGCACTATAAGACGCATGACAGCGGAGAGGGGGATGTAGATGCTTGCGGAGATCGCTCCGGGATTCGTTCAAAACCTATATGTCACCGCCGCAATACTGTTGGTCTGCGTCCTGCTGCTCTGGCTGCTGAGCATCCGTCTTAGCGACATCAGCATCATCGACATCTTCTGGGGTCCGGCCTTCGGCATCGTCGCGTTGGCCGGATATTTCGTCTCCACAGGTCAAGGCTTCGAAGCGCGCCGCGTTTTGGTGACGGCTCTTACAGTGGCGTGGGCGGTCCGGCTCGGCGCATATCTTTTCTGGCGCAATCACGGCAAGGGCGAGGACCCACGCTACACGGCTGCGTACCGCAATCGTTTCTCGCAGAACCTGCACTGGCATACGCTGACCAAAGTCTTTCTGCTGCAGGGCTTTCTCGTCTGGTTGATCTCGATCCCCGTGCAGCTCGCGCAGTATCTCTTGGTGCCGCGACTCGGTTTGTTCGCGTATCTCGGCGTCGTACTCTGGACGATCGGTTTCATGTTCGAGGCGATCGCGGATTGGCAGCTTGCACGGTTCAAAGCGGATCCGGCCAACCGCGGACGGGTGCTCGACCACGGGCTGTGGCGATACAGCCGTCACCCGAATTATTTCGGCAATGCGTGTCTTTGGTGGGGTCTATGGTTGATCGCCTGCGATCACCCGATCGGCTTTGCAACGATATTCGCACCCGCGTTGATGACGCATTTCCTGTTGAACGTCACGGGTAAGCGGCTGCTCGAGAAGCGCTTGTCGCGTGCCAAACCCGAGTATGCGGCCTACATCGAGCGCACACCGGGCTTCTTTCCGTGGTTTCCACGCCGGTCCTGAGGGCCGCTCATGTATCGCGTCGTGCAATGGGCCACGGGCTCGATGGGGCGTACGTCGCTTCGACGAGTCCTCGATCACCCGGATCTCGAGCTCGTCGGGGTGTTTGTGTACGACCCGCGCAAGGCCAATGTCGATGCAGGGGAAATCGCGCGGCGGCCGCCGTGCGGTGTCCGCACGACGAATCGGATCGAGGACATCATCCAGCTACGGCCGGACGTCGTGTTACACATGTCCCGCGTGACCTTGCCGTACGAACAGCAGAATGCGGAAGTCGCGGCGCTGCTCGCCGCCGGTATCGATGTGATTTCCATCGCGGGCTTTCATTACCCGGCATGTCACGGTCCTGCCTATGCAGATCCGTTGCTACAAGCATGCCGTACTGGCGGCAGCACACTCGCCGGTGTCGGGCTCAATCCAGGATTCATTGCCGAGCGCGTGGCAACCACATTGAGCGGCATGTGCGCGCGACTCGATTCGATCATCTGTGACGAGGTTGCCGATGCCTCGAATATGCCGTCGCCGGAATTCGTGTTCGGTTTGATGGGCTTCGGTGCGAATCCGGCTCGGCGAGACATTACGCGCGAGCCGATTGCGGGTGTCTACGACGCGCTTTACGCAGAGGTGCTCCATACCGTTGCCGCCGCCCTCGATGCCAAGGTGCTGACCATCGCGTCGGAACACTCGACGCTGCTCGCCGAGCACGAGCTTCGTATCAAAGCGGGCACGATAGATGCTGGCTGCGTCTCGGCAACTCGATGGCGTTGGCGAGCACAACTCGACAACGGCATCGAGCTCGTGCACTCGGTGCTGTGGACCGCCGAGCCGGCGCGTCACGGCGGTACCGTCCGGGAAGGGGCGGCCTGGCGCATCGAGTTGCTTGGCCGTCCCAATGTGCGTGCCACGATTGCAGTCGAAGATCCAGATCCTGCTGCACCGCATGCTCGGGCCGCGGTCGATGCGACGGTTGCGGTCGCGCTACACGCGATTCCTGCGGTAAGTGCGGCGCCTCCAGGGTTCCTCGTCGTTCCGCCGTTCACGCCATTTCGTGCACGGTTAGCGCGTCTGTAGACGGGACAACACGATTGCGCCTTGCAAGGTCTCGCAGAGCCAGCTAGATTGTCCGCGTACGTCTTGTTATGCAAGTTAGTTGAGTATCCGCAACAAGAACCGGTTCGCCAGGGTCGAGTTCACGAACAAACGTCGTTTCGATAAGGGGGTTTGAGATGAAGTTCGCTGCCAGTCGGGCGGCACGGATGTCGCGTAGCATTTTTTCCACGTTCGTCGCCACCGCCGCCTGCAGCGTGACGTTGTCGGCGCACGGCCAGACGCTGGAAGAGATTGTGGTCACGGCTCAACGCCGCGAGACGAACTTGCAGTCCACGCCGGTCGCCATTACCGCGTATGGCGGCGAATCCATCAGCGAGAACAAGATCTTTTCGGCTGCAGACCTGGCAGCCACTGCACCCGCATTTTCGCTCACTGCCGGAACACCGCTCGACGTCGAGTTCAACATCCGCGGCATCATGAATACGCGTCTGGATTCGCCGAGTGCCGACCCGTCGGTCGGTACGTTCATCGACGGCGTGTACATGGGTCGTACCGGCGATCTCAATTACGACTTCTACGACCTCGAGCGAATCGAGATCATCCGCGGCCCGCAGGGCGTGCTGCTCGGAAAGAACGTCGTCGGCGGTGCGCTCAGCATCATCACGGCCAAGCCGTCGTTCGATCCCTCCGCGGATGTGCTCTTGTCCTACGGTAACTACTCGTCGTTCCTCGCATCAGGCCATGTGAACGGCGGGCTGACGGATGTCTTGGCAGCCCGTCTCTCGTTCCAGGCTCGGCAGCACGACGGATATGCGAAGGACGTGCTTCACAACCGGGAAGTCGAGGACCTTCAATCCATTCAGGGGCGCTTGCAGTTCTTGTTCGCGCCACCCGACGCAGGTTACAGCGCACGCCTGTCGCTCGACTACAACCGCGACAAGACGAACGGCATCAACACCGTTGCGGTCGAGGGCGGCACGCCGGAATGCGAGACATCCTACCTGCGCACGAACTGCACCCGCCCGTGGAGCAATCTGCGCGCGTACTTGGGACTCACGGATCCGCGCAAGAACGTCGCGCAGAGCGTGCAGTACCAAGGTGAGGACCGCCGCCGTCAACAATTCATGGAGCGCGATGGCTTCGGTGCGGTGCTCGACATCGAAGTAGAAGGTTCGGGCTTCAATTTCAACTCGTTGACGGCCTATCGCGACGGTAGTGCGACGCAGCTCTACGATCAGACCGGCGCCGGCCCCGAAGCACTCAACTGGGAAGTCGCTCGATGGCTGGATTACGTCGCCTTCGTCAACGATCGCTTCGGTACGCGTCCGGTCACGTCGAACAACGGGCAGTTCTTGTTTGCGCAGCCCATCTTCGAACACACCGACGTCCAGCAATTCAGCCAGGAATTCCGTCTGACTTCGAACGATGCCGACTCCCGGCTCGACTGGATCGCCGGCGTGTACTTCAAGAGCGACCGAATCGACAAGACCGACCGCTTCATCGGCGAGAACTTCCTCGGTGCTTTGATTCCGACCGCCGCCAACCCGCTGTCGACACTATCGGGCGAAAACCTCTGGGTGAACGAGGGTAAAGTCGAGAACTACGCGGCGTTCGCTCAGATCGGTTTCAAGTTCACGCCGACTTTGAAACTGAGCGTCGGTGCGCGTTATACGCAGGACAAGAAGTCCGGCGACGTCCTTGGATTCGTCGTCAATACGGGCGATCGCTTCGCTCCGAACGATCCGCGCCCGAACGTGACGATCGAGGGTCTCTGCCGTACGCCGACGGGCGAGGCCGTCTCACCGACACCTGCGGTTTGCGAAGCGCCCAATCAATGGGTCTATTCCTCGGGTACCGGTTTCGAAACGCCATATTCCAAGACTTGGAACAAGCTGACGCCGCAAGCGACGCTCGACTGGTCGCCGACAGACGATGTCTTCATGTACGTCACAGTCGCGAAAGGCTTCAAGGGCGGCGGATTCGACGATACGCCCGCGAACATTGCACAAGCGACGACGCCGTACGATCCCGAGGAAGCGACCAACTACGAAGTCGGTATCAAGATGGATCTGCTCGACCGTCGCATGCGTCTGAACGCGGACGTGTTCCTCATGGACTACAAGGATCTGCAGGTGACGCAAACGAATGCGGCCTGCCTGTGTAACCTCACCGACAACGCGGCAAGCGCCGAAATCAAAGGAATCGAGGCCGAGTTCCTGTTTGCCGTGAACGAACGGTTGCTGCTGTCCCTCGGCGGTTCGTACATCGATGCGAAGTACGAGGACTTCCTCGAAACGGCGATCAACCCGAGCACGGGTCAACGTCTCGACAGCTCCGGCAATCGCTTGCAACGCACGCCGGAGACGCAGCTGGCGGGCGGCATCGATTTGACGCTGCCTTTCGGCAGCCTCGGCGATGCACTGAACTTCCGCATCAACTACACGTGGCAGAGCGAGCTCTTCTGGGCGACCGACAATCTCGCACGCGAGTCCGCGTACGGCCTGCTCGATGCGCGCATCGCTTTGGCGCCTCCGTCGGCACCGTGGTCCGCCGCAATCTGGGGCAAGAACCTCACTGACGAGCTCTACCGGACGAACGTTATTTCGTTCTTCGGCGAAGAGGTGTCGCAATTCGGTCCGCCGCGCACCTACGGTATCGACTTGCGCTGGAAGTTCTGAGCGGGGAGGGGCGATGCCGACACCTATCGAGATCGTGAAAGCGCTGCAGGCAGCCGCCGAGCGGCGCGATCGCGAAGCGATTCTTGCGCTCGTCACGCCGGACCTCGAGTATCACTATCACGTGGGCTCGAAGCCGGTGCACGGCCCTGAGGGTCTTGGCCGCTTCCTCGATCGCCACTGGGCGCGTACTAAAGATGGCGTTTGGAACATCGAGACGTTTGCGCAAAGCGGCGACAAGCTGCTCATGGAAGGCTACGAGGAGTTCACGGAGACGACGACGGGCAAGCGCGTGACTCACCGCTATATGGGCGTGATGGAGTTTCGCGACGGTCGGATTGCCCGCTGGCGAGATTATTTTCAACTGGACCGTCAACCCGAAAACGGTTGAATCGAGACGATGCGAACGACTCCGGAGCACCTTGCCGCCGAGTACCGTGCGATGGGCGCATGGTCCTCGCAACGCATCGGCGACTTGTTCGCCGATGCGGCAGCCCTTGATCCACAACGCATTGCGGTCGTCGATCCGCCCAATCGCCGGCAGCTCGATGGGCAGGAGCCCAAGAGACTCAGTTGGCAATCGTTGTCGGCGCTCGTCGATGCAACGATCGTTGCGCTTCACGACGCCGGTCTACGGCGCGACGATGTGCTCGTCACGCAGTTGCCGAACATCTGCGAGTACGTCGCCGTCTATCTTGCGTGTGCCCGACTGGGCGTGATCGTGAGCCCTGTAGCGATGCAGTTCCGCCGTGCCGAGCTGCAACCGATCTGCCAGCTCACTCGTGCGCGGGCAATTCTGACGGTCGAGAGGTTCAAGGACACGCAACCCGCGAATGTTGCGGCAACACTGGCGGATGGACCGACCGTGCTCGTGCTCGGCCGGGATGCGCCCAATGGAGCGCACCCGCTCGTCATCGAGCCGTCGCCCGACCACGCTGCGCGCGCAGCGCAGCTCGAACGCGAAGCGGCCGTCGATGCCGATGAGATCTTCACGATCTGCTGGACCTCCGGCACGGAGGGCATGCCCAAAGGCGTGCCGCGCTCGCACAATCATTGGATCGCCGGCAGCATCGCGCATTTCGACGGCGCCGGCATTCGGCAAGGCGACCGGCTGCTGAATCCGTTCCCGCTGATCAACATGGCGGGCATCGGCGGTTGCTTCATGAGCTGGCTTCGCTGCGCCGGAACGTTGATCCTGCATCATCCGTTCGAGTTGCCGATTTACTTGCGCCAGATAGCGGAAGAGCGTCCTGAGTACGCCATCGCGCCTCCGGCAGTCTTGATGATGCTGTTGCAGAACGAAGCGCTGCTTTCCGGTGTCGACTTGACGTGCCTGCGGTGCATCGGATCGGGTTCTGCACCGCTCGCACCTGCCATGATCAAGGCCTACAAGGAGAAGTACGGCATCGAGATCATCAACAACTTCGGTTCCAACGAAGGCATAGCGTTCGTCTGCGGACCGGCAGAGGCGCCGGAGCCAGACCAACGAGCGACGTTGTTTCCGCGTTTCGGCCGGCACGATGTGGATTGGCCGCAGCGCATCTCGAAGATCACGTTCACACGTCTCATCGATCCGGAAACGGGTCGCGAAGTGCTCGAGCCTGGTCGTCCAGGCGAGATGCAGGTGCGCGGTCCTGTCGTTTTCGACGGCTATTTCGCTGCCCCGCAGATCACGGCGCAGTCCTTCACGGCCGACGGTTGGTTTCGCAGCGGCGATTTGTTCGAAATCGATCCGAGCGGACGCTACTACCGATTCGTGGGTCGCTTGAAACAGATGATCAATCGAGGCGGCATGAAGATCTCGCCCGAGGAGCTCGATTCCGTGCTGGCCGAGCATCCGGATGTCGCCGAGGCCGCCGTGGTCGGTTATCCGGACGAGGTGCTCGGGCAACGAATCTGTGCTGTCGTCGTACCGAAGCCTGGGCGCGAAGTCTCGCTGGAGAGCGTGCAAAAGCTCTTCGCGGCACGCGAGCTGGCGATCTTCAAGTGGCCGGAGCGGATCCGGCAGGTCGAACGTCTGCCGCGCAATCCGCTCGGCAAGGTGGTTCGCTCCGAAATCGAACGGCTTGCCGCTTCGGACGACGTGCCGCCGTCGAAGTGATCGGGAGCGCTATCGTCCTGAACGCGCGGCACCGAGGGCGAGCGATGCGTGCAGCGTATCGAGGTACTCCTTCACCTCGATGATGTATCCATCGCGGATGCGAAACAGAAAGTGGTAGCGATTGTGATAGAGCTTGCCGTTGACCAGAGTTGCCTTGCTCTCGGCCTCGACGGCAACTCGATCGTCTTCGGCCGTCATGGCGCCGACCGTTATTTCGATTCCGTTCGGCAAAAGTTTCAGATTCGCGGCAAGACGTTTTTCGACCGTTGCTTTGTCCGCCCAGCCGGCAGCCGGAAATTCCTCAGGATGACCTGGCAGCCACCATCGTGAATCCGGTGCCAGCATGGCGAGCGCCTCGTCGTAACGGCCGGTCGCATAGTTGTCGAGAAATGTCCGCACCAATCGCTTGTTGTCGTTCGGGCTCATGATGTTCCTCGCTCAGTGCTTCCCAGGCAGACGCGTACGACATGACGATCGGAAACCATGTCCGTTCGCGCATCGGTCAAGGCGAAATCGGCAGGAAAATGCCGGGGTCTGGTTTCTCGCGTCGACACTCGCGTAGCATGTGAGTCTCATAATGCAACCGACAGTCTACAGGAGAATCGCATGAGAACCTATCGCGATGTGGCTCCCAACGATCCTCTCGATCGCCCGGCCTGGGTCGATGCCATCGACAACCCGTATCTGCACGGCCCGTATGCGCCCGTGACCTCCGAGATTTCGGCCGCTGATCTGCCGGTCGTCGAAGGCAAGATTCCGGACGATCTGTATGGCGCGTACTTTCGTCAAGGTCCGAATCCCGTACGCCCGCCGCAAGGGTTGTATCACTGGTTCGACGGCGACGGCATGATTCATGGCATGTACTTCCGCGACGGTCGCGCAAGCTACATCCGCCGTTGGGTGCGCACCGATGCATTCGTCGAAGAAGAGAAGAGCGGCGTCATTACGCGCCGAGGCATCATGTCGAGGTTCGATCTGTCTCGATTCGACGATCTCGAACGCATCAACAATCCGGATCTATCCAAGGACTCCAGCAATACCACGCTTACGTGGCACAACGGCCGTCTCCTCTCGCAGTGGTACAACTCGGGCTACACCTACGGCATCGACCCTCTGACGCTCGAGACGAAGGGTAAGGAGACGTTCAACGGCGCAGTCGAAGGAACGATGAACGCACACGCCAAGTTCGACCCACGGACCGGCGAGCTGCTCGATTACGATTACGGCGATTTCCGGTCGTATCTCACGTATTACGTGATCGGCTGGGACGGCAAGCTCAAGCACAAGGAGCGCGTCGATCTTCCTGGTCCGCGTCTGCCGCACGACACGACGATTACGGAGCGCTTCACGATCCTGCACGACTTCCCGCTCTTCCACGACGTCGACGTCTTGCGCCGCACGGGACATCGCGTCGTGAAGTTCCATCGCGACATTCCGTCGCGCTTCGGCGTGATCCCGCGCTACGGCACTCAAGATCAAGTGAAGTGGTTCGAGTTCGAGCCGGGCTACGTGCTGCACATGGTGAACGCCTGGGAAGAGGGCGACTGGATCACGATGGATGGTTGTTTCCAACCGGATCCGACGATCCGCCGCAACCCTGAGGAGGGTCCGCTCGCATCGATGCTCGCGTACCTGCGCTACCGCGGACACCTCCGCCGTTGGCGAATGAACATTCGCACGGGCGAGAAGCACGAGGAGCAGCTCGACGACCTGAACGTAGAGTTCTGTTTGCCGGACATGGAGCTCTACGGCGTGAAGTCGCGCTACTCGTACCATCAGCGCATCCCCACGGATGCGTATACATTGTGCTTCGATGCGCTCGTGAAATACGACCACGAGAAGGGCACGCGCGAAATCTACGAGTACCCGCAAGGCTGGTTCCCGAGCGAAGCGCCGTTTGCGAAGAGCACGCGCGGCGGCGACGAGGACAATGGCTACGTGATCACGCTCGCTACCAACGCAAAGGACTATACCGGCGAGGCGTGGGTCTTCAACGCCAAGGACATTCGGCGCGGGCCGATCGCACGCGTCAAGCTGCCGAGCCGCGTGCCTGCAGGCTTTCATGCGATGTGGGTTCCAGGCGAGAGATTGTGGCAGAACGGTACTGCCCCCGTTTGAGGTGAATACGTGAGCCAGGCGATACAGTCAGTCCATCCGCCGTGGTTCGATCCGCGGATGCCGCGGCGGGAAGACTGCGTGCTCAAGGCCATCCTCGACGATCGCGCAGCGCGCCATCCGGAGCGGCGCCTCGCGTTGTTCGAAGATGGAACGCAATGGACTTGGCACGAAGGTCGCGAGCAGGTGAGGGCTCAAGCTGCAGCGCTGCAGGCGCTCGGCATCAAGCCGGGCGACAGAGTCCTCGTCTGGCTGCCCAGCGGACCGGACATGGTGCGCGCCTGGTTCTCGATCAATTATCTCGGTGCGATCTTCGCCCCGCTCAACACGGCTTACCGAGGTGCCTCGCTGGAGCACACGATCAATGCCAGCCGAGCACGGCTCATGATCGCGCATGCGGCTTTGATCGAGCGTCTGGAGGATTTGCAACTCGAACATCTCGATCGTGTGATTGTCATCGGCACGCCGGCGGAGGTCCGTCCCAACACGCGTCGGCGTTTCGTGATCGAATCGCAATCCGTGCTAAAGGGCGATGCCGACGCATTGGACGATTCCGCGCAGCCACAGCCTTGGGATGCGCAATCGTTGATCTACACCTCGGGCACGACGGGTTTGTCGAAAGGCGTGCTCTCGCCTTATCTGCAGCTCTACACGACGGCCACCATCGTGTACGGCTATCTGCGCGAAGGCGAGAGCATTTTGGTGAACCTGCCGATGTTCCATGTCGGCGGCACGAGCTCGTTGATGATCGCGCTGATCCGCTCGGGATCGTTCTATCTGGTCGACGGTTTCAGTACCGACCGGTTCTGGGATCAGGTGCGGAAAGGCCACTGCGCAACGACATCCGGCTTGATCGGGATCATGGGTGAGTTCTTGATGAAGGCGCCGCCTCGGCCGGACGAACGCAACCATCCGTTGCGATGCGTGACGGGGTTTCCGATCAACGAGCTCACCGTAAGGATTCGGGAGCGTTTCGGTATCGACTACCTCACCGGATTCAACATGACCGAGCTGTCGGCGCCGTTGGTGAGCGAGCTCAATACCACGGTGTTCGGTGCCTGCGGCAAGCCGCGCACCGGTGTCGAATGCCGACTGGTCGACGAAAACGACATCGAAGTGCCCGACGGTCAGCCGGGAGAGCTGGTCGTGCGCAGCGATCTGCCGTGGGTGTTCTGCCTCGGTTACGACGGTCTGCCAGAGGCGAATGCGAAAGCCTGGCGCAACGGGTGGTTTCACACCGGCGACATCATGCGCAAGGATGCCGAAGGCAACTATTACTTCGTGGATCGCGCCAAAGATGCGATTCGGCGTCGCGGCGAGAACATCTCATCCATGGAGGTCGAGGCAGCCGTACGCGGCTATCCCGGCGTCGACGAAGTGATCGCCGTGGGAATTCCCGTCGAATCCGAAGAGGAAGTCATGGTCGTCATCGTTCCCAAGGCAGGGCATACGATCGATCCGCCGGCGTTGATCGAATGGCTCACGCCTCGGCTGCCGTACTTCGCGGTACCTCGTTTCGTTCGCATCGTCGATTCGATTCCGAAGACGGAAACGAACAAGCAACGAAAATACCCGTTCCGGGAGGCCGGCGTGACGCCGGATACCTGGGATCGAGTTCGTGCCGGTATCGTGCTGAAACGCGAGCGGCTGCGCTGACCGCTGCAAGAAGCGTCGATCAAGACATTACCGAGCGCTGCGGCTCCGTGTTGGACGCCGTGGCGTTCGCTGCTTCCTTGGCGAGAAACGTTGCGAGATCGGCGGATGTGTGCTTTGTGACCGCCGTGTGCGCAAATGCGTGCGCCGGACGCGGCGCACGATCGAACCAGAATGCTTCCGGCCCTGGCTGCGCGGGGCGTGTCGCAGCGAGCCAAAGCGCCGTGTCGGCACCTTGCGCGCTGTTACGCAACACCACCCGTAGGCGTCTGCGGAAGTTGGGCATCGAGGTCTTCACGCCTTCGGTGTCCGCCCAGCCAGGATGCATCACGTAGAACCGCAAGCCGCGATCGCCATAGCGCTCCTGCCAATACTTGACGAGCTCGGCCTGGCCGCGTTTGTGAACTGCGTACGCGAAGACGCCGTTGTATTTCTTTGGATTCTTCATGCCCATGTATTCGAGCATCAGCGGCGCGTTGTACATGCCGCCCGACGACATTTCGATGACGGTACCCGCGCCTGCAAACGCATCCGCTTCGATCAAGGCCTGGGTCAGAACCCAGTGATTGAGGAGATTCGTTGCATAGGACGTCTCGAAGCCTTCGCTCGTCACCGAAAGATCGTCGAGCAGGACGCCGACATTGTTGACGAGGACGTCGATCTTGGCCCCTCTCGCGATCAAGTCGGCCGCAGCGCGACGCGTATCGGCGACCAAGGACAGGTCAACGGGTACGATCACGACGCGACCCGGACCGGGTGTTTCGCTGGCGAGTCGTTCGAGCTTCTGACGGTCGCGGGCCAGCGCGTACACGGTTGCTCCGCCGCGCACCGCACCGTCGACGATCGCACGGCCGATGCCCCCGGTTGCGCCGGTCACGACCCAGGTCTGGTCCGCAAAGTTCGGAGCGAAAGGCTTCCAGAAGAGTGCGCGCCAGCGATAGCCGATTGCGGAGAAACTGAGTAGAAAACGTCCGTAAAACCCGGCAGCCTTCTTGAGCGTCGCTAGATTCACGATTCACCGTTGTGTAGTTGCCGGAACGCGCAACTTTGCATTATAAGTCTCACAATGCAACTGACAAGCGACCGGGCGAGCGAACCCGGTTGTGAATCCGGGGGAGAGTCGTGAGCGCCGAGCTTTCATCGGTACCGTTTCGCGAAGCGCGATTCCTGCCTGTCGATCTCGAGGTCGAGCATCGTCCGGACGGCGCGATCGTCATGCGCTCGCGCATTCCTTTACAGCCGCACGAGCCGTGTCTCCCGCGTGTGCTTGCGGCACAGGCCGAGCGGCTCGGCGATAAGCCGTTTCTCGTACAGCGTGCGGGTCCCGACCGCGCCTGGCGTCCGCATTCCTACGCGCAGACGAAACGGGATACGGATGCGATCGCGCAGTGGTTGCTGGATCTCGGTCTCGATCGCGATAAGCCGATCTTGCTCGTATCGGGCAACTCGATCGCACATGCGTTGATGAAGTTCGGCGGCATGACCGCCGGCGTTCCGTCCTGCCCGATAAGTCCGAACTACGCGCTGATGGATGCGGCCTTTACGAGGCTACGCCACGTGCTCGATCTCGCACAGCCTGGCGTCGTGTTCATCGAAGATGCGCGGCCCTTTACGCGAGCACTCGAGCACGTGGACTTCGGCGATGCGATGCTCGTCACGGCGACACCCGATTCCGTGCCGGCGAATGCTCGCGTACGGGGCGTCATCGCACTCCAAAATGTGCTCGCAACGAAGGTGACGAATGCCGTTCGGGAACGCTTGGACTCCCTGCGGGCTGACGATTACGCGGCCTACATGCTGACCTCGGGTTCGACCGGCGCACCGAAAGCGGTGATCCAAACCTACGCAAATCTTGCTGCGAACGTCGCGCAAGCTTTGCAGACGATCGGCGAGGCAGCGGGTTGGCACGGCACGACGATGGACTGGTTGCCCTGGAATCACGTCTCGGGTGCGAGCGGCAAGTTCATTACGCTAATCGCCGGCGGCACGCTCTACATCGACGACGGCAAGCCTATTCCTGGACCGCTGTGGCAAGAGTCGTTGCGCAACCTGCGCGAGATTTCCAGCAGCTACTACGTGAACGTACCGCTCGGTTATCAATTGCTCGTGGAGGCGCTGGAAGCCGACGACGAGCTGTGCCGGACGTTCTTCAAGAACTTGCAGGTGTTGCTTTACGGCGGCGCGGGTCTGCCTCAGACAACGTACGAACGCTTGCAGCGCCTCGCCATCAAGACGATCGGCCGGCGGGTGATGTTGATTTCGGCTTACGGCTCGACGGAGACGACGTCCGGCTGTCTCGCGATTCATTTCGAGACCGATCAGGTAGGTCTCGGCGTACCCATGCCTGGCATTACGGTCAAGCTCGTTCCGGTCGACACGCGCTACGAAGTTCGCATCGCCGGTCCGGTCATCGCGCCTGGATACCTTCGCGACCCGAAGCGCACCGCCGAGAGTCGCGACGAGGAAGGCTATTACCGTATGGGGGACCTCGCGGTGTTTCATGACCCGAAACGCCCCGAGATGGGACTCGCGTTCGCCGGCCGCCTCGCCGAGGAATTCAAACTCGGCAGCGGTACTTGGGTGAGCGGGGGAGAGCTTCGCACGACGCTATTGCATGCGCTCGCGCCCTACATCGACGAGCTGGTGCTGTGCGGCGAGGGCCGAACGAGCATCGCCGTGTTGGCCTGGCCGAATCGAGCCGTGCTAGAGCGCGAGTTCGGGATTGCGAGTACCGAATCCTTGAGCGCGGCCAAGCTTGGACCGTTACTCGACGTGCTGCGCGACCGGCTTGCAACACACAACGCACGCTATCCTGGCGCGAGCACGCGCGTGCAACGTTTCGCATTGCTGCAAGAGCCGCCGCTCGCGGCCGCTCACGAGCTTTCGGACAAGGGCACGGTCAATCGCAACGCGGTGCTGACGCGTCGTACCGCCGACGTCGATCGCGTGTACTCCGATCCGCCGGGACCCGATGTCATCAGTTTCGATTAAGAGGCACAGCACGATGGAAATCGCTGGATCGGTAGCACTCGTCACGGGCGGCAATCGGGGCATCGGCGAGGCCTTCGTCCGCGCATTCGTCGCTGCGGGTGCCAAGCGCGTCTATGTCGGTACGCGTGAAATCGAAGCCGCAGCACATCTCGTCGCCGAAGCGCCGGATCGTGTGCAGGCCATCCAATTGGATGTCACGGATCAGGCGTCGATCGAACGCGCGGTTCAGTCGTGCCCCGATGTCTCGATTCTGGTCAACAACGCCGGCGTGTACATGAATCAGACGTTGCTAAGAGCACCGGACCTCAGCGCGGCGCGCAAGGAGATGGACGTCAATTATTTCGGCCCCTTGGCGATGTGCCGGGCCTTTGCGCCCGTGCTCGCGCGCAACAGTCCGAGCGCCATTGCCAACGTCTTGTCGGCTGCCGCGGTCGTAGCGGTGCCGATCATGGGCGGCTACAGCCCGTCCAAGTTTGCGGCTCGAGCGATGTCGACCTGTCTACGGGCTGAGCTTGCGCCGCAAGGTACGACGGTCACGGCGCTGTTCGTCGGGTCGGTCGACACGCGCATGTCGAGCCATGTGAAGGGCGCAAAAGAGAAACCGGAAACGATCGCAGCCGCGGGATTGGCTGCAATTAGTCGCGGGGCCGAAGAGGTGGATACGGACCCGATGGCGATCGAGGTACGCGCCGCCACCATTCGGGAGCCTGAAGCGCTTGCACGACGCTTTGCGCGGCAACTCGGGGCCACCGAGATCCGCACGGGGCGCTAGCGCGCCTCAACCGTTGGACCGAGCATCCGCGCTCGCTTCAACGAGCCGTGCGAACGGCGCGCGTGCCGATAGCATGAGCAGGCCAGTCATCGGCGGCACCGTCGCCGCAACGACCGCGAGCGCCGAACCGATACGCAACGGATCCTCGAATACGTAGTCGGTCAGCAAACCGACCGACAGCGGACCGAACGTCAGCCCGACCAAGCTGTTCAACAAGTAATAGACGGCGGAAGCTTGACCGCGCAACTGATTCGGGACGGCTTCTTGGATGACCTGGATGGCCGTACCGCCCGGCAACGTCATGACCATCAGCGCAGGCACATACCACAGCAGCGCCTCCCAGGCGTCCGTCGAAATACCGGCACGCACGAGCAGCGCACCTGCGCCGAACATCGACAATGCGGTGACCCAGATCGCCGCATGACGAACACGGCTTGCCAAGAGCTGCGCGATGAACGAGCCGAGCACCGTGCCGCCGCCGCCGAAAATCAGCAGCACGAGCCCATAACGCATGCCGGTCTCGCCGGCGCTCCAGCCATAGACGCGGATGAACTGCGCGGGGACCCAGCTCAGCACGGCATAGATCACTCCCGAGTACACGCACACCGCTGCGTAATGGCGCACCATGAAATTCGCGTTCTCGAGAATGAAGCGATCGATGCGCTGCCCCGACGGCGTGTGCGCAATCTCGCGTCGCACCGGCTCCGTCAGCGTCGCGAGCATCGGAACGATCAGCAATCCTCCTGCGCCAACCAGCACGAACGCCGCCTGCCAACGTGCGAGCTCCCCGACTACCGGTAAATGAATCGCATCCTGTATGGCGACCATCTGAATAACGACGCCGCCTGCGATCAACGCGAGACCGGCACCCAAGGCGGCAGAGGCAGCGTAGACGCCGATCGGCAATGCACGCCGCTCTTTGGGGAACGAATCGCTGATGAGCGACATCGCCGCAGGAGACAAGGCAGCTTCGCCGACGCCGACCGCAATGCGCGCAACGAACAGCTGGACGAACGAGGAGGCGAGTCCGCACGCGGTCGTCGCCAGACACCACACGGTGGCGCCCGCTGCCACAAGCCCTCGGCGCGACATGCGATCGGCAAGCCAGCCGAGCGGCAATCCCATGACGGCGTAGAACACACCGAACGCGAGCCCCTGCAACAACCCGATCTGGGTGTCGCTCAGTCGCAGATCGGCTTTGATAGGCTCGATGAGCAGGCTCAATACGGTGCGGTCGACGAACGAAACGATGTACGCGATCGTCAAGACGATCACGGTCCACCAGGCACGCACCGGACTCGGCCAATCGCTTGCAGCGAATGCCGAAGCCGGAAGGGTGCGACCATGAACGGTGCTTACGTGCGGCGCCGCCGCGGGCGGCTCGTGCGACATTTATCGAATTCCTGGATAACGGCGAACGAAGTCCTGGAACGATTGCAATGCATCCGCGAACTCGCGCGCACCCTCCATGCTCAGGATGCGTTCCGCATCGCGCTCGAGTTGCTCGGGTGTGAGGTCTTCGGAACGCGAATAGCCGAGACCGGCGCCTTCCACCATCGCGGCACGACGGAAGCCGCCTTTGCCGGCCACGATGATCTGTCCGCTCACTTGACAGCGCTCGCAGACCAGATACGCGACCATGGGCGCGACCCATTCCGGGCGCATGGCTTGACGGAACTGTTCGTCGACCACGCCTTGACGAGCCGTCATCGGCGTCGCCGCAAAGGGCGCGATCGCATTCACGAGCACGTTGCGTGACCGTCCTTCGGCGGCCAGCGCGCGCATGAAGCCGATGAGCGCCGCCTTGGAAGCGGAGTAGGCGGTCAGCCCATGCAGCCCGTGCAAGCCTGCAGCCGAGGTAGAGACGACGATGCGGCCGTAACCTGCCTCGCGCATGCGCCTGTACGCGGCATGCGTGATGTACAGGGAGCCCATGAAATTGATATCGAAGATGCGCTTGAACTCTTCCAGATTCAGCTTGTGAAACGTGCTGTGCTGGTCGACCCCGGCGTTGTTGACCAGGATGTCGATGCGTCCCCAGGCATCGAGCGCCTGCTGAACCATGCGTTCGCCGGCCGATGGATCCTCCACGCTTTCGTAGTTTGCGAGCGCCTCGCCGCCGGCGGACCGAATCTCCTCGACGACCGCGTCTGCAGTCGAGGGCTCGCCGGCTCGCCGGCGGTTGTTCACAATCACACGCGCACCCCGGGATGCGAGGTACAACGCGTAGGCGCGCCCAAGGCCTTTGCCGGCGCCTGTGACAATTGCGACACGGTCGGCGAAACGGATCTCGTCGTTCATGGCTAATTGGTTAGTTCCTCATTGGGGCGTTGCCATCGAGCCATCGTGCACATAGAGTTGCGCGCGATGTCCTCGATCTCCGCAGCCATTGCCAATAGTCCGGTTACGCGTGCGCTCAGCGTTCTGGGCGACCGCTGGACGCTGTTGATCCTGCGCGATGCCTTCCAAGGCGCTCATCGCTTCGAGCAGTTCCGTACGTTGAACGGGGCAGCGCGATCGACCCTGACCAGCCGCCTCAACGGACTGGTGGACAACGGCATCTTGGAGCGCGTCCAGTACAGCGACGCCCCGCCGCGCTTCGAGTATCGACTGACGGAAAAAGGGCGGGCGTTGTATGGCGTCACGTTGGTGACTTGGCGCTGGGAGCATCGCTGGGCGTCGAACGGCGCAGGAATTCCCAAGTCGCTGCGCCACAAAGTCTGCAAGCACTCGATGCTGCCCGAGGTCACATGCGCCGAATGCGGCGAGCGGATCGAGCTGCGTGACACGGCCTTTACGATCGAGCAACCCGCTTCGCGCGCACGTCCGACACGTCGGGCGAAGTCCTCGGCGCTTGCGGTGCGACGGCTGTCCACCGTCAATGCAGAGAGCCATCGCGGCGCCAACGCAGCGTTGCTGCACATCACGGACATTCTCGGCGATCGCTGGACCCCGCTCGTGCTGTCCTCGGCATTCCTGGGCTTGCGACGTTTCGATGAAATTCAAAGCGCGCTCGAGATCGCCACGAACATCCTGACTCACCGTCTCAACTTGCTGGTCGAGCACGAGATCTTGCAGCGCAAACGCTACTCCGAGCGGCCGCCGCGCTTCGAGTATCGATTGACGCAAAAGGGCAGAGACCTCTATCCCCACGCGCTGATGCTGATGCAATGGGGCAATCGCTGGTTGCCGCCTGCGAACGGACCGACGATGCGCGTCGTCCACAAGACGTGCGGTGCGAAGCTCGAACCGGTCGTGACCTGCAATCATTGCCACGGCGTGATCGATCCGCACGACATTTCGTTCCCGAACGCTGCCGACGCGCAAAAACGTTCGTGATGCCGAGGCGTCGCTCATTGCTGCGGCGCTGTCTCGATCTCCGAAACGCCCATCGCCTTGAGCAGTTGCGCCCGGTCGTAGTACTCGCGCCATTCTTTGACGAGCCCGTTCTCGACCTCGATCACGCCGACCACGGGCACGGTCCCGTGCTTGCCGCGGTAGACGAAGTCGTCGACCCGCTCGACGAACACGACACCGTCGATGACGCCGATGTGCCGTACGCGCAGCTCGATGCGAGAGACTCCTGCGACGAGAGCGCTGAGCCGTTGCTTGATCGCGTCGCGCCCGGTGACCGGTTCGATCATCATGCTGTGAAGCACGCCGTCGGGTGCGAACAATTCGTAGACGCGGTTCCAGTCCTGTGCATTCCAGGCCTGGATCATTTGCTTGACGGTGGCGAGCTTCTGTTCCGGAGTGTCCGCGCGGGCGGTCACAGCCAAGAACGACAGGCAAACGACGACGATACAGCGAAGCATGGCAACCCCCGAAACCGATCTGTGAGTCTTATATTGCAAGCAAATGGACGATACCACTCTAGAGACCGGAGTAACAACGCCTCGGGGGCAAGTCGCTGGCAACTTGCATTACGAGACTTATAGCTCCTACAATCGCACGCGTCCCGCCGCGGTACGATCATCCACTTAGCTCTCAAGCCAGGATTCCCATGAGAATCGAGAAGCTCCCGCCGCTCAAGATCACGCTGGGGGCCAGCGACCATCCATATTTGAGCGGGCCTTGGACACCTCAACACGAGGAAGTGAATGCTTACGACCTCGATGTGATCGAGGGCAAGGTGCCGACGGACATCGACGGTGTGTACCTGCGTAACACCGAGAATCAAATCCACACACCGCTCGGCCGCTATCACCCGTTCGACGGGGACGGGATGATTCATCAGATCGAGTTTCGACGCGGGGTCGTGAACTATCGCAACCGCTTCGTACGTACGCGTTGTCTGCAGGCCGAGCAGGAAGCGGGGCAATCGTTGTGGGGCGGGCTGATGGATTCGCCGAAGACATCCCTACGGCCAGGCTTCGGTGCGCATGGCTTCCTCAAAGATTCGTCGAGTACCGACGTCATCGTTCATTCCGGCGTTGCGCTGTCTACGTTCTATCAGTGCGGCGAGGCCTACTGCCTGGATCCGAAAACGCTCGACTCGCTCGGCGTTGCATCGTGGGGACCTCTGGACGGCGTTTCTGCGCATCCGAAAGTCGATCCGCGCACGCAGGAACTGACGTTTTTCAATTACTCGAAATACGCACCGTACATGCATTACGGCGTCGTGGACAGCAATCGTAAGCTCGTCCACTACGTGCCCATCCCCTTGCCGGGTCCGCGATTACCGCACGACATGGCGATCTCGCAGAGATACTCGATTCTCAACGATCTGCCGGTGTTCTGGGACGAGGCGCTGTTGAAACAGAACATTCACGCGGTTCGGATGCACGATCTGCCGTCCCGGTTCTGCGTGCTTCCGCGCTACGGCCGCCCGGACGAGATTCGTTGGTTCGAAGCCGAGCCGACCTACGTGCTGCACTTCCTCAATGCCTACGAGATCGGCGACGAGATCGTCATGGACGGCTACTTCCAGGAGAATCCGACGCCGGAGCCGCGTACGGACGTCCCGCCCGAGTATTCGCGTCTGATGGCCTATCTCGACGAGTACAGCTTCAGCTCGAAACTGCATCGCTGGCGCTTCAACCTGCGCACGGGCCGGACGGTCGAGGAGCGGCTCGACGATCGCGTGCTCGAGTTCGGCACCATCAACAATCAATACATGGGCATTCGCAACCGCTACGCCTACAGCACGATCGCCAAGCCGGGCTGGTTCCTCATGACGGGCTTCGTCAAACACGATCTCGAAACGGGCAAGTCGTGGACAGTCCAATTGGAGCCCGGCCGATACGGCAGCGAGGCACCGTTCGCGCCGCGCATCGACGCCAAGGACGAAGACGACGGCTATCTCGTCAGCTTCGTCACCGACGAGAACACCGGCACGTCGGAGTGCATTCTGATCGACGCCAAGCGCTTCGAAGACGGCCCGGTCTGCCGCATCGCCTTGCCGCACAAGATCTGCAGCGGCACGCACGCGCACTGGGCGAATCGCGCGGAGCTCTGATTCTTTACGTTCGCCGACGGTTCCGCCGGCGAACGGCCCCTTCTCGCGACCGCATCGAACATAAGAACCAATCGTTGGCCCTATCAACGATTCGAATACGCGGCGGTTCATGACGTTTCGGGACCGAATCCTTACCCCTTACGGCAGTCCGCAGACTCATCGGACGTACGCTTGCCGGCGCGGTTTGCCTCAGCGACATTGAGTCGCGCAACGGTGCGCCGGGAGCGCCAACACCTGTCGTGCGGTTAGGGGAAGGTCGCATCGAACCACCTATCCGTACTTTTTTCTGCTGTCTTCTCCGCAATGCGGCTGCGGTGAAATGCTGCGACTCGAACGTCATCCGCTGCACCAAACTCGAGTAAATATCTTTCCCAGCACGTGTGGGCCCCGCGCGCTCCCTCTCATCTCTTCAACCGTTTCGTCAGCACTGATCTGATCCGCGATACCAGACTCCCCTTACTCGATTCCAGACGCGTGATGCCGATAGGACGCGCATTCCGGCGGGGTCAGTCGGTGCGAAACGGAGAGAACATGTTTTCCAATCTGAAGATAGGCGTCCGCCTGTCGCTGAGCTTTGGTTTGATCATTTTGCTTCTTTGCGGCATCACGTACGTCGGCAACGACGGCATCAGAACGATAAACGATGCGTTCGACGAGGTGCTGGAGAACCGCGTTCCCAAACTCGAGCTGGCGAGCGAATTCCAGACGAACGCCGAGCGACTCGGCTTGATTCAGCGCGATCAGCTCCTGGCCACGACCAAAGCGGAACTGGACGAGACCATGCAGCGCATGGAGGTCCTCCGTCTGCGCAACGAGGAGATCCTGGCCTACTTCAAGGAGACCGTGCGCACCGAACGCGGCAAAGAGCGCCTCAAGGCGATGATCGACGCCCACGAAAACTACGCCAAGACTTATCAGACCATGATCGCGCTATTGCGCGACAACAAGCTCGACCAGGCACGCGAATGGTTGAAAACGCAGCAGATTCCTGCGCGCGAGGCCATGGTCGCGGCAGCGGCGAGCGATGTCGAACACGAACGCCTGTCGATGGATGAGGCTGCCAAGGAGGCCGATGTCTCCTTCGCCCGCGCAGAGAAGCTCATGATGACGGGCGCCGGCGTCGCTTTGCTGGTGGCCATTCTCGCCGGGATCTGGGTCACGCTCTCGATCACGCGTCCGATCGGGCAGGCGGTCAGCGTTGCCACGCGCTTGGCGGAAGGCGATCTCACCGCGCGTATCGAAAGCCAAGCGAAAGACGAAACCGGCGTCTTGTTGCGAGCTATGGGCGCCATGGTGGAGAAGCTGTCGAGCGTCGTCGGCGATGTCCGTTCTGCAGCCGACACGCTCGCTGGCGCATCGGAAGAGATGTCGGCCACAGCGCAGTCGTTGTCGCAGGCGTCCAGCGAGCAAGCCTCGAGCGTGGAAGAGACGTCTGCGTCCGTCGAACAGATGACTGCCTCCATCACCCAGAACACGGACAACGCCAAAGTCACCAACCAGATGGCGGGCAAGGCCGCTCAACAGGCCGACGAAGGCGGCGAAGCGGTCAAGAAGACCGTGGATGCAATGAAGCAGATCGCGCAGAAGATCTCGATCATCGACGACATTGCCTATCAGACGAATCTGCTGGCTCTCAACGCAGCCATCGAAGCTGCGCGCGCCGGCGAGCACGGCAAGGGCTTCGCGGTCGTTGCCGCGGAAGTGCGCAAACTCGCGGAGCGTTCGCAAGTGGCGGCCCAGGAAATCGGCGAAGTGGCGGGTTCCTCCGTGGAATTGGCCGAACGCGCCGGCTCATTGCTCGAGGACATGGTCTCGGCAGCACGCCGAACGGCCGATCTCATTCAAGAAATCGCTGCTGCCAGCCAGGAGCAATCGGCGGGCGTGGGTCAGATCAATGTCGCGATGACGCAGCTGTCGCAGCTTACCCAACAGAACGCCTCGGCCAGCGAAGAACTTGCGGCAACCTCCGAGGAGATGAGCGCCCAGGCTCAGCAGCTCCAGGCGACCATGAGCTTCTTCAAGACCAATCAGATCGCTCAGACCATGCGCGCGCCGGCGAACGTCAGTAAGTCTGCCGCGCGACGCGCGCCGTCGGTGAAGATCGAAACCCTCAAGACGCAACCTGCCGTAGCGGCTGCGGCCGCGTCCTCGGGCAACGGCGTCGATCACAGCGACGTCTTCGAACATCAGTTCGTGCGCTTCTAGGTGGCTGCCATCATGAGTCAAGCACTGGCGGTAAGCGAAACCGCAGAAACGCGGCAGGATCAGCATCAGTACCTCACGTTCGTGCTCGGTCGCGAGACATTCGCGATGGGCATCCTCTGCATCAAGGAGATCCTCGAGTATTCGACTCCGACGGAGATCCCGATGATGCCGAGATTCATTCGCGGCGTCGTGAATCTGCGCGGCGCGGCCGTGCCGGTCGTCGACCTGTGCGCACGGTTCAATCGGCCGGCCTCGCCGGTCACCAAGAAGAGCTGCATCGTCATCGTCGAAGTCGGAGCGGGCGAGCTGCGACAGGTCGTCGGCGTCGTCGTCGACGCGGTGAGCGAGGTGTTGGAGATCGCCAACGCCGACATCGAGCCGCCCCCGAGCTTCGGCGCGTCGATTCGCGCGGACTTCATCCAGGGCATGGGTAAAGTGCGGAACAAGTTCGTCATCATTCTCGATGCCGAGCGCGTGCTGTCCGCGGAAGAGATGCAGGCCATCGCCGCAGCGGCGGGCTGATCATGACCATCTTCAAGTCGAGGAGGGCTACGGAGACGCCGAGCGCAGCGCAGACGCACGAGCGTGCGCGCGGCACGGCGCTGTCCGCACTGCCGACCCTGGCGAGACAAGTCGACACGGCGCGCTCGCAGATGGAAGAGGCGATCGTCGCGCTGAGCGCACGTTTCGCTCAGATCGTCGAGCGCCTCGACACGACGCTGCGCGCTTCCGAGAACTCATTGACGGAAGGCAACGTCATCTCGACGCTCGAACGCGGACGGGAGGACCTCGTCCAGGTGATCTCTGCGCTGAGGGAGCTGCAGGAAAGCCGAGGCGCGCTGGCGGAGGAAATTCGCAAGCTCGCCGCGCACACCACCGAACTGCGCACGATGGCCGGCGAGGTGGAGCAGATTGCCTTTCAGACCAACATCCTGTCGCTGAACGCAGCGATCGAGGCTGCGCACGCCGGCGATGCGGGAAAAGGATTCGCAGTGGTGGCGCAGGAAGTGCGCGTTCTGTCGCGAGCCTCCCGCGAAACCGGACGTCGGATCACCGACAGGGCGGATGCAATCGCCGACACGTTGGCTTCGGTCATGGAGGCGAGCGAGGCCGCCCTGGTTCACGAAGCCGAGGTCATCGGCAGCGCGGAGGCGAAAGTCGGCGAGGTCGTGAATCACTTCTCGTCGGTGAGCAGACAGTTGACGCGTTCGACCGAGCAGTTGCGCGTCGAGAGCGGACTGATTCAGGGCGAGATCGCCGATTCGCTCGTTCACTTGCAGTTCCAGGATCGCGTCGGGCAGATCCTCGATCACGCGAGCAAACACTTGGACGGGCTGCATGCGCTGGTGACCTCGTCCTACACCGAGCTCGACGCCACCGAGTATGTGGAGCAGATGAGGCGTTCCTACACCACGGACGAACAGCGCCGCAATCACATCGGCGAAGACGCACAGGCTTCTCAGGCCGGCGGCTCCGTCACGTTCTTCTAGGGTAAACATCATGGCCAAGAGGATTCTGATCGTCGACGACTCCGCCTCCGTGCGGCAGGTGGCAGGCATTGCGCTGCGCAAGGCGGGTTACGAAGTTCTCGAGGGTTGCAACGGACAGGATGCGCAAAAGCACCTGGACGGCAGCAAGATCAATCTGATCATCAGCGACGTCAACATGCCGGTCATGGATGGCATTGCATTCCTGAAGAGCGTCAAGGCCAATCCGAGCTACAAATTCACGCCGGTGATCATGCTGACTACGGAATCCGGCGAGGACATGAAAACGAAGGGCAGGGAAGCCGGCGCCCGCGCTTGGCTCGTCAAGCCTTTCAAGCCGGAAATCATGCTCGATGCCGTTGCCAAGCTCGTCTTGCCGTAGAGCGAGGCTCTCATGACGTGCGAGATTCGTTTCGCCGATGGGCATTTGTGCGTGTCCGGATCGATGACGATCTATTCGGCCGCGGAGATCAAGCCGCGGCTGGTTGCGGAGCTGAAGAAGCGTCGGCTTCGGGGAAGCATCGATCTGTCCGAAGTCACGGAGCTCGATACCGCCGGCGTGCAACTCTTGCTGATGGCGCGCCGGATGTGCCGCAAGTTCGGCATCGTCGAGCCGAGTGCCGCTGCTCGGGACGCGCTCGCGCTTTGCGGGCTGGGACATTGGATCGACGTCGCGCCGCGGAGCGAACGATGAACGCAGAACCTTTCGACGATCCGGGGATCGCCACTTTCATCGATGAAGCGCGCGAGCTGCTCGCGGAGATGGAGTCGGCGCTGCTCGCCTGCGAGCTCGGTCGCATCGACGACGATTCGATCAATGAGATTTTCCGCGCGGCACATACGATCAAGGGTTCGGCGGGCCTGTTCGGACTCGATGAGATCGTCGCGTTCACTCACGTCGTCGAAGGCGCTCTGGATCGCGTGCGCGCAGGCAGCGTGCCGCTCACGCCTGCATTGACGTCCGTGCTCATCGACTGCAAGGACCACATCGAGCTGCTGTTGCGAGGGCTCGAAAGCGACGCACAGAGCAGCGCGGAGCTCCAAGCAGCCGGTGCAGCGTTGCTGTGCAAGTTGCAGCAAGCCATCGGTCGTTCGGACGGTAGTGCTTCGTCGGAACCTACGGTCTCTGGTCGCGGCACGGAATCCGACGAGAAGACCGAGAGATGGCACATTTCCGCCCGCTTCGGCCGCGATGTGCTGCGCAACGGCATGGATCCGTTGTCGTTCATCCGCTACCTGGCCAGCTTCGGTGAAGTGCAGCACGTGGAGCTCACGGACGAACTGCCGCTGCCGGAGGAGTTGGACCCGGAAAGCTGCTACGTCGGCTTCGAAATCCGCTTCGAGACGGACGCTGGGCGCCAACGCATCGAGGATGCGTTCGAGTTCGTCCGCGACGATTGCGAGCTCCGCATCGCCTCGATTCCCGAACCGCCGCTCGATCAGGTCGCGCACATCGAAGAAGCTCCGCCGCCCCCCTCGATGCTCGGCGAAATTCTCGTGCACAGCGGCGCAATCTCGGAAGATGAGCTGCAACGCGCTCTGAAACAGCAGCAGGCACAAATGGAGCTCGGCAAGCCGCCGCCGCGCAAGCTGGGCGAAGTCCTCGTCGAGGACGGCGCGGTCGCGCCTGCCGTCGTCGAAGCCGCCGTGCAGAAGCAACAAGAGTGGCGCGAG
Source organism: uncultured Sinobacteraceae bacterium (assembly GCA_937902995.1). Taxonomy (GTDB): domain Bacteria; phylum Pseudomonadota; class Gammaproteobacteria; order Steroidobacterales; family Steroidobacteraceae; genus Steroidobacter. The sequence goes on from CALEKY010000046.1 coordinate 34,207, forward strand.
ACGAAACCGTCCCTGGACGGCCAGTTCATCCGCGTCGAAGCCGAGAAGCTCGAGAATCTCATCACGCTCGTCGGCGAACTGATCATCGCTGTCGCCTCGACCAATCTGGTGGCTCGTCGGGCAGGATTGAGCGATCTCAACGAGTCGACGTCGCGTTTGTCGCGTCTGGTCGAAGAGATCCGCGACGGCGCCTTGCAGCTCCGCATGGTGCAAATCGGGAGTACGTTCGCGCGTTTCCAGCGTGTGGTACGCGACGTATCGCGCCAAACCGGCAAGGACATCCGGCTCGTGGTCTCCGGGGCCGAAACGGAGCTCGACAAGACCCTCGTCGAGCAGATCAACGATCCGCTGACGCATCTGGTGCGCAATGCCATCGACCACGGTATCGAGAGCGCCGAGGTCCGTGCCGCATTGGGTAAGCCGGCGCAAGGCACCGTACGGCTCGACGCGTATCACGAGTCCGGATCGGTCGTCATCGAAGTGACGGACGACGGCCGAGGTCTCGACCGCGAGAAGATCCTCGCCAAGGCGCGCGAGCGGGGCCTGATCGCGCCGGAAGCGGAGCTCACGGATCGCGAAGCATTCGCGCTCGTCTTCGAGCCGGGCTTTTCGACCGCGGAGCGCGTCACCAATCTCTCGGGTCGCGGGGTCGGCATGGATGTCGTGAAGCGCAATGTCCATGCGATCCGCGGCGAGGTGGAGATCGACAGCACGCGTGGCGTCGGTACCACGGTGCGAATCCGTCTGCCGCTGACGCTGGCCATCATCGATGGCTTCCTCGTGCGCGCCGGACGTTCGAGCTTCGTGTTGCCGCTCGACATGGTCGAGGAGTGCATCGAAGTCGAGTCGACCACGGCCGACGAGAAACACCGGTACCAGTTCGTCAATCTGCGCGGCACGGCGTTGCCTTTCGCCCGTCTGCGGGACGTATTTGGCATTCATGGCCCGGCTGCACGGCGCGAGAGCATCGTCGTCGTTCGTGTGGGCGATCAACGCGCCGGTTTCCTCGTCGACGAGCTGCTCGGCGAGCATCAAACCGTGATTCGCCCTTTGCCGCGGATCGCGAACCAGGTTCCCGGATTGAGCGGCTCGACGATTCTCGCCGACGGCTCCATCGCCTTGATCGTGGATGCGCCTGCACTGGTGCAGCAATGCATCGAACGGTCCCGCCAAGCCGCTTGATCGCAGCGCAGCCCATGTCCCAGCTTTCGCTGACCGATCGTGAGTTTCAGCAATTCCGGGAGCTGGCGTTGCGTCAGGCCGGCATCAGCATGGCCGCGTCGAAAAGAACGCTGGTCGAAAGCCGCTTGCGCAAGCGATTGATCGAACGCGGCCTGGCGAGCTACGGCGACTACTTCCGAGTGCTGACGGCGCCGGGTCAAGAGGCGGAGCTGCAACATGCGATCGACCTGCTGACCACCAACGAAACGTCCTTCTTGAGAGAACCGAAGCACTTCGAGCATCTGCGCGAATACGCGCTGAGCAGACGTCAGCAGAGTGCCCGCTTTCGCGTCTGGAGCGCGGCATGCTCGACCGGCGAGGAGCCGTACACGATCGCGATGGTGCTCGCGGAGACGCTCGGGATGGGGGATTGGGCCGTTATCGCCTCCGACATCAGCACGCGCGTGCTGGAGCAAGCGCGCAAGGGGCACTACAAACTCGAACGAGCGGCGCGGCTGCCGAAGGCATGGCTGCGCAAGTACTGCCTGAAAGGTATCGGTCCGCAAGACGGCACGTTCCTGATCGAGCCGTGGATCCGCGGCCGGGTGCAATTCTCCCACGGCAATCTTCTCGATCGGCCGGCGCACAAGAACGAGACGTTCGATGCGATCTTCCTGCGCAACGTGATGATCTATTTCGATCTGGAAACGAAACGCAAGGTGATCGACCACCTTCTGCCGACGTTGAAACGGGGCGGTGTGCTGTACATCGGTCACAGCGAAACGCTCAACGGCGTCTGCGCGGGTGTCGAGGCCGTCGAACCGACGATCTATCGCAAGCCATGAGCGCACGTCCCAGACACGTCTTTCTCGACATCGGCGACTTCTATTTCGGAGGCGGCCACACCAGAGTTCGTACCGTGCTCGGATCGTGCGTCGCCATCACTGTATGGCATCCGCAACTGCGCGTCGGCGGCATCTGCCACTACTTGCTGCCCATGCCGACCGAGTCGATCGCCAAACGCGGCGCGACGACGATGTATGCCGAAGGGGCGATCGAGCAGTTCCTACAGGAGATTCGCCGGCGCGGCGCGCAGCCTGGAGATTTCGTGGCGAAGATGTTCGGCGGCGGCAGCATGTTCGGCAGCGCGCCGATTCGGCAACAGCAACAACGACTCTTTCCGATCTCGGCCAGCATCGATGTGTCGGGGATGAACGTCGAAGTCGGACGCAAGCTCTTGCGGGAATGCGGTTTCGCGATCGCGGCGGAGAATGTTGGGGGATTCGGCTCGCGCGAAATCGTCTTCGAGTTGTGGAGCGGCGATGTCTGGGTACGACGCGGTCCGGAGCTGAGATGCGCATGAACAAGATCAAGGTCTTCATCGTCGACGATTCCGCTGTCGTGCGTCAGGTCGTTTCGGAGCTGCTCAACAAGGATCCTGGCATCGAAGTCGTAGGCATTGCATCCGATCCGATCTATGCGTCGGAGAAGATGCGATCGCACTGGCCCGATGTGATCCTCTTGGACGTCGAGATGCCGCGAATGGATGGCATCACGTTTCTGCGCAAGATCATGGCTGAGCGACCGACGCCTGTCGTGATCTGCTCGACGTTGACCGAGGCGGGCGCCGCCACCACGCTCGAAGCGCTCGCTGCCGGCGCGGTCGAGATCGTCACGAAACCGAAGGTTGCCCTGCAGCAGTTCTTGACGGAGTCCGCTGCGCAACTGATTGCAGCCGTGAGAGCCGCGGCGCAAACGAATTTGCGTAACGTGCGTAGCACGAAGACGCTCCCGCTTCCGGCGGCAACGCCTGCAACACGGCTCGAGCCGCTCGCCGCAAGGGGCCAGCGCGCGCTGCACGAGACGACGGAGCGTATCGTTGCGATCGGAACGTCCACAGGGGGAACGCAAGCGCTCGAAACGGTATTGCGACAGCTACCCCAAGTGTCTCCAGGCATCGCGATCGTGCAGCACATGCCCGAGAAGTTCACCGCTGCCTTCGCCGAGCGCCTCGACGGCAACTGCGCGATCACGGTGCGGGAAGCTCGACACGGCGAGCGATTGCTGCCGGGTCACGCGCTGATCGCTCCTGGCGGAAAGCATCTCACTCTGCGTCGCAGCGGCGCGTACTACTATGCGGAGGTACGGGACGGGCCGCTCATCAATCGGCACAGGCCTTCCGTGGATGTGCTGTTTCGTTCCGTCGCACATTGCGCCGGACGCAATGCCCTCGGCATCATCATGACCGGCATGGGCGACGACGGCGCCCGCGGCCTGAAAGAGATGCGCGAGGCCGGTGCGCGGACGCTCGCGCAAGACGAGGCCAGTTGCGTCGTGTTCGGCATGCCTAAGGAAGCGCTTCGCCTGGGCGCGGCCGAGCGTGCGATCTCGCTCGACGACGTACCTCGAACGATCGTGCAATGGGGTGCAGGTCGTTGAGCCTGCACCGCTGCGTATGGACGAATACGCGAGTGCCGAGAAATGCAGCGTGCGGTTTCGCCGTCCTCAGATCGAGCGTGCATGGTGGCGCTTCGCGGGGAGCTGCGAAGGGTTCCATTCAGGAAAACCCTGAAGCCGGGCGCTGCGCGTCGATGAAATCTCGAGGGGCGGGCAAGCAAGAAGCTCGCGGCCGGATTTAAGAACCGGGCAAGACCGGTCGCCTTGTGTGAGTGAGGGCGAAATCGTAGGTGTCGCCCGCATCAACACAGGAGTTTCTTGCAATGCTGAGCCTTCACACGAACGCAGCGGCACTGTCTTCCCAGAACGCCGTCAACAACACCCAGAGAGCCCTCACGACCTCGCTGACCCGCCTGGGTACGGGTTACCGAGTCAATTCGGCGATGGACGACGCTGCCGGCTTGCAGATCGCCGTCCGCCTCAACGCGCAGACCCGCGGCATGGCCGTTGCGCAGAAGAATACGCAGAACGGCATCTCGATGATGCAGACCGCGGAAGGCGCGTTCACCGAATTGACGAACGTCCTGTTGCGTATGAAGGACCTCGCGACGGAAGCCTTCAACGCCTCGACGACGGACGCCGACAAGGCGGCGCTGCAGGCCGAATTCGACGCGCTGGGTCAGGAGCTCAACAACATCATCCGCACCACGTCCTTCGGCGGCCAGACGCTGTTCAGCGACGGCACGGAGACGGACGGTTCGGGCGGCCTGCTGTCTGCGGCGATCACGTTCCAGATCGGCGCCAGCGCCGCAGAAACGATGGAAATCGACACTCAGTCGAGCCTCCAGGATCTGGCGAACGCGCTTGCCCAAGTCTCCGTGCAGTACACGACTCCGGACAACTCGACGCCCGGCGCGGAGCTCACCGGCAACGACAACTCGATCATCACGGATATCAACGCCGCGATCGACGCAGTCGGTACGATCCGCGCACAGCTCGGTGCGGCTTCGAACCGTCTCGAGCACGTGTACAACAACCTGGCGAACATGATCACGAACACGACCGCTTCGCGCGGCCGCATCATGGACGTGGACTACGCTGCCGAAACGTCGAACGCGACGGCCAAGCAGTTGTTGATGCAGGCCGGCACGTCGGCTCTCAAGCAGAGCAGCGCGCTGTCGCAGCTCGTGATCTCGCTGATGCAGTAAGCCTGCAACGGCATCGCCGCGCGCGGTCGCTAGCGCGCGGCGGTTCTGCAGCGATGTTTGATGGAGCCAACCGCCTGCAAGCGGTTGGCTTCGTCGTCTAAACACGCCACACCATGAAACTGGAGCGAATTTCGGCGCTGATACAGGCGCTACCGTTGCAGGGGCGGGCTCAGCAGCACCGGCCGGCCCCGGGCGAATCGCTGTTGCTGACTTACGGCGAAGCGGCGGACGCCGAGGCGATGGCGACCTTGAGCAACGGAGCGATCCTGCGCCTGACCGGACTGGGTCAATGGCAGAACCGGCTGCGACCCGGCGATACGCTGCGCGTACGCGTCATTGCGAACGAACCGACCCTGGAGCTCGAGGTCGAGTCCGGACCGGCGCCGAAGAACGCGCGCGCCTCGACTGCAGAAGACGACGGTCCGGCGAACATGACGCGCCACGCCGCCATGCGGCTCGATCAAGCGGCGTTGCGGAAGATGACTTGGGAAGCACCGAATCCGGCTGCGCTCGCCAAGTCCTGGCACGATCTCGCGCTCGAGCGCTGGGGAACGCAACTGAGCCGCCAATCGAATGTGTCGTCGGTAACGACCATGATCGGGCCGCCGCCGTATCGCGAGCCCCCCGGCAATTTCGTCCTGAACTCCGACCCCTTGTTGCTTCCGGTGTATGCGTGGGGCGGCGTCCAACTGTTGCTCCGCTTGCCGTACGCCGCTCGGCACGAGCGCAAGCATCGCGAGCGGCACCGCCACGAGCTGTCCTTACGTCTGGAGCTCGCGCCGCCTGCGTTAGGTCCGGTCGTCCTGGATGTGCAATGGTCGATCGACGGTGTGGACCTCACGATCACGATCCACCGGGCGCATGCCGAGAAGCTGGTAAGGCAAGCATTGCCCAAGATCGGACACACGCTATCGGCAGCTGCAGTGCCGTTGCACGACCTGCGCGTGATCCGTGACGGCGCAGTCATTGCGCGACTGGATTTGGCAACATTGAACAACCAGGCGGTGCAACTGCCACCGCGCTCGTTGCTGGCGCTGTTCCGTGCGCTGGCGGAAACCGCAGTCGTGCTGCTGCAAGTCGTGCCGTGAGCGTCAGCCGAGCGAGCCGATGATGCTGACGTCGCGTGCTTCGGGAATCTCGTTGTACGACAGCACCGCGAGCCCCGGCGCGAAGAGCCGCGCATAGCGTGCGAGCAGCGGACGGATCTGCGGCATGACGAGGAGCAGCGGCGCCGCGCCTTGTTGCTTCATTTGCTCCCGCACGATCGGCATGTTCATCTGCAGCTGCGAAAGCAGGTTCGGATCGATCGGGTAATTGTCGAGCGCCACCTTGCCCTGTTGGCTCGCCTGGTTCAGCGAATTGAGCAGCATGTTCTCGAGCTCGCCGCTCAAATTGAATGCTTTCAGCTGGGTCGCTTGACCGACCAGCGAAGCCACGATCTGCCGCCGCAACGTGCAGCGCACCTCCGCCGCGAGCAGAATCGGATCCTTGGTCGTTTCGGCGCTCTCCACGAGCGTGGTCGCAATCGGCACGATGTCCTTGAGCGACACGTTCTCGGCCAAGAGCAAGCGGAACACCTTGAGCATTTGACTGTGCGTGAGCGCCTTGTCGAGCGCTGCGGCCAGCTTCGGTGCCTGCACGGACAATCTTTCCAGCAACGCGGACACGTCTTCGTGGCGCATCAGCTCCGGCAGATGCTCGCGCACGAGCTTGGAGACGTGGGTTGCAATGACCGTAGCAGCGTCGACGACCTGATAGCCCAGACCGAGCGCATTGGCGCGATCGTCTTGGGCGATCCACCAGACCGGCATGCCGTATGCGGGTTCCGTTCCGGGAATGCCGTCGAGATCGCCGTACACCTGTGCGGAGGCGATGGCCATCAAGCGATCGGGAAACACTTCCGCTTGCGCGATGACGGTGCCTCGTAACAGCACCGCGTAGTGCGACGGCTTCAAAGAAAGATCGTCGCGCGCATTGATCGGCGGCAGCAGCAGGCCCATCGACTCGCTGAGTGTTTGCCGTACGCCCCGCAAACGCTTGGTGAGCGGAGCGCCCTGGGCCTGATCGATCAGCGGCGCGAGTTTGTAGCCGACCGAAACCGAGATCGGCTCGACGAACGGCAAGCTCCGCCAATCGAGCTCCGGGGGCGGCTGAGTCACGAGTGCCGCCTGCGCCGCGGCCGCTTCGGAAGGCTGCTCCGCCGCACTGCGATCCATGCGCCACGCGGCGAACGCGAGCACCGCCGCGAAGACGAAGAACGTCAGCCACGGCATGCCCGGAATGATACCGAGCACGAGCATCATGCCCGCCGCACCGTAGAGCGCGCCCGGCGATGCGAGCAGCTGCGAACCGACTTGCTGCTCGAACTCTGCGGAATCGCTGACGCGCGTCACGATGATCGCTGCTGCAGCCGACAGCAGCAGGGCAGGGATCTGCGCGACGAGGCCGTCGCCGATCGTGAGCAAACCGTAGGTGCGGAACGCTTCGCCGATCGACACGTCGTGCATCACCGAACCGATGATCACGCCGCCAATCAAGTTGATGAGCAGGATCAGAATGCCGGCGATCGCATCGCCGCGCACGAACTTCGAAGCGCCGTCCATGGCGCCGTAGAAATCCGCCTCCAGAGCGACTTCGCGGCGCCGCGCCTGCGCCTTCTCCTGATTGATGAGACCGGCATTCAGATCGGCGTCGATCGCCATCTGTTTGCCGGGCAGCGCATCGAGCGTGAACCGCGCCGACACCTCGGAAATTCGCTCCGCACCTTTCGTGACCACCACGAAGTTGATGATCATCAAGATGACGAACACCACGAGACCGACGACGAAGTTGCCGCCGATCACCACGTTGCCGAATGCCTGAATCACGTCGCCGGCCGCGTGCGTGCCTTCGTGACCGTGCAGCAGCACCACGCGGGTCGAAGCGACGTTCAGCGCCAGGCGCATCAATGTGGCCGCGAGTAGGACCGTCGGGAAGACGGCGAAATCGAGCGGTCGCCGGGTCGTGACGCTGACGAGCACGACGATGAGCGCGAGCACGATGTTGAACGTGAACAGCACGTCCAACAGCAGCGGCGGCAACGGCAGCACGAGCATCGCCACGAGGGCGGTGAGGAACAGCGGGGTGGCGATACGGTGCCTGTGCAGCTCGGCAAAGATGCGGCTGAATGCGTTCATGGCTGGATCACGTCAGATGTTCGGGTACGGGCAGATCCGTAGGCAGCTCGGGCGGCGAGGACCTGCGACCGGCACGGAAGGCCTTGATTTGCAGCACATGGCTCAACACCCGGGCCACTGCCTGATACAGCACGGCCGGGATCTGCTGGTTGACCTGACTGGTGTTGTAGATCGCGCGCGCGAGCGGCGGCAGCGTCACGACCTCCACCTGATGTTCGACGGCGAGCTGTCGGATATAGAGCGCCATTTCGTCGACGCCCTTGGCGACGACGAACGGCGCCTCCGCACGTTTTTCGTCGTACTTGAGCGCCACGGCATAGTGCTCCGGGTTCACGATGACCACATCGGCCGTCGGCACGGTCTTGCGCAGCCCGTGACGCGCGATCTGCATCTGCAGCCGCCGGATGCGCTGGCGAACCTCCGGGCGACCTTCGTTCTGTTTGTGTTCTTCCTTCACCTCGCGCTTGGTCATCCGCTGATCGCGCAGGAACACCATCGATTGCACCGGCAAGTCGATGAGGGCGAAGACGACGAACACGGCGCAGAGCGCCATGACGCCATCGAGCAGCAAGTTCGCGCCGCCGAGCAAGGCGTCCGGTAGCGCGAGCGACTGCAGTCGCAGAAACTCGCCGACGCTCGTCCGCGCCGTGTAGTAGAGCACCGCGAGCAGCGCAAACGCCTTCAGCGTGGTAGTCACGGTGTGCACGACGTGTTTCATCGAGAAGACGCGCTTGAAGTATTGCAGCGGGTTGACGCGCTCCAGCTTGGGAGCGAGCGGCGATCCGCTCATGACCCAGCCGCCCGGATAGAGCGAGGCGGCGCCGACGATCACCGGCACCGCGAACAGCGGCAGCGTCATCTTCACGAGAAGCGTCAGCGCCGTCGCGAGCTGCGTCGACCACGAATTCTCGAAATCGCCCGGTGCGGAAAGCGCCGGCGCGAAGGCATGCGCAAAGAGCATGCGGAACTGTTCCAGATAACCCGGTGTGAGCAGCACGATGAGCTTCACGCACACGACGATGCCGACGGCCGTCGCCCAATCGCGAGAGCGCGCCACCTGGCCCTTCTCGCGGGCCTTGCGCAATTTCTGCGCTGACGGTTTTTCGCTCTTGTCGTCTTGCGACGGTTCGCTCATGCAGCCCCCGCCTGTTGCATGCCTTGCTGCAGCAGCCCGAGCACTTGGTGAGTGAGCCGGACATAGTGCTCAGGCAACGTTCCCACCACGTAGCCGAGCATGAACAAGCCGAACATCGTGACGATCGCGAAACCGAGCGCGAACAGGTTCAGCGCCGGCGCCACGCGATTGAGGAATCCGAAACCGAGCTGCACGACCATCGCCGAGAAAATCACGGGTACGGCCAGCAACAAGGCGGCGGAGAACACCCACGCCACGTTGTAGGCGATGCTCTGCAACGTCGGTAACGGAACGCCACCGCCGACGGGCCAAGCTTGAAAGCTCGCCCCCATGATGCCGGCGAACACCACATGGCCGTCGATGGAGAAGAAGACGTAAATGCACAGTACGTAGAGCAGGGCAGAGACCACGTCCGAAGACGTGCCGCTCATCGGATCGTTCATCACGGCCATCGCCAGACCCATCTGCGAAGACAGCGTGAATCCCAGCGCCATGACGATGGCGATGGTGAGATAGAACGCGAGGCCGATCCCGAAACCGATCAGCACCTGTTCGAGCGTCAGCGCCACGGTCTGCAGCGACAGCGGCTCGATGTCGATCGTTGGGGCAGCCACGGGCATGAGCACGATCGCCAGCACGAGCGACAAGAGGACGCGCACGCTGATCGGCACCATGTTCTCGCCCAGGATCGGCGCGGCGCTCAGCATCGCCATCACGCGGCAGAACGGCCACCACAGCATGGAGAGAAGCGATGGGAGTTGGCCGAGCACGAGTTCCATGGCGAACGCCTCGAATCAGCCGACGAGCAGCGGTGCCTGGCGAAAGACCTGGACGCAGAAATCCATCAACTTGCCGACGGCCCAATGTCCCGCCAGCGCGATTGCGAGCAGGGTCACCATGAGACGCGGCAGGAAGCTCAAGGTCTGCTCGTTGATTTGCGTCGCTGCCTGAAACAGACCGATCAGCAAACCGACGATCATGCCCGGCACGACGAGCACCGCCACGATGAACATGATCAGTCGCAGCGCCTGGCTGACGAGATCGACTGCAACGTCGGAAGTCATTCCCGCAGCCTCGCTAATAGACTTGGATGCTCGTGACGAGCGTGTGTACGGTCAGCGTCCAGCCGTCGACGAGCACGAACAGCAACAGCTTGAACGGCAACGAGATGACCAGCGGCGAGAGCATCATCATGCCCATCGCCATCAGCACGGAGGACACGACGAGATCGATCACCAGAAACGGAATGAAGAGCATGCAGCCGATCTGGAAGGCGGTCTTGAGCTCGCTCAATACGAAGGCCGCCAGCTTGACCAGAAAGGCATGATCCTCGGGATTTTCCACCTGACCTTCGCCCGCCAGCTGCGCAATCTGTTGCAGGGCACCCTTGTGGGTCTGCGCGAGCATGAAGCGCGAGATCGGCTCTTCGGCGGCCTTCAGCGCCTGTTCGAAGGTGATCTGATCCTGATCGAAGGGCACGATGGCCTGCGTCCAAATGTGCTCGCCGATCGGCCGCATCACGAGCAAAGTCAGAATCAGCGCAACGCCCGTGACGAGGCGATTCGGCAATCCCTGCTGGAGGCCGAGCGCTTGCCGCAGCAGCGCGAGAATGATCACGAAACGGGTGAAGCTCGTCATCATGAGCACCATCACGGGCAGCAGCCCGAGCAGCGTCATGATGATGAGTACCTGCATCTTGACGGTGAACTCGGTCTTGTTCCCGTCTTCGGTCGCGCCGATGATCGCGATCGGATCGGCGACGGCCGTATCAGGCGCGAGCGCCAACAACGGCAGAGCGAACGCCGCGACCATCGCGACGCCCGCCAGCATCCTGCAGCCGCGTCTCAGCAGATCGGTCACTTCAACGATTCCAGATCCAGGTCGCTCAGCTCGACGACCTTCAGTCCGTAGTTCTCGCCGCTCACGACGACTTCCGCGCGCCCGATCGGCGTGCCGTTGACCTTGATGACGAGCGGCTGCCCGGCGAGCGTGTCGAGCTCGATCACGCTGTTCTGCTGGAGAGCTGCGAGATCCTGCAGGGAAATGCGCGCCGAACCCACTTCCAACGTCAACGTGACGGGAATCCTGCGCATCATCTGCGAGAAATCGCGCCGCGGACGAACGTCGGATGCGGCGGTCGCTTCCTCCGCTTCGCCGAGCTGATCGGGGATGTCGTTGAGCAGATTGTCCTGCAGAGCAGAGTCAGCGGGATTCATGTATTACTCCACATCTTGAAAGCAGGTGAGACACAGCTTGCCCTTGTGCTCGGCAATGCTGGCGGTGAAGAGGCGCACGTCGTCGACGAGCACGTCGGCGGAGGCGATGTTCACCGGAATGACGTCGCCGACCCGCAGATCGAGCAACGTGCCGAGCGAAATCGGTTTGTCGACCAAGCGAGCGGTCAGCGAAAGCTGCAAGCGCGCAGGCAGCGGCTGAGCGGCAGTACCGCCGACACCTTGCGCATTTCGTTCGCGCAGCGGTGTCAGGCCGCGCATCAGCCGTTCGAACCACGGTTCCTCGAGCCGGAACCAGAACGAGCCGTCGACGCCGTACGCACGTTCGTGAACTTTCACTCGCAGCGTCCACGCCGAATCGCGCAGCGGCACCGCAACCGGCGCGAACTCGGGCGATCGATGCGCGTCTTGATCGTCGTTCGGATGCAGTGCTTCGATGGCGCCGGCTGCGACTGCAACGAGTTGGCAGCCGAGTCGTGCCGCCAAGCGTTCCTCCGTCGCTGTTTCGTAGTCGCTCGACTCGCTCGAGGCCTTCATCTCCGCCGGCGATACGCCATACCGGTACGCCAACACGCAGAGCAGCATCTTGCGATCGACTGCGAACGCCATTCGTCCCACATCGGAACGGAACGTCCACCAGCGGCGCGAGAGACTCGGCGGCGGGCTCTCAGCCGCGATCGCGCCGATCTCGAACTGCGCGCGATAGCGCCGATTGAACTGCACATGCAGGAGTTCGGAGAGATCCTTCTGCAAACGCTCCGTGTACTTGCCTAGCAGGTGCACCGGGCGTCCCAGCGTGCACGGATCGATCACTTGATAGGAGCGCGCCGCCTTGCGTCGATTCGAGAGCTTCGCCATGTCCAGTGCTGCTATTGATTTCTGCCGCTCCTGTATCGGGGATCCGGATGAAATCTTTACGTCCGATCTGCGATATCCCGGAAATACGAGCGCACGGGCATCAGACATGTCCTGAAGCCGCACGTACGATCGAGCGTGAACCTTTGACGCATTCGCGAAGACGGCTGCTCTGCGACGCTCGCGCAACCGATCGTGCGCCCGCGCGCAGACGAAGATTCAGAGAATAAGTAAATCGAACAGCGGTTCGACGAACTCCCGCATAAGACATTCCTGTAACGATCGGGCAGTCGCGTACGAAGATGGATTGCTGCTCGGCAATTGATTTGCCGCAAATGCTGGACACTGCTCGCGAATCGGCACTTCGTCGCCTCAACTTTTCGCCGCCACAGACGATAGGGTCAGACACACGAATCCCGGATCGCCGAAGTAACAGACCGGGACAGCCGTGACCTTCGAGTGTCGAACGCGAGGACCACATGGAGAAAGGAATGGGTGCATCGATCGCTGCCGTGCAAGCACGCATCGCACAGGATGCTCACCGCTTGGCATCGGCGCCGATCAAAGCGCGTGCAGATATCGACTCTGCTGCCGGCGACCCGTCGACAACGGGTATCGCTGGAGGTTTTCGCCAGATCATCGACTCAGTGAACGCGCAGGATCGCGCGGCAGCCGAGAAGATGGCTGCGGTCGACAGCGGAGAGAGCGACGATCTGGTGGGCGCGATCCTCGCCAGCCAGGAAGCCAGCCTCTCGTTCTCCATGCTCATGCAGGTGCGCAACAAAGTCGTCGGCGCCTTGGAAGACCTGATCAAGCTGCAACTCTAGTCGCACTGGAGTTACGCACTTGAAAGCGATGATGCAATCACTGCTGGCGCGCCTGCGCCCAGCTGCTTCGGGCGACGCTGCGTCGCCGAATGCGGGCCATTTCCTGCGTAGCTTGCTGCCGATCGCGTTGGCAGCGATCGGTATCACTGCGCTCGTGCTGATGTTCATGTGGCGCGAACAGTCGTCGTACAAACCGCTGTTCGGCGCGCGCGAGAACGTGCCGGCAGCCGACATGATGGCGGCTCTCGACGAGGCGTCCATTCCGTACCGGATACATCCGGAGAGCGGGCAGGTGCTCGTTCCCGGAAACCGCATCGGCGAAGTGCGCATGCTGCTCGCTTCGAAGGGCGTGGTAGCGAAGCTTCCGGCCGGTCTCGAGCTCATGGATCGCAACGATCCGTTGGGCGTCAGCCAGTTCGTGCAGGACGTACGTTTCCGTCGCGGTCTCGAAGGCGAGCTCGCGCAGAGCATCATGACGCTCGATGCGGTGGAGTTCGCACGCGTTCACATCTCGCTCGCGCGCAGCTCTTCCTTCGTCGTCTCGAGCAACGAGAAGAGCTCCGCATCGGTCGTGGTCACCCTGAAACCCGGCCGGCAGCTCGAAGACGAACAGATCGCCGCGATCGTGAACATGGTGGCGAACAGTGCGCCCGGGCTCGATCCCACTCGCGTGAGCCTCGTCGACCAGGCAGGCCGGCTCTTGTCGGCGCGCGTCGATCTCAGCGAGGGTTACGAAGGCGTGCAGGCCAACGATGCCGCACGTCAGTTCGAAGAAGCCACTCGGCGCAACGTTCGCGATCTGTTGGCGCCCGTCGTCGGCGACGAGAATTTCCGCGTGAGCATCACGGCAGACGTCGACAGCGATCGTGTGAAAGAAACGCACGAACGATTCGGCGACACGCCGAAGATCACCAGCGAAGCGCTGCGCGAGGAACAGGATCGCGATCCGGTAGCGCTCGGCGTGCCGGGCTCGCTCAGCAATCGTCCGGTCGCCGGGGCTGCGAAGACGAATGCGGAAGATCTGACGAGCAGCGCGCAGCGCAATGCAGCGACCCGGCAGTACGCCTACGATCGCACGATCACCCAGATTCAGCGCAGCCGCAGCCGTCTGCGCAAGCTCCACGTTGCCGTCGTCTTGAACTCGCTGGCTCCGCCGGCCGGTGCGACGGCTTGGACTGAAGCACAGCTGGCGGATGTCGAACGCGTGCTGCGCAGCGGGCTCGGTATCGACGAGACGCGCGGCGACACGCTCGTGGTGTCGACTTTGGCTTTCCCGACCGCCGCAGTCGTCACTCAACAACCATGGTGGCAACAGCGCGAGTACATCGTCGATATCGGCTCGTGGCTGTTCTATCTCGTACTGGCTCTGTTGGCGTTCCTCTTCCTCGTACGCCCGCTCATGAAGCTCGCTCAGCAGCGGCTCGCACCTGCGCCGGCCATCGATTCCGTCGAGGCCAGAGTGATCGATTCGGCAGCGGATGCGCCGGCGCTGCAGAGCGCCGCGCCTGCAGCGGCACTGCAGGGCAAGGAAGTACGCCGATCCATTCCCGTGAGTCCGCTTCTAGAAGACTACGACTTGCCGCCTCCGGGCTCCCCGGTCGACGTCATGATCGATCATCTGAAAGTGCTGGCCGCGAAGGAGCCCGAGCGCGTCGCGGAAGTCGTCAAGCAATGGGTGCAGAAAAATGTCCGAACAGGCTAGCACGGCACTTGCGGTCAATCCCCCCGCGTCCTCTGTTGCCTCGTCGCCCATCGAGCGCGCCGCAATCGTGCTGCTGAGCATGGGCGAAGAGCCTGCTGCAGCAGTGCTTCGGTGCTTGTCGCGGGAAGAGTTGCTCGAGGTCACGCAAGTGATGTCGCGTATCAGCGGCATCAAAGTCGAAGACGTCAAACAATCGTTGCAGAGCTTCTTCGACGACTACCGCCAGCAGAGCGGCGTGCACGGCGCATCGCGCAACTTTCTCAAGCGCTCGCTCGATCTGGCGCTGGGCGGCGATATCGCCAACAGCGTACTCAACACGATCTACGGCGATGCCATCCGGCCGAAGATGGCGCGGCTGCAATGGGCGTCGCCGAAATGGCTGGCAGACCGCATCAAGCTCGAGCACGTTCGCATGCAGACCGTGTTCCTCGTCTTCCTGCCTCCGGATCTGGCGAGCGAGGTGATCGCGGCGCTGCCGGCGACCGATCGCGATGCGGTGCTCCTCAACATGGCGCGGCTCACCGAGATCGATCGGGACCTGCTCATCGAGCTCGACGAGCTCGTCGACCGGTATCTCGAAAGTCTCGGTCTGCAAAGTGCGAGCGTCGAAGGCGTCAAGCAAGTGGCCGAGATCCTGAATCGCGTGCCGGGCGATCGCGCGCAGATGGTCGAGAACCTGCGCGCGAAGGATGCCGCCGTCGTCGAAGAGATCGAGCGCCGCATGTACGACTTCTACCTTCTGTCGCGGCAGACCGAAGCGACGTTGCTGCAGATCATCGAAGCCGTGCCGCTCGAGCAGTGGGCGATTGCGCTCAAGGGCGCCGAGCCGCGCTTGCGCGAAGCCATCTTGCGCGTGATGCCGCGCCGTCAGGCGCAAACCTTCGAAGACATGATGCGTCGCGCCGGTCCCGTGCCGCGCAGTCGTATCGAACAGACCCGCCAAGAAATCATGGAACAAGTCAGAGCGCTCGTCGAAGCCGGCGAGATCGAAATCCAGCTGTTTCAGGAGGCGGTCGTCGAATGAAGACCTGGCGACCTCACCGTTTCACGCCGCTCGCACAGCTGATGAGCAGCGAAGCATGGCGTGCAAGCCTGCCGTCGCACTTGTCGGCCCAGGCGCACGCATCGCTCGCAGACGCCTATCAACAGGCGGTCGATCGCGGCTATCGCGAAGGACACGAATTGGGTGTGCGCGAAGGCCGTACGGAAGGTATCGAGCAGGGACGCGCAGAGGGACGGCGAGAAGGCTACGAAGCAGGCCGCAAGGAGGTGCGCGAACGTTTCGACGCATTGGCGGCGCCGCTGAATGCCATGTTCGACGGCCTGCAACAGCTGCAAGCCGATTATCAGACGGCATTGCGGCGCGAGCTCGTCGAACTGCTCGCCAAGGTTGCGCGCCAAGTGATTCGCTGCGAACTCGCGCTGCAGCCGGCGCAGCTTCTCACGCTCGTCGACGAGACGCTCGCAACAATGCCGCGGACGACGGACGCCGAGATCGAGGTCTATCTCAACGAAGGCGATCTCGAGCGCATTCTAGAGGTCGATCATTCGCGCGCGGCACAGTGGAAATTGCTGGCGGATCCGCGGCTCGAGCCGGGCGAATGCCGTGTCAAAGCCGGTACGCACGAAGCTGATGCGGGCTGTCGTCAACGACTCGCCGCCTGTATGGAGCAGATTCGTGAGCAGCTCCTTCCGGGCGATGGCGCGCATTCCAAGGCGTCCGCGCCTGCTGCCGTCATGGAGGATGCCGCGTGATCAGCGACGTGCTGCGCAAGCTCCAGATCGATTCCGTGCCGGTGGCCACACCGACTGGTCGACTCGTCGGCGCTTCGGGATTGCTGCTCGAGAGCGTCGGTTGCACGTTGCGCACAGGTCAACGCTGCAGCGTCGAGACCGCCGACGGCGATTGGATCGATGCGCAGGTCGTCGGATTTCGCGGCGACATCTCTTACCTGATGCCGTTCAAGAAGCCCGAGGGTCTTGCGACGGGCGCGCGAGTGCTGCCGCTACAGGAACGCGAAGTGCTGCGCATCGGCGATTCCTGGCTGGGACGAATCGTCAACGGTCTGGGCGAGCCCGTCGACGGACGCGGTCGGCTCGGCGGCGAACATGTGCTCGACCCGCAACCGCCGCGTGTCAATCCGTTGAAGAAGCGACCGGTGAAAGAGCCGCTCGACGTCGGCGTGCGAGCAATCAACGGCGTGTTGACGCTCGGCAAGGGACAGCGTGTCGGCCTCATGGCCGGCAGCGGCGTCGGAAAGAGCGTGCTGCTCGGACTGATCACCCGGCAAACCATTGCGGACGTCGTCGTCGTCGGACTGATCGGCGAGCGCAGCCGCGAAGTGCGCGAGTTCATCGATCTGTCGCTCGGCGAGGCAGGCTTGAAGCGTGCCGTCGTCGTAGTTGCGCCCGCCGACGAGTCGCCGTTGATGCGACTGCGCGCGACGGAGCTCTGTCACTCCATCGCGGTGCACTTTCGCGATCAAGGCAAGGACGTTCTGTTGCTGGTCGATTCGTTGACCCGCTATGCGATGGCGCGCCGCGAAGTTGCGCTGGCGCTCGGCGAGCCGCCCGCTACGCGCGGCTACCCGCCGTCGGTGTTCAGCTTGCTGCCGCAGCTCGTGGAAACCGCCGGCAACGGCGAACGCGAGGAGGGCAGCATGAGCGCGATCTACACCGTGCTCGCCGAAGGCGACGACCAACAGGATCCGATCGTCGATACCGCACGGGCCATTCTCGACGGTCACATCGTGCTCACGCGCGAACTGGCCGAGCGCGGTCATTACCCGGCAATCGACATCGCGCAGTCCATCAGCCGCTGCATGGCGCTCGTGACCACGCCGTCCCACCAGCGTGCGGCACGGCAGTTGAAGGCCATGGTGGCGCGTCACGAGCAGGTGCGCGAGTTGCTGCCGCTCGGCGCGTACGTGCCGGGCGCGGATCCGGCGACGGATCGTGCGGTCGAGATCTATCCGAAGATCGAAGCGTTTCTGCATCAAGGGACGCGCGAACCCGCGCCGTTGCCGGAATGCGTGCGTGCGCTCGAGGAGCTGATGGCATGAGCTCGCCGCGCCGCCTCAGACAGCTCGGTCAGCTCGTCGAGCTCCGCGAGCGCGAAGTCGATCGGCTCGGTGCGGAACTGGCGGACAAACGCGCGGTGCGCGAGCGCTACTTGGCCAACCTGGCGCGGCTCGAAGAGCTCTGCGTCAGTACCGGCGCGAGCGGCGCGCAGCAAGCCGCCGGTGAATCGGGCCAATCGTTCTCGCCGGCGCTCTCCTTGAATATCGGCAGCTACAAGCAGACGGTCATGAGAATGGCTGATGCGCATCGCGTCGATCTGTCGTTGCACGAGCTGGAGATGCAGAACACGCAGACGCTCGTGGCAGCGGCAGCGCGCAAGCACGCGGCCCTGGATCAAACGCTCGCTCGAATGCGCGCGCGGTTCGATCGTCATCGCGAGGCTCGTCAGCAGAAGCGCTTGGACGAGATCGCAGCTCAGGTCTGGCTGCGGGGGCGCAAATGATGGGTCGTCCGACATTTCAGATCGGGCCGATTTCGGTCGCCCTTACGAAGATGCTCGGTCTGCATCTCGTAGGAGTGAGCCATGGCTGATTTCGACCCCGTTACCACCGCTCAGCAGCTGGCGCAGGCTTATGTTCAGTCTGCGCAGAATCAGATCACTGCCGCGAAAACGGCGGCGCAACGGACGTCATCCGCTCTGACCACGCTCAAGTCGGCGCTTTCGACGTTCGATTCCGTGCTGTCGAGCTTGAGCTCCAATACGAGCGGTCTGCGTCAGTACTCCGCGACGCTCAGCAAGACGGATATCGCCACGGCGACCGCGACTTCCCGCGCGCAGCCAGGCACCTATACGTTCCACGTCGAACAGTTGGCGACGGCGCATCAGATCGTGTTCGAAGATCTGCCAGCGGTGCCCGTGGCGCTCGGCGGTCCGCTGCTCGTGCAGCTTGCGGACGGCACGACCATCAATGTGAATCTCGTGGCCGCCGACACCGACAACGACGGCACGATCTCGCAAGCAGAAATCGCCCGGGCCATCAATCTGGCCGAAGACAACGCGGGCAAGGTCACCGCATCGATCGTCAAGACCGGCAGCTCCACGCAGCTGCTCCTGTCGTCGACCGCCACGGGTGCCGACAACGCCATCACGCTCGATACCAGCGCTCTGCCGGCCGGCGCGCTCAAGGACGCGCTGGACAACGGCCGAGAGCTCGTCGCCGCGCGCGATGCCATCGTGTGGCTCGGCGGGCAGGGCGGTGTGGAAATCCGCCAAGCGTCCAACACGCTGACCGCGATCGACGGCGTCAGCATCACGTTCACGCGGGCCATGGCCGCGGACGAATCTCCGCTCACGCTCACCGTCGAAGCGGATAACAACGCCACCGCGGACAATGTGAAGAAGTTCGTCGATGCCTACAACGCGCTCAAGTCGTCGCTCGATAGCCTGACCAAGGTCAGCACCGACGGCAGCGGCAACTCCGGTGCGTTCGCGACGGATGCCGGCGTGCGCGCCCTGCGCAACAAACTCAATTCGTTGCTGCGCCAGGAGTTCGGCGGACTGACGTTGGTGGATCTCGGTATCAAGGCCAGCCGCGACGGGTCGCTAACTCTCGATCGTAGCAAGCTCGAAAAGACATTGGCCGCCAAGCCCACGGCGCTCGAGGATCTGTTCGGCAAGGCGAGCCTCAGCGCGCCCACCGGACTCCTCGGCGCCTTGGACAGCTACATCGGCACTTGGCTGAAGAGCGGCTCGGGTCAGATCGCGCACCGTCAATCGACGCTCGAGATACAGCAGAAGCGCCTGAACGAACGACAGGCGCGTCTCGATGCGCAGTTCGAAAGCGCGTACGAGCGCTACCTGAAACAGTTTACGCAGTTGCAACAGTTGCAGTCGCAGATGAGCCAGACCTCCGGCTTGTTCGCGGCGATCGGCATGTTCTGACGACACAAGCGAGATGGATGTGAATCAGGAAGCCTACCTCAGTTATCAGTCGGTCGGTCTAGCCTCCGAGGTCGCACAAGCCTCGCCGGTGCAGCTCGTCGTCATTCTGACGGACGGGTTGCTCGCCGAACTGGCGCGCGCGCGTGCGCACATCGCGGCCAAGCGCTACGAGCTCAAGGCGAAGAGCCTCGATCGCTGCATCGACATGCTGAACGGACTGTCGAGCGCGCTCGATTTCGACAATGGCGGCGAGCTCGTGCAGAACCTCGCGCGGCTCTACGACTACTGTGCCCACCGCCTACAGCTGGCAGGCTTCCGGATGGATCCGACGATCGTCGATGAAGTCGTCGGGCTCATGACGACGCTGCGTGCGGGCTGGCATGGGATGCAACAGCGTCATGGATAAGCGAGCGCAATTTTCCGATGTTGCGCGCCGCTTGCGGCGAGCGGCGCAGGCAGCCGACTGGTCGGCGGTTGGCGCGATCGATCGCGAGATTGCGCACCTGCTTCGTTGGATGCAGCACACCGAATCCGCGGCGGAACGCCTTGCGCTCGAGGAGCTGCGGCGTGCGCACTTCGAGGTGCGCTCCTGCTGCGAGCGCGAAGCGAACCGGCTCAACGACGTTCTGCAAAAGATGCGTACCCATCGCGACGGCTGGATGGCTTATGCCATGAGCGATGCGCAAGACCCGCAATTCGACGAGATACTGCGATGAACGATCTGTTGCTCAATCTTTCGCCGCAGACTGCGCTGCCGGAAACCGTTGCGGGTGCAGGCTTCGGTCCGCTGTTCGTCGCCGGTACACCGATCACGGTCCCGGATACGCGTGCAGGTGCGGTGCCGTCCTTCGGCGAGCTGTTCCGCAACCTGCAAGTGCCAGTGATGCCCGAACGCACTGATGCTCGAACGGCATCGACACCGCTGTCGTCCGATGACGAACAAGCTTCCGAAGCAACGCCCGGCGACGAAGACGTTGCGGTCCGACTCGAGTTGCACGCTGAGATTCCAGCCACGACCCCGCAACCGCAGCAGATCGCCGTGACGCTTCCAGCGCCGGCTCACGCGGCCGCGAATACGCCGCCTGCACCGATTGGCGCGTCCGTCGAGATTCCCGCGCAAGTCTCTGCGCCGCAAGTCGCGGCGCCCGTTACGTCTTCGAGCGGTACACACAGGAACCCGATCGCAGTCTCGGTCGCATCCACACTCGGTTCGTCCTCCGTCCTGACCGAAGCACGGAAGACGAACCCATGGACCGACGCGCCACACGCTCAGCTCGCTTCGCAGTCCATCGCGAGTGCCACAGCAACTTTGGCGACGTTGACCGATGAAACCATCGTCCCGGTCGCCACAGAGCGGCCAGCCGCGCCGCCGCAGCAAGCGCTCGCTGCGCTACTGCAAGAGCGGCTACAGGTGCAGATCGCCGAGCGTAGCGAACACGCAGTCGTGCGACTCGATCCGCCGTCGCTGGGCACGATCGAAATTTCGATTCGTCACGAAGGCGGTCAGCTGCAAGTGCACTTACGCGCGAGTCACGGCGAAGTGGCGCGTCAGCTCCATGCGATCGGCGAGAACCTGCGTCAGGATCTCTTGCAGCGCCACGAAACCGTATCGGTCCACGTTTTCGATTCGACGCGCGACGGTGAACGGCGTCGCGAACGGCAGATGCCGTGGCAGGACACGCCCGGCCGTGCGCTCGACGAATCGGGCGACGAACCAGCTTCCTTCGCCATGAACGTTGCGAACGAGTGAACTCATGAAGACTTCCAGAGTAATTCTGTTGTCAGTCGTCATCGGACTGTTCTGCGTGAGCGCGGGCGGCGCCACGACGTGGTGGATGCTGCAGCAGCAAACGGGGTTTTCCCGCGAGGAGGAGGCCACCGTCGAGAAGAGGATCGTCGATACGCGCGCCTACAAGTACGTGAGCCTCGACAAGGTTCTCGTCATGCTGCGCAACGCCGAGGGCGAGCCGGTATCGCACTATCTCGCGCTCGACCTGGTGTTCATGACGCCGTCCGAATCCGAGCGCATCACGCGCGACCACTTGCCGCTGTTGCGCAGCGTTGCGCTCAAGGCCTTGTCGCAATTGACAGTCGATACGGCGAGCCGTCTGACCGTCGATCAGCTCACGGAACAGATCAACGCCGCGTACGACAGCACGTATGCCAACGATCCGAAGGGCAAGCCCTTCGCGGAAGCAATGATCGCCAAGCTCATCATCGAATGACATGAGTGCGGTCTACGCCGAATACGCAGCTGACTACGCGGTGACGGCACCTCGCGATGCCGCGGAAGAGCAGCGTTATCTGTTGGCCTACGTTCCGTTGGTCAAACGGATCGTGCGTCAGCTGCTGTCGCAGGCGGGCACTGCGCTCGATCGCGACGACATGCATCAAGTCGGGCTCGTCGGGTTGCTCGATGCATTGCGCCGCTATTGGCCGCCGGACGAGAAGTTCGACGCCTATGCAGCGGTACGCGTGCGCGGCGCAATCCTCGACGAGCTGCGTCGCCAGGATTGGCGGCCGCGCGCGGTTCGCCAGGAGAGCCATCGCGTACGCGACGGCGTGCGCGATCTGACGCGCCGCCTGGGCCGCGAGCCGACGCAGGCGGAGATTCAAGAGACGCTGGGCATCTCGGCAGAGGACTATCAGGAGTACCTGCTCGCGGAGAACGCCGAAGAGCTCGCGAACTTCGACGAGTTGCTCCACGAGCTCGAGAGCCAAAGCGCCTCGAGCGAATCGCCTGAAGCGCAATTGCTCACGCGCGGCAGCATCGAGCAGGCATTGCACAAGCTGGATCCGCGCGAGCAGCGGGTGGTGCAGCTGTATTACGAGTTCGATTTGAGTCTGAAGGAGATAGCAGCCGTGCTCGGATTGACCGAGGCACGCGTCTGTCAGATCAACAAGGCGGCGCTGCGCAAGTTGCGCGAAGCGCTCGCCGACGGAAACGGTTAACGCCAGAGCACGACGTCATGCAGTCACTGATCGGATTCTTGGTCATCTTTTTGTGCGTCTTCGGCGGCTTCGCGCTGCACGGAGGCGAGCTCGGCGTCATCTGGCAACCCATAGAACTGATCATCATCATCGGCGCCGGCATCGGCACGATCGTGCTCGGCAACCCCCGGCACGTGCTCGAAGAAATGATCTTGCAGATCCGCATGGTCATGCGGCGTACCACGGCCACGCTGGAATTCCAGCGCCAGCTCCTGTTGCTGATGTACGAACTGCTGCAGTTGGCCGCCGGCGGCCTCAAGGCCCTCGATGCGCACGTCGAGGCGCCGCACGAGAGCGAGCTGTTCAAGCGCTATCCGATGATCCTGGCAAAACCGAAGTTGCTCCACTTCATCGTCGACAACTTCCGGCTGATGGCCATGGGCAAGATCAACGCGCACGAGATGGAAAGCGTGCTCGAGCAGGAGATCGACTCCGTGTTCGAAGAGTTGTCGCAGCCGGCGCGATCGCTCGGCAGAGTGGGCGAAGCGATGCCCGGCTTCGGCATTCTCGCGGCGGTGCTCGGTATCGTCATGGCGATGCGTTCGGTGGCCGATGGCGCCGATTCGGGCGATGTCGCGGTGGCCGTTGCCGCGGCGATGGTCGGTACGTTCATCGGCATTTTCGCCTGCTACGGCGTCCTCGATCCGTTGAGCAACATGATGCGCCAGCTCGTCGACGAGGAGCGCAAGACGCTCGAAACCGTGAAGGTCGTACTGATCGCGCACGTGGCGGGCAAGCCTGCGCTGCTCGCGATCGATGCGGGCCGCCGATTGGCTCAGCTCAACATCAAGCCGAGCTTTGCGCAGCTCGAGGGGTGGATCAACGAGCTCGAGAATGGCGGCGCGGAGCCCGAGCCGCAGACGCCGCAGCGACGTTGGACGGACCGTCAGCCGCAGCGACGCGCAGGAGACTTGCGTGCGCAGCAGGCCTGACATTCTCCGGCCCGACAAGGGCGGCGAAATCGTCGTCCGCAAAGTCGTGCGGCGGCACGGCCACGGCGGCCACAACAGCGCGTGGAAAGTCGCGTTCGCCGACTTCTGTCTCGCGTTGCTGTCATTGTTCCTCGTGCTTTGGCTGCTCGCGGCACGCGAGCAGGAGCGATTGCAGATTCTTCTTCGGCAGCCGAGCAGCATGATCGATGAAGGTCGCGGCTTGCACTTGGATTCGGGCGGCGGACTGCGCGGCAGCCTCGTCGACCGCGAACCGCTCCCGAGCCGCGGCGACGTGGTCGCGAGACGCAGCATTGCGCGCGGCGATAGCGATCCGTCCGGGCCGGGACACGGGGTCCGCTTGTCGAAGACGCTCTTCGAAACGCGTGCCGACATGGCCGAGCTCGCAGATGCGCTCGCGCGTCTCACTGAGCAGGCGGGCCTCACGGGGAACGTGCGCTCGATCATCACGCCGTACGGGCTACGCGTCATGCTGCACGACACGGAAAAGCGCGGCATGTTCGAACGCGGCAGGGCCGTAGCGTCCGAGCGCTTCGTGCGGCTGCTCGAACAGGTCGGACCGCTGCTTGCGAGCATCGAGAATCGAGTCGTGATCGTCGGTCACACGGACGCCGTGCAGTACGCAAACCGCGGGCCCAACGCAATGTCGAACTGGCGGCTTTCCACGGAGCGCGCGATGACCGCGCGCAGTCACTTGCTCGCCGGCGGGATGCCGGAAAGCAGCATCCTGCAGGTCGTCGGCCTCGCCGATAGCGCGCCGTTCAACACTCAGGACCCGACCGCGCACGAGAACCGACGCATCGAGCTGTTGATTCTGACGCGTCAGCAGGCGCGCCTGATCAGCGAGATGTTCGGAGCGCCGCAACGGACCGTGCCGCTGATCGACGGTGTCGAAGTCAGTGTGCCCGACGCCGATGCGCGGGATCGACGCTTCAGCACATCGGTGAATGAGCTACGCCGCCAATTGCCAACACTGTCGGCTGCGAGAGGCGGTACGTCATGAAAACCACGTCGCGAGGCAATCGCATGAGAATCGTTCCAGGAATTTCCGGTGCCGACGTCGCATCGACGAGCTCGGTAGGCGAGGTGACCCGGAAGGAGACGCCGACCGTGTCTGCTCCGACGGCGAACGAGTCGTTGCAATCGGCGGTGCTGCAGCCGGCGCTTGCCGCGCTCGACGCACTGCCCGACATCGATCACGCACGCGTCGCAATGCTGCGCGATGCGCTGGCAAAAGGCGAGCTGCCGTTCGATGTCGGCAAGCTGGCCGCGCTGATCGAGTCCTACCATCGCGCCGGCGACGGGGGAAGGAGCGGCAAATGAAGCCGCGCGAAGCGTTCCAACGGATCTTCGCGGGCATGCGCGCGGATCTGCAGGACTACCAGCGGCTGCGCGAGCTGCTGGAAGCGCAGTTCGCTGCAGCGCTCGAGCACCGAAGCGAGGAGATCGCGGCGATCGGCGAGCAGATCAGCACGCTCGCCGAGGTGCTCGACGGTCGTCGGGTCGAGCGACAACGGCTTGCCGCGCTGCTCGTGCCGAAGGGCACACGGCCGTCCATCTCTGCGGTGGCGGAGCGACTGCAAGGCGCATCGCGTTCTGCGTTCGATACCTGCTGGAAATCGCTCGAAAGCGCGGTTCGCGATTGCAAAGCCCTCAACATGCGCAACTGCCGCCTGTTGATGGACCAATACGAAATCATGCAGCGCGTCCTGAACGCGGAGGCACACACGTATGCTCCGGCCTGACTTTGCCGCCGCTCGAGTTTCGGCCGAGCTCGCTCGCGAACGGGCAAGCATTGCGTTGCCGTCCATGTCCGCTGCGAACGCGCCGCGTAAGTTCGATGCACTGTTCGGGGAGATTCGCCGCGAGATCGACGACTTCATTTCCGACAGCTCTGCCGCTGCGCCGCGCCGGGCATCCCGCTCGACTGCACTGACCGTCGAAGCGCGTGCACTGCTCGCCAAGATGCAAGATGCGCAACCCGGCGTTCATCGCGAGCAGCAGCAGGAGTTCCTGGCCTCGATTGCGCCGTTGGCAAGGCAAGCGGCCGAGCGTCTCGGTGTCGCACCGGAGCTCATCGCTGCGCATGCCGCGTTGGAGTCGGGTTGGGGACAACGTCCGTTACGCGGTGCCGACGGATCCGTCACACACAACCTGTTCGGCATCAAGGCCGGGCAGGACTGGACGGGCGGTATCGTGCGCGCGCTCACGACCGAAGTGGACGACGGTCGAGCGAGCACGCGCACCGAAACGTTCAGAAGCTATGCGAGCCTCTCGCAAGCGTTCGACGATTACGCGCAGTTGCTGCTCAACCGCTCGCGCTATGCGCACGTCGTGAACGCTGGCGATGACGCCGCCGCGTTCGCCTCCGGGTTGGCCCAGGGCCGGTACGCCACCGATCCAGACTACGCCGCAAAGATCGAGCGCGTTGCACGTCAGGTGCGCGAGATCGGTCTGCCTGCGACGTCAGTCGGCGGCGGAATCCGTTGAGATGACCGGCTCGACTTCGTTCTCGCCGATCACACGCGCACGGATGATGCGGCCATTCGTCTTGTTGCGCACTTGCACGATCTCATTACGGCGGCCCGCTGCCAGCGCCTCGCCGGCAACCTGCACCGAAACGCCGGCATTGCGCGCGACGATCGTCACGTTCGCGCCGCGCTTCACGAGCACGGGCTCGATCAGCCAGCGACGATTGATGAGTTGCCCGCTGCGCAAGGCACGGCGACTGGCTTTGCCTTCGACGAGTTGCGGATCGGAAATCGCATCGGCTGGGGCTGCGAGCTCCCGTCGTTCGAGCGCCAGCGCGCTCGAATCGATCACTTCGCCGGCGCGTACGTCGCGCGCGGCCGTCAAAACCTTGGCAGTGACCGTGGCTCTCACGACGATTTCGGTGCGCCAGGCGGGTGCGTCACAGGTCGCGGCGAATCGCATGCGTGTTACAGAACGTGTGTCGATTGCTTCGATCCTCGCATCGGCAATGCAGGCATTTACTGAATCTCGCGGCAGTACCGTCAACGTCACTGAAGATTCCCGCAATCCTGCCGTTTTAACGAGGTCGTCGAGGTGCAGACGCGCGACACGCTCGACGGCCGCTTGGACGTTGCCGGCGGTCGCCGCGGCTGCGACGTTGCACGAGAGCAGTGCCGCGACAACTGGGTAGCAGTAACGCAGAGGTAGATGCATGGCTATCAAGTTCGACAAAGCATTGGGGTTGCACGCGCACGCCCTCGCGCTGCGAGCCGAGCGCGCCCGTATCCTCGCGGCCAATCTGGCGAACGAAAGCACACCTGGCTACCAGGCGCGCGACATCGACTTCGCCGCCAGCCTGCGGCAGGCGCTCGAGGGCGAGACCGCCGGTGCGCCAGGTACCCATCGCGTCGAAGCGCTCTACCGCGTTCCGAATCATCCCTCGCAAGACGGCAACACCGTCGAGCTCGGCGTCGAACAGGCGGCGTTCGCGCAGAACGCAAGCGACTTCCAGACCAGCCTCACCTTCATCAACATGAAGCTGCGCGGTCTGAAGCAGGCAATCGAAGGATAGCAACCATGGCGTTCCGAAGCATCGCGCAAATCGCCGGCTCCGCATTGACTGCGCAGTCGGTGCGTCTCAACACCATCGCCAGCAATCTCGCCAACGCGAACACCGCTGCCGGCAGCGAAGCGGAGGTCTACCGCGCCCGCAAACCGGTATTCGCCGCCGTCGCGGAACGCAACGGGCTCTCTGGCGGACAGGTCGCTGGCGCCGCCGTTCGCGTGCTCGACGTTGTGCAGAGCTCTGAGCCGGTCCGCAAGGTTCACGAGCCGGACAATCCGCTCGCGAACGAAGAGGGCATGGTGTTCTATCCGAACGTCAATCCCGTCGCGGAGATGACGGACATGATGGCGGCATCGCGCGCGTTCGAAACGAACGTCGAGGTCATGAGCCGGATCAAGTCGATGCAGCAGTCGCTGCTGCGCATGGGCGAGGAGTAACAGCAGGATGACGATGGTTTCGGCGACGGGCGTTGCGAGCAGCGCCGACAAGAGTGCGACGTCCGCCATCGGCAGCAACGGCGAGGTGTCGGACATCTTCACGAAGCTGCTGGTCGCGCAGATCAAGAATCAGAACCCGCTCGAGCCCCAGGACCCCAGCGAATTCGTCGGGCAGATGACGCAGCTCAGCCAAATGGAGGCGCTGCAGAAGCTCGTCTCTCAGGCGACCGTGAACAACGCCATGATCGAGAGCCTGCAGGTGATCGCGCTCGGCGGACAAGTCGGCTCGCGAGTGACCGTAGCGACCGATCGTGTCGCCGTGGGAAGCGAACCCATCGAAGGACGTTTCACGCTCGAGGATGCCAGCACGGACGTCGCCGTCGTGGTGGAAAGCGCAGGCGGTCAACAGCGTCGCATTCTGCTCGGTACTCGCAGCGCCGGCGATGTGTCGTTCACGATCGATCCGCAGGCGCTCGGCCTTGCGCCCGGCACTTACTCGCTGCGCGTCGAAACGGCAACCGGCGTCGCGCCGCAAATCGAAATCACCGGCACGTTGGAGAACGTGCGTATGTCGAGCAACGGACTCGTGATCAGCGTGGCCAATGTCGGTCAGGTGGCGCCGAACGCCATCACCGCCTTCCTCGGCCGCGTCAGCTAATCGATTCACACTCTTCGCAAGGGACACTTCATGAGCTTCAACATCGCCTTGTCGGGAATCAACGCGATCAACACTGAGCTGAACACGATCAGCAACAACATCGCGAACGCGGGAACCTTCGGCTTCAAGTCGAGCCGCACGAACTTCGGTTCCATGTACGCGGGCACGGAGGCGGTCGGCACCAAGGCAACTTCCGTGACGCAGAGCATCGAAATCGGCGGCGGCGTGCTGACGACCGGCCGGTCGATGGACGCATCGATTCAGGGGCGCGGTTTCTTCGTCGTGCGCAACAGCTCGGGAGAAGAGCTGTACACGCGCGTGGGTATTTTCGATGTCGACACCGATGGTTACGTGGTCGACAGTTTCGGTCGTCGCGTGCAAGGTTTTGCAGCCATTCAAGGTTCGACCGCGCTCGGTCCGCTCGGCGATCTGCAGGTTCCGACCGGCCAGATTCCGGCGCAAGCAACGACGGCGCTCCACTACGTCGGCAATCTTTCGGCCGACTGGACGATTCCCGCCGTGGCGCCGTTCGATCCGACGGACCCGCAATCCTTCAACGGTTCGGTCGTGTCGGTCGTGTACGACTCGCTCGGCGTGCAGCACACGGTCACGCAATTCTTCGTGAAGAGCGACGTCAATCAGATCACCGTGCACTATTCGTTCGACGGCGTCGTGCAGCCGGCGACCACGGTGCTGGATTTCGACACGAACGGTCAGCTTGCTGGGCCTGTGGGCGCGGTAGCGATTCCCCTCGGCACGCCAACCGGCGCCGAGCCGATGGTCATCGATGTGAACTACGCCGGCACGACGCAAACGGCAGGGGAGACGTCGACCAGCACCAACGCGGCCAACGGTTATGCGTCGGGCACGTTCCTCGGTGTGCAGATCGCCTCGGACGGCTCGGTGCTCGCCCAGTACAGCAACGGCATCAAGCAATCGATCGGCACGCTCGCCATCGCGACCTTCCCGGCCGAGAACCAGTTGCGTCAGGTGAGCGAAACGGCATGGACCACGACGGCCGAATCGGGCAACGCGCTGTACTCGACGCCCGGCAACGGCATGGCGGGCACGCTCACGCCGGGTGCGCTCGAACAGTCGAACGTCGACATGACGGCGCAGCTCGTGAATCTGATGACTGCGCAGCGTAACTATCAGGCGAACACCAAAGTGATCGCGGCGCAGAGCGAGATGATGCAGTCGCTGATGCAGGCCATCTAATGGACGCGCTGATCTTCACATTGATGAGCGGCGCGGAGCGCTCGCTGCGTGCGCAGCAGATCCACGCCAACAATCTCGCGAACATCGAGACGAACGGCTTTCGTGCCGATCTCGAGATCGCGACCAGTCAGGCGGTGGAGCGCGGCTACGGTTACGACGCGCGCCACATGAGCAATCTGCAAGCCAACGCGGTGTCGTCGCGCCAAGGTCCGATGCGGCAAACGGGCCGCGAGCTCGATGTGGCGATCGATGGTCCGGGTTACCTCGTCGTGCAGTTCGGCGACGGCGAAGCGTACACCCGTGCCGGCAGCTTCACCCTCGATCAGGACGGCACGCTCACGCTGAACGGTCGTCCGGTGCTCGGCGACGGCGGACCGATCGTCGTGCCGGAACACACCGCCATTCAAATCGGCGAAGACGGAACGATCTCCATTCGCGCAGCCGGGCAAACCGAAATGCAAGTGGTCGACAAGTTGCGCTTCGTAAAGCCGGAGCCCAACGAGATCACCAAGAACTCTGCGGGTTTGATCGTCGCGCGTTCGGGAGAGCCGCTGCCGTTCGACGACAGCGTACGCGTTCGCAGCGGCTATCTGGAGGGCAGCAACGTGTCCGCCATCGAGGAAATGGTCGCGACCATGAACCTCAACCGCGAGTTCGAGATCCAGATGAAGCTCTATCGCGCTGCCGATGCCATGGCCGAAAACGGCAATCGACTGATACGCGAGTAAGCGGCAACGACGATCGCGGATACATATATAAGGAGTAAACCCGAAATGAACCCAGCGCTGTGGATCAGCAAGACCGGAGTCCAGGCACAGGACGCCAAGCTCCAGGCGATCGCCAACAACCTGGCGAACGTCAACACCGTCGGCTTCAAGCGCGATCGCGCCATATTCGAAGATCTGTTCTACCAGGTCGAACGTCAACCTGGCGCGCAAAACAACGACGACACCGTGTCTCCCTCCGGCGTGCAGCTAGGTAACGGTACGCGGCTGGTCGGCACGCAGAAGGTGTTCACGAACGGCAGCTTGCAGACCACGGGACAGTCGCTCGACGTGGCCATCGTGGGCCAAGGTTTCTTGCAGGTCGAATTGAGCAACGGCGAAACCGCGTACACACGTGCCGGTCAACTGCAGCTCAACGCCGAAGGTCGCTTGGTCAATGCGCAGGGCTTGCCGATCGTCCCGGACATCACGATTCCGGCAGAAGCTTCCGCGATCACGATCGGCGAGAACGGTGTCGTGACCGTGAACGTTCCGGGATCGCAGACGCCGGTGCAGGTGGGGCAGATCACACTCGCCAATTTCATCAATCCGGCCGGATTGCTCGCGCTCGGCGACAACCTTTATCAGGAAACGACTGCGAGCGGTGTACCCACTGAAGGCATCCCGGGCGAGGACGGCTTCGGCAAGCTCAAGCAAGGCGCGCTGGAAGGATCCAACGTGCAGGTTGTCGAGGAAATGGTCGACATGATCGCCGCACAGCGCACCTACGAAATGAACACGAAGGTGCTGTCCGCTGCGGACAACATGCTGCAGTACCTGGCGCAGGCTGTCCGGTAATGAGCTCGCGCCGCGAATCACGAAACCGATACGCGTTCGCCGCGACACTGGCTGTGCTCGCTTTATCGGGCTGCGCCTCTCGTCCGACGGCCTCTTACGACCGCTTGCCGCCTCCGCCGCCAGTCGCGGCTGTGCCGCAAGGCGAGGCGGGCGGCGTGTTCTCGCCGCAAGCGCCTTGGACGCTCGTCTCGGACATTCGCGCATTTCGTCCGGGCGATGTGCTCACGGTCGTGCTGCAAGAAGTGACGCAGGCCAGCAAGAAGGCCGACACGAGCATCGGCAAGGACAGCAGCGTGACGTTCGATCCGATCGTTGCCGGCGGCCGTCCGATCGATAGCGACGTGAGTATTTCCGGGAAGCGCAAGTTCGGCGGCGCTGCCAGCAGCACTCAGCAGAACGCCCTGCAAGGTTCCATCACCGTCGTCGTCGAAGACGTCCTGCCGAACGGGCTGCTGCTGATCCGCGGCGAGAAGAGCCTGTATCTCAACCAGGGAGAAGAATTCATTCGCGTCGCCGGCTACGTTCGCGCCCAGGATATCGATAGCCAGAATCGCGTGTCCTCGCAGCGGATCGCCAACGCCCGCATCGCTTATTCGGGCCGCGGTCCCTTGCAGGATGCGAACAAGGCAGGTTGGCTCACGCGCTTCTTCAACAGTTCATGGATGCCGTTCTGATGCTCAAGAGCACGCGTAGCGTTCTCATTGCGATTGCCGCAGGCGTTGCAGTGTCGATCTGCACCGCGGCCGCCGCCGTCCCCGCATCGAGTTCTGCCGCATCCCGGCCATTGCGCTCGCTCGTCAGCGTCGAAGGCGTGCGCGAGAACCAGCTGATCGGCTACGGCTTGGTAGTCGGTCTGCAGGGCACCGGCGACGGCACGCAAGTGAAATTCGCGGGGCAGTCGGTCGCGAACATGCTGAAACAGTTCGGCGTGAAGATTCCCGAGAACGACAATCCGCGGCTTCGCAACGTCGCGACCGTGATGGTGAGCGCGGTATTTCCGCCCGGTTACCGTAAGGGACAGCGCATCGACGTCACGGTCTCGTCGATGGGCGATGCGAAGAGTCTGCGCGGCGGCTTGTTGTTGCTGACGCCGCTGCGCGGTGCCGACGGCGAAATCTATGCGTTGGCGCAGGGCAATCTGGTCGTCGGCGGAGTATCCGCACAAGGCGCGAGCGGCTCGAGCGTTACTGTGAATTCGCCGACGACGGGCCGGATTCCGAACGGCGCGACGATCGAGCGCGAGATCGAGAGCGATTTCGACAAGCGGCCGACGGTGCTGCTGAGACTCAAAGTACCGAGCTTCCAGACGGCGACGAACATCGTTCGTGCGATCAACTCGCGCTATGGAGAGCTTGCGAGCACGCGCGATGCGACGAGCGTGGAAGTGCTTGCGCCGGCCGATCCCACGCAGCGCGTCGCGTTCGTCGCCGGTCTCGAATCCTTGATGGTGGACGTCGGCGAGACGCAGCCGCGCGTGGTTTTCAACTCGCGCACCGGCACAGTCGTGATTGCCGAAGGCGTGCGGGTGCGTTCCGCCGCCGTTTCGCACGGCTCGCTTAAAGTCGTGATCACCGAAACGCCGCAAGTCAGCCAGCCGGCGCCCTTCGGTCGCGGCGATACCACGGTCGTGCCCCGGTCCGACGTGTCCATCGAACAGGAAGAAGGCCGCATGTTCGCGTGGCCGGCGGGTGTCGACTTGCAAACCATCATCGATACCGTGAACAGCACCGGGGCGACACCGGACGATCTGATGGCCATCCTGCAAGCGCTCGATCAGGTCGGCGCCATCGAAGGCGAGTTGGTCGTGATCTGAGATCCAGCGGGCTCACGTCATGAACGAAATCAAACTAGACACCGTGTCGCGCGTCGCGCCCGATCCCGCGGAACCGCGCATCGCGCCGGCGCCCGACGCCGAATACGTCGCGAAGCTGACGGACGCGGCTGTGAAATTCGAAGCTTTCTTCATCGGCCAGCTCTTGCGCCAGATGCGCGAAAGCACGCGGGCGATGGCGGGGGAGGACAGCGTTTTCAATAGCCGAACGGCTCAGGACATGCTCGATTTGGCCGATCTGGCGGTCGCCGACTCGCTTGCCGGACAGCGCGCGTTCGGCATCGCCGATCTGCTCGTACGGCAGCTGTTGCCGCAGTCGGGCAACGCGCCGCTTAAGACTTCGACTGAATCGGTCGCCTCTTCGGATTGATGAGCTCGCGGGTCGGCAGGGGTTGACATGACCGTCATTCACAACGCGCTTTCCGGTGCACTGGCTGCGCAGGCGGCATTGTCCGCAACGAGCCAGAACGTCGCGAACGTGATGACGCCGGGCTACACGCGTCAGGCGGTGCTGCTCGCATCGGTGCAGCCCTTGCAGACGGGCGCTTTGAGCGCAGGAAGCGGTGTCACCGTGACGTCGCTACTGCGTTTCAGCGACAACTACAAGAGCCTGCAACTCTGGAGCGCCGCCTCCGAGCTCGGCCAGCGAAACAGCGCACAGCCTTATCTCATGCAGCTCGAGCAGATCCTCGGCGACGACGACTCGGGCATCAACAGCGGCCTCGACGCCTTTTTCAGCGCGCTGAACGCCGCGAGCGTCGAGCCGACGTCGAGTCCGTTGCGTCAACAGGTGATCACCACGGCCGAGGCGCTCGCACAACGATTCAACAGCTTGAATCAGGTTCTGGCGAACCAACGCGCCTCGGTGGCGCAACAACGCCTCACGGCCGTGGCGCAGGTGAACACCCTGGCCAGCCAGATTGCCAAGCTCAATGAGGAGATCGCACGCACGCAGGGCACCGGAGTGAATGCGTCCGGCTTGATCGATGCGCGCGACAGGAAGATCGACGAGCTCGCGAGCCTCGTGGCGATTCAGGTCGTACAGCAAGCGGACGGCACGCGCAGCGTGTCGTTGCGCGGCGGGCAGCCGCTCGTCGTCGGCGCACGCTCGGCTACGATGACGACCATCGTGAACGCCGACGGCTCGCAGACGCTCACCGTCAGGTTCTCGAACGAAACCTTCTCGCTCGCGACGACGCGTCTCGGCGGGCTCATGGGGGGACTCGACGACTTCGAAAACGAAACGCTCGTGCCCATGATGGAATCGATCACCGAGATGGCGCGGCAGCTCGCGGAGAACGTCAACAACCAGCTCGCCGCCGGCTATGCGCTCGACGGCTCGCCCGGATTGCCGCTGTTCGAGTTCGATTCGACCGGCGCGACTGGCGTTCTGCGAGTCCGCAATGGAGCAGTGGCCGCCGATCTCGCTTTCTCTTCCGATCCCACGACGCCGGCGAACAGCGACAACTTGCAGGCGCTCATCGCTCTGCAGCGGCAACCGGTCACGCTGCCGGCGCTGGGTTCCGTGTCGCTTGCCGACGCCGTGACGCAGCTGGTTGCCCAGGTCGGGATGCAGAGCCAGCAGAACACGGCGGCGCTCGCCACTGCGCAGACCGTGCGCAACCAAGCGGAAGAGAACTGGAAATCGACGAGCGGCGTGAATCTCGATGAGGAAGCCGCCAATCTCATCCAGTTCCAGCAGATGTATCAGGCGAACATGAAAGTGATCGCCGTGGCGAACGAGCTGTTCGACAGCACGTTGGCGGCTTTCTGAAGCATCGTTGTTTGAGGCCTCTTTCTCATGCGTGTCGCGAGCACTCAGTACCACACGACGATGAACACGGCGCTACAGAACGCGTCGTCGGAGCTGCATCGCGTGCTGCAGAAGATGGCGACCGGACAACGCTATCTGCTGCCGTCGGAAGACCCCATTGCGAGCGTTCGTATGTCGCGTCTCGCACGCGAAGAGGCGCTCCTCGATCAATACCTCGACAACATCGCCACGCTCCAAAACGCCATGGCGCGCAACGAAGCTGTGCTCGCCGGCATGTCCGCCGACCTGCTCAGTGCGCGCGACCTACTCGTGTGGGCGGCCGACGGCAGTAACACCTCAGAAGACGTCATCGCCGTTGCCGGCTCGCTGAAACCGTTGATGGACAGCTTGTTCTACAACGCGAACACGCTGGACGCGGAGGGCCGTTACATCTTTTCCGGCACGGCAAGCGATCAACCGACCATCTCGTATGATCCGGCGGCACCCCTCGGATCGAGATACGTCGCGACCGGCAACTCCGAGCTGCAACTCGTTGCCGTGGGTAATGGCATTACCCAGCCGGCGAACATTGTGCTGCCGGAAGTGGCGGACGTATTGAACGTGCTGGAGCGCATTGCCGCGACGTTGCAGACCCCGGGCGTCAACGTGAACGACCCGGCCGTGCGCGCCGAGATCCATTCGGCACTGAACGGGCTCGACACAGCCATCAACGAGAATAGCGCTCGAATGGCGACGCTCGGCGGCGCGCAGAACATTCTCGAGACATTGCGCGCCAATCACAGCAACGTCAGTCTCTCCAACAAACAGGCGGCACTCATCATCGGTCAGCTCGACTACGGCGATGCGGCCGTGAAAATGAACGGCTACACCGCGGCGATTCAGGCGACGCAAAAAGCCTATTCGCAAGTCAGCAGACTGACGTTGTTCGACGCACTCTGATTCTCGAGCGGTCATGCAAGTCGCGGTCGTCGATTCCGGACGTCAAGTTGGATCGCATTCGCTCGATCGGACTGCCGCCGCGCGGCGCGGTGCGGTCGCGGGCGTCGCTGAAATCAGTCCGATCGGCGCCGCTAGGGAGGTCGCTGGCGAAGAGCGCGGGAGCGGCTTCGCGCCCATGCGCGGCGGCCTGCGCAGCCTGGACACGCAATTCAATCAGCGTGTTGCCGCATCCCAGCGCACGATCGAATTCCTGCGGCGCGTCGACACGCAATTGCAGACGCTTAGGACCGCGATTGCGACGCAGCTCGGAGCAGGGCGCAACAAAGTCGACGACGGCGCTACCGCCGAGCTTGCTTCGCAAATACAGCGTTTCGACAAGCTCTGGCGCGAACGCAACGCAGCCACCGGCGGTGCGCTCGACAACCGTCTCGATCAAGTCGAGCCGGGAACCGCCGAGCAGCGTTTCAAGGTACGCGGCTTGACCATCGATTCGCTCACGAAGGGCGACACGGAAACGCTGTATCTCGCGGTCGGCGGGCGCACCGAGCGCGCCGCCGCCGTGACGATCGAACCCGGTCTCGACGCAGCCGAGATCGTCAAACGATTCCACCGTGCATTGGCGCCGAATGGCGTTCGCGTGAGCCTCGACCGGCAGGGCGAGCTGGTGTTCAGTGTGCGCGAAACGGAATGGAACGGCGGCCGCGATCTGCTCGCAGTCAAAGGCGACGGCCGGCGCTTCCCCACCGGCCCATTCACTGCCGTCCGTATCGTTCCCGAGGAATCGATCATTCGGCCTCAGAAATGGTCGGTCGACGGGCCGACAGCGCTGCGCGACACGCTCGACAAAGTCATCGACGCACAGAACACCGTGCGCCACGCGCAACAGTTGGCGACGGAGGCGCTGGAAGAAGAGGGCCGGGAGCTCGTGGCTCGCAGCCAAGAATCGGAAGGGCAAGAAGGTGCGTGGTGCGCAGACTTCGCCCGCACCTTCGCGACAGCAGCCACGCGACACGATTACCGTACGCTGTCCGCGCTTTCATCCGCGCTGCTCGGTGTGAGTCGCGACCGTGTGCAGGCGCTTCTGACTGCGTCGTGATTCGATTTCAGAGTGCGGTCGAGTAGCAGCCATCGTCGACTGCTTACACAGCGGTTCCTCGAGCGCCTTCAGCGGCCGCGTGCCTCTGCGGCGCTTGTTGCGCGGTCGCCAAGTTGGTGCGCAGCTCGCGGCTCGCCAAGAAGTAATGCACGGCTCCCCAACCGGTTAGAGCCAGAACGCAGAGCATCGCAACACGCAAAGATTCTCGGCCGAAGGTCGGTGCCAAGGCATCGCTGATCGCGCCGATCAGCAATGGACCGATCCCGTACCCTACCAGGTTGGACAGCAGGAACAACAGACCTGCGATCGTCGATCGCATGCGAATCTCGACGAGACTCTGCGTGAGCGCAGCCACCGTCGGAAACCAAAACATCACCGTGGCCGCAAAAACGATGACGCCCGCGAGCGCGGCGTTCGGATTGCCGGTGAGGATGGACCACGAGCCGATGCCGAGCGCAAGGATTGCACCGAACGAAATGAACCAAGTCCGATAACGCTCGTCGCGCGCACCGAGAAAATCGGAGAGCGCTCCCGAGGAAACGTTCGCCAGGATGCCGATTACGGCGATGCCGATACCGAGCATTGGCCCAACTTCATGCAGGTGCAGGTCGTGGCTTCGGACCAGAAACGTGAAATGCCATGACCCCATGCCCGCGACGACGATGTAGCAAAGCGTAGCGCCGAACAGCAGATGCCTCAATGAGCGCTGATGCCAGCAATAGATCAGCGTTTCGCGCAGCGGCGGAGCCTCGGCAACTTTGCGGTTTCGGTCGGACAGACCGCGAGGCGGCTCGCGCGTCGTGAGCACGAGCAACAATGCCAAGACGAAACCGGGAACAGCAACTGCGATCAAAGCCGCACGCCAACCGAACACGTGCGCGATATAGGTCGCATACGTGAGGTTCACGAGCGCTGCGATTTGCGTGCCCGAAGCGAATACCGCCATCGCCGTTGCACGCCGGCGTGGCTCGAACGTGTCGGCAATCATCGATACCGCGGCCGGACCGCCGCCGGCTTCGCCGATACCGACACCGATGCGGGCGAGAATCAAATGCCAGAGGTTTTGCGCACCCGCGCAGGCCATTGTCATCGCCGACCAGCCTGCAAGGCAGATTGCTGCAAGGTTACGACGATTCGTTCGGTCCGCGAGAACGCCGAGAGGCAACCCGGCGCTGCCCATGAAGATCGCATACACCAGGCCCATGAGCGCGCCGAGTTGAACATCGCTCAAGCCGAATTCCGCGCGGATCGGCTCGAGCAGGACGCTCAGCACGATCTTGTCGAGCACGAGCAGCACGTTCAGCAGCGCAAGCAGAACCAGCAGGTAATAGCGGCGTGCTGCAGAAAACTCCGTCGC
The DNA here is from genome assembly GCA_937902995.1 of uncultured Sinobacteraceae bacterium. GTDB lineage: Bacteria > Pseudomonadota > Gammaproteobacteria > Steroidobacterales > Steroidobacteraceae > Steroidobacter. Next base: position 72,216 of record CALEKY010000046.1, read on the forward strand.
CGGGGCGAGAGGCGTCTGTGTCATCGGTCCCCCTCATCAATGCGCGCTTCTTATGTTTGCGATCTGAGCGAATTCGATGCGCTCGCGTCAATCGTATTCATGGATCTCGAACATGCAGCGCGCGAATATCGGTCATGCAGGGGCGACGGTGACCTGTACGGCGTCGATGATGAGCTGGCGCAACCAACGATGGCCCGGTTCGGCATGCACGCGTGGGTGCCAAGCCATCGATACGGGGTAGGTCGGAAAGTCGATCGGCGGCTCGTGCAGACGTATTCCAGGAAGATAGGCAAATCGGGCCGCCAAGGTCGACGGCACCATCGCGATGAGTTCGGATGCGGCGACGACGAACGGCGTCGCCGAAAAATTCGAAACGAAGGCGCCGACATTGCGTTTCAGTCCGCGCGACGCGAGGGTCATATCGGCCATGTTCTGCAGCTCGCGCTCGTCCGGAGCCAGTACGACGTGCTTGAGCCTGAGGAAGGTTTCGAGATCGAGGGTCTCGCCGATGGCGGGATGCGTTGCGCTGGCAATGCAAACCAGTCTTTCGTCGAACAGCCTTTTCACATGCCAGTCGGCCGGTAAAGCGTCGAACCAGCCGACGACGAGATCGAAACGCGTGGCCTCGAGCCGTGCAAGATCTAGATGACGGCTTGCCACTGACAGGATCTTGAGAATCGCGCGCGGCGCGGCCGTGCTGAATGCCTGCATCAGGGGCGGCATGAGGACGACGCTCGCATGATCCGTGCAGGCGCAACGGAATGTCGCCGTACTGACCTTCGGATCGAACTGTTCTGCTCTGCCGAGCGCTTCGATGCGAGGAGCGAGCTCATCGAGGTGTCCTAGCAAGCGTTCCCCGTACTCGGTCAACACGAACCCGTTTCGACCCCGCACGAGCAGCTGATCGCCGAAAGTCTTGCGAAGACGCGCCAACAGGTGGCTCATCGCCGGTTGGCTGAGCCCCACGCGCTGCGCGGCCTTGTTGACGCTGCGATCGCGCAACAGAGCCTCGAGCGCAAGGAGCGCCCGCAACTCCAGCTTCGCAATATTCGCGTTCTGCATGTTCGACATGATCCCAGTTTATTACCAAGCGTGTCAGCTCGTCGCCTAGCATTCGGCGGCGAAGTAGGGGAGACGCGCTTGCGCGAAACAAAAGAACAGTGACACCGCGTATTCAAAGATTGTTGAAGTCGCTCGATGCGGTTCGGGACTGCCGCTTCGAGGTGAGCATTGCCAAAGGGCTCCTCGTGACGCGCGCGTTCAGCGAGTCCGAAGGCGAGCCGCAGATCATCCGGTGTGCCCGGGCGTTTGCAACCGTGCTCGACGAAATCCCCATCTACATCGAGCCCGACGATCTGCTCCTCGGAAATCTCGCCAGCAAACCCGGTGCGGTGGAGCTGACGAGCTTGTGGTCGACGTGGCCCGATGCGGAAATCGACGCCCTGTGCGCGAGCGGATTCGTCGTGGCCGATCAGGACCGTCCCCTGATTCGCGAAATGAACGAATACTGGCGCAAGCGATGCCTCACGGCACGCATGACGTCGCTCTACGACGATAAGCGCTTGTGGCCGTACGCACAACTTGGCGTCGTACTGCCGCCGTTTCGTAGTCGCGAGGAAGGGTGGGGTCCCGGCGGGATGATCGGCTGCGGTTGGGGAATCCACCACGAGATCAGTCAGATCATCGGCGTCTTTCAATTCGAAAAAGTGCTGCATCGAGGAATCGATGCCCTCATCGCCGAAGCCGAAAAAGAGCTCGAGAACACACAACTATATAGCGCTGCGGCGGTCGCCAAGGTCGACCAGCTGCGTGCGATCCTCATTGCCTTGGCAGCCGTGCGCCGCTACGCAGCACGCTTCGCCGCGCTTGCCGAATCGCTCGCAGCCCAGGAATCGAACCCTCAGCGTCGCGCCGAGCTGCTCGAGCTCGCCCGAATTTGCCGGATCGTCCCTGGTCAGCCTGCGCGCACGTTCCGCGAGGCCATGCAGTCGCTCTGGTTCATGGTGCTCATGGTGTTGCCCTCCGGTGTGTTGTCGTTCGGTCGATTCGATCAGTACATGCAGCCGTACTACGAGGCCGATCTCAAAGCGGGCCGGATCACTCGCGAGGAAGCGCTCGAGTTGATCGAGTGGTTGCGCGTCAAGGATTCGCAGATCGTCATTACGAGCGGCCATACGCATCGCTCCAAGTACGGCGGCCTCGCGAAATGGCACAACTGCGTGATCGGCGGTCAGACGCGCGACGGCAGGGATGCGACGACCGAACTTTCGTATTTGTTGCTCGAAGCTGCGCGAGACTGTCCTGCGCCGCATCCGACCTTGACGATGCGCGTGCATGCGAATACGCCGGACGAATTGCTCCACGCTGCGCTAGAGCTGATCTCGACGGGCATCGGATTGCCGGCGCTGATCAGCGACGAATCCACGATCGCCTATCTCGTGGATCAGGGCGTGCCGCTCGAGGACGCACGCGACTATGCAGTGGCAGGATCGCTGGGCGTCAACATTCCAGGTCGATCCCGCACCATCGCGTGGCCGATGTTCACTGCCCCGCGTGTCCTCGAGTTCGCAATTCATGGCGGTAAGGACCCGCGTACCGGAAGGCAGGTCGGGCCGCTCACGAAGTCCCTGGAGCAGTGCACGACCTACGAGGAGTTCGTCGAATCGCTCAAGACTCAGCTCGCTCATTTCATCGCGCTGCACGGCGAGTTCAACAACGTCACGATGCAGGCGTACGCGGAGCGTTTTCCGCAAACCATCGAAACGGCGCTGACCGAAGACGGCTTGAAATCGCCGCAGAACATCCTCGGCCGCACCATGCCCTACGAGAACGGCTCTGCGATCAATCCGATCGGCATGATCAACGTGGCCGATTCGCTCGCTGCCATCAAGCACATCGTGTTCGAAACGCGACAAGCGACTGCGTCAGAGCTCGTACAAGCACTGAAAGAGAACTGGGCCGGATCCCACGGCGAGCGACTGCATGCCTTGGCGCTCGCAGCACCGAAATTCGGCCACGACGACGACACCGTCGATCTCATCGCCGCCGATTTGTACGCGTTCTGGGCTGCCGAGGTCGGCAAGCACACGACGGTGTATGGAGGTCGCTTCATTCCTGCCGCGATCACGATCGGCACGTCGAATTTTCCGGGCGGTGCATTGACCGGAGCGACGCCCGACGGACGTCGCGCCGGCGAGTGTCTCGCGGCGGAATCCTTGACGCCGACGATCGGCCAAGGACGCATCGATACCCAAGCCATGCTGCGCAGTGCGGCGAAGGTCGATCAACGCCAATGGCAGTCGATGTCGCTGGAGCTGTGTTTGCGACCCGAAGCGTTCGCGACCCCGGAAAGCTTGCGCAACGTCGCGCGAACCGTGCGCGAATACTTCGCCAAAGGCGGAAAGCACGTTCAATTCAATGTACTGAATGCAGAAACACTACGCGCTGCACAAAGGAATCCCGCGGCATTTCCGGATCTGATCGTTCGGCTCGGCGGCTGCAGCGCCTATTTCACGCAGCTCTCGCCGGAAGTTCAGGAGGAGCTCGTCCGTCGGGCTGAAGTTGCAGGTGTGTCAGAGCAGAGATAACGAGCTGGGTTGTTCCGAAAACGGGAAATGGGGGAGAACACGATGAACATGAAAAATTCGCAGGTGACTCGATCGATACTACTGAGCGCAGCCATCGGTGCCGTCCTGACGCCCATGACCGGCGCCGCGCAAAGTTCCGGCAACGAACCACGACTCGAAGAGATCATCGTCACCGCGCAGCGTCGCGAGCAGGATCTGCAGGACACGCCGCTCTCGATCGTCGCACTCAATTCGGAGGCGCTGGCTCAGCGCGGCATGACGAATCTTCGCAACGTCACCAATTACATGCCGAACGTCGAGGTCACCGTCACGAACCGGCCGACCGCGGGCGGATCGGCATACGCCGCTTGGATCCGCGGCGTGGGTACGGGCGACTATGCGTATCCGACCGATCCTGGCGTCGGTTTGTACGTCGATGGCGTGTATCTCGCGCGTACGCTCGGCGGTCTCATGAGCATCTCGGACATCGAGCGCATCGAGGTGCTGCGCGGCCCGCAAGGGACGCTGTACGGACGTAATACGATCGGCGGAGCCGTCAATGTCATCACCTCGCAACCGAATCTGAGCGGCCCCGCAGAGGGAAGCGTGGCCCTTCGATTCGGCGAAGACGGCCGACTGGATGCCCAGGGCCACATCAACGGAGCGCTCGTCGACGATCGTGTCGGCGGCAAGCTCGCGGTCGGTGTGTTCACGTCGGACGGCTACGGCAAGCGATTGTTCGACGGCATCGACACGAACGACGAAGACCGCCTGGTGGTCCGCGGCGGCTTGCGCGTAAAGTTCAGCGATATCGCCGAGCTCGATCTGCGCGGCGACTTCAGTCGCCAACGCAACACGGGATTGCTGTCCCATGCGACTTCGTTCTATGACGTGCCTCCTGCGCTCGTCGCGCGCTTCAACGAAATCGCGGCACCGGTGCAGGCAGCCGCGCTCGGCCTGCCTGCGGGAACGGTCTACGACTCGCGTTGGGTGATTCGAGATGCGTACGCAACCTACAGCGGCAGCCCGCTGCAGGACGACTACGACATCGGCGGTGCCTCGGCGACGATTACGATCAGTCCGAGCGACGCTTTCAGCTTCAAGTCGATCACCGCTTGGCGCACGCTAGAGACCGAAATACGCGTCGACGGCGATACGTCGCCGTTCACGATTTCCTCGACGCACGAGAGAATCGACGACGAACAGTTCAGTCAGGAGTTCCAGATCAGCGGCGAGCTGTTCGACAACCGCTTCAGGTACCTGGCCGGCGTCTTCTACTTCAGCGAGGATGGGCGAGGGTGGCGCTTCAGCGAAAGCTTCCATGGCGTCTACGAGGTGACCGGACTCGCGAGCGATGCGCGCGACACGATCGTCCGACAGAAGTACGAATCCGAAACCATCGCAATCTTCACCCAGGAAGAGTTCGACATCACGCCGACGCTGACCGCCGTGATCGGAGCACGTGCGAACTGGGACGACAAGACGTTCGTCACCGAAACGTTCCTGCCTCAGCGCGGCATCGTTTCGATTCCTGCGCAATCGCGCTCGGAAGATTGGTTCTCGTTCACGCCGCGCGTGGGACTCAACTGGCACGTGCTCGACGACGTCATGCTCTACGTGAGCTACTCCGAGGGCTTCAAGGCCGGCGGCTTCGGCAATCCGACGGCGGTGTTGCCGACCCCGGTGTATGGACCCGAAGAGCTTTCCACCTACGAGCTCGGCGTGAAGTCGACCCTGCTGGACGGCCGGCTCACCCTGAACGGAGCGTTGTTCTTCAGCGACTGGACCGACATTCAGTTGAACGTGATCGTGCCCGGTCCGACGGGCGGTGTCGTGAACGTGACGCAGAACGGCGGAGACGCCGAGTTGTATGGCTTGGAAATCGAATCGACCTTCCGGCCGACGACCGGTTTGACCTTCAACTTGGGTGTCGGCTACACGCACAATGAGTTCGTGCGCCTTGCCGGCGGAGTCGTGGGCGTCACCTACGATACGAAGTTGCCGCACGTTCCAGAATGGACGGCCTCGTTGGGCGCTCAGTACGAGCTGACGACCGCAATCGGCGATTGGACGTTCCGCGCAGACGCGAGCTATCGGAGCGATCAGTACCTGACGATTGCGGATCCGACGTCGTTCGAGGAGAGCTACACGCTCCTCAACGCTCGCATTGCCTTCAAGCCTTCGGCACTGGACGGTTTGGAGCTGGCGGTGGAGGGCTCGAACCTCACCGACAAGCGCTATCTGGTCTACAACCAGAACGCGACGATCTTCGGTATCCAATTGAACGTGCCGGGCGAGCCTCGTCAGATTTCTGCGATCGCTCGCTATCGGTTCTGAGCGTTACGCGCATGTTGTATCGCTCCATCGGGGACGGGATGGCCGACGTGTCGGCCATCTCGCTCGGTTCATGGAATACGTTCTCGAGGCTCAGTACGGCCGATTGCGCCGCGCTCTTGCGCGCGGCCATCGATGCGGGCATCAATCTGTTCGACATCGGCTACTACTGGGACAAGCCGGATACGGAAGCGGCGTTCGCGGAATCGATCCGTCTCGCTGGTATTCGCCGCAGCGACTATCAGCTAGCGCTGAAACTCTGGCTCTGGAACTACCCGCAGCAGTCTTTCGAGCAGCAAGTACGAGCGTCTCTGGAGCGGCTTCGCGTCGATCACGTCGAGCTCGTAATGGTCTCGCGGCCGACTGAAGGGCTGGACTTCGCAGCCTTCTGCGAGGAGATCGACGGACTGGTACGCACGGGTCTTACGCGGGCCTGGGGCGTCACGAATTGGGAAGCAGGGCAGATCGTTCAGGCCAAGACGCAGCTTCAAGGAAAATCGCAGCCGCGACTCGTGCAGCTCCAATACAACGTCGCGCGACGCGACATCGTCGAGAGCGAGGCGTATTCGCAGCTGTTCGCGAACAAATCGATCGGTCTGTGTGCCGCTTTCGTGCTCGAGGGCGGCATCCTCGCCGGTCATCTCGATCGGGATCGGGTCGATCCGAGCGCTTTTGCACGAGGCGAACGACCGCGTGAACGCAACATCGCGCGGGATGCAGGCGGAATCCGAGAACGCATTCGTGCGCTGCAGCCGAAACTGCAAGAGATTGCTGCCGGCTTCGGTGCAAGCGCGGCGCAATTGGCCATCGCCTTTGCGGTAGCGAAGTCGACGACCGCGCTCATCGGCGTTACTCGCCTCGAAGATCTTGTGGAGGATCTCGGTGCCTTGCGGCTCCTCGATCGTCAGGCCGAATGGTTGCCGTTGCTCGAACCCCTGCGAGTCCGTGGCGTTGCGCATCCTCGTTTGTTCGATCCCGTGAAGAACGAGTAATGCAGTACAGACAACTTGGCCGCTCCGGGCTCGTCGTTTCGCGCTTGTGCGTCGGCTCTGCGAGCTTCGGCAATTGCACGGAGCAGACTTGGCGCACGGATCGCAAAACGGCCGAAGCTATCGTTCGCAAAGCGTTCGATCAAGGCATCAACTTCTTCGATACCGGACCGACCTACGGTGCCGGCGAGGCGGAAACGATTCTCGGCGCCGCACTGCGTTCCGCAGCATCACGGGACGAGTATGTCATCGCCACCAAAGTATTCTTCGCGACCGGACCCGGACCCAACGATCGAGGCTTGTCGCGCCGACACATGCTCGCGAGCGTCGAGGCGAGCCTAAAAAGATTGCAGCTCGAACATGTCGATCTGCTGCTGATGCACCGATGGGATCCGCAGACGCCGATCGAGGAGACATTGCAGACCTTCGATCTCCTCGTTCGCAGCGGCAAGGTGCGGTACGTGGGCGCTTCCTCCATGTCCGCTTGGCGCTTCATGAAGGCGCTCGCCATGCAAAGATCGCTCGGCTATTCGCCCTTCATCTCCATGCAGAACTATTACAACCTCATCTATCGCGAAGAGGAACGCGAGATGGTGCCGCTGTGTCTGGAGGAGGGCGTTGGCATGACGCCGTGGTCGCCGCTAGCGCGTGGATTGTTGGCGGGATCCGCCGGCGACGCGGCGCGACTCGCAGGCGATCCGCTTGCCAGATCGCGCTTTCTGCCGGAGCTGGACACGCCGGTGATCGCGCAACTCAATGCATTCGCCGCGGAACGTGGCGAACCACCTTCGAAGCTCGCGCTCGCCTGGCTGCTCGGATCGCCCGGCGTGGTGTCACCCATTTTGGGCTTTTCCGATCCGTCGCAGATCGAGGTCGCCTGCGAGGCGTTGAATGTCGTGCTCTCTGCCGACGAGCGTGCGCTGCTCGAAGCGCCGTACCGACCGCATCCCGTGATCGGCTTCGAATTGGAGCGCGAACGTGCGTGAATTCGAAGGCGCTTGCGTCGTCGTGACGGGTGGCGCTCATGGCATCGGTTCAGCGGTTGCTCGCGAGTTCGCCAAGCTCGGCGCTCGCGTATTGATCATCGACGTCGATGCCCCTGCGGCACAGCAGCTCGCTACAGAAATCCGCGGCTCGGCGTTTGCGGTCGACGTGTGCGATGCCGTCGCATTGGAGCGTGTGTTCTCGGACATCGACCGCAACGAGCCAGGCGTCGATGTGCTCGTGAACAACGTCGGCGGCGGTCCGCGCCGCAAGCTCGAAGAGCTGACGGTCGCCGAGTGGGATGCGACCTTGGCACTCAATTTACGTTCTGCGTTCATCGCCACACGTGGGGTGCTGAATCCGATGCAGCGACGAGGCGGCGGATCGATCGTCAATGTCGCTTCGATCGCAGCACACGGTGTTTCCCCGCTCGGCGGAGCTGCATACGCGGCCGCCAAGGCCGGCGTGCTTGCACTGACTCGGCAGACGGCCTACGAGTGGGCAAGCAAGCGCATTCGCGCGAATGCCGTCTGTCCGGGACCGACGCGAACGCTGTTGACCGAGAAATCGCAGCGCCGCGACGAGCAGTTTCCGTTGGGTCGATGGCTGCAGCCGGAAGACATCGCCCAAACCATCGTCTTTCTCGCATCGCCAAGAGCGGCGATGTGTTCCGGTACAGTGGTCGACGTGGACGGCGCCTTCTCGCTGGCGGGTTGGATCGCTTGAGAGTCGACACCGGTCCTGTTCCGTAGCCGTGGGTGCTGACTCCTTTGAACCCAGGAGATCCTGAGGCTACAAAGCTAGATAGGACAGTTTTCAATCGTAAGCTCGTGTTCGACATACCCGAGCACGTAGTGCGTACCGCACAGGATGTCGCTCTTGATGCCGGAGCCCAGGCTGATGCATCGCTGACTAGACCTAGGAGTCGCGCGAGATTGGTTCTTGCCGCGAAAAGAACCCAAGGGACCATCTGAACTGAAAAGGCGCCGCCATGACTCACTGGAATTCTGAAGGGGGTTACCGGGATTTCGTTGGCGCAACAACAGCCACCAACCGGACCACGAAACCGCATATATAATTTAACTTAATATACATTATACGTACTTACAGTAGATTCTAACTATGCCCAAATGGGTTGCCTTTGTTACCTCCAGGTGTATATTCCGGCTGTACACGCTTGAGCAGTCATCAGAAAAACTGCAGCGTGTACTTAAAGTATTTTCTCAGCTTTACGGTCGCGATATGCGCTGCCGGTTTCCCGTCCCGAGGGACCGACGGCTGGTGATCCATTCACTCCGTTTAGGGTCGTTTTCGGTATGAACAGCGCTTGGGAACACTTTTTCGCCGCTACGGTGATCTTGGCTTCCGCGGGTCCGATCAAACACCGTTTACTGGAAGCCTACCGACAGCACCTGGAAGGTCTCGATGAGAGCGAGCTTCCGAGTGAAATTCGGGAGGACTTTTCCTCTCTGGCGAGCTGTATGTGCCGAGTTCGACCGCTTCGCGGCGAAACCGCGCCCCAAGCAACGGTACGCAAGATGTCCGAGTCGGAAGCCGGGCATCTGGCGGAGCGCATCGTGAACATGCTCGCCGTCATCGCGCGCGTCCAGTACCAGCAACGCCCGAAGCTCCGAGCCGTCAATTCCGGCGACGGCTGATTCGACCTCAATCCAGCTTGAATTCGATGACGTCCCAGCGGGACGTGTCCTCGTGCCGTGCCTGGCGGCGGATCGCGTCTGCGATCTCTCGCTCGTTCCATTCGACCTGTTCGTCGCTCAAGGCCTCGAGCTGAACGGGGAGCTTTTCCTTGACCCCGAACGTCTCGACGACGATCACCGGCTTGTCCAGCCCTTTGGCGCAATTCAGCGTGAAATCGACCAATTCGCGCTCGCGCGCCGTGCGATAGAGTCCGGCCGGTACGATGACGACCTCGGCCAGGTTGATCTGTTTGCGCAGCTCGTCCTTCATTTTCTCCGGGTCGACGAGCTGAACGTCCGGATCGCTGCAGTTGCGGTAGTAAAAGTTGCGCGAGCTTTCCAGGTACTCGAACACACGGACATAGTCTTCGCCACGCTCGAAGGCATGCGCCACGAAGACCCGAACCGGATTTTGCTGAGAAATACTGCTCACGTCGCTGTCCTCCGCGGGGCCCTGCCCGCGCCGCGGGCGGATTTTAAAGGAGAATGCATGCCCCGGCGCGAAAAGCCGCAGTTTTCAGGAATTAGCCAATTCGGCAGCTCCGTGCGGCTCCTATAGAATGTCGTGTTGCGATCTCGTGCGTGCGCACCCACCCCCCACGATGCGATTCGTCCTCTACAACATTCGGTACGCAACGGGTACCGGTCCGGCGTTTCACCTGCCCATCCCGGGCGCCGGATATTTGCGCAGCAATCCGCGCGTCTTGGAACGGATCACGCAGTACCTGAAGTCCCTGGACCCCGACTTGGTCGGGCTCATCGAGATCGACACCGGCTCGATTCGCTCCGGGCTGGTCAATCAAGCGAAACTGATCGCGGACTCCCTCGGCCATTACTCCATTTATCAGTGCAAGTACGGCGAGGATTCGCTCAACCAGTTTCTTCCCATCGTCCGCAAACAGGGCAACGCCTTCCTCGCAGCGCCGCGCGTCGAGGGCGAACGCTTTCATTACTTCGAAACCGGCATCAAGCGCCTCATCATCGAGCTCGAGCTCGAGGACGTCGCGATTTTTCTCGTGCACCTTTCTCTGAAGTTCCGCCATCGGCACGATCAGCTGCGTCACCTGCACGAGCTCGTCAAACGGGCGAGCAAGCCGGTCATCGTCGCAGGCGACTTCAACACGTTCTGGGGCGATCACGAGATCTACCTGTTCATGGAAGCTTCCGGTCTGAAGAGCGCCAATCGGCTCGGGCTGCCCTCCTATCCGAGCCGCAATCCTCGTAAAGAGCTCGATTTCGTGTTGTATTCGAACGGGATCGAAATCACTCAATTCGACGTTCCTGACGTGCGCTTCTCGGATCACCGTCCGCTGATTTGCGATTTCACCGTTCGCCGCTCGCCGGCCTGACTTGCGAGGTACCGTCGTGACCGCTAACCCGGCAACCGCTCATTGGACGCTAGAGCGCGACTCGGATGGGGTCGCATGGCTGACGATCGATCGCAAGGACGCCACGGCAAACAGCTTGTCGCGCGCCGTCATGGAGGAGTTGGACACGCATCTTGCGACCCTCGCCAGCAACCTGCCGCAAGCACTGATCATCACGTCCGCCAAGCCCGGTTTCGTTGCCGGTGCCGACATCAAGGAGTTCGTCGGCATTCAATCCCCGGACCAGGCCTACGACATGATCCGCCAGGGTCAGATGCTCTTCGACAAGCTCGAACAACTCCCCTGCCCCACGGTAGCCGCCATCAACGGCTTCGCGCTCGGCGGCGGGCTTGAGCTTGCACTGGCGTGCCGTTACCGCGTGCTGGCGGATGATTCCTCGATCACGCTGGGGTTTCCGGAAGTGCAACTGGGCGTGCATCCCGGGCTCGGCGGAACGGTTCGCGCAGTCCAGCTAATCGGTCCGATCGCAGCGATGGATTTGATGCTGACGGGTCGCAATGTTCGGCCGAAGCAAGCGCTCGCGCTGGGGCTCGTCGACCGGATCGTACCTGCAAACGAGCTGCGTCAGGCCGCGAAACAGCTCGCGCTCAATCCGCATGCTCGACGCCGTATGTCGCTGCGCGACCGCCTGCTCAATGCCGGACCGATTCGTCCGCTGCTCGCAAACCGCATGCGCGCTCAGGTTGCCAAGCGGGCGCGCGTCGATCACTACCCTGCTCCGTATGCGCTCATCGATCTCTGGCAACGATTCGGCGGCCGCGGTCCCGAAGCCTATGAGGCAGAAGCCAAGTCGATGGCGGAGCTGCTCTGCACATCGACGTCCCGGAATCTCGTTCGGGTGTTCTTCCTCCAGGAGCGTTTGAAGTCAGCCGCGAAATCGGCCGAGGCGCCTGCTCAACACGTTCACGTGATCGGTGCCGGTGTCATGGGCGGCGATATTGCTGCATGGTGTGCGGCGCGCGGGCTCAACGTGACGCTGCAAGATCGAGCGATGGAATATGTGACACCGGCGCTCGATCGAGCGCGCGCGTTCTTCGAGAAGCGTTATCCCGACCCGATCAAGCGTGAAGCGGCAATGCAGCGCCTCAAAGCCGATGTCGAAGGCGAAGGCGTCGCACAGGCCGACGTCGTCATCGAAGCGATCTTCGAGAACCTGGAGGCCAAGCGCGAGCTGTACGCGCGCGTCGAGCCCAAGCTGAAGCCCGGCGCATTGTTGGCCACGAATACCTCGAGCATCGTTCTCGAACAGCTAGCCGAAAAGCTTGCCGACCCTTCGCGCCTCGTCGGACTGCATTTCTTCAACCCGGTATCCCGCATGCCGCTGGTCGAAGTCATTCATTCGCAAGTATCGGACAGCGCTTGCGTGACCAAGGCCCTGGCCTTTGCGCGTCAAATCGACAAGCTCGCCATCCCGTGCCGCAGCTCGCCTGGATTCCTGGTCAACCGCGTGTTGATGCCGTACTTGAGCGAGGCAATTCGAGCAGTCGAAGAAGGTGTGCCTTATGCGCTCATCGACGAAGCAGCCGAAAGCTTCGGCATGCCGATGGGACCGATCGAGCTCGCTGACGTCGTGGGGCTCGATGTGATCATGAGTGTCGGCAAGGTGTTTTTCGAGGACACGACTGCCGCGCCCGCAACGCTTCTGCGGCTCGTCGAACAAAAGAAGTTCGGCAAGAAGACCGGCGCTGGGTTCTATGTTTGGCAAGACGGCAAACCGCAGAAACCGCCCGCCGGCGACCGTCCGCTGCCCGAGGACCTGCAGGACCGCCTCATACTTTCGCTCGTGAACGAAGCAGTAACCGTGCTGCGCGAGCAGGTGGTCGCCGATGCCGATCTCGTCGATGCCGGTGTGATTTTCGGCACCGGATTCGCACCGTTCCGCGGCGGTCCGCTTCAATACGCGAGAAACCGGGGCATCGAGGCAGTAATTGAGCGCCTACGGGCGCTCGAATCGCGCTATGGTGAGCGCTTCAGACCGGATCCGGGATGGCAACAACTCGCGTGATCCGATTCGCAGGGCACGAAGCCCGCGTCGCAAGGTCAAAGGTGACGAAATGGCACAGGGAGTGTCTCATGCGTTTCCGCTTAAACCGTTCTTTGGGAGAGAAATGGGGAGTAAGCCTCTCGATGTAAGTCTGCTCAAAACGTTTTCCCCGCTCGATGGGCTCAAACGTGAGAGTCTGCACTCGATCGCGCGCAAGGCGACGACGCGCGAGCTCCCTCAAGGGCGCCTTCTATTCAAAGAGGGCGAGACCGACAGGTATACCTATTTCCTCCTACGCGGCACGCTCGAGCTGATCTCGGACGGCCGCACCATCTACACGATTCGTGCAGGCTCACCCGAAGCACGCAACCCCGTTGCACCGAGCTCGCCGCGACGTTGCAGCGCACGGGTCGTATCCGAACGCGCGGAAATCATCGCCATCGACAGCGAGCTGCTCGATGTGATCGTGACGTGGGATCAGACCGGTTCCTACGAAGTCAACGAGTTGCAGACGCTCGAGGAAGATCTCGCGGAAAGCGACGACTGGATGACTGTACTGCTGCAGACGAAGGCGTTTCACCGTATCCCGCCGGCGAACATTCAGGCGATCTTCCTGCGGATGCAGCGCGTGGATTACGCGCCCGGCGAAGTCATCATCCGTCAAGGCGACGAAGGCGATTACTTTTATGTCATCGCGAAAGGCAAGTGTGCCGTTACGCGCGAGACGCCGCTTAGCCGCGAAGGCATCAAGCTTGCGGAACTGGGCGTTGGTGATTCGTTCGGCGAAGAGGCGCTCATCTCCGATGCACGGCGCAACGCGACGATCACGGCGATGACGGATGTGGTCGTCATGCGACTCAATCGCGACGACTTCCTCACGCTCATGAACGAACCCTTGCTCGAGCGCGTGGACAAGAGTAAGGCGGAGTTCATCGTTGCCCGGGGCGGAAAGTGGCTGGACGTGCGGCTACCCAGCGAATACGACCACGATCACCTGCCCGGTGCGCTGAACGTGCCCTTGTACTTCCTTCGCTTGAAGCTCAAATCCCTCGACCGCAACACGCCGTACGTCGTGTATTGCGACACGGGACGCCGCAGCTCCGCTGCGGCTTACATTCTCGCCGAGCGCGGGTTTCAGGCTTACGTGTTGAACGACGGCATGAAGTCGATCAATCAGGCCTGACTAGTTCGTGCTGCGAGCCTGAAAACGAAAACGCCGCCCGAAGGCGGCGTTCGTAAGTCGAAGCGGGTTACATCGTGTGCGTGGGTTTATCGCCGCCCAGGGCGCCCGCGAGATAGCTCTCGATCTTGCGCTGTGTCGTGCCCCGGTCCTGCTCGCTGAACTGAACGCCGATGCCTGCGGTGCGCTTACCTTGCGCGCCCTTCGGCGTCATCCAGATCACCCGCCCGGCGACCGGAAGCTTCTCTTCCTCGCCCATGAGATTGAGCAGCATGAACACTTCGTCGCCGAGCCGATAGTTGCTGTTCGTGGGAATGAACAGGCCTCCGTTTTTCACGAAGGGCATGTAAGCGAGATACAAGGCGCTCTTGTCCTTGATCGTGAGAGTCAGCAATCCCGGTTTGCTGCTCGGCTGACGCATCTGTCTGTTCACGACTCTCGTTTCGCTATCCGGTTGAAGTTCGTTGTGCCTTGGCTGGCGCCAGACATTGCAGGAGTGCGATCAGCCACGACTCCAAGGCCAGCTCGCGCTGCAGTGCCGTGCGCGTCAGCTGTGCCTTCAAGGCCCGAAGCCGATCGACCACTTCGTACAGGCCGCTTATGTTCAACGCGCCTGTGCCCCTTGGCAAGGGCATGGGTCCAGGTGGGAACGTGACCAGATCGGCACTTCCAGCAAGTGCACCGCGAGCAGCCGAGGTCAGCCACAGGTCGAGCCAGGTCAGGCGGTCCGGTAACCCCTCTTTGGCCCATGCGGACGCGACTTGCGTCACATCCGTCTCTCCGGCCAACAGCTCCCGCAAAGCACGCTGCATCTCCCGATCGAGCGTCTCGAACCGGCCATTGGCGTATTCGATCGCTCGCAAAGGTGCGCCGCCCGCGAATTCGAGCAACGCGGGACTTGCGTCCGCGACATTCTCGCTGCGTAGCCACGCGAGCGCGCTTTCCTGGCTCGGCCGTCGAACTGCGATCTGCTGGCAGCGGCTGCGAATCGTCGCAGGCAATCCCGACGGCTGCGCGCTGAGCAAGATCAGCAGACTTTGCGGTGAAGGCTCTTCCAGCGTCTTGAGCAAGCTGTTGGCCGCCGCGATCGTCATCGCATGCGCCGGCGTCACCACGGCCACTTTGTAACCCTGCCGATAGCTCGTCTTGCTCAAACGCTCGCACGCTTCGCGAACCTGATCGATCGAGATCTGTTGTTTGTCTTCTTCCGGACTCACCCACCACAAGTCGGGATGGGAGCCGGCGAGGATGAGCTTGCAGCTAGCGCATTCCCCGCAGCTCGACAAGGTCTCCGTCGATCGCTCGCACAAAACCGCGCTAGCGAGCCATGCAGCAAGCTCGCGTTTGCCGAGCCCGTCTGCACCGACCACGAGCAGTGCATGCGGCATGCGTTTGACCTGCCAAGCGGCTTGCAGCTTGGCGACGGCCTCTTCGTGCCACGGCAAGCGCCTTGGTTTCGGCAACTCCTGAGTCATGTCGCCTTCTCATTCAAATGCGCGGCAAGCGCCGCGCGAATCGCTTCGCTGACGGTTTGACGATCGCTGCTCGCGTCGATCACAACGAATCGATTCGGTTCTGCGCGCGCCCGCTGCAGGTAGGTCGAGCGAACTCGTTCGAAAAAATCTCGCCGCTCGCGCTCGAATCGGTCAGCCGTGCCGTTCGCTTCGTTGCGTTTGCGAGCACGCGCCGCGCTGACCTCGAGCGGCGCATCCAACAGAATCGTCAGATCCGGACGCAACTCGCCCTGAACG
The DNA here is from genome assembly GCA_937902995.1 of uncultured Sinobacteraceae bacterium. Classification (GTDB taxonomy): domain Bacteria; phylum Pseudomonadota; class Gammaproteobacteria; order Steroidobacterales; family Steroidobacteraceae; genus Steroidobacter. The sequence continues at coordinate 88,089 of CALEKY010000046.1, forward strand.
AGTTTCTCGAGCGCGGCAATACTCGACACATCCATCCCCCGTCCGCCGCCCTGATAGGCATAAGTCGCATCCGTGAATCGATCGCACACGACCCATTCGCCGCGTGCCAGCGCCGGCTCGATGACATTCGCGATGTGCGTGGCTCGCGCGGCAAACATCAGGAGCAGCTCGCACATCGGCGGCATCGGCTCGTCGCTCGGCTCGAGCAACAGCGCTCGAATACGTTCCGCCCGCGGCGTTCCGCCGGGCTCGCGCGTCACCGTCACGCGCAAGCCGCGCGAAGTCAGATAGTCGCGCAGTTCCGCGATTTGCGTCGACTTGCCGACGCCCTCGCCGCCTTCGATCGTGATGAACTTGCCTCGGCTCATCGTATCAACCGTCACTCGCGATTGCGCAATCGCTGCAGATAGCGCCTCACCGCGGCTTGGTGCTCGGCGAGCGATTCAGAAAAATAGTGGCTGCCGTCCGGCTCGCCCGTCGCGACGAAGAAGAGCTTGCCTGTCATCTCGGGCCGAACTGCGGCGCGCAGCGATTCGAGCCCCGGCAACGCAATCGGCGTCGGCGGCAATCCCGCGCGCGTGTACGTGTTGTACGGCGTGTCGCGCAGCAAATCGGCCCGGCGAATGTTGCCGTCGAAGCTCGGTCCGATCCCGTAAATCACCGTCGGATCCGTCTGCAGGCGCATGCCGCGCCGCAGGCGCTCCACGAACACGCCCGCAATGATCGGACGCTCACGATCGAGCGCGGTTTCCTTTTCGATGATCGAAGCCAGGATCAGCGCTTCATACGGTCCGGCGAGCGGCAAGTCCGGCGCACGCTCTGCCCAGGCCTTGTCGAGCTCCGCCGTCATTCGCGACGAAGCAAGCTTCAAAATCTCGATATCCGGCGTGTGCCGCGGAAAGTGATACGTGTCCGGGAAGAACTGCCCTTCCGGATGCACGCCTGGTTTGCCGACGGCGCGCATGATCTCGTCTTCCGAACGATTCGCATACTCGATACGTACCGCAGGATTCGCGCGAAGCTGCGCGAGGATGTCCACGAAGCGCGAGCCTTCCACGAAGGTAATGCCGTGCAGGACAACTTGGCCGGAGCTCAGCAGGTCGAGCAAGCCCCGCGGAGTTCGGCCCGGCTCGATGCGGTATTCGCCCGCCTTCAGCGCGCTTGCTTTGCCGCTCAGCCTTCCGGCGGCAATCCACACTTGCGGCCGATCGATGATGCCGCGCTCGTGTAAGTCGCGAGCCACGGATCGCAAGCTCGCGCCGCGCGGCACTTCGTAAACCGTCGGCTCGGTCAGCGCGGCGAGCGGTTGGTTCAGCCACGCATAACTCCAGGCCACGAGCGCGCCGCCGCCGAAGAGCAGCAGGACAACAATGACGCTCAACCATCGCAATGTCTTACGCATCGCGTTCCAATGCCTCGCGCAAGGATTGAGTCACTTTGCCGTACGGCCACGAAAATTCCTCGAGCGCCGTCACGGACCGGATCCCACGCACGGCATTCGTAACGAACACCTCGGTGGCCGTCTCGAGATCTTCGGGCCAGATCGGTTCTTCGCGCACCGGTATCCCGAGCTCATTCGCAATCCGAATCACTTCACCGCGCATGATGCCTCGCACGCCGCAATAGCGCAGATCGTGCGTAATCAGTTCGTGACCGCGAACGATGAAAATGTTCGCTGACGTGGCGCACACGAGCTCGCCTTCGCTGTCCAGCATGAATCCTTCGGCAATCTCGGGATCCTGCCATTCCGCCTGCGCGAGCACTTGCTCGAGCCGATTCAAGTGCTTGATGCCTGCAAGTGCAGCATTTCGCGACAAGCGCGTTTCGCACCATCGCACGCGGATCGCCGGCGTGGACTCGACGGGCTCGTGCAGCGATACGATGCGCGTGCACGGCGTCGATGTCGGTCGATATCCGCGCCCACCGACGCCTCGCGTCAGGATGAGCTTCACGACACCGTCTCCATGCGCTTCGCACACACGCGCGATGTCGGCTGTAAGCATTTCGTCGCCGGGGTAGTCGATACCGAGCCGTCTGCAACCATCGGTCAGTCGACGCAAATGCGCTTCGAGCAACCGCACCTTGCCGCGCGCAAGCAGCATCGTTTCGAACAAGCCGTCGCCGTAAGCCAGTCCGCGGTCGGTCACGGAGATCGCGTGTGCCGGATCTGCGCATTCCTGACCATTGACGAGCACTGACAGCATCGCCGATCCCTCAATCGAAGGCTCGCAACACGCCGCGTGCCTTTGCGCGCGATTCCTCCAGCTCGCGCAGAGGCACCGAATCTGCCACGATGCCCGCGCCCGCGCGCAGCTCGAACTCATTGCCATGCAACTCGAGCGAGCGGATCAGGATGTTGAAGTCCATGGTGCCGTCGCGATTCACATAACCCAACGAGCCCGTGTAGGCGCCTCGCGCAGTGTCCTCCAACTCGGCGATCACTTCCATACAACGCACCTTGGGGCACCCCGTGATCGTGCCGCCCGGAAACACGGCACCCAAAGCTTGGCCCGGTGCCACCCCGTCGCGTAGTTTGCCCCGCACGTTCGAGACGATGTGATGAACGTGCGCATAGGTCTCGATCGTCATGTATTCGTCGACCTCGACCGTACCCGGCTCGCAGACCCGCCCAAGATCGTTGCGCTCGAGATCGATGAGCATCACATGTTCGGCACGTTCCTTCGGGTGCGCGCGCAACTCCGCGATGAGCGCACGATCGGCTTCGACATTTTCGCCACGTGGCCGGGTCCCGGCGATCGGCCGCGTCGAAATCCAGCCGTTCTCGATTCGAATCAAGCGTTCCGGCGAAGAGCTTGCGATCGCCCAATCATCGATCGTCAAGAGCGCGCTGAACGGCCCTGGGTTCGTGCGTCGCAGACGCTGATAGACATGTTGCGGTCGCACGGCGTCGGCCAAGCGGCCGCGCCAGCCGCGCGAAAGATTGGCTTGGTAGATGTCGCCGCGTGAGATGTACTCGAGCGCACGCCTTACCGCATCGACGAATCGTTCGGGTGGATCTTCGCCGATCGATGCGGCGAGCAACGATCCGGAACGAAAACTCGGCTCCGGCACGGTGTCGATGTCGCGGGAAATTTCCTCGAGCAAGAATGCAAACTGCGGCTCTGCAACGATCCATGCCTGTCCTGATGCATGCTCGCGCACGATGGCCGCGGGAATCCGCAGCGCAGTGGCGACCACGCCGTTCCCCGGCATGCGCAGCTTCAAGCGCGGTTCGATTTGCGCCGCAAGCTCGTAGCCTAGATAGACGAGCCAGCCGCCGCGGAACGGAAGCTCGCATGCAGGCATCGGCTCGCGCAATGCCTGCCACCATCGATCGAAACTGTCGAGAAAACGACTCGAAGGAGCGGTCGCTACGGTCGGCCCATCCAAGGTGCCGTCAGGACGCAACGTGAGCGCCTCCTGCGGGAAGGCGAACAAGATGTCGAAACGGCCGAGCGGTGCGCCGGAGGCCGCGCTCTCGAGGAACGCGCAATACTTCTCCGGATACGCCGACTGCAGCGCGAGCATCGTCGTTGGTTCGATTCGAACCGGACGAATCGCAAGAGCATTCATGGTCGCTGCAGCACGCATCGCTCGCGGAAGATCAAGGTCCTCGGGCGGATGCCATCGCGGATCCCCCGCCAACTTCACGCGATCAGGATACGCACTCGCGAGCGGCTTACTCGAGCGCGCGGAAGATCAGAGTGCCGTTCGTGCCGCCGAAGCCGAACGAATTCGAAAGGGCCACTTTGATCGGCATCTCGCGCGCCGTGTGCGGGACGTAGTCGAGATCGCAGCCCTCGCCCGGCTCGTCGAGATTGATCGTCGGCGGTGCCACTTGGTCGCGAATCGCCAGAATGGAGAAGATCGCCTCCACCACGCCGGCGGCACCAAGCAAGTGACCCGTCATCGATTTCGTGGAGCTGACTGCGAGCTTGTAGGCGTGATCGCCGAAGCATCGCTTGATCGCAGTCGTCTCGGCGCGGTCGCCCAGCTCCGTGGACGTCGCGTGCGCGTTGATGTAGTGGACGTCTTCGGGGTTGAGCTGCGCATCCTTGAGCGCGTTGGACATCGCCAGGCGCGCGCCCTCACCGTCCTCCGGCGGCGCGGTGATGTGATAAGCATCGCCGCTCATACCGAAGCCGGCGAGCTCCGCGTAAATGCGCGCACCGCGCTTCTTCGCATGCTCGTATTCCTCGAGCAGCACAGCGCCCGCGCCGTCCGACAGCACGAAACCGTCGCGATCCTTGTCCCACGGACGGCTCGCTCTCTGCGGATCGTCATTGCGTGTCGACAAAGCACGCGCTTGCGCGAAGCTGCCGAGCCCGAGCGGCGTCGTCGCCATTTCGCCGCCGCCGGCCACCATGACGTCGGCATCGCCGTATTGAATCAGGCGCGCCGCGAGCCCGATGGCATGCGTCGACGTCGTACAAGCGGTGACGGTCGCGATATTCGGGCCGGTCAGCTTGAAATGAATCGACACATGACCCGAGATCATGTTGATGATGCTGCCCGGGACGAAGAACGGAGAGATGCGCTTCGGGCTGCGCGTCTCTATCCACTTCGTGTGGTTCTCCTCGATCGTGTCGAGGCCGCCGATGCCCGCACCCATGGCAACACCGATGCGCGCGGAGTTTTCCGGCGTGATCTCGATCCCGGAATCCTTGATCGCATCCGCTGCAGCGGCGAATCCATAGTGCATGAACGGATCCATCTTCCGCAGCTCTTTTGCGGGCAGATAGTCCTCTGCATTGAACCCCGCAACCGCACCGCCGAATCGCGACGGAAAGGCGCTCACATCGAAACGAGTGATGGGACCGATTCCGCTACGACCGGCAAGCACGTTCTCCCAAGCGCTCGCAATCGAGCTACCGACGGGCGAGACGATACCCAGGCCTGTGATGACGACGCGTCGCTTGGCCAAAAGTTTAACCTCGGGGGACAGCTATCAGGATGTGTGATAGGGAACATCGCGGTTGGCTTGCCATCCTTGGCAGACGCCACCTGCGGATCGTCGAACCGGCTCAGCCCTGGTTGCGACGCTCGGTGATGTAATCGATCGCCTGCTGAACGGTCGTGATCTTCTCGGCGTCCTCATCCGGGATTTCCGTTTCGAACTCTTCTTCGAGCGCCATCACGAGCTCGACGGTGTCGAGCGAATCGGCGCCCAGATCGTCCACGAAGGAGGCGTCGTTCGTGACTTCTTCTTCTTTGACCCCCAGCTGCTCCGCAACGATCGCCTTAACCTGCTGTTCGATACTGCTCATTGGTATACGAGTCCTCTGTGAGACTGCTTGAACCCTTCACTACGACGGCCCGCATCCTCGATGTGGGCAGTCCGAGGGGGGCGTATTCTATGTTAAGACCTTGAACGAACCAACATTTCCGAAAAAGACCTGCACACCCGCTGTGCGGCATTTGCGCATCAGTTGCACGCCGGCAGGGCAATCAAACCATGTACATGCCGCCGTTGACGTGCAAGGTTTCCCCTGTGATGTAGCTGGCCTGCGGCGATGCCAAAAACGCAACGGCATACGCTACGTCCTCGACTGCACCTAGTCGCCCCAACGCAACTTGCTGGATCAGCTGCTCGCGTTGCTCGGCCGGCAACTGGGCCGTCATGTCGGTGGCAATGAACCCCGGCGCAACCACATTCACCGTAATCCCCCGGGAGCCGACCTCGCGCGCGAGGGACTTGGAGAAGCCGATCATGCCCGCCTTCGCCGCTGCGTAGTTCGTCTGTCCGGCGTTACCCATCACGCCCACGATCGAGGCGATGTTGATGATGCGTCCACGCCGTGCCTTCATCATGCCGCGCAGCACGGCCTTCGACATCCGATACACCGAGTTCAAATTCGTATTGATGATCTCGTCCCATTCCTCGGCTTTCATGCGCAGGAGCAAATTGTCGCGCGTGATGCCCGCGTTGTTGACGAGGATCGAAGGGTTGCCTTCGTGCTGTTCGAGATCGGCAAGCAGCGCATCGACCGACTCTTGCGAGGCGACGTTCAACACCACGCCTCTGCCCTTCACGCCGGCCTCGGCGAGCGTCTGCGTGATGCTCTGAGCGCCCGCTTCGCTCGTGGCGGTACCGACAACCGTGGCACCGCGGCGCCCGAGCTCCAGCGCAATCGCGCGGCCGATGCCGCGAGAGGCGCCCGTCACGAGCGCGACATCCTGACTCAACTCCAAGTTATCGCTCATAGCTTCACCTGCAGGCCGACAATGCTTGCTGCAACGATTCCGGATCCTCGATCGCCAGCATGGCAATCTCGCGATTCTTCTCGATACGGCGATTGAGTCCCGTCAGGACGCGACCCGGTCCGCACTCGATGATGACGCGAATGCCGCTCGCGAGCATGGCTTGAATCGTTTCCGTCCAGCGCACGGGCTTGACGATCTGTTCGACGAGCGCGGCGCGGATCTCATCGGGCGTGCCGTGTTTGCGCAGATCGACCGTATAGATGTCTTTCACTTGCGGCGTCCGAAACTCCGCTGCGGCCAGCGCGTCGCGCATGCGATCCGAGGCCGGCTGCATCAGCGGTGTGTGCACCGGAACGCTCAAAGGCAGCTTGATCGCACGTTTGGCACCGCGCGCCTGACAGGCTGCGATGGCCCGCTCGACGGCCGCTGCTGCGCCGGCGATGACGACTTGCCCCGGGGAGTTGTAGTTCGCCGCCTGCACGAGCTCGCCGCCGGCTGCCTCGCGGCACGCGGCCTCCACTTCGGCATCGTCAATGCCCAGGATCGCTGCGACAGCGCCTTGGCCCTGAGGTACTGCCTCCTGCATCGCCTGACCCCGGAAACGCACCAGTCCGACAGCTGTCTTGAAGTCCAGAGCGTCGGCCGCGACCAGGGCCGAGTACTCACCCAGGCTGTGCCCCGCCATGGCCGCCGGCATCGGCCCCCCGTGCTTCTTCCAAACACGCCAAGTGGCCACGCCCGCAGCCAGCATGAGGGGTTGTGTCCGCTCGGTCTGCGCCATCGCCTCCTCAGGTCCCTCCTGGGCCAGTTTCCACAGGTCGTACCCGAGAACTTCAGAAGCTTCGGCAAAGGTTTCGGTCACGACCGGCTCGGCGGCGGCGAGCTTCGCCAGCATGCCGACGGATTGCGAGCCCTGACCGGGAAAGACGAATGCAAAGGGAGCTGGCATCGTACGGTTGTCCTACAAAAGGCGCGCGATTATAGCGGCCGCGGTTTCCCAGGCCACAGTTGACGGCCGAGCTGGAGGCCGAGTGCGGCAAAGAGGCCCCCCACCGCCCCATATAGGTGGGCATTGACGACGACGGGCATCGCACCGGACGTGGGCAGCGCCCCGGACCACTGTTCCCAGGCGAGCTTGCCGACGAGCAGTACGCTGAGCAGGAACGCGTAGAGCCTGGATTCGCTCCGCCACCACGCGACGGCCCCGGCCGCCAATGCGCCGTGCAGAACTCCTGACAGCCCCACATACCATTCGAGCTCGGGCTCATTCCACAGAAAGCCGATGTCGATTGTCGCCACGCTGATGAGACCCACCGTGAGCCATGCAGCCGGCGAATACTGTCGGGGAAACAGGACGGCAATCAGCAGCAGCCCGGCCAAATTCAGCGCCATATGGCTCGCCGAGAGATGCACGAGGTGACCGGTCAGGAGCCGCCAATACTCGCCAGCTTCCAAAACTGCAGCGCGCTCGTAGCGTAATGCCCTCTCCACCGTCGACCCGCCGATGCCGAGCAGAACCACCGTCGCGCTGATGAGTCCAACTAGCCACATCCCCACGGTCATGCGCCGTGTGCGTAGCGCCCCACCCCCCAGACCGTGTGTTCGATTTGCGTCACTCATGGGCTAACGACCGCTTTGTTATGATCGGCGCGCTTTCACGCGCTGGAGCGCACGTGGTTGGTCGGTACTGTACAGACTGCGAAGGAACAGAGACGATGAACATCACCGGGTCGAGCATACAGAAGATGCGTTCTCCCGCACGTCGCGCGCGAGGCTTCACGCTGATCGAAATCATGGTCGTCGTGGTGATCATCGGCATTCTCGCCGCGCTCGTCGTTCCGAACGTGCTCGGGCGTGTCGATCAAGCGAACGTGACCAAGGTGAAGCACGACATTCAGGCGATCAGCGCCGCGCTCGACCTCTATCGCATGGACAACTTCAAGTACCCGACGACCGATCAGGGTCTGCAGGCGCTCGTGCAGCAACCGCCCGATGCACGCAACTGGCGGGGACCGTACTTGAAAGGCGGCTTGCGTAAGGACCCTTGGAACAACGATTACCGCTACGTGTATCCGGGAACGCGCGGCGGCGAGTACGACCTGTATTCGCTCGGCGCGGACAACCAAGAAGGCGGCGAAGGTCCCGACGCAGATATCGGCAACTGGTCGATCGATTGACCGGACCTCGGCATGCGCTGAGAGTTACGCTCCGCTCATGCAGCCGCACTCCGAGCGCCCTGTTCCGTGTGGTAAAGCCGGCGCCGGCGGATTCACGCTGATCGAGATTCTCGTCGTCGTCGTGATCATCGGCGTCATCGCCGCCATGGCGACGCTCTCGGTGAGCGTGCTCGGGCGTGACAATCAGGTCGAAGAGCAAGCGCGGCGACTGTGGGCGATTCTTCGGCAAGCGCGCGAAGAAACCGAGCTGCAAGGCTTGAACATCGGTCTGTACTTTGCGGCGGAAGAGTACGAATTCCTTCGCCTCGATCCGCTGACCAACTTCTGGATTCCGATCGGCGGCGACAAGCTGTACGCGACTCGCAAGCTTCCGGAGGACTTGCGCTATCGAATTTGGCTGGATGGTCGCGAAATCGTGCTCAAGCCGCGACTTCCCGAGCGAAGCGATCCGCGCACGGTCGACGAGGACGAGGACGAAGAAACAGCCAACCTGCCGCAGGCGCTGCGAACGATCGATCGGTCGAAGCCGCCTCCGGTGCAAGAGAATCCGCCGCAGATCGTCGTGCTGTCGAGCGGCGAGATCATGCCCTTCGAGCTACAGATCGAGCGCGACCGTGCGCCGGCACTTTGGCGCATCGTTGCCACCGCAGACAACGATTTACGTGTCGAGCAACGACGCGACAGTAGCAGCTCCTGGGAGCTCGTCCTGCAAACGAACGTTCCCTTCCCGGAAAGCGAGGCCACCGCAAATGCGGGCAACGGACAAAACCGCTGAGCGCGGCTTCACGTTGATCGAGGTTCTCGCGGCGCTCGTCATCGTCTCGCTCGGCATGCTCGCGGCCATCGAGGCGGTCAGCCAGACCGCGAGCAACACCACTCGAATGCGCGATCGCACGCTTGCGCACTGGATCGCGCTGAACCGCCTGACCGAAGTACGGCTCGCGCCTCGCGCGCCGAGCATCGGCAAGAGCTCCGATGAAATCGAGATGGCCGAGCGGCGATGGCGCTGGACGATGGAGGTCTCGGAAACGCCTGTCGAGTCGATACGGCGCATCGACATTTCCGTGTCCGAAGCGGATGACGATCGGCCGCTCGCGAGCGTGAGCGGTTTCTACGGCACTGCGATTGCCACGACCCGTACGTTGTCTCCGTGGAGCGCAGCGCGTCGCTTGGCACCCGGTGAAGAGGCGCCGGGCAGCCGTGCCGGCGACGAAGACATCACGCCGGGCGACTCGGAAGGCGATCGTCGCGAGCTCGTCGATCCGCCGCTCCCGAGCACGGAGGAGAACGAGCCGTGATCAGGCAAGCGATGCAGAAACACGCGCGCGGCTTCACGCTCATCGAAATTCTCGTGGCCGTGTTCATTCTCGCCATCGTCTCCGCGCTTGCGATGACCGGCTATCTCGAGCTTCGACGTCAATCCGATCGTTTATCGGAGTCTGCAGCACGCACGCGCGCCATCCAGACCGCGGTGTATCGACTGGCGCAAGATTTTGCGTCCTTGGAACCGCGTCCCGTTCGCGATCCGGTCGGCGACAACTTGCACCCAGCCTTGCTCGCTGATACTCGTCGCACGGATCAGCTCGCAGAATTCACGCGTTCGGGTTGGTCGAATCCCGCCGGTGTACCGCGCTCGACGCTGCAGCGGGTCGCCTATCGCGTCGAGGACGGTAGGCTGGTGCGCAGTTATTGGGTCGTATTGGATCGCACGTTGGCGAGCGAGCCCGTTCGAACCGTGCTGCTCGATCGCGTGAAATCCGCGAGCCTGCGTTTCATGACACCCAATCGGCGGTTCACCGAGCAATGGCCGCCGCTCGGCCGCGGCGGAGGCGGACCCGATGCCGCACACACCCTGCCCCTCGCCGTCGAAATCACGCTCGAGCTCGAGGACTGGGGGAAGATCGTTCGCCTCGTCGAGGTGGCCGGGTGATGCGCAGCACCGTTCGACGCGCTTTCGATCGCGAACCGTGCGGCAGACGCCAACGCGGTATTGCCCTGATCACCGCGATCCTCATGGTCGCGCTCGCGACGATTCTCGCCGTCAACATCGGCTATCAGGCCTACCTCGATCAACGGCGAACCGTAACGACGTTGTCTCTCGAGCAGGCGTATCAAGTCGCATTGGGTGCCGAAGCCTGGGTGGCGGACATCCTGCAAAAGGACGCCCGTCAAGGCCGCAACAACAGCACCGACGATTACACCGAAGAGTGGGCCATGCGCTTACCGCCGCTGCCGATCGACGGCGGCGAAATCATCGGACACGTCGACGACATGCAGGGGCGTTTCAATCTCAACAATCTGGTGATGTGGGATTCCGCCAAGAACCAGTACGTCACGAATCCTGCTGCGGTGAAGCGTTTCGAGCGGTTGCTCGCGATTCTGGAGATCGAAGAGAAGTGGGCAAAGATCATCGCCGACTGGATCGACAGCGACATCGATGCGCAATTCCCCGATGGCGCCGAAGATCCCGTCTACATGGGTCTTACGCCTGCATATCGGACGGCGAACATGCCGATTACCCGCACCAGCGAGCTGCTCGCCATCGCCGGTTTCGGGCTCGAACGCTACCAGAGACTGGAACCCTACGTGACCGCGCTTCCGATCGGCACGCCGATCAATGTCTGCACCGCACCGCCGCAGGTGCTCGACGCGCTATCCGAGAATCAGCGCGAGTTCACTGCCGCCGCCAAGACCACCGCCCAAACTCGCCGGGAACGCTGTTTTCCGACGCTCGACGACATGCGTGCTCGACTCAACGAAGACGAGACCAAGGAGCTCATCGACGGCAAAGCCTTGTCGCAAACCAGCTCTTACTTCCGCCTGAACGTGGTCGTCACCCTTGGCACTACTCAGCTCACTATGTACAGTCTGTTGTATCGGCAGAACAACCTCGTGCGGCCCATTCAGCGCAGCATCGGTACGCTTTGAGCGACGTCAGCGCAGGACTTTTCGTACATGGCAGAAACCGTCGTCATCCGACTGCTCGCACGCGATGCGCAAGCCGCCGCAGACACCGTCGAGTGGCTGACGCTCGATAGCTCGGGCAATCGAATCGGCTCCGTGCGCATCGGCGCAATGGCAGAGGCTGCACAGGACTGTGCGGGCCGCAAGACGATCGTGCTTGCGCCGGGGACGGACGTCGTCCTTGCCGAACCCGTCGTGCCAGTCAAAGGCGGCAAGCTCGCGCAAGTAGTTCCTTTCGCGCTCGAGGAACAGCTCGCTTCCGATGTCGACGAGCTGCATTTCGCCATCGGCAAGCGCGACGGGCGCGCAGGCGTCCCCGTGGCGGCCGTTGCCCACGAGCGGATGGAATCGTGGCTCACGCTCTTGCGCGGCGCGGGGATCGAGCCGGATGCCATCTATGGCGAATCGGCCATGGTGCCGGCGACACCCAACGGCGTCACGCTGTTGATCGACGACTCGCGTGTCTATGTGCGCCGCGAGGATACGCCGGGCACGGTGCTCGATGTGCAACCGCTGATCGAAGCGCTGCAGCTTGCGTTGGCTTCCGGCGAGGAGGCTCGCGAGCACGTGACCATTTATGTCGACGTCGATGTGTACGAGCGCGAGCGCGATTTGCTCGAAGGGCTGCGCGAGTTCACTGCGAGCCTGCAAATGAAACTGTTGCCCGACGGTGCGCTGTCGCTATTGGCACCGAATGCGCTTCAAGCACAAGGAGCAGTGAACTTGCTGCAAGGCAAGTACGCGGTGAAGCGAAAGCTCAATATCGCATTTGCGCCCTGGCGCTACGCTGCGATTCTCGCGGCCGTGTTCTTCGCCGCCCATCTCGGATTCAAAGGCTGGCAATACCTGCACCTGCAACGCGAAGAAGCGCGTCTCAACGCCGAGATCGTCGAGGTATATCAAATGGCCATGCCCGGTGCGCCCGAGCCCGATCCCCTGCTCGCCCGCCGACAAGTCGAAGCGCGACTGACGGCGCTGCGCGGCGGCACGCCGGCGGGCAGCGTGCTCGAGACGATCGGCACGCTCGCCGAAGCGATCGTGCAGGTGCCCGGCGCGGACGTCGAGGCGCTGCACTACCGCAACAAGACGACTGATTTGCGGGTCGTCGCACCTTCCGTCGATGCGCTGGATCGGATCCGGCAGTTCGCTGCGGATCGCGGCATGAGTGCGGTCATCCAGTCGGCGAATCCGCGCGATCAGAAATACGAAGGACGCCTGCAGTTCAAATCGCCCGCGAGCTGACCATGGAAAACATCGCCAATTGGTTTCGAGGACTGAAGCCGCGCGAACGGGTGATCATCGTCGCGGGCGCGGTGCTCGTGCTTGCGACGGCAATCTATCTCTTCGTGCTCGCGCCGTTCTACGCGAGCGTCGCAGCGCGCGAGCAGGCGGTTGCGAGAAAGAAGGCGGATCTGGCTTGGATGCGCAGCGTCGCCGCAGAAGTCCGCGCGCTTTCCGCAAATCAGCCGATGCTTGCAGCCCCGACGAACGAATCGCTGGTCGTTCTGATCGATCGCACCGCGCGCGAAGCAGGCCTGTCATCGGCACTGACTGGGCAGACACCGAATGGCGAGACCGGAATTCGGGTGCGCCTGGAATCGGCTTCCTTCGATCGAACCATGATGTGGCTGGCGAACCTCGAGCTGAGTCACAGCGTCTCGATCGAATCGGTCACGTTCGACCGCGCCGCATCGCCAGGGCTCGTGAACGTCAGCCTCGTGCTGAACCGCGCAGCAAGCTAACCCATGAATCGATTTTGGCCCTACGTCGCGCTCGGCGTCGTCGCTTATCTCGTGTTCGCGACCGCCACCCTTCCCGCCAACGTCATCGTTTCGAGAGTGCAACCGTCTGGTGTCACGCTTGCCGGGCTCGACGGGACGATCTGGAACGGCAGCGCGCAAGTGCTGCAAATCGGGGACACGCATGTCGGCAGCGTCAATTGGAAACTCCACATCCTGCCGTTGCTGACGCTGCGACCCGCTGCAACCGTCGATGTCAAACGCACGGATGGATTTGCGCGTAGCGATGTGACGCTCACGGGAAACCGAGTCGTGCTCGAGAACGTCTCTGCCTCGCTGCCGATCAGCGCGCTTCCGCCGCAGGTCGCGCCCGGCGGCTGGCAAGGATCGATCAACGCGCGCTTTGCAACGCTCACGCTCGCCGACGGTTGGCCGGTCGCGGCCGACGGCACGCTCGATCTCATGGATCTGACCGGACCTCCGCGGCGTCCCGCGAATCTGGGGAGCTTTCGAGTCACATTCCCGGCGAATGACGCTGCCGATTCGGACACGCTCACGGGCACGCTCAGCGACATCGACGGACCGATTCAGATCACCGGCACGCTTCAATTGAAAGCGTCCGATCGCAGCTACCTCATCGACGGCTTGTTGGCCACGAAGCCCGGCGCACCGGCCGATTTTCAGCGCTCGCTCGAATTTCTCGGACCGCCGGATGCGCAAGGCCGCCGGCAGTTCTCGCTTTCGGGAACCCTCTAAGAAATTGCCTTTCGGGTACGCGTGTCAGCGCGCCGCCTTGTACTCCTTCAGGAACGCGATCAACGGCGGATACGTGAGCTCCGGCGCTTCGAAGTGCGGCACGTGTCCGATGCCGGGGAGCAAATGTAGCCGACCGTTGCCGTTCGGAATGCTGTCCGCGATGAACTTCATACGTTCCTGGAAAACGCGCGCTGGACCGGCGAGACTGTCCTCCGCGCCGCCGAATACGAGCGTCGGTGCCTTGATGTGCGCCCAATCGTTGACGACCGGATCGAGGTAGGGCACCTGTTGGATGAGCGCTTGCACCATCGCGTATCTCGGCCAATCCGCGCTCAAAGTCCACGCATAGCGATAGCGGACGTATTTCTCGAACTCGGGCTTCCATGCCGACGGGTTGTGCGAGAAGTAGCGATGGATGCCGCGGAAAATGTTCTGGTAGGTCGTGCGTAACGTGCGTTCGTAGGCCTCATCGACACCGCCCCACGGCCGGCTGAAACGTGGATCCAACACGCCGATCGGGTTGTAGATCACGACTTGTTCGGTCACGCCCGGATATTGAGTGGCGAAGCGCGCCGCGAGCATGCCGCCCATCGAATGACCGATGACCGCGACCTTCTCGATCTTCAGATGATCGAGCAACAGCTTCGAGTTGCGCGCCATGTCGTGGAAGTTGTACGGAATGATCGGCTTCGACGAGCGACCGAATCCGATCTGATCCGGGACGACGACTCGATAGCCTTCCTTGCGCAGCGCATCGATCGGTCCGCCCCAATAGAACCCAGCGAAGTTCATGCCATGAAAGAGCATGACCGTGCGCCCATTCGGCGAGCCTTGCGGAGGCACGTCCATGTAGGCGAGCCGAACGTCCTGCCCGTAGAGCCTCAGCGGCAAATAGGCCACCTCGTACGGATACGGAATGTCTTCGCATGTGATGCTGCCCGGCTTGACGTCGGTCGGCGTCGGCGGTGCATCGGCGCCTTGCGCGAACGCAGTCAGACTGAAACAAGCGGCAAGAGCTGCGCAGACGAGTCTTCTCATGACCATCCCCCTGGTGTGGCTGCGGCATGCACAACCTTCCAGCAAGATGCCGCCGGACACAACAGCGCCGCGACGCTTCTGACGTTACTTGACGCGGCGCTCGCGTGGCTCGTCAAAAAATGAAGAACCCGCCGTCGATCAGGAAGCTGTCGCCTGTGTGATAGGCGCTCGCATCGCTCATGAGATACACGGCGATGCCTTCGAAATCCGCCGGCGTTCCCCAGCGCCGCAACGGGATACGCGGCAAGATCGCGTTCCGGAACTTCTCGTTGGCGTATCGCGCTTCCGTCATGGCGGTCTCTATGTGTCCCGGCAGGATGGAATTCGCAGTCACAGCGTAGCGGGCGTATTCGACTGCGAGCGCCTGCATCATCGAGATGATCGCGCCTTTGCTGGCGGCATACGCTTCGCCGCGCATCATGCCCATCCGCGCGCCCAGCGACGACGTTGCGATCAACCGACCGCCCGGATCGCCCTTCTCCGCCCGCTGTTTCATGTGACGTGCGGCCTCGCGCAACGTGAAGAAGGCACCGTCGAGATTCACATCGAGCACACGCCGCCATTGCTCGCGCGTGAGCTCGTCGAACGGCGCACCGCTGCCGACGCCGGCATTCGCAAAGCAGGCATCGACGCGGCCGAATCGCTCCAACGTGGCCGCAAACGTCTCGACGACGGCTCGTTCGTCGGCTACGTTGCATTGAAAGGCCTCCGCATCGGCACCGAGCGCTCGCAGCTCGGCAACTGCCGCAGCGTTCTTCTCGGCGTTGGAGCCCCAGATACACACGTTGGCGCCGTGTTTGGCGACACCCCGCGCAAAGCCCAAACCGATCCCGCTATTGCCGCCGGTGACCAGCGCCGTTTTGCCGGAAAGATCGAATAGATTCGTACGCATCAAGGTACCCATGCCATGCCGTCCGGACCTGCACCCGTCGCAATCGATTCCAAGACCTCGAGCGAGGCAATGTCGACCACCGCAATTCGGTTCTCGCCCGAAAGCGCGACGTAAGCGCGATTGTCAGAGGGATGAATCAGAACGCCAGTCGGTGCCCTTCCCAAATTCGTTCGTGCGCGCACTTTACGCGAGACCGCGTCGATTGCCACCAGCGAACCAGCACCGAGATCCGATACCAGCACGGTCTTGCCGTCGCGTGAGAATTTCAGACGGTTCGAGCGCCGCGTCTCGGCATCGATCGTGTCCACGACCTTCTTGGTGGCCGTATCGATGATCGAAATGCCGCCATCGCGCGAATGCGCCACCCAAAGCTGCTTGCCATCCGGCGACAAATCGAGTCCTTCCGGACCGGCACCGACGTGAATGAGCGTTTGCTTCCACTCGCCGTTTGCGTTGCGCTCGATGGCGCTCACGGTATTCGACTGGATGTTCGTCGTGTACAGGACATCGCCGCTCGGCGCGGCGAGCACCATGTGCGTGACATCCTGATCGGTTGCGAACGTCCAGTCGACGCGCTCGCCCTTCGCATCCAAACGCCCGATCTTCTTCGCCCGCTCTGCCGTGAAATACAGCCGACCGTCGGCAATCGTCATACCGTGCGGCCTCTTGAGCTCGCCGAGATCGATTCTCCGCAGCTCCTTGCGCGCGACCAGATCGATGACGGAAATCGTGTTCCCATCTGTCTGCGCGCCGTAGTTGGTCACGAACGCAGTCTTGCCGTCGCTCGACAACTCGATCTCGTGCGGACCTTGCCCAGTCGCGATCGTCTCGACCGTCTTTCCCGATTCCGTATCGATGAACGACAGCGTCGCCTCGCCCTTGTTGAGCACGAGCAGCTGTGCCGCGCACGCCAATGCGGGCACGAGGCCCAACAATCCCGCTGCAATTACGGTTCTAAAGCTCATAGCAGCTCCTACAGGCTGTCGGAAAAGGGAAAGGGGAAAAGGGAAAACAGGAATCCCGGGAGCAATGCCAACACTACTCACCACTCACTATTCACCACTTACTGCCTACGACGAGTCACGAGTCACGTCCCGTCGACTTCCCTCCATGCCCCTAGCAACGGGAAATACAGGGCCATTCGAATCCGTTCCGCGGGCCGCCAAAGTCGCATGAGCTCCGCGTAACGCTGCAGCTGCGGCGTATAACGGATGACTTCCTCGTCTAGAAACTTCTGCAGTCCGCCGCCCTCGTGGGTGCTCGTCTTGAAATCGACGATCCAGCGCGTGCCTTCGGCATCCACGAACGTGCGATCGATGACGCCTTGGACAATGCGTCCGTGCACGATCCCCGTCAACGCGAGCTCCGACTCCACGTCCGCGATCTCGCCTGTGAGTCCGAGCATCCAGCGACCGCGCGGATCCGACTTCATCCGTTCGAGCGCTTCCACGACGCGCACCGCTCCATCTGGGCAACGTGCGGGCGGCACGCCGAGCTCGGCGAGCTCCGCTTCCAGCCGCTCGCGCTCGTTGAGAGTCGGCCACCGCCCGGTGCGCAACGCTCGATCGAGCTCACGATGCACGAGCGTTCCGACATGACGTCCCGTTTGCGTCACCCAGTCGAACACGGGACGCACCGTTTCCGTATCGATCAGCGTGACCGGTCGCGAAACGAGCGGTGCCGGTGGAGGCGGCGCCGACCAATCGAGCGGTAGCCTGCGCAACTGTTGCGGCGGAGGGCTGAGGCTCGTCAGGCTGGGCATCTCTGCATCCTGTTTTGCGGCCTCGAACTCTGCCGCCACTGCATGCCATAGCATCTGGAGCATCGACCCTTCTCGCGGGTCGCTGATCTTCACCTCCTCGTCACGCATTCTCGCTGTCACATTGCCGAGCAGATGCAATTGCTTCTTCGCTCGCGTCGCCGCTACGTACAGCAGTCGCCCGCGCTCGAGCAGCACGCGTCGGCGCTCCAGGCGTTCGATCCAGCGATAGATGGGATCGGGATCGCTCCCGTCGGCTTTGATCGGTGCAAGCACGATCCCCTCGCCGGGTAAGCGAGTCCAACGCAACAGCTCGCGATCCTCGTTGCGCATCGTTGCATCCAGACTCGGGAGAATGACCGTGTCGAACTCGAGTCCCTTCGCTGCATGAATGGTCATCACTTCGACGTTCGAGGTTTCGAGCAAGCGAGGCCGCGCAAACAGTTGCTCGAGATGTTCTTCCAGCCGCGCCACATCTTCGAGATCGCCGGCGACATCGAGCTTTTCGAGCCGCTGGAAATACGCCTCGGCATCGTCCAGATCTTGCGCACGCACGGCCGTGGCCGCGCCGCCCAATGCGTTCCAGGCACGTTCGATCCAAGTCCGTAACGGCCATCTGCCGCGCTCATCGAGCGCAGCGGACAGCACGGCATGGATACGCGCCACACGTGCCCGACCGTCTTCGGACAGCTCGATACCGCCCTGCACCGCAGCCTGCAATGCCGCATCGATCGTCGGCGCCGGATGCGTCGCGATGGCATGCAGATCCGCCAAACGCAATCCACACCAAGGCGCACGCAATACGGACAGCCACGCGGTACGGTCGGCGAGATGCACCAAGGCACGCGTCAACGCCATCAGGTCCTGCACGATCGGTCGTTCGTAGAGCCGTTCGATCTCGACGGCTTGGAACTCGATGTTGGCGCGCGTCAGCTCGCGTGCGATGTCATCCACGCGGCTACGCGTCGAAACGAGAATGGCGATCGTGCCGTCTCGGTCCTGCTCGAGTGCATCCCGAACGATATCGACGACCTTGAGCGCTTCGATTCTACGATCCGCATTGACCAGCGGATGCACCTTCACGAAACCTTCGCGTTTGCGAACGGCGATGCTCGGACTGTATTCGACCGCGCCTTGTTCGACGTCGCTGCGCTTGGGCAACACGTCGGGAAACACCTGGTTCACCCAAGACACGATCGCAGGCTCCGAGCGGAAGTTCGCTTCGAGCCGCAGCGGGATCAGCGGTACGTTCGAAAGACCTTGCTGCTGCAATTGAATGAACAGCCCGACCTCGGCTTGCCGGAATCGGTAGATCGACTGCATCGGATCGCCGACGCAGAACAGCGTGCGCCCGTCGCCCGGTTGCCAACCGGCAGTCAAACGTTCGAGCAGCTCATGCTGCGCAAACGAAGTGTCTTGAAACTCGTCGATGAGGATGTGCTGCAACCGATAATCGAATGCCAGCGCGAGGTCGGTTGGCTCGGTAGCCGGTCCGAGCGCTTGCAGTGCGCGCAACGCGATCTCCACGTAGTCGGCCTGCATGTGCGACTGAAACACGAGCTGCAACTCGGCGACGGCAGCGGGCAGGATCTCGAGCAACGCCTCCAGAATGCGCCATTGCTCATCCGAGTAGCGCGGACCCGGCAGGATGTTCAACTCGCGCAATCGATCGCAGAGATCCTCGTCGTCGCGCAGAGCGTTCAACAAGTCGATCAACCGCTGCTTCATCTCCTTGTTGTTCTGCGGGAATCCCTGCCGCTTGTTGACCGTCCGATACAGCTCGCCTTCCTTGTTGAAGGCCATCGTTGCGATCGCACGCCAAACCGGCAGACATTCCGTGCTCGCCGTCAGCGGCGCCGTCGTGCTGACGCAGGCTTCAAGCTGCAACTTGCGCTCAGCGGCGAGTCCGTCGTCAGCGAGCAGGTTCTCTGCGGAGAACTTCACCAGTTCGAGCAGCTCTGCGACCTGCACCACACCCAACCGGTCCATCAACACCGCGAGGTGCCGTTCGACGACCCGCTTCAACGTGCCTTCGAGCAAACCTCGCAGATCCGTGTCCGAACGAGCTTGGACGATCGCATGCAGCCATTGATCGCGTTTGGCCAACAGCGCGCTCAGCATTTCGATCAGACGGTCGACACGATTGCCCAGGTGGCCGATGAGCGCTTCGAGATGGTTTGCGACCGTCGAGCCGTCGCCGAGACAGGCGAGCAGCTGTTGGCACGCCGCCTCGTAGAGCGGCCATGGCTCGTCCGTCGGCTCAACGGCGGACCCTGTGCCTGCCATGACGGGCAGCCGGCGTGCCAAGCTGGCACCGAAAGCATCGATGGTCTGAATGCGCAGGCGCGAGGGCTGCTGCTCGATCTGCCAACCGAGCTCACGATCGCGTTCCAAAACAGCCTGCGCGAGGCTCCATGTCGTTTGTTTGTGCGCACTCTCGGGTCGCGGACCCGACGCGGCAATCAACGCCTGCAACACGCGCTGACGCATCTCTGCGGCTGCCTTGCGCGTGAACGTGATCGCGAGAATCTGCTCCGGCGCACGAACGGTGGCGAGCAGACGTAGATAGCGCTGCGTCAGGAGCTCCGTTTTCCCTGAACCGGCCGGCGCCTGGACGATGAACGACGCGGTCGGATCGAGCGCGCGCGTGCGAGCAGCTTGATCGACGGGTGCGTCAGTCATGCTCGACCTCGGCACGCTCGGACGTTCCCAGCTCGTGCACGCGACACAGTGTGCTCAGGTGGCACGTGTCGCATGCGTTGCGCAACGGATCCACTGCCGCCTCGCCGGCCACGAATTGTTCTGCGAGGCGCGTCAATGTGAAGCGCCATTGATCCTGTAGCGACTGCCAATCGAGGGGATCGCCGAGATCGACTTTCACACCTCTGGGCGGGTACGCGTCGACACCCGGCGCGACGTTCGCGCCGTCGCTCCAGCCGCGATACTCGACCTTACCCGCCGCAAGCACGACGAAAGCCAACGCTCGCAAACGTTCGCCATGCGCGAGTCCGTACAACGGGAGCTGCGGACTGCGCGGCCGTCCTGGCACACGTTCGAGCCAGTCAGTAGGCCGATGCTTATCGCCGAGCTTGTAATCGATCAGCAGCTCGCCACCCTCGCCTAGCTCGTCGATGCGATCGGGTCGCAAGGTGATCTCGAGCCCGCCGATCGAGTAACGCTCCGATGTTTCCGCGAACCGCACTTTGAACGGCGGTCGCCGTCGCTCGAGCGCAAGGAGCGTCATGACTTGCCGCACGGCGCTTTCGATTTCGAGGCTCGCAAGCCGCTCGCGCACCCGCGTATCGGGGCTCAGGATGCGCATCGCCCAGCGTTGAGCCGCATTGCGCACACGTGTTTCGATCTCCGTCTGCGAAAGCGCGAGAAGCGCTTCCTGCGTCTGGAGCTGCGCCCAGATTTCGCGCAAGACCTCGTGCAGGATTGCGCCGCGCTGAGCCGGATCGACGCCTATGCTCACGCGCTCGAGCGTCGTGGACTCGAGGCGCAGCTCCGCATAGGCCTTGAACGGGCAACGCGACTGTAGCTCGAGAATGGCCGCACCGCCCGACGCGCTCGCTGCCGTCACCGGCGGCGCCCGATCGTCGACGATCACTTCGAGCTCCGGCCGATTGGCAAACAACAGCTCGCGGAAGGTCGGCGTTCTCTCGCCGCGCGGCTCCGTGCGTGCGAACTGGACCAACAGCGGACTCATCGTGAGCTCCGCATCTCCCTCGCGCTCCGGCCAGCTCAGAACGACGCGCCGTGCGCTGGCCGTCCAACGCGCAAGCTGCGCGTGGGCAAGACGCAGCAGTCCTTCAGCGCTCGCCTGCGGTATGCCGGCCGCACGTTGTAGCTCGAGCGGAATCAACGGATCTGGGCTCACCGACGCCGGGAACCGGTCCGCTTGCAGCCCCGTCACCCAGAGCGCATCGAATTGCATGCCTGCGCTGGTCATCGCATCGATGACGACGACGGAAGCGCTCGTCGTCTCGGGTTCGAACGGCGTTTCTTGGAGCAGATTCTCGAAGCGCCGTAGCGCCTGCGAAAAGGTCAGACGAGGCGCAATCGGATCCAACGATCCGAGCTCTGCGAGCGCATCCTGAAACTTTTCGAGCACCTGGTGCTCGACGCTCGTCAGCGTTCGATCCCCTGGCCAGCCGATCGACGAAAGCAAACCGTAGAACTTCTCGGCCCACTCGCTCGGCATCGCTTGTCGGGGAAGGCCGCGCAATCTTGCAACCAGTCCCCGTGCGGCAAGCGCCAGCGTGTTACAGCGGCGCAGCGCCGCCCAGCGTTCGAGCGCAACCCAGCTCCATTGATCGCGTTGGCCCTCGCGAAGCGCTTGATCTGCGAGCGCTCGCTCGCTGCGCTCCGCGGGCGCGCCGACGATGAAAGGCGAACGCAAGATGCGACCGACGAGCGCGCTATCGCCTTCGCCCGTTGCAAGTCGAAGCACGAGAAGCGCCGCATCGACGAGCGGATAGGATGCGAGCGCAGGCGGCGCTGCCACGACGACAGGAATGTCGGAATCGGGTGCATGCGTATGTCGGCGTCCCGGGGCGAACACATCTTCGAAGATTCGTTGCACCTCGTCCCGGCGCGATTGCAGATCGCCGACGATGACGCCGACGCTCGTCGCGCCGTTCTCGAGTTGTGAGCGTGCCCACTGCGCCGCCTGCTCGATTTCGGCCGCAGCGTCGGGTGCGGCCAATACTTCGACCGATGCCCCTGCCGTCGTCGTGTCCTCGGCATCCACGACGCGTCCACTCGCTCGCCACCGGTCCGCTAGCCGCTGAACTGCCGGCACGAGCATGTCGAAACCAGCGAACACGACGCGCTCTTCGGGAACGAATTGCGCATCGAACGCCCAATGCGCGAGCTTGGCATCGTCGATCATGCCGAGCACTTCGCATCGCCGTTCGAATGCGCGACACCACTCGAGCAACGCACGCGATTCCTCGGTGTCGACGCGCTCCAGTCGTTCGAGCGGAATCAAATAGTCGTGCAGGAGTTGCCAGCTGCGGGCCGCAAGCCGCGCTGCATTCGACGGCATGAGGAGCGCACTGCCCGCGTGGCTCCTCGCGACGATCTCATCCCACAGAACACGTGCCTGAGTCGCCGTGAGCAGGCCCTCGAACTTGCGCTGCTGAACGGCGCGCGCCACGAGCCGCTGTTGACGCAACCAGGTCGACCACGGGAGGACCTGCGGTGTGCGCCACACGGTGAGCCCACGTGCCTGCGCGTGCTGCGCAAAGCCGAGACGGATCGCGTGCGCCAGCCGCCGACTGGCCGTCAGCGCGACGACGCCTTGTTCGAGAAGGGAGTACAGGTGCACGCGAAGAACATAGCAAACGCGGGCGTCACGCGCCCGCGTGCCGACGATCGGGCCGATCACGACCCGGTCTCGGCTTCACTGATTGCTACTTGCTCGATGAGCCAGCGACAACCTTGAGCTCAGGTCCCGGCCGCGACACCGGCTGTGCACCGGCCGCGTAGCTGTCGAGGAGCTCCTCGATCCGTCGGAACACGTCCTCGATGACTTCGGCTGTCGGCAGGTTCGTGATGCGGAAATGGGTCTTGTACGGAGCATTGAAGCTCGTACCCGGCGCGACCAGCACGTGCTTGTGCTCGAGCAGATCCATCGCGAACTGTTGGTCCGAAAACTCAGGCAGCACGCCGTCGCGAATGCCGATGAATGCATAGATCGCACCGCGCGGCGCCTGCACTTCGAGGTACTTGCTGCGCGCCACGCCGTCCAGGATCGCCTGGCGCGATTGATAGAGCCGTCCACCCGGACGCGTCAGCTCATAGATGCTCTGATACCCCCCGAGCGCCGTCTGCACGGCCCATTGACCGGGAACATTGCTGCACAAGCGCAACGAGGAGAGCTTGTCGAGCGCGTGCAGATACTCGCGGGCCGGTTCCACATCGCCGGAAAACGACACCCAGCCGACGCGATAGCCGCAAGCGCGATAGACCTTCGATAGCCCAGACAGCGTGGCACAGAGCGTCCCTTGCACGAGGGTGGCCATCGGCACGAATTCCGCACCGTCGTACAGGATCTGGTCGTAGATTTCGTCGCTGAACACGACGAGTTGATGGCGCTCGGCAACGCGCGCAATGGCCTCGAGCGTCTTACGCGAGTAGACCGCGCCCGTCGGGTTGTTCGGATTGATGACGACGATGGCCCGAGTGCGCGAAGTAATGAGCGACTCGATTTCATCGGGATCCGGCTCGAACCCGTTTTCGGCACGACACGGATAGTGGACGGCACGGCCGCGGTTCAAATTCACGGCAGCCGTCCACAACGGATAGTCCGGGCTCGGCACGAGCACTTCATCGTCCGTCGAAAGCAGCGCTCGCAACGTAAGATCGATGAGCTCGCTGACGCCGTTGCCCATGTAGACCTCTTCGGCCGTCACGCCGCGAACGCCGCGGCTCTGCTGCTGCATGACGACCGCTTCGCGAGCCGGGAAAATGCCCTTTTGGTGACAGTAGGCTTCGCTCGACCGCAGGTTCTCGATCATTGCCAGCCGCATCGTCTCGGGCGTACGAAAACCGAACAGTCCCGGATTACCGATGTTGAGCTGCACGATGTCGTAGCCCATCCGCTCCATTTCATGGGCTCGCCGCGCCAGATCCCCGCGGATTTCGTATCTGACGTTCGCAAGGCTGGCACTTGGGCGGATGGTACGCATAGCAGGGCTCTGGGCTCTGGACTCTAGGCCAAGAAGACTAGCAGAGAACGATACTGCCTCGCCTGCACAGATTGCGGGCTAGCACGACGTCACAGTCTTGAAGGCGAACAACCAATATGTCCAGAGCCCAGTGCCCAGCGCCCTTCAATGCTCCAACAGCAGCGACCCAAACCCCTCGATCTTGTCCTCGATCCCGAGGCTCCGGAGCGCGTACCAGTACGTGCAGGTGTTGACGGCGAGGACGGGTTTGCCGAGCCAACACTCCGCTTCGGCGGCGATCTTTGCGAACGCGAGGTTTGTGCCGACTTGCAGGATGAGCTCGACGCTCGGGTCGTCGACTTCGCGGACCGCACGACGCAAGCGCTCGGGCGGCTCATGCGCCATCAACAGCGGACTGTTGCACTTGAGGCCGAGCAAATTCACGACTTCGAAGCCGCTGTCGGTGAACGAGCGGCGAACCTGAGCATCGCCCGCAGGCATGTACGGCGTGATCAGCGCGATACGCCGAATTCCGCCGTAACGCTGGATCGCCGCAAGACATGCTTGCGTGCCGAGAATCACTTTGACGTTGGCTCGCGATTCGAGATGGACCTGCAGCGCATTCGCATCGAGCACGCCCTCCCAGAACGTCTCGGCGGTCATAGCCATCAGGATCGCGGCTGGGGAGCAGGCCAGAATGCCGTCGATCGCCGATTCGATCGAACCGCGCACCGTGCTCATCATTTTCGCGAACTCGTCTTCGCTCTCGACGGGCGTGTCCGGAATCACTACGCGCATCATTTGATTCGTCACGCCGCGCGGACGCATGGCGTCGAGCTCGGGCTGCACGACCGTGTTGCTGGCAGGGGCAATCACCGCCAGCTTGAGTCGAGGGGCAAGTGCATCGGGCATGAAGCGTTCACCATGAACGGGAGATCCACGAGCGGAAGTCTAGCTGCCTTGACGAGTCCCACACCTTGAGCCCCGGCGCAAATTGCCAGAATTTCCGACAGTGTGCGGCGGTGCGATTCCGCGGATTCCGCAGAGTAAGACCCCTGAGCACTGCATCCGCGACTTGCCGTCAGGAACCTCATTTTCGGGTTTGACTCTCATTCGTCCTTACAGTAGCGTGCCCCGCCGCTGCCCGGCGGGCGGCAATCCCAATGTATCGGCGTTCCCGGCTCGATTCGCTCGATTCTGCCGAGCGTGCGTCGGCGTCCCGACAGTCAATTCCGAATGGAGCATGGCGTGAGCAAGATTTTGGTTGGCCTCAAGCGAGTCGTGGACTACAACGTCCGCGTTCGCGTCAAGCCCGACGGCACGGGTATCGTGACCGAAGGCGTCAAGATGAGCATCAACCCCTTCGACGAAATCGCGCTCGAAGAGGCGTTGCGCATCAAGGAAAAAGGTGGCGCGACGGAAGTCATCGTCGCCAGCATCGGACCGGCAGACACCCAGCAGCAGCTGCGCACCGGCTTGGCCATGGGTGCCGACCGCGCGATCCTGGTGCAGAGCGACACACCGCTCGAGCCGCTCGCGGCTGCGAAAGTCTTCCTCAAGCTCATCGAGAAGGAATCGCCGAACATCGTGCTGCTCGGCAAGCAAGGCATCGACGACGACAACAATCAGACCGGCCAGATGCTTGCGGCTCTGTGGAATCGTCCGCAAGCGACCTTCGCATCGAAGGTCGAGCTCGATGGCGGCAAGGCCAAAGTCACGCGCGAAGTCGACGCCGGCCTCGAAACCATCGAGATCGATTTGCCGGCCGTGATCACGAGCGACCTGCGCCTCAATGAGCCGCGCTACGTGAAGCTGCCCGACATCATGAAGGCGAAGAAGAAGCCGCTCGAGACGATCGAGCTGGCTTCGCTCGGTGTCGACGCTACGCCGCAATTCAAAGTTCAGAAATACGAGCCGCCTGCCGCTCGGTCGAAGGGCATCATGGTCAAGGATGTCGCCGAGCTCGCAGCCGTCCTGAAGCAGAAGGGGTTGGTGTAATGGCCAAGATTCTCATCGTTGCCGAACATTCCGGCGGCAAGCTCAATGCATCGACCGCCAAGTCCGTCACCTGCGCGAGCAAGATCGAAGGCGCCGAGATCGACGTGGTCGTACTCGCAGCGTCGGCTGGCGAAGTGGCTGCTCAAGCGGCTGCACTGCAGGGCGTCAAGCGCGTACTGACGGTGGAAAATCCTGCGAATGCGGAACCGCTGGCCGCCGTGCTGGCACCGCAGATCGCCGCGCTGGCCGCCGACTACACGCATGTGTTCGCACCTTCCACGACGTTCGGCAAGGATCTGCTTCCGCGCGTCGCTGCCCTCCTCGGCGTCGGTCAATTGAGCGACATCATGGCCGTCGAGTCGCCCTATCGCTTCCGTCGGCCGATCTACGCGGGCAACGCGATCATCACGGTCGAAGCGCCACAGGATAAGAAGGTCGTGGCAACCGTCCGCACTGCTTCGTTCGAAGCGGCCCCGCAAGGCGGCAATGCGTCGATCGAAGCCGCTAACGTCTCGGTCGAGTTGCCGACGCATACCCGGTTCGTCGAGCGCTCCGCAGCGACGAGCGGGCGTCCGGATTTGCAGACTGCAGCGCGTGTCGTCTCCGGCGGCCGCGCCGTCGGCAGCGCAGAGAACTTCAAGATCATTTACAGCCTCGCGGACAAGCTGGGTGCCGCGGTCGGCGCTTCGCGCGCAGCCGTGGATGCCGGCTACGCACCGAACGATCTGCAGGTCGGCCAGACCGGCAAGATCATCGCACCGGAGTTGTACATCGCCTGCGGTATCTCGGGCGCAATCCAGCACCTCACGGGCATCAAGGACGCCCGGACGATCGTTGCCATCAACAAGGATCCCGAGGCACCGATCTTCGAAGTGGCCGACATCGGTTTGGTCGGCGACATCTTCCAGGTGCTGCCGGAGCTCGAGAAGCAGCTGGGCTAGCAGCCCAGTTGCAGACTGTAGACCGTAGGCTGCAGGCTGTAGACTGAAGGCTGAAGACTGAAGGAAAGAAGGGGCGCGAACGCGCCCCTTCTTGCTACAGCCTCCAGCCTAAAGGCCAGCGCCCGTTCTTGGGCAGCTACAGCTGGCCAAGAACGTACTCCGCGCTCGATACCTTGAACTCGCCCTTCGCCTCGACGTTCAACTGCTTGACGACGCCATCCTCGATGATCGCGGCGAACCGTTGACCGCGAATGCCCATGCCGAAGCCAGTGGCGTCGAACTCGAGACCGAGCGCTTTCGTGTACTCGGCATTGCCGTCGGCGATCATCGTCACCTTGCCGTCGGCGGCTTGAGATTTACCCCACGCCTTCATGACGAACGGGTCGTTGACAGCGATACAGGCGACCGTGTCGACGCCCTTGGCGCGCAAGTCGTTCGCGCGCTCGACGAAACCCGGCAGATGCTTTGCGTCGCACGTCGGAGTGAATGCCCCTGGGACGGAGAACAAGACGACCTTCTTGCCCTTGAAGAATTCCTCCGCGCTGACCTTCTGCGGACCGTCCTCGGTCACGATCGTGAGCGTACCGGAAGGCATCTTGTCGCCGACTTTGATCGTCATAGCTGGTTCTCCTCCACTGCGAGCGATGAGCACGAACAGCGAATCGTAATTCTAGGCATCTGCGCCGAACGCGCGACACCGAACGAACGCGTACGAAAAACAAACGCGGCGGACGTTCCGTACGGGAACATCCGCCGCGCCGAGGTCGCCGTCAAAGGAATCGCAAAACGCCGCGCGCCCCGAGAATGTGCGAGCGCATCAGCGCAGCGCTCCAATCTCCATCGCGCGCCTCCAGTGCGCGCACGATTTCGAGGTGCTCGGAAGCGCTGCGTACCAGGTCTTCGTCTCTGTAGTTCTCGAACGTTCGCATCATGAGCGGTGCTTCGATGAGCGAGGCCAGAGCGGTCACCAATCTCGAGCTGCCGGCAAGTTCATGAATGCGGCGATGGAACTGACTATTGAGCTCGCCGATGCGATTCAGATAGCCGGGCGATTTGGCGACCGTTTCGTGATACTGATCTTCGGCAATCTGCCGCAGCTCGGCGATTCCCGCGTCGCTCATCCGCCTTGCTGCACGCGCGGCACCATACGACTCCAGTAGCGCACGCAGCTCGAACAGGTCGTCACGATCCTCGCGCGTCCACTCCGTCACGACTGCGCCCTGGTGAGGGATGAACTCGAGCAAGCCTTCGGCGTGCAGCCTGCGCAATGCCTCCCGTACAGGCGTCCTGCTCACCCCGGCCGCTGCCGCGACCTCCTGCTCCGTGATGCGCGATGCGGCGGGATACACGCCGCGAATGATTCGTTCGCGAACAGTTTGGTATGCCTTGTCAACTGCCTTGGCCATAGCGAACCCTTCGGAATTTTGTAGAGGGCCGAAGCCCCGAGGGCCGCAAGTGTATACGCGCAGGGCGACTGTGGGACAGCTCTGACAGCGGCCGGATTGTCCGACAAACCTGCAAGAAGTCGTTCAGGCCGCCGACACAGCCGGCTTCGGGAATCCCCCCGCTTTCGAAACCATGCTCGGCACTGGGCGACCCCGTTGCTGCTGCAACCAATGCGCTGCCTCAATGAGCTTTTCCAGGTCCACGCCCGTGTCGAATCCCGCGCGCGACAACATGTAAAGCAAATCCTCGGTCGCCACATTGCCGGTGGCGTTCGGGGCGAACGGACACCCGCCGATGCCGCCCACGCTCGAATCCAGCGTTCGGACGCCGGCGAGCACTGCTGCGTAAGCATTGGCGACGGCCGTGTTGCGCGTGTTGTGGAAATGGCAACGCAACGGAATCCCAGGAATGGCCTGTTTCAGGCGTTCGATCAAGCTCGTCACCTGCGTTGGGACGGCCACGCCGATCGTGTCGGCGATTGCAATCTCGAGCGGATTCGACCGGGCTAGGCGTTTTGCAATGTCAACGACGCGTTCCTGCGGAACCTCCCCCTCGTAGGGACAGCCGAAAGCGACCGAGATGGTGACCTGCGCGCGAATGCCTGCTGCATGCGCAAGCGGCGCAATCTCTTCCCACGCAGCGATCGTCTCCTCAATGGTCGCGCCCTGATTGCGTCGGCCGAAACTGTCCGTCGCAGCGGTCACCATGCCGATCTCGCCGCATCCGGCCGCCAGCGCACGATCGAAACCTTTGCGGTTCAGCACGAGCCCCACGTAATGGACGTCGTCGCGTTTTGGTAAGCCGGCGAGCACGGCTTCCGCATCGGCCATCTGCGGCACTCGCTTCGGATTGACGAAGCTTGCGACCTCGATGCGACGCAGCCCTGCATCCACGAGCCGGCCGATCAACTCGATCTTGAAGTCGGTCGACATGACATCCGGCTCGCTCTGGAGACCATCGCGAGGTCCGACTTCGACCAGTTCGACGAATTTCGGCTCAGTCACGGATGCACCATGAATCACGGCGGGAGCTGGAGGAACGGTAGGGTCAATCCTGCCGAACGACAAGACGCACTGACCCTACGGCAACACGGCGCTGATCGAGCGCCGTGCGCCATTCGCGTCATTCGCGGTCCGTGACGGCACCTTGCGATGCGCTGCTGACGCAGCGCGAGTACTTCGCAAGTACGCCGCGCCGAGCAAAGGGTTCGGGCGCCTTCCATGCGGCCCGACGCGCGTTGAGGGTCGCCTCATCGACATTGAGCCGAATCTCGCGCGAAACGGCATCGATCGTGATCTCGTCGCCGTCTTCGACGAGCGCGATCGGCCCGCCCACTGCCGCCTCGGGTGCAATGTGGCCGACAACGAAGCCGTGGCTGCCGCCCGAGAACCGACCATCGGTGATCAACGCCACCTTGCCCGCAAGTCCGCGACCTGCGATTGCGCTCGTCGGGCTCAGCATCTCGCGCATGCCGGGACCGCCCTTCGGCCCTTCCATACGAATGACGACCACATCGCCTTCGCCGACGACGCCATCGAGAATCGCCTGCAGCGCCCTCTCTTCGCCGTCGAACACGCGTGCACGGCCGGTGAAGCTCAGACCTTCCTTTCCGGTGATCTTCGCAACTGCGCCTTCGGGCGCGAGATTGCCGTAGAGCACGACCAAGTGACTGTCCGGTTTGATCGGATTCGAGAACGCATGGACGATGTCCTGGTTCTTCGGGTACGGCTTCACGCGCTTCAAATTCTCCGCGAGCGTCTTGCCCGTTACGGTCAGACAATCGCCGTGGAGCAGTCCCTCGTTCAGCAGCATCTTCATGAGCGGCTGAATGCCGCCGATCTTGATGAGCTCGGACATCGAGTACTTGCCGCTCGGACGCAGGTCGGCCAACACCGGAACTCGCTTGCCGATACGCGTGAAATCATCCAACTCAAGCGGCACGTTGGCGGCGTGCGCGATCGCGAGCAAATGCAGGACGGCGTTCGTGGATCCGCCGAGGGCGATGACGACCGTGATCGCGTTCTCGAACGCCTCGCGGGTCAGAATATGCGAAGGCAGGATGCCCTTCTTGACCAGATTGAGCACGGCCTTGCCGGCGTCCTTGCAGTCCTGCAGCTTTTGTTTCGAGACGGCTTCCTGAGCCGAGCTGTTCGGCAAGCTCATACCCAGCGCCTCGATGGCCGAGGCCATCGTGTTCGCCGTGTACATACCGCCGCAGCTTCCCGGGCCAGGAATCGACGTGCGCTCGATCTCCTTGAGCTGGGCCTCCGAAATCTTCCCTGCCGCGTACGCACCGACGGCCTCGAACACGGAAATGATGTCGCGGCGCTTCTTGCCCATCCGAATCGAGCCGCCGTAGACGAAGATCGACGGACGGTTCAGGCGCGCCAACGCAATCATGCAGCCCGGAATGTTCTTGTCGCAGCCGCCGAACGCCACGATGCCGTCGAAGCCCTGCGCACCGGACACCGTTTCGATCGAATCGGCAATGACCTCGCGCGAGACGAGCGAATAGCGCATGCCGGGGGTGCCGTTCGAAATGCCGTCCGACACCGTGATCGTGCCGAAAATCGTGCTCTTGCCGCCCGACCGGTCGACCGCGGCAGCCGCTGCCTTCGCCAGTTTGTCGATGTGCATGTTGCACGGCGTGAGGTTGCTCCACGTCGAGACGATGCCGATCGCCGGCTTCTTGAAATCGGCGTCCTTGTAGCCCACCGCACGCAGCATCGCGCGGCTGGGCGCCTGGGCGAGCCCGTCGACGATTTCACTCGAGTAACGACGCGGATTCGGCTTGGCGGTCTTCGTGTTGGCCATGGGACTGGACTGAGAGTCTTATGAGTTACAAGAAACGCGCTTTTTACACGCGTGCCCGGTGTGCGTCCACCGGGGCTAGGTTCCCGTGTCGATCAGCCGCTTCTCGCGCATCAAAACGATGAAGACGCCGACGAGCGTGATCGCTCCGCCAAGCAGCATCCTCCACGTGAGCTGATCGTTCAGCAGCGTGACGCCGAACAGCACACCAAACAACGGCGACAGCAACGTGAGCGGCGACAGGCTCGTGACGGGATAGCGGCTGATCAAGTAGTACCAGCCGGTGTGGGCAACGAGACTGGACATGACGGTCGTGAAGCCCAAGGCCGCCCACGCACGCCAATCCGCGGTCACGACCGCCTGAAGCTGATTGGTCTCGGTCGCGAGGCTGAACAGCAACAACGTCGGCCCACCGACGACGCCGATCCACGCTTGCAGCTCGAGCGGGCGAATGTCGTGCAATCGTTTGACGAAAATCAAGCCAAGCGAGCTGACGAAACAGGACAGCACGACGAGCGCGAGACCGTCCCAGTAGGCGAACGCGCGCGGATCGAATCCGATGACGACGATTCCGCCGAAAGCTAGGGCAATGCCGAGACGTCGACGCCAGCGAATCGTTTCACCGAGCAGCCAGACCGACAGCAGCGTCGAGAACGGAACGCCCATCTGCGTGGCAATCGCGACCATCGACGCGTCATGCACCAGGAACACCCCGATGAACAACAGCGCGAACGCGAGCGGCCCGGTAAATACCGCCGCGCCTAGGAGATTGCCCATCTGCCCGCGGTGCACGCGCAGAAACGGCAAGAGCAGCAGACCGAGCAAGCCGAAGCGCAATGCCGTGAAGAACACTGGCGGGAGCTGCGCGACGCCGACTTTCGAGGCGATTAGATTGAAGCCCCAAATGAGGTTGATCGCGATCAGCAAGACGAGATCGCGCGCGCTGATGTCGACTGCGCTCGTTTCGGCGCGAGCGCGCCCCTCAGGCGACATAGGATGCGCCGCTTGCGAAAGGCAGTGCGTACATTAGCGGCCGAAACGGGCTTTCAAGTATGCGTACACGGCGCGCAAACATTGCGGCTCGGCGCCGACCGGACGGCCCGGCCGATCCTTGCCGTTCCAGGCGTATAGATCGAAATGGACCCAGGCGCGCGCATCGTTCACGAAGCGTCGTAAGAACAACGCGGCGATGATCGAGCCGGCAAACCCAGATGTCGACACGTTGTTCAGATCGGCGACCTTGCTCCCGAGCTCGTCGTCGTAAGGTATCCAAAGCGGAAGCTGCCAAAGCGGATCGGATTGCGCCTGTCCGCTCGCCACGATCTCGGTTGCAACCGTTTGATCGCTGCCGAAGACTGCCGGGAGCTCGGGACCGAGGGCGACGCGTGCCGCACCCGTGAGCGTCGCAAAGTCGAGCAAGAGATCGGGCTTCTCCTCGTCGGCCAGCGCCAGCGCATCGCACAAGATCAAGCGGCCCTCGGCATCCGTGTTACCGACCTCGACCGTGAGCCCCTTGCGGGTCGAGAGAATGTCGCCCGGACGCATGGCGTTACCCGAGATCGCGTTCTCCACCGCTGCAATCAGCAAACGCAGGCGGACCGGAAGCTTCGCATCCATGATGGCTTGCGCCAGCGCCAATGCGATCGCCGCACCGCCCATGTCCTTTTTCATGAGCAGCATCGACGAAGCCGGTTTGATGTCGAGACCGCCGGTATCGAAGCACACGCCCTTTCCCACCAGCGTGACCTTGGGGTGCGACGGATCGCCCCACTCGATGTCGATCAGACGCGGAGCAACAGCGCTCGCTCGGCCCACGGCGTGAATTGCCGGCAGACGCTCGTTCAACAACTCGGCGCCGACGACTTGGCGATGTCGGCTGCCGAATCGACGAGCCACCTCGATGGCTGCATCCCCTAGCGCTTCGGGCGTCATGTCGCTCGCGGGCGTATTGATCAGGTCGCGCGCCAGGCGCGAAGCCGCATTCAGTCGTTCGATCTCGTGCCAATCCGCCCCGTCGGGCAGCCGCAGAGCCACATTACGCGCCGACACCGATGGCCGGTACCGCTCGAACCGGTACTGACCGTAGAGCCAGCCGAAACCGAGCTGCGATGCAGATCCGTCCGGAACTTCGCTCGCAAGGTGGTAGCGCCCCTCAGGCAAGCGATCCGGCAATCCCGCCGTCGTCCAGCACGAAATCTCGTCGCGCCCACGCTTTCCTAGGCCCAGTAGGACGCATCGCACCTGCCCGAGAGAATCGGGCACGAGTAGCAGTCGGTTGCGTTCCCCCTTGAATGCAGTCGCCGCAGCCCAGTTGCGTGTCGGAGCGTCTTGCTCTGCGAGCCAACCGTCCAGGTCATCTTCGTAAACGAAATAGATCGGCGTCGAATCGACGTTCGGGTCGGTGAACAACATGGCTTGGATTCGTAGGCTGGTGCGGTCGCCGCAGTCGCGGCGCGTGCAGCGTATCGCGCCGCACGTCTCGATGCATGTCGCAAATGGCGATCTGCGTCGCATCCGGCGATGCAGGCGTCATGATCCGTCACGGCTCGCACAGCGTTCAGGGGTTGACAAGATTCCGGACCGTATGTTGGTATCTGTCTGATTTTTCAGACCATCTCGCTATCCCATCGATGTTCGTTGCCGTTGCAGTACGTGCCGATCGCGTTGCGAGTGGGCGCGTATGGCTCGCTGACCTGAATGCAATACGCGGGTGCGGGATCGGCGTCTGATACGTCGGGCAAGGCAACGAGTCGAAGATACGCGAACCCCGCAGCGGCAAGCCCGAGGCGGGGTTCTTTCATTTTCAGAACGCGTTAGGAGCGCACATGCAGATCTATTCGCAGAAGGACGTCAACAAGAAGGCCCTGAAGGGAGCACGCATCGCCATCCTCGGCTACGGCAGCCAAGGTCGTGCCCATGCATTGAATCTGAAAGACAGCGGGTATGACGTCATCGTCGGTGTGCGCAAGAACGGCGAGAGCTGGGCCAAGGCGAAGAAGGACGGCTTGAAGGTCGCCGAGCCGGCCGAGGCAGTGAAAGGTGCCGAGCTCATCGCGATGCTCACGCCGGACCTCACGCAAAAGGATCTGTACAAGCAGGTCATCGGCAACATCAAGGAAGGCGCGACGCTCCTGTTTGCGCACGGCTTCAACGTTCACTTCGGCCAGATCAAGCCGCGCAAGGATCTCGATGTCGTGCTGATCGCACCGAAGGGCCCGGGCGGACTGGTGCGTCGTCAGTACCAACAAGGCCGCGGCGTCCCTGCCCTCATGGCGATTTATCAGAACCCCACGCGTAAGGCGAAGGACAAGGCGCTTGCCTATGCCGATGGCATCGGCGCTACGCGCGGCGGCGTGTTGACGACGACATTTGCCGAGGAGACGGAAACCGATCTGTTCGGCGAACAGGCCGTGCTTTGCGGCGGCGCGACGGAGCTGGTCGTCAAGGGCTTCGAGACGCTCGTCGAGGCCGGCTATCAGCCCGAGGTCGCCTACTACGAGTGCTTGCACGAGCTGAAGTTGATCGTGGACCTGCTGCACGAAGGCGGACTCGCGAAGATGCATCAGTTCATCTCGGAGACCGCGAAGTACGGCGACCTCACGCGCGGTCCGCGCGTCGTGAATGCTGCGACCAAGCGCGAGATGCGCAAGATTCTGAAAGAGATTCAGAGCGGCAAGTTTGCCCGTCAGTGGATGGCCGAAAACCGCCGCGGCCGCAAGAAGTACCAGCAGCTCCTGAACAAGGATCTGCGGCACAAGATCGAGAAGGTCGGCGCGAAGCTGCGTGCGCGCATGCCTTGGCTCCAGGAAGAACGGGCATAATCGATTCGAAGGAACCACGATGGCCACCCCAGACCCGAACCGCGTTCTGATCTTCGACACCACGCTGCGCGACGGCGAACAAGCGCCCGGTTGCAGCATGACGCAGCCGGAGAAGCTGCGTGTCGCCAAGGCGCTGGCCGAGCTGGGAGTGGACATCATCGAAGCGGGCTTCCCGATCGCCTCGCGGGGCGATTGGGAGTCCGTCAATGCGATTGCCAGGGAGGTTCAAGGCCCGATCATTGCGGGCCTTGCGCGCTGCAATCGCGAGGACATCGAACAAGCCTGGAAGGCGCTCAAGGACGCCGCCAAGCCGCGCATTCACGTCTTTCTCGCGACGAGCGCGATCCATCGCCAATACAAGCTCAACATGGCGAAGGACGAGATCATTCGCACCGCCGTCGAAGGCGTGAAGTTCGCGCGGAGCCTGTGCGACGACATCGAGTTCTCGCCCGAGGACGCCTCGCGCACCGAGCTCGAGTTCCTCGCCGAAGTCGTCGAGGCTGTCGTGGAAGCCGGTGCGACGACCGTGAACATCCCCGACACCGTCGGCTACACGGTCCCGCAAGAGTTCCACGAAGTCTTCACCTACCTCAAGAAGAACGTTCGCGGCATCGACAAAGTCACGCTGTCGGTGCATTGCCACGACGATCTGGGGATGGCGGTCGCCAACAGTCTCGCCGCCGTCCGCGCCGGCGCGCGCCAGGTCGAATGCACGATCAACGGTATCGGCGAGCGCGCGGGTAACTGTTCGCTCGAAGAAGTGGCGATGGCGCTCAAGACGCGCGAGAACTTCTTCGGCTTGACGACCAACATCAACACGACGCGCCTGTACCCGACGTGCCGGCTCGTCTCGCAGATCACCGGCATGCCGATTCCCCGTAACAAGGCGATCGTCGGCGAGAACGCCTTTGCGCACGAATCGGGCATCCATCAGCACGGCATGCTGCGCCATGCCTCCACTTACGAGATCATGCGACCGCAAGACGTCGGCCTCTCGCGCACGAATCTGGTGCTCGGCAAGCACAGCGGTCGCCACGCATTCCGCGAACGGGTCAAAGAGCTTGGATTCGATGTGGACGAAGCCGAGCTCAATCGTCTGTTCGAAGAATTCAAGGCACTCGCGGATCGCAAGAAAGAGCTGTTCGACGGCGATATCGAAGCATTGGTCATGCGCGCCGAATCCGGTGCCGAAGGTCCTTGGTCGCTGCGCGAGCTGCAAATCCAAACCGATTCTTCGGACGGCGCGACGGTCACGCTCAAACTTGCGCATTCGAGCGGACGCGAAGTCGTGCAGACCATGAGCGCGCAGGGACCCGTGGATGCCGTCGTCAAAGCCATCGACGCAGCCACCGGCACGCACGTTGCCGTACGCAAGTTCGAAGTCCACAGCGTTTCCGTCGGCGAAGACGCACAAGGCGAGGCGCTGCTCACCGTCGAGCACAACGGCCGTAGTTATCGCGGCGTCGGCGTGAGCACCAACATCGTTGAAGCGGCCGCGCACGCCTACTTGGAAGTCATCAATCGAATCGAGTCGACTCGGGCTACGGCCGAACGCGCGGGTGTCGAGCGTCGCGTGCTCGATCGTCCGAAGATTCCCGCCATTTGAGCCGACGAGCAGTCCCGACAGGAGCAAAGGTCATGCCCATCACTGCGGCAAAGCACATCTGGTACAACGGCAAGCTCGTTCCGTGGGAAAAAGCGACCGTTCACGTCCTCGCCCACGCGCTCCATTACGGCTCGACGGTATTCGAAGGCGAGCGCGCTTACGCGACGCCGAACGGCCCCGTCATTTTCCGGTTGCGAGACCACACCCGCCGGCTGTTCGACTCGGCAAAGATCTATCGGATCGAGATTCCCTACACGCCCGAACAAATCAACGCAGCTTGCAAGGAGATCATCGTCGCGAACGGCCTCAACAAGGGCGCGTACATTCGTCCTTTCGCGTTCCGCGGTTACGGGGAAATCGGCGTTGCCCCGAAAACTCCGCCGCCGGTCGAGACCGTGGTCGCGGCATTCGAATGGGGCGCGTACCTGGGTGCCGAAGGCCTGGAGAACGGCATCGACGTATGCGTGTCGTCGTGGCAGCGCTTGGCGCCGAACACGATTCCGGCACTTGGTAAAGCTGCGGGCAATTACCTCTCGAGCCAATTGATCAGCATGGAAGCAAAGCGCCTCGGATTTGCCGAAGGCATCGGCCTCGGCGTCGACGGCAGCGTCAGCGAAGGCGCGGGCGAGAACTTGTTCCTGATCCGCGACGGCATCATCTACACCCCTGCCCTGGCCAATTCGATCCTGCAGGGCATCACCCGCGACACCGTCATCACGCTCGCGCGTGCACATGGCTTCGAGGTTCGCGAGCAGACGATTCCGCGCGAGATGCTGTACCTGGCCGACGAAATTTTCTTGACGGGCACCGCGGCGGAAATCACTCCCGTACGTTCAGTGGATCGCGTCACGATCGGCTCCGGCAAGCGCGGACCGATCACCGAGGCGCTGCAAGCAGCGTTCTTCGGCTTGTTTACGGGCAAAACCCCGGACAAATGGGGTTGGCTCGAGCCATGCGATGTACTAGGTGCGACCGCAGTCGGCGCCTGACGGCCGAATCGGCGCACGAGCACGCATCTACAACAACGATGGCTCAGTGACGATTCGTCAAGCTACTTAACACTC
Source organism: uncultured Sinobacteraceae bacterium (assembly GCA_937902995.1). Lineage (GTDB taxonomy): Bacteria > Pseudomonadota > Gammaproteobacteria > Steroidobacterales > Steroidobacteraceae > Steroidobacter. Next base: position 125,979 of record CALEKY010000046.1, read on the forward strand.
TTGCGCGGCATACTCGCAGGGACACGCGCTCCATTTAGGCATCGATGAACGCAAAGACACTGTTCGAAAAGGTTTGGGAACGGCACGAAGTCGTCCCCGAAACGCCCGACACGCCCGCTGTGCTGTACATCGACCTCCACCTCGTGCACGAGGTGACGTCGCCGCAGGCGTTTTCCTTGTTGCGATCCATGGGCCTAAAGGTCCGCCGTAAGGACCGTACGCTCGCGACCATGGATCACTCGACGCCGACCGATCCGGACGAGGTGTTCGGCCGCGTGCCGATCAAGGTGGAATCGGCTGCACGCCAAGTGAAGCAGCTCGAACAGAACTGCCGCGAGTTCGGCATCGAGCTCCTGGGCCTCGACAGTGACCAGCGCGGCATCGTGCACGTGATCGGGCCCGAGCTCGGCGCGACGCAACCCGGCAAGACGATCGTCTGCGGCGACAGCCACACGGCAACTCACGGCGCGTTCGGCGCGCTGGCGTTCGGCATCGGTACGACCGAAGTCGGGCACGTGCTTGCAACCCAATGCCTCCTGCAACGTCGACCCAAGACGCTCGGCATCGAAGTGAGCGGTCGGCTCAAGCCGGGCGTGACAGCTAAGGATCTGATTCTCGCAATCATCGGGAAGATCGGCGTCTCGGGCGGCACCGGCCACGTCATCGAATATCGCGGCAGCGCAATCGAAGCGCTGTCGATGGAAGAGCGCATGACGGTCTGCAACATGTCGATCGAAGGCGGCGCGCGTGCAGGCATGATCGCGCCGGATGAAACGACGTTTGCGTATCTCAAAGGCCGCCGCTTCGCGCCGCAGGGCGAAGCGTGGGAACGCGCAGTGGAAGACTGGCGCACGCTCAAGAGCGATCCGGGTGCGCAGTTCGATCGCAGCATCAGCCTGGACGCCGATGCCATCGAGCCGATGATCACGTACGGAACGAATCCCGGTATGGTCATTCCGATCACGGGTACCGTGCCCGATCGGCCGGACGATGCGATTCACGCCAAGGCGCTTGCGTACATGGGTCTCAACGGCGGCGACCGGCTGCTCGGCAAGCCGATTCAAGTGGTGTTCGTCGGCAGCTGCACGAATGCACGGCTGTCCGATTTGGAATTGGCCGCGCGGGTCATGAAAGGCCGCAAGGTTGCGCCCGGTGTTCGCGTTCTCGTCGTTCCGGGGTCGCAGCAAGTCAAACGCGAAGCCGAAGCGCGCGGTCTGGCGAAAATCTTCCAGGACGCAGGCGCCGAGTGGCGCGAGTCGGGCTGCTCGATGTGTATCGGCATGAATGGCGATGTCGTCGAGAAGGGCCACTACTCGGTCAGCACGAGCAATCGCAACTTCGAAGGCCGACAAGGTACTGGCGCGCGGACACTGCTCGCGAGTCCTGCCACAGCCGCTGCGGCTGCGATCACGGGCAAGATCACCGATCCTCGCGAGTTCCTTGCGGCATAGCCATTCGTCGCTGAGTCCCGAACCATGCAACCGATCCGCATCATCGAGTCGCGTACCGTCGTTCTGCCGTACACGAACATCGACACCGATCAGATCATCCCTGCCCGCTTCCTCACCACCACGACGAAAGAAGGGCTCGGCAAACAAGCCTTCGCCGACTGGCGATACGACGCCTCGGGAGCACCCCGCGCAGATTTCATCCTGAACAAACCGGAAGCGCGGGGCTGCGAAATTCTCGTCGCCGGACGCAATTTCGGCTGCGGCTCGTCACGCGAACACGCACCGTGGGCCCTGCTCGACTTTGGCTTCAAAGCCGTCATCAGCACTGAGATCGCCGACATCTTCCGTAACAATGCGTTGAAGAACGGTCTGTTGCCAATCGTCATCGACGAGACCACGCACCGCTGGTTACTCGACAATCCCGGTGCGCAGGTTCGCATCGACCTGGAGCGCACTGCGGTGGAACTGCCGACGGGTGTCAGCGTCACGTTCCCGATCGAGGCATTCGCGCGCTATTGCCTGCTGAACGGCATCGATGAGCTTGGTTTCCTGTTGAAGCAATCGGAAGCGATTGCGCGATACGAGCAAACGCATTAGAGACTATAGGCTGTAGACTGTAGGCTGTAGCGAAGAGCGCGCGTTCGCGCGCTTTTTGCATCGCTCAGCCTTAAAGTGTCGCCGCGCAAGACGCGGCGCGCTTTACCTCCAGCCTATAGCCTCAAGCCTACAGCCTAAGAAAAACACTATGAGCGGTATCAAAGCGAAGATCGTCGTTCTTCCTGGCGATGGCATCGGCCCTGAAGTGACTCAGGAAGCCGTGCGCGTGCTCGAGGCCGTGGCACAGAAATTCGGCCATGAGTTCGAGTTCGAGACACACTTGATCGGCGGCGCGGCGATCGATGCGACGGGAAGCGCATTGCCCGACGCCACGCTTGCCGCTTGCACGAGCTCAGACGCCGTGTTGCTGGGCGCGGTCGGCGGTCCGAAATGGTCGGATCCCAATGCGAAAGCGCGTCCGGAACAAGGATTGCTCGCGATCCGCAAAGCGCTCGGATTGTTCGCCAATCTTCGTCCGGTTTCGCTGCACCCCGCCCTGCTCGACGCTTCGCCCGTCAAGGCAGAGGTGCTCAAGGGCACGGACATCATGGTGGTCCGCGAGCTGACGGGCGGAATCTATTTCGGCGAAAAAACCCGAACCGAGACCTCGGCGACCGACGTGTGCACCTACACGGTCGAGGAAATCAAGCGCGTGGCGCGCATTGCCGGGAAACTTGCACGCGACCGCCGCAAATCGGTCGTGTCGATCGACAAGGCCAATGTGCTCGAAACGTCTCGCCTGTGGCGATCGACGGTCAGCGAAGTCATGCGCACCGAATTTCCCGAGATCGCGCTCGAGCACTTGCTCGTCGACGCGGCAGCGATGCATCTCATCAAGAAGCCGTCCAGCTTCGACGTGCTGCTGACCGAGAACATGTTCGGAGACATTCTGACGGACGAGGCGTCCATTCTGTCCGGCTCCCTCGGACTGCTGCCTTCGGCTTCCCTAGGGGCCGGGAAACGCGGTCTGTACGAGCCCATCCACGGCTCCGCCCCCGACATTGCGGGCCGCGGGATCGCCAACCCCTACGGCACCATCCTGAGCGCCGCCATGCTCCTGCGCCACTCGCTCGACCTGTCCGCCGAGGCGCAAGTCGTTGAAAATGCAGTGGCTCAAGCTATCTCGGACGGCGTGCTGACCGCTGATCTTTCTGCTACACAGAATCAGGCAACGACCCGTCAAGCGGGCGACGCTGTAATCGGAAATATCTTACGTTAACGGCGTAAGTATCTGATTTTAGGCGGATTTCCCACTGGGTTAAATCCGCCTAAAGATTTTCACCAAAACCCCGGGAACGCGGTTATGATTTGCTCCGCGACGGGATTCTTTCTTCTTCGTTGCTTCCGCCTTCGGGCAAATCTCCATGTCTCGACCACTATGGTCGAGGTGTCTTTGGTGGAAACAGGACTCGTGTCGGGTTAGTCCCCAAGGTCGGTATCGGTGCTCCCGATATCGCCACGACCGCGGTTCTAAGTTGCCACACCAGGCCGACTCATTGAGTCGGCCTCTTTTTTTGCTCACGTGTTTCGTTTCGTCGCCGCTTCGATCCACTGCGCATAGAACGGCGGCATGTCGCGCGACACTCGCGCACGAAACTCGGGTGCTCTCTTCTCGAGAAACGACGCTACGCCCTCTTTGCCGTCGCCGATGCTCGTATAAAACATCGCGAGCGAATCGATGCGATGCGCCTCGAGCGGATGCGGTTGCGCGGAATTCCGGTACAGCATCTGCCGAGCCAGAGCGACGGCGACCGGCGATCGGTTTGCGACGAAGCGCTGTGCGATTCGGCGCGCTTCCTCCATCAGTCGATCCGGTTCGACCACGGCTTTGACGAGTCCGCCGCGTTGGGCCTCCTCCGCATCGAACAAGTCTGCCGAATACACCCATTCGAGCGCCTGCGACATGCCCACGATACGGGGCAGGAACCAGGATGAACATGCTTCCGGAACAATGCCGATCTTCCCGAACACGAAACCGATGCGCGCTTTGCTGGAAGCGATGCGGATGTCCATCGGCAAGGTCATCGTTGCACCTACGCCGACCGCGGCACCGTTGATCGCCGCGATCACCGGTTTCGTGCATTCGAAAATGCTCAATACGACGCGGCCGCCCGTGTCGCGCACGCCGCGCACGATGGCCGGATCATCGAGCCGCTCGTACATGTCCTGCAACGACGGACGCTGCGACTCGTCGAGGCCGAAGACGTTTCCCGGCACCGACAAATCCATCCCGGCACAAAAGGCCTTGCCTTCGCCCGTCACGATGACCGCACGAACCGCGTCGTCTGCGCTGGCACGCCTGAATGCGTCGATCAGCTCGTCGGCCATCCTTGGAGTGAAGGCATTGAGCTGCTCGGGACGATTCAGAGTAATCGTGAGCAGTCCGTCGGCGATGTCGTAACGGATGGTCTCGTAAGACACGAAGGGATCCCGATCAGGCGTCGAACAGGGCCAATGCCTTGCGTAGGTGCTGCTGACACTCGGCCACGATGCGCTCGATGAGCTCGGCGCAGGTCGGAATGTCCTTGATCAGCCCGATGACCATGCCGGCGCTGACGACGCCGTCGTCCACCTTGCCTTCTTTCAGCGCCACTTTGCCGCGTGCGCCGGCGACGAGGTGACGGATTTCCTCGAACTTCGCACCTTGCTTCTCCCGTGCTACGACTTCGTCCGAGATCTTGTTCTTGAAGACACGGGCTGTGTTGTGCATGGTCCTGAACATCAAATTCGTATCGCGCTCGGTGGCGTTCACGAGCGCTTGCTTGATGTTCTCGTGCACCGGCGCTTCCTTCGTGCACATGAACCGCGTACCCATGTTGATGCCTTGCGCGCCCAAGGCGAGCGCGGCAGCCATTCCCCGGCCGTCGGCAATACCACCCGAGGCGATCACCGGAATCTTGAGCGCCTGCACCGCCGCCGGAATCAACACCAGGTTCGTCACGTCGTCTTCGCCGGGATGTCCGGCGCACTCGAAGCCGTCGATGCTGACGATATCGACGCCATGGCGCTCCGCAGACAGCGCGTGTCGAACGGCCGTGCACTTGTGAATGACCTTGATTCCGTGTTCCTTGAACTTGCCGATGAAATCGCGCGGACTGTTGCCGGCCGTTTCGACGATCTTCACACCGCTATCGATGATGGCCTGAACGTATTCGGCATACGGCGGCGGTGTGATGGCCGGAAGGATGGTCAGGTTCACGCCGAATGGCTTCGACGTCATGCTGCGGCACCGCTCGATTTCCTTGCGCAGATCGTCGGGCGTGGGCTGCGTGAGCGCAGTCAAAATGCCCAACCCGCCTGCATTCGAAACGGCGGATGCCAGCTCGGCGGTTCCCACCCACTGCATGCCGCCTTGTACGATCGGATATTTGATCCCCAGGAGCTCGGTAACTTGTGTTTTCATCGATTCGAATCGTGTGCTGATCAATGGGACAACAGACGCAGTGTCCCACACGAATGGGGTGAGCGAACAGTACTTGGTCGTTCGGAAACGCGATGAAACGCTATGCGCGAACGCTTGCCGCGCGCGCTAACCCGCTCTGCAGGTCTTCCAGCAAGTCGTCGATCGCTTCGATGCCGACGGACAGCCGTAGCAGCGTGTCGCGAATCCCTGCGCGCTCGCGCGCGCTCGCGCTCATTCCGGCATGCGTCATGCTGGCGGGATGCGCGACCAGGCTTTCCACGCCGCCCAACGATTCCGCAAGCGAAAAGCACGTCAGCCCGGACAGAAATGCCTGCACCTGCTCGAGGCCGCCTTTCAGCTCGAAGCTCACCATTGCGCCGAAGCCGCTCTGCTGGCGCCGTGCGATGTCATGTTGAGGATGTGTCGGCAGGCCTGGGAAATACACGCGCTCGACCGCCGGATGTTCCGCCAGCATTCGAGCAATGCGCTCCGCGTTCTCCCCATGCGAGCGCAATCGGGCAAACAGGGTGCGTAAGCCGCGCAGCATGAGGTAGCTGTCGAACGGCGCGCCTGTAACGCCGATACAGTTCGCCCACCAGACGAGCTGCTCGTGGAGTTCCGGCGTTCTCGCCACCACTGCACCGCCTACCACGTCGCTGTGGCCGTTCAAATATTTCGTCGTGGAGTGCAGGACGAGATCGGCACCGAGCGCGAACGGTTGTTGCCACACGGGCGACAGGAACGTGTTGTCGACGAGTAGTAGTGCGCCGCTCGCGTGCGCCCGTTCGGCAATGGCCTGAATATCGACGATCCTCAGCAACGGATTGCTAGGGGTCTCGACCCAGACGAGCTTGGGTTGTTTCGCGATCGCCCCATCGACCGCAGCCAAGTCCGTCTGATCGACAAACTCCACACGCACGCAGCCGCGCTTGGCGAGCGCATCGAACAACCGATACGTGCCGCCGTAACAGTCGTGAGGTGCGACGAGTAGATCGCCCGGATTCAACAGTTGAGTGACGAGCGTCACGGCCGCCATTCCGCTGGCAGTGGCAACGGCACCCGCACCGCCTTCGAGCTCTGCTATTGCGGCCGCGAGCGCATCGCGCGTCGGGTTGCCGGATCGTGTGTAGTCGTATGCGCCTTTGACGCCGAAGCTGCTGAAAGCGTAAGTCGAACTCAGATAGATCGGCGGAATCACCGCCCCATGCTGCGTATCCGATTCCACAGCAGCACGCACAGCGGCCGTCGCCGCCGACTTGCGCTTCTTCACCGGTCCTCCTCGAGCGCGGCGCGAAAGATGGTTTTCAAGGCCTCGGCTTCTTTCAAGAAGGCATCGTGACCGTACAGCGAGGATAGCTCGACCAGCTTGACCGGCCCAGGCAAGCGTTGCGCAAGCGACTGCATATCCGCGAGCGGCACCAGCTGATCTTCACGTACCGCTACCAAGGTTGTCGGCACACGGATCTGAGTTGCATCGACTTGGTGCAAATCGATGGACTCGCTCAAGCAGACGAACGCTTCCGGAATGTACGTGGACGCGTACGCATCGCCGCGCGCCAGCAGATAACTCTCCACCGGGAACTGAAAGCGACCATCGACCTGCTGCGGCGGGCCGTTGAATCGAGCGGCGAATTCCTGCGGGCTGCGATACGTCGCCATCGCCAATGCTCGTGCGAGTCGCAGTCCTTCCGCCCCCTCGCCTTTGGAGATCGCATACCGGACCACCGCACGTTGAACGCTGCGCCAAGCCGTCGACATCGGATGTGCGCGGTCAGCACCGCTGATGGCGATGAGCTGCTCCACGCGCTCGGGTTCGCGCTGACCGAACGCAAGTGCCACCATGGCGCCATACGATGCGCCGACGATCGCCGCGAGCTTCTCGATGCCGAGATGATCGAGCAGCGAACGCAACACGAGCACCTGATCGAACGCGCTGATCGAAGGGAAATCCGTTTGGCCGCGATGCGGCCCGGTTGTCTCTCCGCTCCCGCCCAGGTAATCAAAGCCGAGCACTTGGAACCGATTCGTGTCCAGGGCCGCCCCCGGTCCGACGATGTCCGACCACCATCCTTTCGGCTCGGAGCCGGTGACATAACGTCCCGCGGAGATCCCACCCAGCGCCGCAATCACCGGTCCTTTACCACCGACGAGCCGCCAGGCAACCTGAACGTTCTCGAGCTGGCCGCCGAAATGCAGGCGAAAGGTTCCGGGAATGGCGAGAATGCCTTCCCGCACGGGCGAGGCTGCCGAAGAAACGGCATCATCCGGCGCGCGCGCGCTCGTCGTGGTGAACAACATCGTGATCGTTCTCCGTCTCTGTTCGCCGTTGCCACGGTCGAACCGGTCTCGCACATCGGTGAAACCCTACGGAGAACCCGCAGTGGCAGGTCGCCGAACCAACAGCGTCCCAGCGCTGTCCACGGCAACTCATCTGTCGGTCGATCTCCAGATCGATGCCGCAGGAGTTGGCACCTTTTCGAAATGGTGAGTTTCGACGGTTGCCCCGGCTTCAAAGGGCCTGTCCCTCAGCCGGTCTCGATGAGCGTCGGAAGTCTAGGGGTCCCCTCCATGAGGCGTCAAGGCTGCGTCGCGGACGAAGAGTTCGTCGAAAGCCTCATTGACACAATGCGTTCCAATGTAATAGCGTGCTAATACATTGATACAAGCTCAGACTACGGGCCCGCCCGAAGTCTCCCCTTTCGGATCGTTTCGCCACCGCACCATGAAAGCACACAAGGTCTTGACGCCGCGCCAAGAGGCGCTGGCCGAACGTGCTTTGTTCGCCGCAATCCTGACGCTGAAGACCGTCGAGGAATGCCGCGCGTTCTTCCGCGACCTGTGCACGCCGGCCGAACTGCAGGCGCTGGCCGACCGTTGGGCCGTGGTCGGTTTGTTACGCGAAGGTGTGCCCTATCGCGAGATCCACAAACAGACGGGCGTGAGCGTGACCACGATCGGACGCGTCGCCCGCTATCTCACCAACGGCAATGGCGGTTACGTGCTCGCGGCCGAACGGCTGAAAGAGCAGCGCGCCGGATGACACTCATGGACAAAGCCAATCGTTTGAAAATCGCTCTCCAGAAATCCGGGCGCCTGACCGAGAACTCGCTCGACCTGTTGGTCCGTTGCGGCCTGAAATACAGCCGCGGCAAGGATCAGCTCATGTGCTACGGCGAGAACATGCCGCTCGACATCCTGCTCGTCCGCGACGACGACATTCCGGATCTCGTGCAACAGGACGTGTGCGACCTAGGCATCGTCGGTCTGAACGTCATCGAGGAAAAGCGTCTGGCATTTCAGGCCAAGGGCATCAGCCCGCTGTTCGAGCAGCTCATGCTGCTCGATTTCGGCAAGTGCCGACTGTCGATCGCCGTGCCCGACGGCACCGAATACAAAGGTGTCAGCTCGCTGCGCGGCAAGCGCATCGCGACGACGTATCCGAACATCCTCGCCCGCTTCTTGCGCGAGAACGATGTTCAAGCGGAGATCGTGACGCTCTCCGGCGCCGTGGAAATCGCGCCGCGGCTCGGCCGTGCCGATTTCATTTGCGACCTCGTATCGACCGGCTCGACGCTGTTGGCCAATCACCTCTGGGAGGCCGAAACCATTCTCGAGAGTCAGGCCGCAATCATCAGCACGCCTGTGCCTGTTTCTCCGGAGAAACAGGAATGGATCCGTCGCATTCGGCTGCGCATCGACGGCGTACAGCAAGTGAAGGAAAGCAAGTACATCATGCTGCACGCGCCGCGTTCCAAGCTCGCAGAGATCAAGCAATTGCTCCCGGGCAGCGAAGCGCCGACCGTCGTGCCGCTTGATGGCTCGAGCGACAAAGTGGCCGTACATGCCGTCTGCCGCGAGAATGTGTTCTGGGAAACGCTCGAGAGTCTCAAAGCAGCCGGCGCGAGCGCGATTCTCGTGCTCCCCGTCGAAAAGATGTTGGCGTAATCGATCATGCCGCAACCCATCCTGGAATGGTCCCGCCTCTCGCCTTCCGAACGTCGCGATGCTTTGCGGCGTCCGGTTCATGCGGCGGCGGCTGAGATCGAACGCGCTGTGCGTGCGACGATCGCCGACGTCAGAGCGCGCGGCGATGCGGCACTGTTCGAGCTGACACAAAAGTTCGACGGTGTCGCACTCGATTCGCTCGCCGTCTCCGCAGATGAGTTCGCCGCAGCCGAGAAAACACTGAGTGCCGAGCAAATTCGTGCGCTCGAACGTGCGATTTCCAACGTGCGGCGCTTTCACGAAGCGCAACAGAGCGCACCGATCGTCGTGGAAACTTCGCCCGGCGTGGTGTGCGAGCGTCACTACCGCGCCATCGACGCGGTCGGCCTTTACGTGCCTGCCGGCGTCGCGCCCCTGCCGTCGACCGCCATCATGCTTGCGGTGCCGGCGAAGATTGCGGGTTGTCCGACGACCGTGATCTGCTCGCCGCCGCGCAAAGATGGCCGCGCCGATCCGACGATCCTCGTGACCGCCAAACTTTGCGGAATCGATCGCGTCTTCAAAATCGGCGGCGCACAGGCCATTGCCGCGATGGCCTACGGAACCGAGTCGATCCCCAAAGTCGACAAAGTGTTCGGTCCCGGCAGCGCATGGGTCACGGCGGCCAAGATTCTCGTGGCCAACGATCCCGAGGGTGCAGCGCTCGACCTGCCTGCGGGACCGTCCGAAGTACTCGTCATCGCCGACGCCAGCGCCAACCCGAGCTTCGCCGCAGCGGACTTGCTCGCACAGGCCGAGCACAGCGCCGACGCGCAAGCGATTCTGGTTTCCACGTCGCGCGAGTTACTCGATGCAGTGAACATCGAGCTCGAGGCTCAGATGCAGCGGCTCGGACGCGAAAATACGCTGCGCGCCTCGATTCAGCACGCACGTCTGTTCCATGTCGAATCCTTGGAAGAGGCCTTCGAGCTCAGCAATCAGTACGCACCCGAACATCTGATCATCCAGGTCGAACAAGCGCGTTCGTGGCTACCGAAGGTACGCAATGCGGGCTCGGTGTTCTTGGGCGCCTGGACGCCAGAAACCATGGGCGATTACTGCAGCGGCACGAATCACGTGTTGCCGACGTACGGCTTCGCGCGTGCGTACAGCGGCCTGTCGCTCGTCGATTTCATGAAACGCATGACCGTGCAGGAGCTGACGACCGACGGACTGCGCGATCTCGGCCCGACGGCCGTGACGATCGCGAACATGGAAGGGCTGGACGCCCATGCCAATGCGGTCGAGGTGCGCCTCGCCTCGTTGCAAGGAGCCCGCACATGAGCGTCTTGCACCTTGCACGCCCCGAAATTCTTTCCTTGCAGCCTTATCAGCACGCTGCATGGGAACCTTCGCTCGAACGCATGCACGCCAACGAAATGCCGTGGCGGGCCGAAGGCGATACGACGCGCTCCGGGCTCAATCGTTATCCGGAACCGCAGCCGGCTGAGCTGATCGAGCACTTGGCGCAGTTGTACGGCGTCGCGCCCGAGCAGGTGCTGGCGGGCCGCGGCAGCGACGAAGGCATCGATCTGCTCGTGCGCGCCTTCTGCCGCGCCGGACAGGACAGCATTCTGATCTGTCCGCCGACATTCGGCATGTACAAAGTGTCCGCGCGAATTCAGGGCGCCGGCGTCGTCGAAGTGCCGCTTATCAAAGAACGCAACTTCGCGTTGGATACGCAGGCTCTGCTCGACGCCTGGAATCCGAACGTCAAGATCGTTTTCCTTTGCTCGCCGAACAATCCCACCGGTGGGCTCCTCGACCGGCAAGCCGTCGAGCTCTTGTGCGAACGACTCGCCGATAAAGCGCTCGTCGTAGTCGACGAGGCGTACATCGAGTTCGCTCGAGCCGAGAGTGTCGTCGCACTCCTTCGGTGCTACCCCAACCTCGTCGTTCTACGCACGTTGTCGAAGGCCTATGCGCTGGCAGGAGCACGCTGCGGCGCGTTGATCGCAAGCTCGGAGATCGTGAGTCTGCTCGCACGAATTATCACTCCGTACGCTCTGCCGACGCAGACGATCGAGAGCGTGCTGGCTTTCACGGACATGCAGCATCGGCTCGACGCCCGAGAACGCATTGCCACGATCTTGCGCGAGCGAGATGCGCTCGCCGAACGCTTGCGCACGATTCCAACGATCAAACAAGTGTATCCGAGCGATGCGAACTTCCTGCTCGTCGAATGCGTGGACGCCGACCAGGTCTTGCGCGCGGCCTCTTCTGCGGGACTGATCGTGCGCGATCCACGTTCGCAAGTCGGGCTCGGCAATTGCGTGCGCATTTCCATCGGCACGCCCGAGCAGAACCGTCGTTTGGTTCACAGCATCGAGCAGCTCGCAGGAGTGCCGGCATGAGCGGCAAGAAGGTCTTGTTCATCGATCGCGACGGCACGCTGATCGTCGAGCCGCCGGATCAACAGATCGATAGCCTCGCCAAGCTCGAGCTCATCGATGGCGTCATCCCCGCCCTGCTGCGGCTGCGCGATGCCGGCTACACGTTCGTGCTCGTCTCGAACCAAGACGGTCGAGGTACGCCAAGCTTCCCTGAACCTGCTTTTCAGGTACCGCATCAATTCTTGATGCGCCTGCTCGCATCCCAGGGTATTCGTTTCGAGGCGGAATTCATTTGCCCGCACTTCGCGCACGAGAACTGCGAATGCCGCAAGCCGAAGATCGGCTTGCTCGAGGATTATCTGCGCGAGAACACGCTCGACAAAACGAACAGCTACGTCATCGGCGACCGACAGACGGATCTCGAGCTGGCACACAATCTCGGCATTCAAGGCGTGCATTTCGGCAGCTCGCCTGCCGACACATGGCCGTCAATCGCCGATCGCTTGACGCGTATCGAACGTCGCGCCCGCGTCAACCGCAAGACGAAGGAAACCGACATCGACATTGCCGTGAATCTCGATCGCGAGTCGCCGATTCGCGTTTCGACGGGGCTCGGCTTTTTCGATCACATGCTCGAACAGATCGCCAAGCACGGCGGGTTCTCGCTCGAGCTCACATGCAAGGGCGATTTGCACATCGACGAGCATCACACGGTCGAAGACTGCGCGCTCGCGCTTGGCGAAGCCTTGAAGAAGGCGCTCGGCGACAAGCGCGGCATCCATCGTTACGGGTTCCTGTTGCCGATGGATGAATCGCTCGCGCAAGTTGCCATCGATCTTTCGGGGCGCGCTTACAGCGTCTTCGAGGGCAGATTCGGCCGCGATTCTGTTGGCCAATTGCCGACCGAGCTCGTGCCGCATTTCTTTCGGTCGTTGGCCGACACGCTCGGCGCCGCCATCAACATCAAGGTCGAAGGCGAGAACACACATCACATGATCGAGGCGTGCTTCAAGGGCGTCGGCAGAGCCCTGCGCCAGGCGATTCGTATCACCGATACCGAGCTGCCGAGCACGAAGGGCACGCTCTGATGACACGCTTGGCCATCATCGATAGCGGCGGCGCAAACATTGCGTCATTGATGTTCGCGGTGGAGCGGCTTGGCGTCGAATCCGAATTGACGACCGATCCTGCGCGACTGAGAGCAGCAAGCCACGTGCTGCTGCCGGGCGTCGGCATGGCGTCGGATTGCATGGCGCGCCTCGAGAGTGCCGGGCTCATCGATACGATCCGCAGTCTCAAGCAACCCGTGCTCGGAATCTGTGTCGGCATGCAGTTGATGTTCGAGTCGTCGGAGGAAGGCAATGTGGCCTGCCTCGGACTACTTCCTGGACGTGTGCAGCGGCTGCGCGTCGGGGACGATTTGCCCGTCCCGCACATGGGCTGGAATCAGCTCGAGTTGCGTCGCGATTCGCCGCTACTGAAAGACATCAGGAGCGGCGACTACGTCTATTTCGTGCACAGCTATGCGGCTCCGGCATCCGATCTCACGTTGGCAACGAGCGAGTACGGCGAGCATTTCTCGGCCATCGTCCAGCGCGACAATGTGTTCGGCGTGCAGTTCCATCCCGAGCGATCCGCGAAAGTCGGTGCGCAACTCCTGAAGAACTTCCTGCAACTGTGATGAACGCAAGCATCGACTCGGCGACTTCTTCGACAATGGAGCTGATCCCGGCCATCGACCTGAAAGAAGGCCGCTGCGTGCGGCTCTTCAAAGGCGACTTCGCGGCCGAAACCGTTTACTCCAACGATCCGATGACCATCCTCGAGCGTTATCGGGCGCTCGGCGCTCGCACCGTGCACGTCGTCGATCTCGACGGCGCGCGCGACGGCAATCAGCCGAATCGCGCAGCCATCGTCGAGATGGCCAAGCGCCGCGACGTGCGTTTGCAAGTCGGCGGCGGGTTGCGAACGCTCGAACGCGTCAAACAGCTGCTCGATGCCGGCGTCGCTCGTGCGGTGATCGGTAGCGTGGCGGTCACGAATCCCGACGCAGTCTGCGGTTGGATGACGGAGATCGATCCGAGCAAGATCGTATTGGCCTTCGATGTCCGCATCGATCAGCGCGGCGAACCGATGCTGACGACGCACGGCTGGCTCAAGACCAGCGACATCAGTCTCTGGAACGCCGTCGAGCGGTTCCTACCGCACGGGCTCACGCATGTACTGTGTACGGATGTGTCGCGCGACGGCGCGATGACCGGACCGAACTGCGATCTGTATGCGCAAGCCGTTCAGCGCTTTCCGCAAATTCGCTGGCAGGCGTCGGGCGGCATCGCCAATGCGAACGACCTCCACGCCCTGCAGCGAATCGGCGTCGCCGCCGCCATCAGCGGCAAGGCGATGCTCGAGAACAAACTTTCGAACGAGGAGTTGCGGCCATTCTTGCCAAACGCATCATCCCCTGCCTCGACGTAAGAGACGGGCAAGTCGTCAAGGGTGTGCGCTTCCGCGACCACGTCGTCGTGGGCGACATTCTCGAGCTCGCGCAGCGCTATCGCGACGAAGGCGCTGACGAGCTGGTGTTCTACGACATCACGGCCAGCCCCGACGGACGTTCGGTCGACCGAAGCTGGATCCGCCGCATCGCGCGCATTCTCGACATTCCGTTCTGCGTCGCCGGCGGTATTCGCAGCGTCGCCGATGCCGAAGAAGTGTTGGGAGAAGGCGCCGAGAAAATCTCGGTCAACTCCCCTGCCCTGGCCGATCCCGAGCTCATCACACGGTTGAGCCAACGCTTCGGTGCGCAATGCGTCGTCGTCGGCATCGACAGTCTGCGCGACGGCGACGACTACTACGTGTATCAGTTCACCGGCGATCCGAGCCGAACGCGCAATACCGCGCGGCGCACGCTCGACTGGGTGCGTGAAGTTCAGGAACGCGGCGCCGGCGAAATCGTGCTGAACTGCATGGGCAGCGACGGCGTACGGCAAGGTTACGACATCGAGCAGCTCGCCGCAGTTCGCGCCATTTGTCGCGTGCCGCTGATCGCCTCGGGCGGCGCCGGCGCCATGGAGCACTTCGCTACAGTGTTCGAGCAGGCGCACGTCGACGGCGCGCTTGCTGCCAGCGTGTTCCACAAAGGGATCATCGCCATTCCCGACCTCAAGGCATTCTTGCGCAACCGCGCGATCGAGATCCGCCCATGACGCTTCAAGACATCGCAACGCTCGATTGGAGCAAAGGCGACGGCCTGCTGCCTGCCGTCGTGCAAGATGCCCGTACCGGCCAAGTGCTGATGCTCGGGTTCATGAACGAAGAGGCATTGCGCAAGACGCTCGAGCTCGGACGCGTCACCTTCTTCAGCCGCACCAAGAATCGTTTGTGGACGAAGGGCGAGACCTCGAACAATTTCTTGGAGGTCGTGAAGATCGCCCACGATTGCGACAACGACTCGCTGTTGATCACCGCCAATCCGCAAGGACCCACCTGCCATCGCGGAACGCAGAGCTGTTTCGGGGACGGGGTGAAGAGCGAATGCACGCAGGTCGGCTTTCTCACGAAGCTCGAGGCGGTCATTGCCGACCGCATTCAACAACAGCCCGAAGGCAGCTACACAGCCAAGCTGTGGTCGCGCGGCGTGACGCGCATGGCGCAGAAAGTCGGGGAGGAAGGTGTGGAAGTGGCGCTCGCCGCCGCAATCCAGGACGACGAGCGGCTCGTGAGCGAGTCAGCCGATTTGTTGTTTCATCTCGCGTTACTGCTCAAGAGCCGAGGACTTTCGCTCGCCACGGTCGTTGCCGAGCTCGAACGCCGTCACGCCGCCAAGCCGTGACGCTTACGCGTTGAAATTGAGCTTCAAGCCCGGCCGCGGCCAGCGCGCTTTGATCAGCTTCCCTGTGCCGGACAGCGTGATGTACGCATCGCGCATATCCTTGCCGCCGAAACAGATGTTCGTGGTGAGCGGATCGGGGAACGGAATGTGCTCGAAGCTGCCATCGGGCGAGAACACCGTGATGCCGCCGTTGAAGATCGTCGCCGAGCACACGTTGCCGTTCTCCTCCACCGCAAGACTGTCGAGGAGCTGCTGTCCCGGCAGCGTCGCGACCACCCTGCCGCGCGGCGCACCTTTCTGAAACGGCACGAGCTTGCCCGGCGACTCGATGTCGAAAGCAAACAACTTGCCGAGATCCGTGTCGTTGCAATAGACGGTCTTTTCGTCGGGCGAGAGTCCGACGCCGTTGAAAGACACCGCCGGATATACCGCTTTGTGGATATACGAGCCGTCGGGTCGCGCATAGTAGAGGCCGGCATGATCGCGCGTGCGCGCAAAGCGCTTGCCGTGGTCCGTAAACCAGAAACCGCCGGTCTTGTCGAAGACAAGATCGTTCGGTCCGCCGAGCCGCTCGCCTTCGTAGGAATCGTACAAGCGCTCGACTTTGCCGGTGTTGAGATCGACCCGTTCGATGCGGCCGGTCGTGTAGTCCTTCGCAGCCCGGTGCGGGAAACGTAATCCGTTCACCATCCGCCACTCGAGCCCGCCGTTGTTGCAGACGTACACGGCGCCGTCCGGCCCGATCGCCGCGCCGTTCGGTCCGCCGCCGAGATCGGCGATGACCTCGGTCTTGCCGTTCCAGACTCGCGTCAGCGTACCGCGAGCGATCTCGACGAGGATAACCGAGCCATCCTCCATCGCAATCGGACCCTCCGGAAAGAGCAAGCCTTCCGCCAGGACTTCGAATTCCACATCGGCCTCCCTGTTGCCGGGCGAACGCAAGGACGCGCCGTGCGCCCGCCTCAGATCAAGAATTCCTTCGCCGGCTCGCGCAAGTTGTACGTCGAGCTCATTGCACGGCCATAGGCCCCTGCAGTCGCGATCAACAAGATATCGCCTTCTTTTGTCGGAGGCAGCAAGCGCTCGACGCCGAGCTGATCGCCGGTCTCGCAGATCGGCCCGACGACATTGACGACTTCCGTCGGCAGCTCATCGAGACGCGTGAGGTTCAGGATCTCGTGATGCGCGCCGTACAGCGCCGGGCGAATCAGCGAGTTCATCCCCGTTGCAACGCCGACATAGTGCACCTCGCCTTTGCCCTTGAGCTGCGTGACCTGCGCGAGCAGCACGCCGGCTTCGGCGACGAGATAGCGTCCAGGCTCGATCCAGAACATGAGGCTCGGATGCGCTTGCTTCAGCTTCGCCAGCGCTTCGCCGAAATCCTTCAGCTCCACGCCAGGTTGACCGAAGCGCTCGGGCACGCCGAGTCCGCCACCCAGATCGACGATGCGCACGTCCTTGAACCGCTCGGTCAGCGCCGCCAGGGTTTCGCCGACAGATGACCAGTTGTCGACACTGAACACTCCGCTGCCGGTGTGCGCATGCAGCCCGACGACGCGGGCGCCAGCGGCCTTCACGAGCTTCTCGAGCTCATCGACCTCGAACAGCGGCACGCCGAACTTCGATTGAACCCCCGCCGTGCGGACCTTGTCGTGATGGCCACGCCCGTAACCCGTATCGATGCGAATGAACACATCGCGATTCTTGAACAGCTCGGGCCACGCCTTGAGCGGATACAGGTTGTCGAGCGTGACCCAGACACCCTGTTCGAGCGCCCATTCGTACTCGCTGCGCGGCGTGAAGTTCGGCGTGAACAGAATGCGCCTGCGGTCGATGTTCGGGAACGTCCTCAGGACGTGCTCCACCTCGCCGCGCGATACGCACTCGAATCCGAGTCCTTCGGCTTCGAAGATCTTCAGGATCTCGGGATGCCAGTTCGCCTTGAGCGCGTACAGGACGCTGTCGATTCCAGGCAGAGACTTGAGCGCCTTGGCGTGGGCTTTGAGCGTGTCACGATCGTAGACGAAGGCTGCGCCGTGCTCCTCGCCGATCTTGATGAGCTCCTTGCGCCGTACGTGCCACCATTCCTTCGACGTATCGAAGGTCTTGCCGGCCGGGCCGTAGAGCTCCTCCCACGTCGGCCCGAGCACGCGATCTGCCGTCATCTTGCGGATGGCGATCTCGTGCAGGCGCGATACCAAACGGTCGCCTTGCGCTTCGTCGATGACGAACGTGATGTTGAGATCGTTCGCGGCTTGCGTGACCAGATAAATCTTCTGTTCCTCGAACAGCTCGAGCGCCTCGCCGAGCCGATGCAGGATCGCGCGAATGTTGCGCCCGACCAAGCTCACAGCCGCACACGGCCCGATTACCTGCACGCGGCACAGCTTCGAGAGATCTTCCGTCAGCGCTTCGATCGCTGCCTTGTCGAGCGTGTTCGCTGCAGGATCGAGCGATACCGTGACGCTCGTTTCGGACGTCGACACCAGGTCGATCGACAGACCGTGGTCCTTGAAGACTCGGAAGGCGTCCGCGAGGAAGCCGACCGAGTGCCACATTCCGACCGTCTCCATGGAGACGAGCGTAATGTTCTTCTTGATCGTGACGGCCTTTACTTGTGCAGCGATGTTGCCGCCGTGGCGAGTGATGACCGTGCCTTCGAGCTTCGGCGTCTGCGTCGCAAACACGTAGAGCGGAATGCCGTATTGCTTGACCGGCATGATGCAGCGCGGATGCAGCACCTTCGCGCCGCTGCTGGCGATCTCCTGCGCCTCGTCGTATTCGAGCGCGCGCAACAGGCGCGCCGTCGGCACGGAGCGCGGATTCGCGCTGAACATGCCGGGCACGTCCGTCCAGATCTCGAGTCGTCGTGCCTGCAGCTTGGCGGCGATGTAGCTCGCCGAAGTGTCCGACCCGCCGCGACCGAGCAGAACGGTATCGCCAGCCTCATCGCTCGCAATGAAGCCTTGCGTGATCCAAACGACGCCCTGCTCCGACCATTTCGACTGCAGCTCGAGATCGGGCTCGAATGCGCACGTGGCGGACAAATAGCTCGCCCGCTTCGTGGCGTTGCGCCGCTGCTCGGACTTGAGCACGGTACGTGCATCGACCCACCGGACATCGAAGCCTTGCGAAGCGAGAAATGCCGCTCCCAGCCGAGTGGCCATCAGCTCGCCTTGCGCCATGACGCGCGCGCGCACTCGATCGCTCACCTCGCCGACGAGCGCAATACCCGAGGCAATCTGGCGAAGGCGGTTGAACTGCTCTTCCAAGTCCGGTGTGGGAACGATGCCCAGATCGCGTGCGAGATCGCGATGGCGCCGCTCGATCTGATCCATCGCAGGCTGCCAGTCGCCTTTGAGAGCTTGCGTCAGGAGCTGTTCGAGCCGATCGGTCACTCCGGACAGTGCCGAGTGCACGACGACCGGACGGAGACCTTCCGCCAATCGTTCGCGCAGCACGTCCGCGATGTTCTTCCAATTCGAAACAGAAGAGACACTGGTACCGCCAAACTTGAGCACCACCCAGGGCGACTGGCTGGGCGTTGCGCCAGCCACAGGATTTGCGACCGCCATTGACATCCCCATCGAGATTGCGGGCCCGCTAGGTCAAGCGTGATCCCGAAAATCGAAGCCCTCGTTCGGCTTCACAAAGAAGGCGCCTGCCGCATCCACGGCAGGCGCCGCCACGATTCGTTGCGCAGCTTCGGACACCCCACTCAAGGCTCGAGCCTCAAGCGGGCCCCGCACTACTCATCGTCGAAATCTTTGAGCAGCTTCTGCAACCGGCGCTCGGCCAGCACGTCTTCGAGCTTGCTCCATGCAGCCTTGCCCTTTTTCACCGCACCACCTTTCTCGGGTCGAACTCGGCGCTCGATGTAGCGATCGAGCTGTTCGTCGTCGCTTTCAGCCACGAAGTCATCGTCGAGATCGAAGTGGTCGTCGTCTCTCTCCGCCATGGTCATTCCTAAAAAAGCTAGGAGAATCAACTAGATCCGGGAGCCGGTGGGCTCGAAAGCCTGCGGACTATATACGATGCGCGGCCGTTTTCAATGGGCTGTACCCATCGGGCCAGCCGGGCATCCAACAGGGGATCACGAGGCGATCAGACCGCAGCGCCGTGCGCCGGTTCTGCACGATCCGCGGACGGGAAAATCAATGTTCGGAGACGGTGACGGGGGCACCCCGCCCGAGGCCGAGCGCCTCGGCGGCGCTCTGTTCGGCCCGTGCGATTTCGAGCACCCCGAACGAGTTGATCAGCGCCAGGAAATCGCCGGGACGAACGTCCCCGTAGGTGCGTTTCAGCGGGAAGGTGTGCCCGCCGGTTCTCACAACCGGATGAGAAAAGCGCGCGACCATCTCAGCTTCGATGTTCGTGATCAAATTGCCGAAATGATCGATCGTGATGATGACGCCGCTCACTTGCTCGGCAGTCACGCTCGGATCGTCGACCCAGGCCGGCACGATGTCGGAGGTTGTTGGGCCAAGATCCTCGATCCGGGCTCGCCCTGCCGCCAGCTCGGCGGCCAACGGCGCAAAGATGTCCCGTCCGTGGAACGTGGCGCTCGGCGTCGCAAGATTGAACCGTTGGCGCACGGTCGGCAGATCCAGCCGCCGAATCGTCACTTCCCGGGCACGGCCCACAAGCGGTGCAAGCAATCCGTTGTCCGGCGCCAAGAACAGATGCTCGTCTGCGTGGATTACAACGATGTGGCGGCTCGTGCCGACGCCCGGATCGACCACGGCAACATGCACCGTACCGCGCGGGAAATACATGTAGGCTCGAGCGAGCCAGAAGCCGGCCTCGGCCGGCCAATACACCGGCACTTCGTGAGTGACATCGACGATCCGCGCCTCCGGCAACCGCGAGAGAATCACGCCCTTCATGGTCGCGACGAACGGGCCTTGATGGCCGAAGTCCGTCGTGATCGTGATGACGCCGGAAGGGGAAACCATCGCTGCTACTACAGACTGAAGGCTGAAGACTGAAGGCTGAAGGCAAGCGGCGAGCATCTCGCCAGCGCCCAGTGCCCAGAGCCCAGCGCCCTAACGCAGGCCTGATCGCACACGCTCATCGCTCGTCCCGCTGCCAACTGCCAACTGTTCGCTGTCAACTGTCCGCGTACTCGAAACGTCCGAAGTCCTCGACGACAACCTTGCGTTCGGTCGCGACGACGCGGAATGACGCATCGCCGGGCCCGACTCGCCAGATTTCGATCTGCAGCGGCTCGCCCGGGTACACGGGACTGGTGAAACGCACGTCCAGGCGCTTGAACCGCGCGGGCTCGTCGCGTGCGAGCGTCTTCAATAGCGCGCGGCCCGCCATGCCGTAGCCGCACAGCCCGTGCAGGATCGGTCGATCGAAGCCGGCGCTGCGCGCCACCTCGGGATCGCTGTGCAACGGGTTGTAGTCGCCCGCCAACCGATAGACCAGCGCTTGATTCAAGAAAACCGGCAGATCCGCAACGATGTCGGGCGAACGGTCGGTCGGCACCGGCCGCGGTTTCGGCGCACCATCGCGCTTGCCGCCGAATCCGCCATCTGCGCGCAGGAACGAGACCGTACCCAGCGTCGCGAGCAGATCGCCCGTGGCCTCGTCGTGCAGCGTACGCGTCATGTACAGAACCGCGCCTTTGTCAGCCCCCTTGTCGTAGATCTCGTCGATCTTCGACTGACTCACGACCGTGCCTTCGACGGGCAACTGCTTGTGGATGATCAACGACTGTTCCGCGTGCAACAGCATCCGGTAGTTGATTCCCAGGCTCGGGTCCGCCAACCGCATTGCGCCTGCCGCGAGCGTCACCGCGAGCGTAGGTAACGCAACCAGGTCTTTCTCGTAGACATATTTGAGCTCGCTCCAATCGCACGGATCGCGGGTGGCAACGCCCAGCCCGAGCGCATACAGCATCGTGTCGTAACGCGTGTACTTGTGCCGCACTGGTTCGAACTTCGTGCGCATCAGTTTTTCGTAGTCGAGCGGCATGTGAGCGAACCTTTGTTTCGAAACGGGAGCCGCGGATTGTCACTGAAGCGCAGCCTCGCGGCAATGCGACACCTCCTCGCTACCCACATCGGTTGCGCACGCCGGAAAACTTGCCGTAGGATCCTTGCCGCGCATGTGACTGGCGTGAGATGGAGCGAACCATCGGGAAGCATGCGTGCAG
>CALEKY010000047.1 GCA_937902995.1 uncultured Sinobacteraceae bacterium
AGATGTTCCGTGCTGGGGCTGAGGGAAAGGGAAAGGGGGGAAAAAGGGAAACAGGGAAAAGGGAAAAGGGAAAGGGGGAAAAGGAGGGCGTGGCCTCCGTTCCCAGTGTTCAACGGCGGTTTTGAATTGCGCGTGAAGAGCGCGCGGACGCGCTCGCTACCTTCAGCCTTCGGTCTTCAGTCTTCAGCCTAAGAACGTACGGCCTACAGCCCTTTAGAAATCATCGGTCCTCATTCGCAATCGGACGGCACCATTCCGCCTTGGAACGCGTGGGATCGAATTCGAGCGCATTTTCGGAGTGCGTCGAACGGCATGCGTCTTCCCAGCGAACGACGACATAACGACCCGTTCGGAACTGCCACACATCGCCGCGCAAATCGATTTCGCTGTCTTTCAAGCGGACTGGGTCTCCGACCCGGAATCTGGATGTGCTGTCGCTCATGCTCATGCGCTCTCGACGATCGTTCAGCTCGTGTCGTCCTGTCACGGACGGGAGGACGATATTGGCGCGCCCACCGCGAGCACACCATGAGCAGATCTCCAAGCTGCGGAACAAGTCACGTCGCGTGCGCGAACCGTGAACGGTGTACGTGACGGTGATCACAGGTACGCATGCGCGCCGCGTGCTCAGGGGTGCGCGATCGCAGGACCGAACGAGCGAGGGCTGGGCTTGCGCAGCAGCGGGTTTCGGCTCAATCGCCGGTCCACCACTTCACGAATTCTTCGAAGCTGATCGAACCGTCATCGTCGCCATCCGTCGCTTCGAAAGCGAGGAGACATTCGTCGTCGGAGAGATCCGTGTCGAGCGAAGTGAGCAAGGCGATGAATTCGTGGCTGGAGATCGACCCGTCGCCGTCGCGGTCGACCTGATCGAAGCTCTTCCTGAGGTCGGCGAGCTCTTCGGCGCTGAGATCCTGCATGTTCCCCCCTGGTGATGGGTTCTTATGGTTTTCGCTCGTTCGGAAACTTGCTGCCGAAGAAGTCCTTCGGTTTCCAACTCGGAGCTGCGGCGGCGTTCGCGACCTGCCAGATCACGCGCAAGTTGACTCGTGCGAGATCGGCAGCACCGTTGTAGTCGATCGGGAGCTGCACCTCATCGCTCGGGCGATGATAGTGCGATTTGAGAAACTCTTCGCGCAGCGCCACCAAATCGAGGTTCTTGTCTCGAGCCTTGTAGCCGCTGCCGATGACGAGCGCAGGCACGCCTCGCCGAATGAACGAGAACTGGTCGCTGCGAATGAACGAGACCTGCTCGGGGGAAGGATCGGGGCTCAATCGATAGCCATGAGCAGCGGCGGCTGCGCGTGCGATCGGTCCAAGCGTCGAATGCTCTTCGCCGCGCGCGATCAAATCGAGCGTCGGTGCGAGCGTCATCGGCATGTCGACATTGATGTTTGCGACGAACCGATCGGCATCGGCCGGGGGATGCACTGCGAGGTAATCGGAGCCGACCAACCCTTTTTCCTCCGCGGTTACCGCCGCAAACAGAATGGAGCGCCGCGGCCGTTTGCCGGAAGCGCTCAGTGCACGAGCCATTTCGAGGAGGATGCCCACGCCGACGGCGTTGTCGTGCGCGCCGTTGTACGTGGAATCACCATCAACGGCTGCTCCGCGGCCGAGATGGTCGAGATGGGCGGTAACGACAATGCATTCGCGCTTGAGGGCCGGGTCCGTTCCCGGCAGGAGCGCGAGGACATTGACGCTCTCGGTACGTCGCAATCCGGTCGTTGCAGAGAGCGTCAGCAAGCCCGGAAGCTCGAAACCTTGCGTTTCGCCCGCGGCGGCAGCTGCAAGGACCTCATCGAAGCTCACCCCGGCGCGCTCGAACAATTGCGCAGCGGCGGCGCGGTTGAACCGAAAACGCAGCTTCAACTCTTCGAACGCATCGTGCGGCGCGCCTTCCTCGTCGAGCCAGCGCATTTGCGGCGTCCAGCTCATGGCAACTCTACGCTCCCATGGCGTGCGTTGGGCATCGTCGGGCGAATCGATCAAGACCGCACCCACGGCACCGCGCTCGATCAAGGTGGCGAACTTGCCGTTCGCCCACGAATAGTAAGCGCGTTGATTGTGTGGGAAGCGAGACGGCGCACCCGAGAAGATGACCGCGATGCGTCCGTTCACATCGACCTGCGCGAAATCGTCGTGATCGAGCTCGGGCGCCTGAATACCGAAACCTGCGAATGCGAGCGGCGCGCTGACTGTCGAGCTCGCCGAGACGAAATCCGCCGAAGGCAGATAATCGGTGCCGTATTCGAATCGGATCACGTCGCCGTCGACACGCAGCTCGGCTGAAGAGCCTGGCAGGACGGGCGTCGCTTCCAGCAGCGGCACCGTTTGATAGAACGTGGAGTCGTCTCCGGCCGGTCTCAGACCGGAATGGCGAAACTGAGCCGCAACGTAGGCGGCAGCGATGTCGTAGCCGCGCGACGCGGCGGCCCGGCCCTCGAGCAAATCGCTGGCCAGAAACTCGACATGGCTGCGGATGGCGTCCTGGCGCACGAGCTCCCACGGCTCGCGCGCGGGCGCATCGCTCAGCGCAAGCGAGCCGAAAAGCATCAGGATGCAGAGCAAGGTCAGGCGCATGAACGAGGTTGCCGGCAAATGACGATCGACACAGTATCGACGGCGCACGGGAATGTGCAACTTGTGTGGTGGATGGGGTGGTGGGATAAGGGAAGAAGGGAAAGGGGAAAAGGGAAAAGGG
>CALEKY010000048.1 GCA_937902995.1 uncultured Sinobacteraceae bacterium
GAAATCCGGCCTTCGCAAACTTTTGCTCGTCGAACTCTCGATTCGCCCGCAAGACTCCCCGCTCGGCCTCAACGGCTCCGGCCTCATCATTGCCAATCCGCCTTGGCAATTCGACACGGAGATTCGACCTGCGCTCGAAGAAGTGCATGCGCTGCTCGATCCGAAAGGAGCGGGAGACGTAAGGGTGGAGTGGCTTGTGCCTGAGTAAGGGAAAAGGGAAAAGGGAAATGGGAAATGGGAAATGGGAAATGGGAAACGACTCGTGATTCGTGAGGCAGGCTGGTCGCTACCGTGGTTGACTGTCAACATGACCCCACACCCACTTTTATCGCTTACCTTCATGGGCCGTGAGTGGTGAGTAGCAGGGCGACGCCTCGCCTTCTTTTCCCTTTTCCCCTTTCCCTTTTCCCGATTCCCTACTCCCCTTTCCCGCTTCCGAGCGCCGCACACTCCTTGTACCTGAAGCAGCTCACCAAGTGATCGTTCACCATGCCCGTGGCTTGCATGTGGGCGTAGATGATCGTGCTGCCGACGAACTTGAAACCGCGTTTCTTGAGATCCTTGCTCAGCGCATCCGACTCCGGCGTGGTGACCGGCACTTCCTTCGTCGAACGGAACTTGTGCTGAATCGGTTTGCCGCCGACGAAGCTCCACAAGTACTCGGCAAAGCTGTCGTTGCGACTCTTGAACTCTAGATAGGCGCGGGCGTTGCCGATGGCCGCTTCGATCTTCGCGCGGTTGCGGATGATGCCCGCATCGTTCATCAGCCGCGCGATATCGCGCTTGCCGAAACGCGCAATCTTCTCCGGATCGAATCCCGCAAACGCCGCGCGATAGCCTTCGCGCTTGTTCAGCACCGTCGACCAGGACAAACCGGCCTGAGCACCTTCGAGAATCAAGAACTCGAATTGCGTCTGGTCATCCCAAACCGGCACGCCCCACTCCTCGTCGTGGTAGCGCAGATAGAGATCGTTTCCCCCGAGGGGCCAGGTGCAGCGTTTGAGCATAGGCGACAGGCCACAGGCAACGGCAAGAAAGGTTGCTACCGAATCTTGTCAGCGAATGTCCACATTAGCGAGATCGCCGCTCATTTGGTTCCGGTACTACCTCGCTCTCGGGTCATCCATGGCCCCACTGGGACCGTCGCCCGTTGCCCGTAGCCCGAAGCCCACATCGCCTGTAGCCTATACGCCAGTTCCTCATTGATGCACTGCCACTATGAATCGCGATTTCGGCGAATTCCCCCGTGTCCGCATGCGGCGTATGCGCCGCGACGAGTTCTCGCGCCGTCTGATGCGCGAAAACACGCTGTCGGCGGACAACTTGATCTATCCCATGTTCGTCATCGAGGGCTCGAAGCGCCGCGAGCCCGTGGCCAGCATGCCGGGCATCGAGCGCGTCACGATCGACGAACTCGTGCGGGAAGCGGAGGAGCTCGTCGAGCTGAAGATTCCGGCGATCGCGCTCTTTCCCGTGACCCCGCCGGAAGTGAAGACGGCCGACGGCAAGGAGGCGTGGAATCCGAACGGCCTCGCGCAGCGTGCCGTCAAGGCATTGAAAAAAGCGTTTCCGGAGCTGGGTGTGGTTACGGACGTTGCGCTCGATCCATTCACGACGCACGGTCAGGACGGAATCATCGACGAATCCGGCTATGTGCTGAACGACGTCACCGTCGAAGCGCTCGTCAAACAGGCAATGTCGCATGCCGAAGCCGGAGCAGATATCGTCGCGCCGAGCGACATGATGGACGGCCGCATCGGCGCAATCCGCGAAGCGCTCGAGGTCGCAGGCCACACGAACACTCGAATCCTCGCGTACTCGGCCAAGTACGCATCGAGCTTCTATGGACCGTTCCGAGATGCCGTCGGCTCGGCGGGCAATCTGGGCAAAGGCAACAAATACAGCTACCAGATGGATCCCGCGAACTCGGACGAAGCGCTGCGCGAAGTGGCGCTCGATCTGCAGGAAGGCGCCGACATGGTCATGATCAAGCCGGGCATGCCTTACCTGGACATCGTACGTCGGGTGAAAGACACCTTCGGCGTTCCTACATTCGTCTATCAGGTCAGCGGCGAGTACGCGATGCTGATGGCGGCTTCGCAAAACGGTTGGCTCGACGAACGCGCGGTCGTCCTCGAATCGCTCATGTCGATCCGTCGCGCAGGTGCAGACGGTGTGCTGACGTATTTCGCGAAGAGCGTCGCGCGCTGGCTGCGCGAGAAGTAGCCGCGACTCGTCGAGATTGCACGATCCACGTTTCCGACACTGGTCACGCCATCCGGTCCCGGATGTGCGCTAGTGTGCGCCTATGACTACGCCTAATTTGGACAGATACGCCGTCATCGGCTTCCCTGTGACGCACAGCTGGTCGCCGTTCATTCACGCGATGTTCGCCAAGCAAACCGGCCAGGCCATGACGTACACGCGCATGGAAGTTGCGCCCGAGGATTTCGCGCGCGAAGTAGAAGCCTTCTTTGCGAGCGGCGGTCGCGGACTGAACGTGACGGTGCCGCACAAGCAGGCCGCCTTTCTTCTGATGCGTTATCGAACGCCGCGCGCGGAGATCGCCGGAGCGGTCAACACGATCGCCGTTCAAGAGGACGGAGAACTGCTCGGCGACAACACCGACGGCGCGGGACTCGTCGCCGATCTCAAGCACAACTTGGGGCTGGAGCTTGCCGGCACTCGCGTATTGCTGCTCGGCGCCGGAGGAGCCGCCCGCGGCGTGATCGGTCCCTTGCTCGGCGAAGCTCCCGAGTACTTGGAGATCGCCAACCGCAACGGCGAGCGTGCGGAACAACTAGCTAAAGAGTTTGCGACGCTCGGCAACGTCCACGGCTGCGGCTTCGATGCGATCAGCGCATCGGGCAATTTCGATCTCGTCGTCAATGCGACATCCGCGAGCCTGCAAGAGACGATTCCGCCCATCCCGCCTAACGTGATCGGCCCGACTACGCTCTGCTACGACATGGCTTACGGCAAAGGCGACACCGTATTCACGCGGTGGGCGAAGAGCGCCGGTGCAGGCCGCTCCGAAACCGGCTGGGGCATGCTCGTCGAGCAAGCGGCCGAGTCGTTCTATTTGTGGCGAGGCGTAAAGCCGAATACGAAACCAGTGCTCGATGCACTCAGGAAGGGAATGAGGGAATAAGGGAATAAGGGAAGAAGGGAAAGGGGAAAAGGGAAAAGGGAAAGCGCGCCGTCACTCGTAATTTACATTCGACGATCCAATACCGCTCGTTTCTTCACGCTGTCGACCTTCCTCGATTTCCTCCTTCCCTCATTCCCTATTCCCTTTTCCCCTTTCCCTATTCCCTATTCCCCAAGTAGTCATTCTTGACTTTCACATAGTGTGCCGCCGAGTACGTGAGGAACTCGATCTCGGAAGGCTTCAGCTCGCGCACGCGCCGCGCCGGGCTGCCGACGTACAAGCTGCGTGATTCGAGCCGCTTGCCGGGAGGAACGACGGAACCGGCGCCGATCATGACGAAGTCCTCGACGATGACGTCGTCCAACACGAGCGCGCCCATGCCGATGAGGCACGCATTGCCGATCGTGCAGGCATGCAGTACCGCCCGATGACCGACGGTGACGTCGTCGCCGACGATCAGCTCGCGCCCGCCGGGCCGAAACGGCCCGTCGTGCGTTACGTGCAGCACGCAGCCGTCTTGAATGCTGGTGCGTGCGCCAATATGGATCGAATGCACGTCCCCTCGCACGACTGCGGTCGGCCAGATCGACGAGTCGTCGCCGATCGTGACCTTGCCGATCACTTCAGCGCTCGGGGCGATGTAGACGCGCGCTCCGAGCGTAGGCATCACGCCGAGGTAGGCAGAAATCGTCATGACAGAATCAACTGGTATTGGGGCCGTGCAGACTCACGCCGAAACCGCGCGCAGTCAAGCATCCGGCGCTGTGCGAGGCATCTTTCCCACATCGTCCGGGCTGCGTCGCTACAATCGTAGGCACCGATGACGAGGACATCATGACCAATCCGCTCTTGCATTCCCACGAGCTACCGCCGTTTCCTGCGATTCGCGCCGAGCACGTCGAGCCGGCGATTCGCGAGCTGCTGGAACAGAATCGCACCGCGCTGGAACGCTTGCTCGCGCAAGCCGAACCCACATGGGACTCGCTCGTCGTCCCGCTCGAAGAGATGCAGCATCGTCTGGCGCGCACTTGGTCGCCGGTCGGACATTTGAACGGCGTGATGAACAGCGACGAGCTGCGCTCGGCATACAACGCATGTTTGCCGCTTCTCACTGCTTGGCAAACGGAGCTCGCCCAAGACGAACGGCTTTACCGGGCTTATGAGCACATCCTGCGCAACGAAGCAGATCGTCTCGATCGCAGCCAACGCAAGCTCCTCGAGAATGCGTTGCGCGATTTTCGGCTTGCGGGCGTTGCGTTGCCGCCGGAGAAGAAACAACGCTTCAAAGAGGTGATGGAACAGCTCGCGACGCTGCAGTCGAAGTTCGACGAGAACGTGCTGGATGCAACGAATGCATGGTCGAAGCACGTCACCTCTGCCGAGGAGCTGCGAGGCCTACCGACACCGATCGTCGAGCGCGCGCGTGCAGCCGCACAGGCGCAAGGCAAGGAAGGCTGGCTGTTCGAGCTCGATCCGCCGAACTACCAAGCCATCCTGATGCACGCCGAGCACGAGCCGTTGCGACGCGAGTTCTATACGGCATGGTCGACGCGCGCCTCGGATCAAAGCCCGCTCGGCGATCGGTGGGACAACAGCGTGCTGATGGGACAGATTCTCGCGCTGCGTCACGAGCTCGCCAATCTGGTCGGCTATCGAAACTACGCCGAATATTCGCTCGCCACGAAAATGGCGTCGTCGGTCGAAGAAGTGCGCTCATTCCTCGAAGAGCTCGCGTCGAAGAGTCGCCCGGTGGCGCAACGCGAATACGACGAGCTCGTCGCCTTGGCCGGCCGGCCGCTCAATGCCTGGGACGTTTCGTTCTACGGCGAACGGCTGAAGCAACAGCGCTTTCAGCTTTCCGAAGAGGCATTGCGTCCGTACTTCCCGTTGCCGCGCGTGCTCGCCGGCATGTTCTCGGTCGCCGAACGTCTCTACAACGTGAAGATCGTCGAGCGCACGGGCGTCGACGTGTATCACCCGGACGTGAAGCTGTACGACATCTTGAATCCGGACGGTTCGCGCCGCGGCAGTTTCTTCGTCGATCTCTACGCACGCCCGAAAAAGCGCGGCGGTGCGTGGATGGACGAATGCGTCGGTAGACGACGCTTGGCGGGCAAGACCAGCCTGCCCGTCGCCTATCTCGTCTGCAATTTCATGCCGCCGGTCGGACAGCAGCCGTCGCTACTCACTCATTATGAAGTGGTCACGATGTTCCACGAGTTCGGGCACGGGCTGCACCACATGCTCACGCGCGTCGATTACCCGAGCATTGCGGGCATCAACGGCGTGCCGTGGGATGCCGTGGAGCTGCCGAGCCAGTTCATGGAGAACTTCGCTTGGCGCGCCGAAGTGCTGCCGCTCATTTCCGGCCACGTCGAAACCGGCGCGCCGCTGCCGCAGGCCGAGCTCGAGCGCTTGCTCGGCTCGCGCACGTTCCAAGCCGGTTTGCAAACAGTGCGTCAACTCGAGTTCGCGCTGTTCGATTGGCGCATCCACGCGGAGTACACGCCGGACTGGGGCAACGAGGGCTGTAGACGTATTCTCGAAATCCTTGCCGAGGTACGCGACCACGTTGCCGTCGTGAAGCCGCCCGCATTCAACCGCTTCCCGCACAGCTTCCAACACATCTTCTCCGGCGGCTATGCGGCGGGCTACTACAGTTACAAGTGGGCGGAGGTTTTGGCAGCTGATGCGTTCAGCGCGTTCGAGGAAGCCGGCATCTTCGATCGCGAAACGGCGCAGCGGTTTCTCACTGCCATTCTCGAACAGGGCGGCAGCCGCGACGCGATGGAAGCCTTCGTCGAGTTTCGCGGCCGCAAGCCGAGGATCGAGCCGTTGCTCAAGCAACATGGGCTGGCTGCGTAACGACTCACGCACGCAGGGGAGGAATGACGTGCTGCTCGCGACTTCGAGGCATCGCACTTGCGTATTCCTCAGCTCGCTTGTGGCGCTGCTCGTACTTACAGCCTGCAGCGATCCGGAAAGTCCCGACGCTCAAGTTCGGCGCGTGATCGACGCCCTCGAGCAGGCGGCCGAGGCGCGCGATGTAGGCGATCTGATGCGGCACGTCTCGACCAGCTATCGCGACGCCGACGGCAGAGATGCAAAAGAGTTATCTCGATATGTCCGCGGCTATTTCATCGCAAACCAATCGATCCATCTGCTCACGCGGGTGAACAGCCTCGAGTTTCCGGCCGACGATGAAGCCCGCGCGCATGTCACGGTCGCGATGGTCGGTCGGGAAGCCGCAGAAGCGAACGCCTGGAATCTCGCTGCCGAGATCCGGGACTTCGCAGTGACGTTCAGGCGGGAGGACGGCGATTGGAAGGTCACGCACGCTCGAGTCGACCGGCCGGGCGGCTGGCCCTGACCGCAGCCCGCAGCACGAATCGCCCGCGCTCCGTCGGGCTCTTCGCAACAGCTTCGCGTGACCGCTCCAACGGCCCTCACCGAGAATTTTTGGCATCCGAGTTTCTTGCAGCGCATTGACGCGATTCGTCCCCTCTGTAAGATGACCCCCAATCCATCGGGTTGTATTCAACGGGTTGGCAGCGTCGCGCGGAATCGGCTCCGCTGACGCAACGGCCTTCTGCGCGAAAGAACCTGCCGGAACAGCGGCTTAGCTGCTGCCGGCGCTTTGCTCCGCACCCCTGCAGCGAACGACCCCGCAAGGATTCTTGAGCTCGATTCGGCCGATGCATGCATCCATTCGCTTTGGGATGCTGCGCAACCGAAGCGATTAGCCGACCCTCAGAGCAAAGGACTCGGCTTATGTCAGCCGGCAGATGTCTTCTGGCCGCCCCAAATTGGTGCAGGTCACGGGACAACTGACCGCTGCGATTTCGATGAAGGCGATTGCAACGCGGTAGAGCACTTATGAGCACCAGCAGCACCGAAGGACGGCGCCCCGAACTGACGGGCTACCCGGCAAAGCAGGGTCTCTACGATCCGGCGTATGAACACGACGCGTGCGGCGTCGGCTTCGTGGTGGACATCAAGGGCCGCAAATCGCACAAGATCCTCCAAGACGGGCTGCAGATCCTGAGAAATCTCGATCACCGCGGCGCATGCGGTTGCGAAGTGAACACCGGCGACGGCGCCGGCGTGCTGCTGCAAATGCCGCACAAGTTCCTCCAGCAGGCCGCGAAGAAGGCCCGCATCGATCTGCCCGAGTACGGCCAATACGGCTGCGGCATCGTGTTCCTGCCGCGCAATGCGACGCTGCGCCGGCGCATCGAAGAGCGTTTCGAGCAGATCGTGCAGTCGGAAGGACAGACCGTGCTCGGATGGCGCACGGTACCGACGAACAACTCGATGCTGGGCGAGACGGCCAAGTCGTGCGAGCCGTTCATGCGCCAGGTCTTCATCGGCCGCAACCCGGAAATCGCCGACGACATGGCGTTCGAGCGCAAGCTGTACGTCATCCGTAAGCGCGCTTACAACGAGATCCGTACCTCGACGATGGAAGGCGCGGCATCCTGGTACGTCGCGAGCCTTTCGCACCGCACGCTCGTCTACAAGGGCATGCTGCTCACCGAGCAGCTTTCGCAGTACTTCCCGGATCTCAACGATCCGTCGATGGAAACTGCGCTCGCGCTCGTGCACTCGCGCTTCAGCACGAACACCTTCCCGAGTTGGGACCGCGCGCACCCGTACCGCTACATCGCGCACAACGGCGAGATCAACACCGTGCGCGGCAATGCGAACTGGATGCACGCGCGCGAAGCGCTGTTCGCCTCGGAGCACTTCGAGGACATCGAGAAGATCCTGCCGATCATCAATCCGAACGGCTCGGACTCGGCGATGTTCGACAACACGCTCGAGCTGCTCGTGCTCGCGGGACGCTCCCTCCCGCACGCGATCATGATGATGATTCCGGAGCCCTGGTCGAACAACCCGCACATGGACGACACGAAGCGGGCGTTCTATCAGTATCACTCCTGCCTGATGGAGCCCTGGGACGGTCCGGCGGCGATCTGTTTCACCGACGGCAAGCAAATCGGTGCCGTCCTCGATCGCAACGGTCTGCGCCCGTCGCGTTACTACGTGACGAAGGACGATCGCGTGATCCTCGCCTCGGAAGCCGGCGTCCTCGACGTGCCGCCGGGCGACATCGTGCAAAAGGGACGCTTGCAGCCCGGACGCATGTTCCTGGTCGACACCGAGCAAGGCCGCATCATCGGCGATGAGGAGATCAAGCGCACGATCGCGAGCGAGCGTCCGTACCGGCAGTGGCTCAACGAGCACATGCTGCATTTGAAGGATCTGCCGCCCGCACCGGAAGTGCCGGCGCCGGATCACGACACGCTGGTGCAGCGGCAAATCGCCTTCGGCTACTCGTTCGAAGATGAGCGCATGCTGATTGCGCCGATGGCGCAAAACGGCGTCGAAGCCGTCGGCTCGATGGGCAACGACACGCCGCTTGCCGTGCTCTCGAACAAGCCGCGGCTGCTCTACGACTATTTCAAACAGCTCTTCGCGCAGGTGACGAACCCGCCGATCGACTGTATCCGCGAGGAGATCATCACGTCGGCCGAGACGCGCCTCGGCTCGGAAGGCAACTTGCTCGATCCGCAACCGGCCGATTGCCGTCGGCTCGAGATCGCGTGGCCGATTTTGACGAACGACGAGTTCGCGAAAGTGCGGCGCATGGATTTGCCGGGCCTGAAGGTCGGCGTGCTGCCGATGCTCTTCCGCGTCACGCGCGGCGAAAAGGGTTTGGTCAAGTCGATGGAAGAGATTCGCGTGATGGCGCGTCGCATGATCGAGGAAGAGGAAGTGAACATCCTCATCCTGAGCGATCGCGGCGTGAACCGAGAGTTCGCGCCGATTCCGGCGCTGCTCGCCGTCTCCGGCTTGCATCACTACTTGATCCGCGAAGGTTTGCGCACGCGTGTGAGCATCGTCGTCGAAACCGGCGAAGCACGCGAAGTGCATCACTTCGCGCTGCTCATCGGTTACGGCGCGAGCGCGATCAATCCCTATACGGCGTTCGAAACCATCGACGCGATGATTCGCGACGATCGCCTGGTCAACATCGACCACAAGACCGCGTGCAAGAACTTCGTCAAGGCGGCAACCAAGGGCGTCATCAAGGTGATGGCGAAGATGGGCATTTCCGCGATTCAAAGCTATCGCGGTGCGCAGGTCTTCGAAGCCGTGGGTCTGCGTCAGGATGTGATCGACGAGTACTTCACCTGGACGGCCTCGCGCATCGGCGGCATCGGCATGGAGGCGATCGCCCAAGAAGTGCTGATCCGTCATCGCGCCGCGTTCCCCGAGCGTCGCACCGACCATCAGACGCTGCCGGTCGGCGGTCTGTATCAATGGCGCTCGGAAGGTGAGTTCCATCTGTTCAATCCCGAGTCGATTCACCGTCTGCAGAAGTCGGTGCGCAACGGCAGCTACGAGCAGTTCAAGGAGTATTCGCGCCTGATCAACGAGCAGTCGACGAATCTCTGCACGCTGCGCGGCCTGCTCGAGTTCAAGAACTTGGAGCCGATTCCGATCGACGAGGTCGAGCCGATCGAGAGCATTATGAAGCGCTTCAAGACCGGCGCGATGTCGTACGGCTCGATCAGCAAGGAAGCGCACGAAACGCTCGCCATTGCGATGAACCGCATCGGCGGCAAGAGCAACACGGGCGAAGGCGGCGAGGATCCGGAGCGCTTCAAGCCGCTACCGAACGGCGATTCGAAGAACTCGGCGATCAAGCAAGTCGCCTCGGGGCGCTTCGGCGTGACCAGCGAATACCTGGTCAACGCGCAGGAAATCCAGATCAAGATGGCCCAGGGCGCCAAGCCCGGCGAGGGCGGTCAGCTGCCGGGTACGAAGGTGTATCCGTGGGTCGCGAAGACGCGCGGCACGACCGCGGGCGTCGGCTTGATCTCGCCGCCGCCGCATCACGACATCTACTCGATCGAGGATCTCGCCGAGCTGATTCACGACCTGAAGAACGCGAATCGCCATGCGCGCATCAGCGTGAAGCTCGTGTCGGAGGTCGGCGTCGGCACGATCGCTGCGGGCGTTGCGAAAGCGCACGCGGACGTGGTGCTGATCAGCGGCTACGACGGCGGCACCGGCGCTTCGCCGCAGACCTCGATCGCACATGCCGGTCTGCCGTGGGAGCTCGGCCTGTCCGAGACGCATCAGACACTCGTGCTGAACAATCTGCGCAGCCGCATCGTCGTCGAGACGGACGGTCAGCTGAAAACCGGCCGCGACGTGGCGATTGCCGCGCTGCTCGGCGCCGAAGAGTTCGGTTTCGCAACGGCACCGCTCGTGGCGACGGGCTGCATCATGATGCGCGTGTGTCACTTGAACACGTGCCCGGCGGGCATCGCGACGCAAGATCCGCGTCTGCGCGAGCGTTTCCAGGGCAAGCCCGAGCACGTGGTCAACTTCATGCGCTTCGTCGCAATGGAGCTGCGCGAAATCATGGCGCAGCTCGGCTTCCGCACCGTCGAGGAGATGGTCGGACGTGTCGACAAGCTCGAAGGACGCAAGGCGATCTCGCACTGGAAGGCGAAGGGTCTCGACTTCAGCAACCTGCTGTACTCGCCGGACGTCGGTCCGGAAGTCGGCCGCTTCTGCCAGATCCCGCAGGATCACGGCATCGAGAAGTCGCTCGACATGACGCAGCTACTCGACATTTGTCGTCCTGCGATCGAACGCGGCGAGAAGGTCACGGCGACCCTGCCGATCCGCAACATCAATCGCGTCGTCGGCACGATCGTCGGCAGCGAGGTCACACGCAAGTACGGTTCTGCCGGTCTGCCGGAAGACACGATCGAGCTCAATTTCAAGGGCTCGGCCGGACAGAGCTTCGGTGCCTTCATCCCGCGCGGCATGACGCTGCGTCTCGAAGGCGATGCGAACGATTACTGCGGCAAGGGTCTGTCGGGCGGCAAGATCATCGTCACCGCGCCAGACGAATCCACGTTCGTGCCGTACGAGAACATCATCGTCGGCAACGTCGCGTTGTACGGTGCGACGAGCGGCGAGGCGTACTTCAACGGCATGGCCGGCGAGCGCTTCGCCGTGCGCAATAGCGGCGTGCATGCGGTCGTCGAATCCGTCGGCGATCACGGCTGCGAGTACATGACCGGCGGACGCGTCATCGTGCTCGGGCCCGCGGGCCGCAATTTCGCGGCCGGCATGTCCGGCGGCATCGCTTACGTACTGGACGAGGACGGCAGCTTCCCGGCCAACGTCAACAAGGAAATGGTCGATCTCACCGAGCTCGAAGAGCCCGAAGAGATCGCGGCCGTGAAGGCGATGATCGAGAAACACATGAACTACACGCAA
This sequence comes from uncultured Sinobacteraceae bacterium, assembly GCA_937902995.1. GTDB lineage: Bacteria > Pseudomonadota > Gammaproteobacteria > Steroidobacterales > Steroidobacteraceae > Steroidobacter. The sequence continues at coordinate 11,459 of CALEKY010000048.1, forward strand.
AGCTCGCGTGCGAAGTACGTGCTCGACAACTGGGATCGGCTGCTGAAGCGCTTCGTGCGCGTCATGCCGCGCGACTACAACCGCATGCTCGGCTGTATCAAACGCGCATACGAGCAAGGCCTCACTGGCGACGAAGCGATCATGGTCGCGTTCGAAGAAAACGCGCGCGACTTGGCGCGGGTCGGAGGCAATTAAGGCTACGGGCTACAGGCGACAGGCTACGGGCCACAGCTCCCCCCTTCCCCTCTCCTGCCGGCGCGGAGGAGGGTTAGGGTGGGAGCACATGCTCCGAGCAACGGAAAGATCAAGAAACGACTAGACAGGCTGAACTGATGGGCAAGCCGACCGGATTCATCGAATACCTGCGAGAGCTTCCTGTGGATCGCACACCGCAAGAGCGGGTGCGCGATTGGAAAGAATTCCATCACCACATGGAAGAGAAACGGCTGCGTCATCAAGCTGCGCGCTGCATGGATTGCGGCGTTCCGTTCTGTCACACCGGCAAGCTGATCAGCGGCATGGCCTCGGGCTGCCCGATCAACAACGTGATTCCGGAATGGAACGATCTCGTCTATCGCGGCCTGTGGCGCGAAGCGCTCGAGCGCCTGCACATGACGAACAACTTCCCCGAGTTCACCGGGCGCGTCTGCCCGGCGCCGTGCGAAGGCTCGTGCGTGCTCGGCATCAATGCGCCGCCGGTGACGATCAAGACGATCGAAGCGGCGATCATCGACAAAGGCTGGGAAGAAGGCTGGGTGCTGCCTGAGCCGCCGAAGGTTCGCACGAACAAGAAGGTGTGCGTCATCGGCTCCGGCCCTGCAGGCCTTGCGGCCGCCGCGCAATTGAATCGCGCAGGACACTCCGTCACCGTGCTCGAACGCGCCGATCGTCCGGGCGGCCTCTTGATGTACGGCATTCCGAACATGAAGCTCGACAAGCGCGAAGTCGTCGAACGGCGCATCAAGCTCATGGAGCAGGAAGGCGTCAAATTCATCTGCAATGCGCACGTCGGCGAAAACGTTGAAGCCCAGCTCTTGCGGCGCGATTTCGACGCCATCGTGATCTGCACGGGCGCGACGCAGCCGCGCGATCTGCCCGTCGAAGGCCGGTCGCTCAAAGGCGTGCATTTCGCGATGGAGTACCTGACCGCCGCCACTCAGGCTGTGCTGAAAGGCGATCCGAGCTCCACGCCGATTCATGGCGGCGGCAAGGACGTCATCGTCATCGGCGGCGGCGACACCGGCACCGACTGCGTTGCAACGGCGATGCGTCATGGCTGCAAGAGCGTCACGCAGATCGAAATCATGCAGAAGCCGCCGATGGATCGCGCCCCGGATAATCCGTGGCCGGAATGGCCGAAGATCTACAAGATGGATTACGGCCAGGAAGAAGCGGCCGCGAAGTTCGGCGCCGATCCGCGCGCGTACCTCACGACCGTGAAGCGCTTCAACGGCGACGAGAACGGTCACGTCAAAGAGATCGTGACCGTGCAAGTGACCTGGCAGAAGAACGACAAGGGTCAGTTCATTCCGGTCGAAGTGCCCGGCACGGAGGAAGTACGCCCGGCGCAGCTCGTCCTGCTCGCGATGGGCTTCTTGGGCCCCGAGCAAATGCTGATCAAAGACCTCGGACTCGAAACCGACCCGCGCTCCAACATCAAGGCCGAGCATGGCAAGTACGCTACGAACATTCCTGGCGTCTTCGCCGCCGGCGACTGCCGCCGCGGTCAAAGTCTCGTCGTGTGGGCGATCAACGAAGGCCGCGGCGCGGCGCGCGAATGCGATCGGTATTTGATGGGGACGACGGAACTTCCTTAGGCTGAAGGCTGAAGGCTGTAGGCTGAAGGTAGAGCGCGCGCCCGCTTCCCTCCCCTGCCGGTGCGGGGGAGGCTTAGGGCGGGGATCGAATTTCGAGAGCGCACGGATGCGCGACAAACTCACGACGCGCCGAGCAAGGCGTTGCGGCGCACTCCGTCATGTGCGGAGCACCATCTTTGGATGTTTCTACGCCGGAAGCATCTTGGCGCACGTTTTCGACGCCAGCTTCCGTCGGACCTTACATTGCAGACTCGCGTGTCTGCGACCGAAGCCAGTCATTGAAGTCGACGGCGGACAGCACGCTGAGCAGCGTGATTACGATGCTGCTCGCGATGATTTCATCTGCAGACAAGGCTTCCGTGTTGCGGTTCCGGAGCAACCAAGTGCTCCAAGAAACCGAGGGTGGGAGATTATTCGCGGATTCCCACGCCACGATTCAGCAGCACGACGCAGCTGACGAACAGCACGACGGCGGCGCCGATCATGATGCCGTACGCAAGTCCGACGTCGACGTCGGAGACGCCGAGAAATCCGAAACGGAAGGCGTTCACCATGTACAGGATCGGATTGCCGTGGGAGACGTGCTGCGCCCACTGCGGCAACAGCTGGATCGTGTAGAACACGCCGCCCAAGTACGTGAGCGGCGTCAGCACGAACGTCGGAATGAAGGAAATCTGATCGAAGTTCTTCGCGAACACGGCATTGATCATGCCGGCGAGCGAGAACACGATCGAGCTCAGCAGGACGGCGCTGATCACGATCCCGACGTTGTAGATGTGCAGCTTGGTGAAGAGCAGCGTGATGACGGTCACGACGCCGCCGACGACGAGGCCGCGCGCGATGCCGCCCGTCATATAGCCAGCGACGATGAGCCAGTTCGGCAGCGGCGACACCAACAGCTCTTCGATGTGTTTGCCGAACTTCGCGCCGAAGAACGACGAGACCACGTTGCCGTACGAGTTCGTGATCACGCTCATCATGATCAGGCCGGGCGCGATGTATTGAATGTAAGAGTATCCGGCCATGTCGCCGATACGCCGACCGATCAGGCTGCCGAAAATAATGAAATACAAAGTCGCGGTGATCGCCGGCGGCACGATCGTCTGTCCCCAGATGCGGACGATGCGATGGAACTCGCGCAGCACGATCGTGCGATAGCCGATCCGGTTCACACGCCCGAGCTCGGGCGTCTCTGCACTTTGATGAACGGCTGTCTGTAGCTCGGAAGAAGATTGGCTCATCTGAATGAACGATCGATTGAGTGGCGGTGGATTTCGCGATCAGCCGGCGGCCTGGGCGGTCGGCTCTCCTTGCGGACCGACCAGGCGCATGAACAGCTCCTCGAGCCGATTGGTCTTGTTGCGCATCGACAGCACCTCGATGCCCGCTGCGCTCAGCCGCGAGAAGATGTCGTTCAAGTTCTGTTCTTTCGAGACTTCGATCTCGAGCGTGTGATCGTCCGGCATCGCCACGTTGTAGCCGGGCAACTCCGGCGCGGACGCAATCGGATTGCGCAGATTGAAGACGAACGTTTCGGTCTGGAGCTTACGCAACACGCGACTCATCCGATCGTTCTCGATGATGCGGCCTTTGTCGATGATTGCCACGTGACGGCAGAGATTTTCGGCTTCCTCGAGATAGTGCGTCGTCAAGATGATCGTCGTACCGGCATTGTTGATGTCGCGCATGAACGTCCACATCGAGCGGCGCACTTCGATGTCCACTCCGGCGGTCGGCTCGTCGAGAATCAACAGCCGCGGCTCGTGCATCAACGCCCGCGCGATCATCAAGCGTCGTTTCATGCCGCCCGACAACGTGCGGGAAACCGCATTGCGCTTTTCCCAGAGCTGCAGCGCAGTGAGATATTTCTCGAGCCGGTCGCGCGCGACGCGGCGCGGGATGCCGTAGAAGCCCGCCTGGTTGAGCAGGATCGTCGTGACGGTTTCGAACTGATTGAAATTGATCTCCTGCGGCACGAGGCCGATACAGGATTTGGCGATCGCCAGCTCACGGTCGATATCGTGCCCGAACACTTCGACCTTGCCGCTCGTCTTGTTGACGAGCGACGTCACGATGCCGATCGCCGTCGTCTTGCCGGCTCCGTTCGGCCCGAGCAGCGCGAAGAAATCGCCCTCCTCGACTTCGAGATCGATCCCTTTCAGCGCCTGTACGCCGTTCTTGTAGGTCTTCGTGAGCTTTTCGAACAGGAGCGCTTTCATGTGGGTCGAGCAATAAAATCGTGTGGCCGGTACGGCACGAAGGCAGCGCAGACTAACGAGCCGAACCCCGCGTCGCAAGGCAGCAGCGGTCATGAAACTCATGCTCGGTCGGCAGGAAAGCAGGGCACGAAACCGGCTGTTGTCCCGATGGCCGGACCGCTTCCAGGCCCCCCGTGGTGGTGGCATGATCCGGAGCCTGCCAGTAGCTTGAAGCGCCCAGCATGAAACTCGGGATCGGACTTCGGTCGCGACCCTCGTGCGAACAGCGCAAGGCGTCACTTTTACTGCACGCCTACGCCCTACGACGGCAGGGCGGACCCGGTGGCGCTCGACCGGCCCTGCTTCATCCCACCGAGGTCGTGCGAAGCGCAATGGACAACTGCTTATGTATGCGAGCTTTTTCGGCCTAAGCGAAAAGCCGTTCGCCATCACTCCGGACCCGCGCTACCTCTTCATGAGCGAGCGTCACGCGGAGGCGCTCGCGCATCTGCTCTACGGCATCACCGAGGCAGGCGGATTCATTCAGCTCACGGGCGAAGTCGGTACGGGCAAGACGACCATCGTGCGTTCGCTTCTCGAGCGCATGCCCGGACATGCGGACGTCGCCGTCATCCTGAATCCGCAATTGACTCCGTTGCAGTTCGTGCTGGCCATTTGCGAGGAGCTCGGGATTTTCGTCCGCGACGAGGATGCCCGCAGCATCAAGGATCTCGTCGACATCCTCAACAAACGTCTGCTGGAAGCGCACGCCAAAGGCCGTCGCGTCGTCGTCATCGTCGACGAGGCGCAAAATCTTTCGCCCGAAACGCTCGAGCAGGTGCGGCTGCTCACGAATCTGGAAACCGCGTCGCAGAAGCTGTTGCAGATCATTCTGATCGGCCAACCCGAGCTCCGCGAGGTGCTGTCGCGCGTCGAGCTTCGCCAGCTCGCGCAACGCATCACGGGCCGCTATCACCTCTCGCCCTTGTCGCGCGACGAGACCGGTGCGTACATCAATCACCGGCTGCGAGTCGCCGGCTGTACGATGCAACTGTTTTCGAAGGCGGCGCTGCGCGAGGTGCACCGTCTGAGCGGCGGCGTTCCGCGCATCATCAATGTGATTTGCGATCGCGCATTGCTCGGCGCGTTCACGCAGGACACCCACTACATCACGCCGACGCTCGTGCGTCGCGCGGCGGGCGAGGTCTACGGACGCACGTTCAGTCCGCCGTGGGCCAAGGCTTTGGGTGCGGCTGCGGCTGCCGTCGCCGTTATTGGTCTCGCAATCGGCGTGTGGCAACTCGCGAGAACCGGTAACGCGCGCATCGCGACAGAACAAACCGCAGTAGCAGCGACAGCACCGGCGTCTTCGTCCGACAGCGAATCGAGCGCGCCGCTCGTGCAGCAGGAAGAAGAAGCCCCAGCGCCGCAAGAGATCGATGTCGCCGAGCTGCTCAAGACCCACGCACACGAAACGAGTACGGCGAGCGCGTTTGCCCGACTGTTTGCGCTCTGGGGAGGCACGTACGATCCGTCGAAAGGCCGCGCTTGCGACCAGGCGACGCAGCAGGGACTGCAGTGCGTATTTCAGCAAGGTTCCTGGGGTCAGCTACGCACGCTGAACCGTCCGGCCATCCTCACGCTCATCGACGACAACGGCGATGCGCACCAAGTCGTCGTGTCCGGGTTGAGCGACAGCAATGCCACGCTCGCCTTTGCCGAAGCGTCGCCGAACGTTTCGTTGACCTCGCTATCGCGCTATTGGTACGGCGAGTACTTGGTGTTGTGGCGTCCGCAAGTGCCGACGCAGCGCACGCTGTCTGCAGGCATGCAAGGCGATGGCGTGCGATGGTTGCGGGAGAGCTTGAATTCGCTGCAAGGTAAACGCAGCGACGCAGAGATCAGCGACTACTACGACGAGGAGCTCACGCGCATGGTGGAGGACTTCCAACGCCGTTACCGCCTGCACGTCGACGGCATCGCCGGCATTCAAACGCAGATCGTGCTAGACAGCTTGAACAACCCGGCCGGCGCCCCGCTGCTCGTCGCGCAAGGAGGGTGAGTCCGAATGAGCTTCATTCTCGATGCGTTGAAGAAGAGCGAGAACGAGCGCCAGAGGAACATCGGCCCGTCGCTTGCCGAGATCCAAGTGCGACACGCGCAGTCCGAGCGGCCGTGGTGGGCAGTGGTCGTCGCAGGCTTGCTCGTGCTGAACCTCGGCGTCCTACTGATCGTGCTCATGCGCGACCCTGCGCCGTCCACTCCGGCGATGCCAATCCCCGAGCAACAGCCGGTAAGCGCGGTACCGCAGCCGCAACCCGTCACAGCGCCATCGCCGGCAGCGACTCAACAGGCAGGCGTTCAACCGGGTCCTGCGCCCTACGCCGTCGCACCCGCACCAACGCGCGCGAGCCCGGCGGTGCGATCCTTGGCGGAAGTGGCCGATCCTGCTCCATACGAGCCGTATGAAGACGAGCCTCCGTACAACCCGGCGCTCGCGGGCGCGGCACGCGTTCCGGATCGCCCGCCCGTGGTTCAACCGATGAATCCGTCGACCGCAGCAGCGACGACGGGTCAAACGACCTTCCCTGCAGCCAGGCCTGCGCCAGCCGACGATGTAATGCTGCCGACGCACGCCAGTCTGGTTGCAAACGGTGTTGCACTGCCCGACATGCGGCTCGACATCCACGTGTATCACAGCAATCCGCGCGAACGCTTCGTGTTCGTCAACATGCGCAAGTACGTGGAAGGTCAAGTCGTGAGCGAAGGCCCCTTGCTCGAACGCATCACCACGGAAGGCGCGGTGTTCAGCTACAACGGGCAGAGGTTTCTGGTGCCCAGAAACTAGGACTTGGGGCGTAGGGCTTGGGGCCAGAAAGTCCAAGCGCCGGGCCCGATGTCCCAAGAAAGCCCAGCACCAAGAGAAGAACGCGCGGAGTTTTTCGCTCTCACCCGCCCACGGTAGCCATCCACCGCGAGACCCCGAGCCTCGGGCCCCACGGCTCAAGCCCTGACGAGCATCTATCCATTGACACTGTGTCAACATCGGCGTACCGTGAGCCCATGTCCTACATCGCCGAACGCCGCCAGGAAGAGAAGGACCGCCGTCGCAACGAGATCGTCGATGCGGCGGAGGAGCTGTATGCCGAAGTCGGCTGGGATGCCGTCACGATGGATGCCGTCGCGCGCCGGGCGCGCCTGAGCCGGGCGCTCGTCTACGTCTATTTCAAGGACAAGAGCGACCTGCATTTCGCCATTGCGCTACGGGCGATGGAGATGCTGCACAAGCGTTTCCGCGAAGCGGCGGAGCGCGGCAAGACGGGCGCGGAGAAGATCCAGGCCATCGGCCGCGCGTACATCGCGTATGCCCAGGAGTTTCCGCATTATTTCGATGCCTGTGCGCGACTCGAGCTGCACACCCCGAACGGTACGGAGCCTTCGCCGCAAGAGCAGCTGTGCATCGAAGCAGGCAAGCTGCCGCACGAAGTCGCCATCGAGGCGCTGCAAATCGGCCAACGCGACGGAACGCTGCGTCCCGACTTGGGCGATCTGGCCGTCACGGCCCGCGTGCTGTGGGGCTTCATGCATGGCTTGATTCAAATTGCGATGACGAAAGGCGAGCTCCTCGCCCGCTCCGGCATCGCGGTGTCGCAACTCACTCAGCAGGCGATGGAGCTGCTGACGCATGCGCTCACGGCAGAGAAGCGCTAATTTTTTTGCCCCGGATTTGACAGGCGTCTAATGACTCAACAGTCGACAAAACACCTGCACTCGGTAGCGCTGACACTGACGCTCGCGACACTCGGCCTGGCCGCCCAGGCTCAGACCGCGACGTTCGATGAAGTGGTCGAGCGCTACGTCCAGGAAGGCCTGCGCAGCAACCTCGCCTTGCGCAGCGAAACGCTGGAAGTCGAGCGTGCGGCAGCGGCGCTCGCCGAAGCGCGTGCGCGCTTCTTTCCCGAAGCCTCGTTGCAGGCGCGGTACTCGCGCGCCGACGGCGGACGAACCATCGAGGTGCCGATCGGCACCGCGCTGAACCCGGTGTACTCGACCCTCAACGACATGCTCATCGAGCAAGGTCAGCCGCCGCGTTTTCCGCAGCTCGCCGACGAGACGATTCCGTTCCTGCGCGAGCGCGAGCAAGACACGCGCATCACCATTCGTCAGCCTTTGTACGCGCCTGCGCTGTCCGCAGCCGTGCGTGCGCAGCGAGCATTGCTCGATGCCAGCAGCTATCAACGCATGGCCCTCGCGCGCACTCTGCGGCGCGACATCACGCTCGCCTATGCGGATTGGCTCAAGGCGCGCAACTCGGTCGAGATCGTCGCCGCCAGCGAAGCCCTGCTGCGCGAAAACCTGCGCGTGAACGAATCGTTGTTCGCGAACGGCAAGATCACCGAGGATCAAGTGCTGCGCGCCCGAGCCGAGCTGCTCGGCGTCGAGCAACAGAAGCGCGACGTGGAAAACCTCGCGAGGCAGGCGCAGAGCTATTTCAACTTCTTGTTGAACCGCGATCTCACGGCGCCGATCGAAGCGGCCTCACCGCCTGAGACGGCGACGGAAGAACCGCAAGCGCTCGAGCTGCTGTGGGAGCGCGCGCTCGAACGCCGTCCCGAGCTCGACCGAATCGAGCAGCTGCGCGAAGCGAGCGCGCAGCAAGTCCGCGCCGCGCGCAAGCAACGGTGGCCGACGCTTGCGCTCGCGATCGATGCCGGCATCCAGGGCGAGGATTATCGATTCGGCGGCGATTCGGAGTTCGGCATGGCCTCGCTCGTCTTCACGTGGAAGTTGTTCGACGGCGGCGGCGATGCAGCACGCGTTCGCCAGGCGCGCGCCGCCGAGCGGCAGCTCGTATTGCGCGAAGAGGAGATCGCGCAGCGCATTCGTCTCGAAGTGCAGCAGGCGCTCGATCGCCTGCAAACAGCGCGTGCGTCGCTCGCAACCGCGCAGGCACGAGCCGAAGCAGCGCGCGCCGCCTTCCGCATCGCCAGCCGCAAACGCGACGAGGGCGTGATCAATCAAGTGGAGTTCGTGGATGCGCAAAGCACGCTCACGAGCGCCGAGCTGAATCTCAACCTCACCCGCTTCGATGTGCTCGCCCGACGCGCCGAGCTCGAGTACGCGACATCGTCGGGCGACCTGCCATTGGATCCAGGCGAATGACCATGCGCACGCTCATTCCTTTGCTCCTTGCTCCCCTCGCCTTGGCGTTGCTCGGCTGCGATTCGAACGGCGCGAGCAACGGCGAACCTCCCGCAACACCTGTGCGAGTGCAGGCGGCCACGCTGGGCCCGGCAGCGCCGGACATCCACACGAGCGGCGTCATCGCGAACAAGGACGAGCTGAACCTGTCGTTCAAGGTCGGCGGCGTGATCAAGCGTATCGCGGTGCGCGAAGGCGAGCGTGTGCGCAAGGGCCAACGCTTGGCCGAGATCGAACAAGTGGAAATCGACGCACAAGTCGAGCAAGCGCGGCAAACCTACGAACAGGCGCAGCGCGAGGTGGAGCGCGGAGAGCGGCTGTACGCCGACAAGGTGATCAGCCTCGAACAGCTTGAGGCGCTGCGTACGCGTGCACAGGTTGCGAAAGCGGCGCTCGATGCGGCGCAGTTCAATCGCGGCTATGCAGTCATTGTCGCGCCGAGCGACGGTACGGTGCTGCGCAAGCTCGCCAACGAACGCGAGCTGGTGGCTGCCGGCGCTCCCGTCATCTTACTCGGCGCAATGGACCGCGGTTTCGTCGTGAAGGCCGGAGTTGCGGATCGAGAAGTCGTGCAATTGCAGCTCGGCGATCCGGCGAAAATCAGACTCGATGCGCTACCGAACGCCGAGCTGCAAGGCACCGTGACCGAGATCGCGAGCGGTGCCGATCCGGCCAGCGGCATGTTCGGCATCGAAGTCGCCATCGAAGCCACTGATGCGACGCTCAGAAGCGGCCTGGTGGCGAAACTCTCGATCGCACCGGCGGCATCGCGCAACGGAACGCGCGTTTATGTGCCCTTGGCATCGATCGTCGAGGGCGACGGCGACCACGCGAGCGTCTATGTGCTCGACGGCGATCGTGCGCGACGCCGCGCCGTGCAGGTTGCCTTCATCGCCGACGATCGAGTTGCGCTGGAGAGCGGGGTTACGGAAGGCGAGCTCGTCGTCACCGACGGCGCCTTGTTCCTCGCCGATGGCGAGCTGGTTTCGGTGTTACCGCCCGATTCGGATGCACCGACCGCCGGAATCGCTCGCATCGTGCCTTGAGGCTCGTTCGTCACTCCTAACCGAGAGCCGGTGCCGCCATGAGCTTTCTCGAATTTCCGATCAGACGCTACCAGTTCACGCTCGTCGCGTTTGCCTTGCTCGTTGCGCTCGGCCTCACATCTTTGCGCAACATTCCGCGCCAGGAAGATCCGTACTTCCCGATTTCCACCTTCCTCATCACGGTCGTCTATCCGGGCGCCGAACCGATCGACGTCGAACGCCTCGTCGTCAAACCGATCGAAGACCGGCTGAGCGAGCTCGACGACATCAAGAAGATCGAGTCTCACAGCCGAGACAGCGTCGCAATCATCTTTCCGGAGTTCTACACGACCATCGATCCGGAGAAGAAATACGACGAGATCGTGCGCGAGCTCAACGCGTTGCGTCCGACACTGCCCGCCGAGCTGCAGAAACTGGAGGTTCAAAAGCTCAATCCAGGCTACGTGAACATCCTGCAGTTCGCGCTGGTATCCGAAGACGCGCCGTATCGCGAGCTCGAAGACTATGCACGCGATCTGAAGGACCTGTTGAAGGCCGTGGACGGCATTCGCACGGCCGAAAGCTGGGCCATTCCAGCGCGTGAGCTGCGCGTCGCGCTCGATCTGCCGCGGATGGCCGAGCTCAATCTGACGCCGATGCAGGTCGTGCAAGCGCTGCAGAGCGAGAACATGAACGTTCCGGGCGGCACGATCGACATCGGCAGCCGCAGCTTCAGCGTACAGACCTCGGGCAGCTACACGAGCCTCGAGGAAGTCCGCGACACCGTCGTGGCAACCGTCGCCGGGCGCACGGTGCGTGTGCGCGACATCGCCCAAGTGAGCTGGGACACGCAGCAGCACGAATATCTGGGCCGCTTCAACGGCAAGCGCGCCGTGTTCGTCACCGCCAATCAGAAAGACGGCTACAACATCTTCGATGTGCGCGATCGTGCCTTACAGGCGGTCGAACGATTCGAAGCCGAGCTACCGAACCGCATCGTCCTCGAGCGCGGTTTCGATCAATCGGAGAACGTCGCGCGGCGTCTCAATCGTCTGTCCACCGACTTTGCGATCGCCATCGGCCTCGTTTCGATCACGCTGCTGCCGCTCGGCTTGCGCGCCGCCGGGGTCGTGATGATCTCGATTCCGCTGTCGCTCGCGATCGGCATTTCGGCGCTCTACTTCATGGGCTTCTCGCTCAACCAGATCTCGATTGCCGGATTCGTCGTCGCGCTCGGCCTGCTGGTCGACGACTCCATCGTCGTCGTCGAGAACATCGCCAGGTTCTTGCGCGAAGGCCATTCGCGAATGCAGGCGGCGCTCCTTGCGACGCGGCAGATCTTCCAGGCCATCATCGGCTGTACGGCAACGCTCGCGTTCGCCTTCCTGCCGCTCATGATGCTGTCCGGCGATGCGGGCAAATTCATCCGCGTACTGCCAACGGCGGTGCTAGCGACGATCGCGGCATCGCTCTTGGTTGCTCTGACCATCATTCCGTTCCTGGCGAGCCGGATGCTCAAGGACAAGGAATCGCCTGAGGGCAACCGACTACTGCAGTGGGTCACGGGCGCAATCCATCGCTTCTACCACCCGCTGTTGCACCGCGCACTGATGCGGCCGAAGCTCACCGCATTCGGCTCGCTGGCCGCCTGTTTCGCGATCATGATCGGGCTCGGTGCCTGGATCGGCTTCAGTCTGTTTCCCAAGGCCGATACGCCGCATTTTCGCGTGACCGTGGAAACGCCCGAAGGCAGCAGCCTTGCCGAAACGGATCGCGCGCTGCGCTTCGTCGAGAGCAAGATCGCCGCCATGCCAGAAGTGGTGTCGTATTTCACGAATCTCGGCCACGGCAATCCCAAGATCTACTACAACGAGACGCCGCCCGAGCACGCGATGAACTACGGCGAGCTGTTCGTAAAGCTCGCGCACTACGACACGGTCGAGACGCCGCGTCTGCTCGATAAGTTACGCGCAGAGCTGCGCACCTACCCGAATGCGCGAATCTTCGTCAAAGAGTTCCAGAACGGTCCGCCGGTTTCCGCACCGATTGCGATCCGCGTCGTCGGCCCGGACCTCGATCGACTGCACGCACTCGCCGCGCAAGTCGAGCAAGTGGTTCGAGACACGCCGGGTACGCGCGACGTCGTCAATCCCGTGCGCGTACCCCGTACGAATCTAAAGCTCGAGATCGACTCGCAGAAGGCCGCGCTGCTCGGCGTACCGACAGCCGAAATCGATCGCGCCGTGCGCCTCAGCATCTCCGGCCTGCTCGCCGGGCGCTACAAGGATTCGAACGGCGAGCAATACGACATCGTCGTGCGCACGCCGATGAGCGGACGGCCTGATCTTCAGGCGCTCGACCAAGTTCGAGTTGCCACTGCGCGCGGCGGATTCGTGCCGCTCTCGCAACTCGCGACCGTGCGTTTCGCCTCGGCTCCGACCGAGATCCACCGCTACAACCGCGAACGCGCGGTGATCATCGATGCGGAAGTGCAGAACGGTTACAACACCGACCGCGTCACTCAAGCCGTGCTCGCCAATTTGGAGGAAAAGATCGACTGGCCGCGCGGCTACTCATTCGTGCCCGGCGGCGAGCTCGAGAGCCGCGCGGAGAGCTTCGGCGGCCTCGAAGTGGCGAGCATCGTCGCATTGCTCGGCATCGTTGCGGTGCTCGTGCTCGAGTTCGGCAGCTTCAAGAGTACGTTGATCGTGCTGACCGTCGTGCCGTTCGGCATCGCCGGCGGCATCGTCATGTTGGCGCTCACCGGCAATACGATCTCCTTCACGGCGATGATCGGTTTCATCGCGCTCATCGGCATCGAGACCAAGAACTCGATCCTGCTCGTGGACTTCACGAATCGCTTGCGCGCCGAAGGTGTGCCGCTCGACGAGGCGATCGAACGCGCAGGCGAGATCCGCTTCCTGCCGATCCTGCTCACGAGCGCGACGGCGATCGGCGGCATGCTGCCGCTCGCGGTTCAAAACGTCGGCCTGTATTCGCCGCTCGCCTGGGTGATCATCGGCGGACTCATCTCCTCGACGCTCATTGCGCGAGTCGTCACGCCCGTCATGTACAAATTGATTCCGCCCGCGATCGAGCCCGTTGCGCAGGCTCGCACGAGCCCCGCGCCGACGATGCAACCCGCGCCCGAGCAGTAACGAGCACGCCCGTGCCTCGCGCGTTACACTCGAACGCACGAGCTATGGAGGCGCCATGAAGCTAGAGACACTGTCGGTGCACGTCGGGCGCGATGTCGATCCGGCCACCGGAGCCGTCGTGCCGCCGATACACTTGAGCACGACGTTCGAGCGGGATCCCGACGGCGAGTTCTCGCGCGGATTCACCTACGCTCGCTCCGATAATCCGACGCGTCGCGCGCTCGAGCAGTGTCTCGCCGCGCTCGAAGGCGGCACGGATGCGACGACGTATGCGTCCGGCTCGGCTGCCTCGCTCGCGGTATTGAGTCTGCTTCGTCCCGGCGATCACGTGCTCGCACCGATCGAAGTCTTTCACGGCACCGCAAAACAGGTGCGCGATCTGCTCGGCCCGATGGGCGTCGCTTACTCGTTCGTCGACATGACGAATCTCTACGCCGTCCGCGACGGATTGACGGAGCGCACGAAGCTCGTCTGGATCGAAACGCCCTCGAATCCCATGCTCAACATCAGCGACATCGGCACGATCGCCGAGCTCGCCCATGGCCGCGGCGCGCTCGTGTGCGTGGACAACACGTTCGCAACGCCCGTTTGGCAACGTCCGTTCGAGCACGGTGCCGATCTCGTGATGCACTCGAGCACGAAATACTTCGGCGGTCACAGCGACCTGATGGGCGGTGTCGTCGTCGTACGCGAGCGCGGCGAGCTGGCAGACCGATTGCGCGAATACCAATGGACCGCGGGCAGCGTACCTTCGCCGTTCGATAGTTGGCTGTTACGCCGCAGCCTCACGACGCTTCCCTGCCGCATGCAGGCGCAGACTCGAACGGCCGAGGAAATCGCGCGATTCCTGACGAAACATCCGCGCATCGAGCGCGTCATGTATCCCGGACTAGAAACGCATCCGTCGCAT
>CALEKY010000049.1 GCA_937902995.1 uncultured Sinobacteraceae bacterium
CAGCTCGGTCTCATTCGCTCGCGTCCGCCGTCAGACTTCGCGGAAGGCTTGTTCAACTCGACGTGCCGTCCGGAATCGAACGGCGACACCATCGTCGATGCGACCGAAGCCGATCAAGGCAACGTGTTGCCGATGGAGATGATGAAGCGCCTGCTCAAGGCGAAGAATCTTCATCAAGCCGTGTTCTTCCACGACATCCGCTGGGGCGCCGAGCACGACGGCCGATTCTGGGTGCTGCTCAACTCGGGTTCGATCGGCGCGTATGCGTTCAATCACGATCCGGACACGCTGCGCGGCGTGCACAGCTTCCGTCAGCCGTCCGCGTACTTCCCGGTGCCCGGCGGTACGTTCGCGGGCGAGAGTTTGCCCGGCGACATTACGTGGGCGCGTGCCTATTTATATGAAGGCGAGCTCTGGATGGACATCGGCCAGGGCAGCGTCGTGAAGCTTCCGGAAGCAACGCGCGATGCGTGGTGGAACGGCACGACGCGGCAATGGCCGTTCATGGCGGCCGATCTCGGTATCGGTCGCGACACGTTGATGGCGCATTACTGGAGCAATCACATCGCGGTCTCGTACGGCGACATCTTCCATGAAATGATCGCGCTGAGCCGCAAGCTCGGCTTCAAGGTGCGCGTGCTGTCGGAGCGTCGGTAATGGCTCGCTGTTGCGTGATCGGCGTCGACGGCGGCACAGAGAGCATTCGCGCCGGCGTCTTCGAACTGGACGGCTCGCCGCTCGCGTTCGCGGCGACGCCTTACGAAACGCACTTTCCTCATCCAGGCTGGGCCGAGCAGCAACCGGAAGATTGGTGGCGCGCGCTCGGTCAGTCGGTGCGCGAAGCGCTGCGGTTGAGCGGCGTCAGTCCGAATGAAGTTGCGGCCATTGCCGTCGACACGACGTGCTGTTCGGTCGTGGCGTTGGACGGACAGGGCAGAGCGCTCAGGCCGGCCATGATTTGGATGGACGTGCGTTCGCAAGCGCAGGCCGAGCGCGTCGCCGCGAGCGGCGATCCGGCGCTGTGCATCAATAGCAACGGCCGCGGTCCGGTATCGGCGGAGTGGATGTTGCCGAAGTCGTTGTGGCTCAAAGAGCACGAGCCGCACACCTTCGAGGCAGCGCACACGATCTGCGAGTACCAGGATTTCATCAATCTGCGTCTCACGGGCGAGCGCACGACGAGCATCAACAACATGGCCGTGCGCTGGCATTACCGCGCGAAGGACGGCGGCATTCCGAAAACATTGCTTACGGCGGTCGGCCTGAGCGCGCTCGAAGAGAAATGGCCGCAGAAACATTTGCGTCCGGGCGCGCCGATCGGTCCGCTCACTGCGGATGCCGCCGAGCATCTCGGCCTCAATCATGGAACGCTCGTCGTGCAAGGAGGGTCGGATGCCTCGGTCGCGACGATCGGCTTGGGCGTCGTGCATGCCGGTTCGATGGCGCTAGTCACTGGCTCATCGCATCTGCAGCTTGGTCTGAGCGCGAAGCCGTTTCATGGTGCGGGCATCTGGGGCACGTACGCCGATGCGACGATCGAAGGACTGTATCTCGTCGAAGGCGGCCAGACGTCCACGGGCTCGGTCGTGAATTGGTTCCGTTCGCTGATCGGCCGCGACGTCGGCTACGAGACGCTGAACGCCGAAGCCGCCGCCATCCCGATCGGCAGCGAAGGTGTGCTCGTGCAGGATCATTTCCAAGGCAATCGCACGCCGTACACGGATTCGTTGTCGCGCGGCGCGATCACGGGATTGACGCTGAAACATCAACGAGGCCACATCCTGCGCGCCATCATGGAAAGCGTCGCGTACGGTTCGCGGCTGATCCTCGACACGATGCGCGCGAACGGTTTCGACCCCGGCGAGCTGGTCGTGTGCGGCGGCGTCGTCAATTCCGAACTTTGGTTGCAAATTCATGCGGACGTTCTCGGCGTGCCGCTCAAGCTCACGCGCACGAAGGACGCAGCGTGTCTCGGCAGCGCCATGCTGGCCGCCACGGGTGCGGGCGCATTCGCTTCCATCCCAGAGGCGGCCAACGCGATGTCGAGAGTCACTCGCACGATCGAGCCGAATCCGTCCGCGCAAGCGGCGTACGCCGAGTTCTACGAGCGCTACAAGAAGCTTTATCCCGCGCTGCGAGGCGTCGCTTGAGCATCGGTATTTCTGCAGAAGTCGCAGCTGCGATCGCGGCCTGGGAAGCGCGCGAGCAACGCATCGAGAATCCGGCGCCGGACGACGTCGCCGGTTGGGATGCGTTGGTCGAAATGCTGAATCGGTACGTCGCACCCGCAAACGAGCAGACGTTGGCGCAGTATCGGCCGCGTATCGAAACGCAGCGGGTCGGCGCGCTGTCGGCGGAAGTGATCACTCCCGTCACGGTGTCGCACGCGGCCAAGCTCGTTTTCATTCATGGCGGCGGCTACACGACGTTCTCGGCGCGCTCGTCGCTGTTCGCTTCGGTGCCGCTCGCGCACGATCTCGGGCTCGAAACTTGGTCGATCGATTATCCGCTGGCACCGCGCACTCGCTTCGACACGACCGTACCGCTCGTCGTCGAAGCGCTGGCGGAGATCACTTCCGGTGACGTGCCCGTCGTGCTCGTGGGCGATTCGGCCGGCGGCGGGCTCGCCGTCGCGGCGACCTTGGAGTTGCACGCGCGAAACGCAGTGTTGCCGAGAGTGATCGGGCTGTGGTCGCCGTGGGTCGATTTGACCAATCAAGGCGAAAGTCACCGCTGGCTCGCAGCGGCCGATCCGATATTGAGCACACTGGATCTCGATCGCTCGGCGCTCGCGTACGCGCCTGAACGAGAGCTCTGCAATCCAAACGTCTCGCCGCTCTACGCGACATTCGACTCGAACTTCCCGCCCACGTTGGTGCAATGCGGCACGCGAGAAATCCTGTTGTCGGATTCCGTGCGGCTCGTGCGCGCGCTCGATGGGGCCGGTTGCCACGCAACGTTGGATGTCTGGGACGGCATGCCTCACTCGTTCCCG
Organism: uncultured Sinobacteraceae bacterium; assembly: GCA_937902995.1. GTDB lineage: Bacteria > Pseudomonadota > Gammaproteobacteria > Steroidobacterales > Steroidobacteraceae > Steroidobacter. The sequence continues at coordinate 2,996 of CALEKY010000049.1, forward strand.
ACCGTGCTGCCGCACGTGCCCGAAGCGGCCCAAGCTCGTGCCCGCCTGCGCCGCTTCATCGAGTTTTTCTTATAAGAAAACCGCCCCCCGGAATTGTTGCGCCCGCGCATGCCCCGTGCTCAGCGAAAGTCGTTGACAAAGCCGCGCGATGTGATATTTCTAATACGAAAATTTTCTAGAACGAAAATTGGCATTCACCCGCGAGGAGGAACTTTCCGTGCGCAAGAATTCTCTGTCCGCTCACCCGGGGATGCCGTTCAGGCGAGGGTCGCTGTGCGTTGCGGGCATGCTGCTCACGCTGCCTGCGCTGCCGACGACCACTGCGATTGCGCAAGACGGCAGCGGTATCTCGATCGAAGAAATCACGGTGACGGCCTCGCGGCGTGAAGAATCGCTGCAAGACACCGCGTTGTCCGTGATCGCGGTGAATCCCGACGAATTCGTGAGCGGCGGCCTGACGAGTCTTCAAGAGGTCGTCAGCTACTCGCCGGGCGTGTATTTCCGCGGCGGCAGCGCGCCGGTGGACAACGGCATCACCATTCGCGGCGTGTCGACGTTCACGTCCGCGCCGACCGTCGGCGTGTACATCGACGACATCCCGCTTGGCTCCAGCACCCCGCAAGCCTCCGGCGCATCGTTGGTGTTCGATGCGATGAAGGCAGGCATGGAGCGCGTTGAAATCATCAAGGGTCCGCAGGGCACTTCGTTCGGTTCCTCATCGATGGGCGGCCTCTTGCGTTACGTGAGCGGCGATCCCTCGAAGGGCGAGTTCGGCGGTAACGTGAGCGCTGATTTCTCCAACACGGATCATGGCGGCACGAATCAGCGCTACACCGGCAAGATCACCGCGCCGTCGGCTGACGGACGTTTCGGTGTCAGCTTGTCGGGCTACTACGAAGACGTCGAAGGCTTCATCGACCGCATCGCTTCGTCGCCGACCGGTGCGGCGAAGAACGTCAACGGTTGGGAGAACTACGGCGGCATGCTGAAGCTCTCGGCCAATATCACCGACAAGTTCAACATTTCGCTGCTCGGCCTGTACGACGAGACCACGTTCCAAGGCCGCAATGCGGTGGCGCTCGACGGTCCGCCGTTCGTGCCCGCGAACGGTCCGTACGAGACCGACACCGCGCATGAGGAAAATCTCAGCGAGTTCAAGCTCGGCGGCCTGACGCTGAGCTACGACTTCGGGTTCGCATCGCTGGTTTCCTCGACGAGCTATCAAGAGCGCTACGTCGAGGCGATCTCGGATCTGCGTACCGACTTCGGTGCGTTGATTACGCTGTTCTGCACACTCGATCGCGGCAGTGCGGACACGTGCGGCGTGCAGAACGCGCCGTATACGGGGTGGTATTCGACCGATCGCTTCGTCCAAGAGCTGCGTTTGGTGTCGAAGTCGGCCGAAAAAGCCGCAGGCAACATCGAATGGAGCATCGGCGCCATCTATTCCGAGGAAGAGAGCGGCGCCGGGCAACGTCTGATCGGCTTCCCCGCGGACTTCTTGTTGCTCGACGTGAACATTCCGTCGTGGCTCGATGAGCTCGCGTTCTTCGCCAACTTCACGTACTTCATTACTTCGGACTTCGACATCACGGTCGGTGCGCGCGTCGCCGAGATCGATGCATCCGTCGCCGTCGTCGACGGCCCGGAGCTCCTCATCAACGACACGCCGCGCACGTCGATCGACGACACGGTCGATACTTACAGCTTCCAGGCGCGTTATGGCCCGGCCGACAATCTGTCGCTGTATGCCCGTATCGCGAGCGGCTACCGTCCTGCTACGGCCAATCTCCCGGTGCTCGATGAAAATGGAAACAGCTTCGTGCCCGCAATCATCGAGACGGACACGTTGTGGAGCTACGAGATCGGTGCGAAGGGCTGGTTCCTCGACGGCAAACTGTCGTACGACACGGCCATTTGGTACCTGAACTGGAAGAACCTTCAGGCGCGTATCTACGTCAACGGCGTCCAGACGGGCGGTAACGCCAATGCGGACGTCACCGCGTACGGCTTCGAAGGTGCGATTCATTACATGCCGGTGAACGACTTCACGCTCTCGGCGAGCTTGGCGTATACCCGCAGCACGCTCGACGACGACGAGACATCGGCCTTCGGTGCCGTGAAGGGCGAAAATCTCCCGCTCATTCCCAAGATCACGGCGGCACTGCGCGCGAACAAGACATTTGCTTTGGGCGCCAACGCTACGGCCAGCATCGGCTTGGGCGTGCGGTACGTCGACGATCAGGACACGGGCTTCGAAGGCGGCATCGGCAGAGACGGCTCGACGATCACGCCGCGCATCGTCAATTTCGACGTCGACGATCGTTTCGTCACGGATCTGAACGTCGGCTTCGAGTTCGGTAACTTCGGTATTTCGCTGTACGCCACGAACCTGTTCGACGAGTACGGCTACCTGAGCGGCTCAGCGCGTCCGCAACTCACTTTCATCCGCGCGACGGCGAGCGTGGCCGAACCGCGCACGATCGGCGGTATCGTCAAGTACAAGTTCTGACCCCCCCGCAATCCCATGACGCGTAAGCGTCGGCTGGCACTCATCGCACTCGTGGCGATGGGTGCCAGCAGCGGGCCCCTTCCCGCCGACGCTGCATCGACTGCATCTCCTCGCTTCGAAGTCGTCAGTCCGTGCCCGTTCTACTCGGGCTCAGCCGTTCCTCAGCAGCGACTGACTTGCGGCCATCTAGTCGTTCCCGAGCGCGCTTCGCATTCGAACCCGATGCTGCGCATCCCCGTGGTGAGGATCCGCAGCCGGTCAGCGAATGCGAGAAGGGATCCGGTCGTGTTCCTGCATGGCGGTCCGGGCGCGGCGCCGCTGGAATCTCCGCAAACGATCGAACGGTTCGACCGACATCCCTTCGTCAACGATCGCGACATCATTCTTTTCAATCAGCGCGGCTCGGCGCAGACCGAGCCTGCGTTGCAGTGCGAGGCATTGAGCGGCGGACGCTTCGATGCGTATGCAGACGATTTGACGCTCGAAGAACGCGACGAGCGCATTGCCGCAACGGCGATTCGATGTTTGGAAAAGCTCTCTGCGAGCGGCCGGGATCTCGGGGCATATAACGCGGTCGAGATCGCGCGCGACCTGCGTTCCATGCGCGTTGCGCTCGGCATTCGCCGTTGGAACTTGCTCGCCGTTTCGTACGGGACGCTCGTGGCCATCGAAGCCGCACGCATCGATGCGCGAGGGGTCCGTAGTATGCTGCTCGATTCGTTGGTTCCGCCGGGCAATGAGCTGTTCATGCGCGAAGGGCCGGAGAACTTCGCGATTGGGCTCGATCGCCTGCTCGAGAACTGCAATCGAGATCAGGCGTGCAGGCGGGCGGCGCCGAATGTGTCGGAGACGTTACGCGAGCTGCTCGAAGCGCTCGATCGACAGCCGTTGAAGATCGCTCTCAACGGTCCGAACGGCCAGCCCGTCGACATGGTCGTGAACTGGCACGATCTGCTCAACACGATTCATTGGATGCTCTACAACGCCGAGACGCTGCGTCTCGTGCCTTTGCTCATCGAACGCACACGTGCCGGCGATCTTCGCTTGCTCGTCAGCGCGATGAACAATGTGTTTCCCGCACCGGCGAAAGGTCCGATGGGAACGTCGCCGGCATTCTTCGCGATCGTGTGCCGCGACCAAGCACCGCAGCGATCGCTCGAGGCCGGCAAGACGTATCGCGGATTTTCGATCGTCAGTTTCATGGCGAAGGTCTGCGACGCACACATCCCCGAAGCCGAGCGTGTTGCCGTCGAGCCGCTTCGCTCGGCGATTCCGACGCTGCTCCTGACCGGAGCATTCGATCCGATGACGCCGGATCGGTACGCACGCGAAGTGGCGGCGACCCTGACCCGCGCAAAGGTGATGGTCGTTCCGAATGCCGGACATTCGACGTTGAGCGATTTCGCGGCGTGCCAAACGCAGGCGGCCCGGGCGTTCCTCGACGACTTGCGGGTTGACCGCGACGCGCCCTGCTCGAGCGCCATTCCGCCGCCCGAGTTCATCGTCGACGTCGAAGAAGCGCTACGGCGACTCGGAGGGTGAGCTAGCGGGCGCTTCGCGCATCGCTGCATACGATGTTCCGCGTTCGCTGCCGGTGAAACACGCCCTGCCTAGACTCTGGACCGCGTTTTCCTGGGAGTGTGCCATCTCGCACACGGGCGTCCCACTCGGAGAATCAAGTCTTTGGATCTCGTCGAGCTCCACGACTCGTCGGAGCTTCGTACGAAACGCGAGCCGGAACCGCTGAGCGTTGATGCTCCGCTGTGTACAAAGCAACCGTATCCCACCATCCGGCATCGCGACATTTGCAATTACGCAACAGCGTGTCAGCGCGTTACGCGATCGCCGTAAGTTCCTAATGCACGTGCAATTGTGGTATCGATATTTGTAACGGTTGGGTCAGGTGTTGCGCAAAAGCACGTTTTACGCAACCGTTCAAATCCAGACGTCAAAAACAGTTCTTTCGGAGGGAATCGATATGCGCCATCGAACTGTATGTTTAACCGCGGCTCTCGCAACAACACTCATCGGTCCAGAGATCACGCACGCGCAAGCAACGGAAGATACGATTCAAGAAATCGTGGTCACGGGTTCGCGAATTCGTAGATCCGACAACTTCGATTCGCCGATGCCGCTCGCCGTGATCGAAGGCGATGCCATGAACACCAGCGGCTTCACGATACTCGGCGATGCGTTGGTCAATCTCCCGCAAGCGCTCACGACGACCGGTATTCAAAACACGTCGGGAACGCTCTTCAACGCGGGTCAGTCGCGCGTCGACTTGCGCGGTTTGGGTTCGAACAGAACGTTGGTTCTCGTCGACGGCCGCCGTCACCTGACCGGCGACTTCCGAACCTCTGCTGTCGATCTCAACATGATCCCCACGACCATGATCGACCGGATCGAAGCGATCTCGGGCGGTGCGTCGGCCGTGTACGGATCCGAAGCGGTTGCCGGCGTCGTCAACATCATTCTCAAGAAGCAAATGGACGGCCTGCAGGTGGATGTGCAGGGCGGCATGACCGACGAAAGCGACGGCGAGGAGTGGAGAGCGTCGCTCGGCTACGGATTCCAATTTGCCGATGGCAGAGGTTCGTTCCTGGTCGGTGCAGAGATCGGCAAAGTCGAACCGATCTATCAAGTCGATCGCGATTGGGCGTTCCCCGGCGTTCGGCGCAACAACCTGGTCAGCCCGCAAACCATCGTTCCGGCATCGCGTTCGAACGTCGTGCCGACGGCAACGTTCCAGCTCATCAACAGCCAGAATCCGGCAACTGCCCGGTCGGTGACGATTGCGCTCGATCGCTCGCAAATCCACGTCAACACGGAAGAGTGCCGGACAGCAACGGTGCGCGCGCTGTGTCAGGACCCGTGGCTGTTCTACACGGCGGAGTACAACGTCCTGCAAGGACAGCACGAACGTCAATCGGCCCGCCTGTACGTCGACTTCGACTTGACCGACAACGTCACGGCGTTTGCGGATGCGTCGTACTCGCGTGTCGACGGCTATGCCATCTTCCAGCCGGCGTTCTCGAACGCGGCGGGCGGCGGCACGTTACCGGCCGTCATTCGCGGCGACAATGCGTTCCTCAACGGGCCTGGCGAGCTGGCCGCTCAGCTGCGCCAGCACTGGCTCGATGCCGGACTCACGCTCACGCGCGACACGGTCGTCAACATCGGCAAGTTCTGGTCCGAGTTCGGCGGTCGCAACACGCGTGCATTCCGCGACTCGTATCGCGCGCTAGCAGGCCTCGAAGGCAACTTCAGTTTGTTCGGTCGCGATGCCGAGTGGGAAACCTATGCGCTCTACGGCAAGCTCGAAGGTTTCACGAACGCGTACAACGTGCCGCACATCCAGCGCACGCTCGCAGCGCTCGACGCGACAGTCGTCGACGGAGAGATCGTTTGTACGAACGAGGAAATGCGTGCGCAAGGCTGCGTGCCGTGGGACATCATCAACGGTCCGTCGCCCGAAGCCGTGCGGTGGGCGAACGGATTGGCACGCACGGACGGCGAGGCGAGCCAGCTCGTCATCGCTGCAAACCTGTCCACGTCGCTGTTCGATTTGCCTGCCGGTCCGCTCGGTTTTGCGATCGGCGCGGAGTATCGCGAGGAGAAGAGCGATCAGATTCAAGATCCGCTCTCAGCATCCGGCGCGCTGTTCTACAACGCCATCGGGCGTACGAAAGGCGAATACGACATCACCGAGGTGTATGCCGAAACCGTCATACCGATTCTCGCCAACCTGCCCGCCGTGGAATCGTTCAATGTCGAGCTCGCCGGACGTCTTGGCGACTATTCGACCGTGGGCGACGTCGAACAGTGGCGTATCGGTGCAAGCTGGGCGCCGGTTCGCGATTTGATGTTCCGCGCGAGCCAGTCGAAATCCGTGCGCGCACCGAACATCACCGAGCTGTTCGGGCCGCAAGGACGCAACTTCACGACGGCTGCGACCGATCCGTGCGATCGTGCGCAAATCGAGGCCATCGCCAGCGATCCGACTCGTCAAGCAACGCGCATCGCGAACTGCGCGGCCGTCATTCCCGGCTACGATCCCGCGACATTCGTTTCGAACATCGGTCCCGGTCGGCCGTCCCTGCCGCTGTTGCAAGGCGGTAACCCCGATCTGTTCGAGGAAACGGCGGATACGTTCACTGCCGGTCTGGTCTTCCGGCCGCGTTGGGTCGAAGGTCTGAACTTCTCGCTCGATTACTGGAAGATCGAGATCGAGGATGCCGTCAGCACGATTCCGATCAACACGCTGATCACGAACCTGTGCTACGACACTCCGCAGAGTCCGGCGTCGAATCGGTTCTGCAGCCTCGTTGTCCGCGATCCGACGGGAGAGACGACCGGCGGATTGGTCGGCGGTATTCGCGAAGTGATTCTGACGAACCAGAACGTGCAGGCCATCGAGACGTTCGGTATCGATGCTTCGGTTCACTACAGCCGCAACTTCGAAGGTTTCGGCCTCGTGGATCTGCGTCTCGACGCAACGAAGGTCAAGCGCTTCGATCTGCAGGGTGTGCCGGGCGGTCCGGTCACTCATTTCGCCGGCGCGCTCACAGGCCCGGTGCCGAAGTACAAAGCGAACGCAACGCTCGGCTGGACCAACGGTCGCTTCGCCGTGCAATGGCAGACGCGCTTCCAGGATTCGTACGCCGTGAGCGAAGTCGATCCGCCGTCGTCGCGCGATCCGTTCTACACGGGCGACTACTACGAGCACGATCTGCGTGCGTCGTTCCGGTGGAACGACTCGTTGTCTTTCCGGCTCGGCATCATCAACGTCACGGACGAGCATCCGCCGATCATTCCGGAGGTCGGCAATGCGACCGGTGCCGGTTCGTCCACTTACGACAATCGCGGACGTTGGTTCTACGTGGGTGCACGGTACGAGTTCGCGCCGAACGCCCGCTGAGACCGGATAGAATTGCAGAGGCGACAATGCACCGCGCCGACGCTCATTGCGTCGGCGCGGTTGCTTAAGAGAAATGGGAAATGAGAAAAGGGGAAGAAGGGAAGAAGGGAAGGAGGGAAGGGGACGGTTGCCCCGCCGCTCACTACTCACCACTCACTATTCACTACTCAAGTAGTCTCCTGCGCAATCTTCCGCAGTGCCCGCTCGAAGACATCGACGGGTTGCCCGCCTTGGATTAGGTACTTGTCGTTGATGATGACCGACGGGACGGCATGGATGCCGCGTTCTTGGTAGAACTGTTCCCGCTCGCGAACTTCCTGCGCGTAGCGATTCGATTCGAGAACTTCCCGCGCGCGATCCGGATCGAGCCCAGCGTTGCGCGCAGCCTCGATGAGCACCTCTCGATCGCTCGGATTTTGTCCCTCCGTGAAGTACGCGGCGAACAGCGTTCGTTTCAGTGCATGTTGGCGGCCTTCGAGCCCGGCCCAATGCAGTAGGCAATGCGCATCGAAAGTGTTGTAGATGCGCGAGCGCTTGTCCATGTTGAATTCGAAGCCGAGCTCGGCGCCGCGCGCGCGGATCGCCTCTTGTGTGCGTGCGAGTTGCTCCGGCGTGGATCCGTATTTCTGAGCGATGTGCTCCGCGATGTCCTGACCTTCGGGCGGCATGTGCGGATTCAGCTCGAACGGCTGAAAATGGATGTCGATGCTCGCTGCATCGCCGAAGCGTGCAATGGCGGCCTCCAACGATTTCAGTCCGATCGCGCACCACGGACACGAAACGTCGGAGACGAAGTCGATTTTGATTCGGGGCGTCATTGTCGCCGTAGAATGCGCGGAACGGCGGCACCGTTCAAGCAGGCGTTTCTGTGGATCGATGCTCATACGGAGGTCTTTATGCACGTTCACGGCACGATCGATTTCGACATCGTCGAGGTCACGCCAGACCGCGTGGTCGCCGAGATGCCCATCGCCGCCGGCATCCTCAACCCGTTCGGCGTCGCGCACGCGGGCGCGATGCTCTGGTTCGCAGATGTGACGGCCACCGTGCTCGTCAAAGGCCCAGGCGAAGCGACTGCAGGCATGAAGGGGTTTCCGCTTGCGATATCGCTCAATGCGAACTTCTTGAGCAATCAGAAAGAAGGCACCTTCAAGGCGACAGCGGTTTTCGTGAAGAAGGGCAAGACCGTGAGCGTCGTTCGCACGACAGTCACTGGAGACGACGGAAAGTTGATCGCCGATGTGACCACGAGTCACGTACTGTCGCGCTGATCGAAGAGTCTTTGTCGGCTTCAGGGAGCGAGCGCTAAGAGAGACACTCGTCCTGCGTCTCATGCGTGGCCTTTGCAGCGCTCCATTTATCGATTCGAATAGAGCTGCCCGACAGTTGACGCGTCCAAACTAGGCTTTTCGGCACGCCTTGCCGATGTAGGCTTTCTCTTGGCGAAGGTCGATGTGGATGCGGAACCGGCGCTCTCGCACAAATACGGCATCATGTCGATGCCGACATGTTTCGCGACGAAAAGTCGTCGGGAAATTCGTCGGCGTTCGGTGCGAGCATGCCGTGCGCTTTTTCTTGGCGCAAAACGGTGTGATGCTCCCGGAGCTGCCTGCTCCGGAGTCGGCACAGGAAGAGGCGCAATCGCCTGAAACGGAGCGGTGAGATCGAGATGAGACTTGTAAGGGCGAGGTAGAACTACTCGAGCTTGGGCGCGCGGGAGCGACAAGCCTCATCAAGAGTGTCGCCGAGCTACTGCACTTCGCCGTGCAGGACTTCTTTCAGCCCCGCAGCCCACGCTTCCTGTTCCGGGGTCCCGACTTCATACGGGCAGCGTGCATCGTCTTTGTATCGCCCGATGCCAAGCGCCGCGCGCATGCCTTCGATGTGCGCTTCGAGAATCGCCACTCGCATTTCAGGCGACTGTTGCGGAGCGCCTTGGATCAAGGTCGCGACGAAGTTCCAGTATTGATATTCGGGCTCGTTGGGCTTGTATTGATCGCGCATCTTGAGCGCGTACGCCCGTCCGCTCGCTTCTCCGCGTTGTTGTTTGAGTCGCTTTGCAGCCTGTTTTGCTGTTTCGGAAATTGCAGTCATACGACGCGTCTCGAAAGGAACGCGAATTTTTGCTCCTGATGTAATGAAGAGCAACTGCATCCGCGATGGAGTAACACGCGTAAGGTCCATGGCGCGACAGGATCAGTGCCTGACCGCGATTTCGACGCGCCCGTTGCGCGCTCGTCCTTCTTCGGTGTCGTTGCTGGCAACGGGCTGGCTTTCGCCTTTGCCTGCGATGCCGAGGCGGTCGATGCCGATGCCGCACTCTATGAGCCAGTCGCGGACCGCGCTTGCTCGGCGTTCGGATAACGCAAGATCGGCCTCGCGCGAACCGACGCTGTCGGTGTGACCGACGATGCGCACCGCAATTTGTTTGCGGCATTGGAGCAACTGCAGCACGGATTCGAGTGTTTCTGGATTGCGCTCTTTGGACACCCACGGAATCTGTCGCTCCAAATCGTCCAAGCCGGTAGCCGGTCAGTTCTAGAACTGATGAATGTCCCATTCCGGGCTCGCGAACTGATGGGCGCTTGCCGTTTGGACACCCATCGCTTGCGAATCAACCGTTCCGGGACGCCACCTGCCGTTTGCGCCACCTGCCCTTTGGACACCCACACCCACTGACTTGGACGCCCGCGCTGCGGACGAATTTGGACACCCATGAGCCCCGCTAATCGGCAGGGCTTGGGTACAGCCTTTCGCGCATTACGTGGGTGTCCAATCTCGCGTGGTAACAGAGCGCGTAACAGAGCGCCCTTGTTGAGCTCTCCACGCGTCCCTTTCTTCCCTTTCGGCTTGCTCTAGCGGTGCGGGTCTCTTGCTGCGGCCTGTCCCTACTAGTTTCCAATCAGAAAAAAGAAGATAAAAATTCTCGTCTAAGAGAAATAAGGTTTCTATAACGAGAAATACCAGCCCACCCACGACGAAAAAGGAGTTCGCCATGCCGAAGCGATCGCGCGATTCCCGGCTGAAGAGTGCTTGCCGGGCAGCTCTACTGATGGCGGGTGTTGCCTGCCCGGTGCTTGCAGCGCCGCCGTCACAACCGCTGCCGAACGATCCGCTGTTCTACCGCCAATGGGGGATGGAGAACATCAACGGCGTCGACATCGACCTGCTCACCGCCTGGAAAATGATCGAGAACGAGCCGAAGTATCCCGTGACGGTCGCGGTCATCGATACGGCGCTCGATCCGCAGCATGCGGACCTGAAGGATCGAATGCACCCCGCTTCGTGGGACTACGTGAACAACGAGCCGAGCGTGTTCGACGGCGTTATCCATCACGCACACTTGATCTCGACGATCATCGCAGGCGAGGCGAACAACGGAAAGTCGGGTACCGGCGTCGCCGGCAACGTGCCCGTGCAAATCATGGCCATGCAGGTGGTCGACCTGGATTTCTTGGACCAGGTGCGCCCTTGGAACGAAGATCTGACCACCGCGTTCGCAAACCGGCTGCGCGACGCGTTCCAAGATGCGATCGATGCGGGCGCACAAATCATCAATGCTTCGACGAAGGCGGCATTGCCGCGCGAGTACTACGAGATCAAGAGCGGTAAGACCATTCAGCAGGTCGCCGATGAGATATGGAACGTGTGCGATCCGAAGGTCGCGGGAGACGAAACGGTGTGCGACCACCCGTTGGACGAGGCCGTCGCACGGGCCCGGAACGGCTTGATCTTGATGACCGCAGAGGATCTGAGGAGGAACGACGAAGTCGACTGCACGGGATTGAATGTCCTGAAGTGCTTGGATGCCACCTCCGTCGTGAGGTACTACCCGGATGAAGTGTATGCGGCGTTGCTCGACAACCTTCCCGAGATGGTGAGAGTGTCGGACCTCCTTCAGCCGCGCATCGATACGGAAATGGTCGAGCTCATCGAGCACGCCAAGGCGAACAACGTCTTGATCGTGGCCTCGGCGTCGAATGTGAACAAACACCTGCCGGCCGACCGACGTCAGGACCTCGTGACCTTTCCGGAGCCCAGTCCCATCGCCGACAACGTCATCAAGGTGTCGTCGATGAATCCCGACGGCACGCGGCTCGATACCGGCGAGTTCGGGTGGTCGATCGATCTCTATGCGCCGGGCAGAAACATCGTCAACGGCATGCCGCAGAACGATCTGGCCTTGGATCTGTACAACACCGGCGTTCCTATTCTGTCTCGGGACGGAGCTTCCTTTGCGGCGCCTCATGTGGCGGGAATTGCGGCGTTGGCGCTCTCCGTGCGGCCGGATCTCACCTATCAAGAGTTGCGCGATGCGTTGTTGGCAGGTTCCGTCGAGCTGCCGGGGCTTGCCGAGGCGGACAGCAGCGATCCCAACGTGATCATTCCCGGACGCATGATCAAAGCCCCGCTGGTGCTCGAGCAGCTGGGGTTCGAGCTTCCGGGCGGGCGCGATGCGCAGGGCCGGCCGCAGGCGCCTGTCGCACGGATCGAGAGAACGGACGTGCCGCTCGACAGCCCGCACTTCAAATACGACAACTATCAAATGTACGGCGTTTCGCGTATCGCGGGCGAAAGCATCGAATTCTCGGCAGAAGATTCGAGCGATCTGCAAGGAGGGATCGTCAGCTACGAGTGGTCGTTCGGCGACGGTACCGTAGTCACGACGACGTCGCCTGTCGTGACGCACAACTTCCCGCATCCCAACGGCGGCGATTACGACGTGCGAGTGACCGTAACCGACGAACAAGGCGTAAAGGACACTTCGGCGCCGTTACGCGTCAAGGTCACGCCTGCCAATGTCGACTGGGTGCACGTGAGCTTCGGCGACGACACCGCGACGGTCGAAGGCGTGCTCGAATGCGGCAACTTCACGGTCGCCGGCAATATCCTAGGTCATCGATCGATTTCCGGCAGCGGACGTGTTCGTACTTCGAATGACGCGCTCGTCGAAGTCTCGATCAGTACGTCTTTCTCTCTGCTCGGCTATACGAACGGCAGCGTGACGATCGACGACCTGGCGGGTAACGTGCAGACGCGGTCTTGGACGTTGCAGCCGACGTCCTGGTCGTCGTCGCCCAAGCGCATGGGCGTCAATTCGAGCGCTGTATCGTGGAGCGTGCTCGATAACGCCACGGGCGCAGCCTGTCAGTAGCCCAAAGCTCTCTTTAGCCAAGTGGAACGCCTGCCGGTTCGCGCCGGCAGGCGTTTACATTTCATCCCTTAGAGTCTCGGTTGTCTCAACTGTTTATTCTGTGGACAGGCTACCGCGCAATGTAAAGAACGTTCGAGAGTGCGCTGCGTACGGAAGCTATGAATTGTCTGCGATCGTTTCCAAGCGGAAATGGGATGGGACAATCATGAAGGATCCAGTTTGATTGACTCGAAATCCGGCCTCTGGGCAAGATCGCTGAGTAACACCGAATAACACGGGCCAGCATGGGGGGACGTATCGTGACTGCCGGCAAA
>CALEKY010000050.1 GCA_937902995.1 uncultured Sinobacteraceae bacterium
AGGAGGGAAGGAGGGAAGATCATTCCTGCCAGAGCCCAGAGCCCAGAGCCCAGAGCCCAGAGCCCAGAGTTCAGCACCCAGCGCGCACGAACCACGGATCACGAGCCAGAACGGCCTCATAGCTCACCGTAATTCCGTCAATCCGTTTCGATTTATTCGTGTCGCGGCGTGCGGTGCTAACTTCGCAGTCTCAAGCTGCACAGCGTACACCTGAGGGGGAAGAACGATGAGCTTGCAACTGGGCGATATTGCTCCCGATTTCGAAGCCGACACGACCGCCGGTCGGATTCGTTTCCACGAATGGTTGGGGAATAGCTGGGGCGTCTTGTTCTCGCACCCCAAGGACTTCACGCCCGTCTGCACGACCGAGCTCGGTTACACGGAGCGTCTGCGTCCGGAGTTCGAGAAGCGCAACGTCAAGGTCATCGGCCTGTCCGTCGATGCAATCCAAGACCACGAGCGTTGGGCCGATGACATCGAGCAGACGCAAGGTGCGCGTCCGCGCTTCCCGATCATCGGCGATCCCGATCGCACGGTTGCGAATCTCTACGGCATGCTGCATCCGAAGGCCGACAATACGTTCACGGTGCGCTCCGTGTTCTTCATCGACCCCGCCAAGAAGATCCGCGCGATGATCACGTATCCCGCGAGCACGGGACGCAATTTCGACGAGATCTTGCGGGTCATCGATTCGTTGCAACTCACCGACAAGTTCAAGGTGGCGACGCCGGTGAATTGGCAACCGGGCCAAGATGTGATCATCGTTCCGTCGGTCTCGAACGACGAGGCGCGCAAGCTGTTCCCCAATGGATGGGACGAGCAGCGGCCTTATCTGCGCGTGGTCAAGCAGCCTTCTTAGTAAAGGGCTCGGAATGGTAGGTGGGGGCTTCGGTCGGAAAGAACGCGCGACCGCGCGCTCCCACAGCCTTCGGCGATTCGGGCGGTGCAGATCGTGGGTGGCTGCGCCGTCCGGTCCGCTCTCGTCAACTCGCGCGTAAAACCTCGATTCGGCACGTCGCTGTGCTCAGCGGCTCAGCAGCGCACTATCCCGCATCATCGAATGCCGGCGTTAGCGACGGCATCTCGCATTGTCGCCGGGCCTGAGAGCTCGCGAGACCGAAACTGCTTCGGCGTGCATCCGTAATCCCGCAGGAACCTTCCACTCCTGTTCGTTGCGAACGGCCTCGTTAGAGGTCGATTCCAACAACGACAAGGAGCTTCTTGCCATGGCCGTCAGCGTTGGTGCGATTCACGAAGCTCCGATGACCGTCATGGCTCATGTTCTCGCGATCGCGCAGCGCAGCGGCATGCGGCAAGTCGCAGTCGCTGGTACGGATTGACGCGTTCGAGCGCTTGGATTGAGAGGATGGATGTGACCTCGCACTGAGGTCCGAAAGACAAAAAAAAGAGCCGCGATTTCATCGCGGCTCTTTCGACTCGACTTCGAGCGTCGCTCAGCGCGTCAGGCTGGAAGTGCGCGGCGGGCGCGACTCGAAGATCTCCTGCTGCGAGGGGCCGAACCGGTCCGGCTGACCGTCCTCGTTCACTTTGCGCCAGCGGACGACGCCGAACACCATCTCTTCCCAGGTCTGCTCGCCCCAGGTAACCGTGATGGTCGGATCCGGATTCGCCTTGTTCTGGGCAGAGTTGTCGAACACCTGCGTGTAGATGATCTGCGTACCGGCCGGGACCGTCTTCGGCTCGGTCAGGAAGTAGGTGCCCTGCCAGTTGAAGTCGTAGTTCGGAATGTTGATCAGGACTTCCTCGCGGCCATCCGGATACTTCGCGACGAAGCTTGCCGACTTGCCGCGGAAGTGTGCATGCGGATGCAGGCTGTAGATCACCGCATCGTCGCGGAACGTGTTCACGGCCTGCTCGACATGGTGTTTCACGCCCGCGGGAATCTTCAGACGCGGATTCATGAGCACCATGCTGCGGAAGTGATACTTCGGCTCCTTGTCCATGAAATACAGGCCGAACTTCGTGGAGTCGGTGAGCTCCTTGCCGCTCGACGTGTAGTGCAGCTGGAAGTGGAACGTCGAGCCCGCCTTCAGCAGGATGCCCGTGTCCTCGGGAAGAATGAGCGGCTCCGCACCCGGAACATAGTTGTTCAACGCCGTGCCGCCGAAACGCTCCGTGCCGACCGTCGCAATCACGTGGTGCAACACCGCGCGCTCGCCGGGCAGGTAATCGATCGCGCGAATCCACTTGTCTTCATTCAGCGGATTCTTGATCGTGATGTTCTGGTAGGGGATGACGCCCGTGGCCGGCACCGTGAACGGCGGCGTTTCGACCACGAGGTCGGGCTCGCCGAGCGGCCACTGCGGCCAATCCTTCTTTTGCGCCTTCAACGGATCCTCGCCCGTGCCTCGTGGGGCGCCGGCCTCGATCCAGTGGACGAGCGTCTTCGCTTCCTCGACGGTCAAACCGCGATCGTTGGCCCATTGGCCGTAGTGCGGGTCGACGTGCCAGGGCGGCATGCGCTTGGTGCGCACGACTTCGCGAATCATCGGCGCGAAGCCCTTCACCATCTCATAGCTGGACATGGCCCATGGGCCGATGCCGCCCTCGCGATGGCACGCCACGCACTTGTCTTCGAGCAACGGCGCAATGGTCTTCTCGTACGAAATCTTGGCGTGGGCGTCGCGCTTGGCGAGCTCGGGGAAGGATGCAGCGCATCCGTTCGCGGCCGTAACCGCCTTGGCCACCGGCTTGCCGGCAATCACGGCATCCAGCGCCTCGGCTACCCCGTTGACGTCGCCGCGATAAGCCAGCTTGAAGCCGGCTTGCGACGCGATGACGAACGCCTCGCCGTTCGCTTTCACGCCGAGCGATTCGCCGACGAGCTGCGTATCGTCGATCATGATCGGTGCATCGAGCGGTAGCCGCTTCGCGTCGGCGGCAATGTCGTCGCGCGGGTTGTCGAGGTTCGAATTCAGCATCAGGAACTCGACCTGCGGATACTTCGAGCTCAAACTCGCGAGCGTCGCCGCTGCGGACTTCACGGCATCGCAGCCGTTCATGTGCGTGAGGAGCACGACGGCTTTCATATCGGAGCGGTAATACAGCTCCTGAGCGTTGCCCTTGTGATCGATGAGACGGAAGTTATCGACCGTCTCGCCCGGGTTCAGTGCAAGCGCGGCGCTTGTCACCGAGCCGGCCGCGACGATCGCAGCGACACGCGAAAAATGTCCGACCAAACGCATGCTTAGACTCCGACTGGGGAATACTGCGGAGTCTGGAGGGCAGGCCTGGATTGTGTCTAGAGTGCAACGCGTCAGTGAATGCAAAGGTTTGTGGAACGGATCTCAAATTGAGAACTCGCTGCGCGTGCTTCTTGCCGTCGGCCACTAGCGGGCCGCCCCACGCACGAAGGCGGTGCCGTTCCGCGTGGGGTGTTCAGGGAAATGCTGAAGCTGAAGGTGAGGCTGAAGGCTGAAGGCTGAAGGCGGAAGGCGGAGCGCGCTTCGCGCGCAATTTTTTCGGGGCTGTAGGCTGGAGACTGTGGGCTGTAGGTAACGCGCGCTTCGCGCGTTTCTTTGCCAGAGCCGAGCGCCCAGCGCCCTTAGCTTCGCCTGTAGCCTGCTATCAACCGACGGTTCACGCCACCGTGAAGCCTTCCCTGCTGATCGGCATCGTGCGGATGCGATGGCCGGTGGCGGCAAAGATTGCGTTGCCGACCGCAGGGGCAAGCGGCGGCAGTGCGGGTTCGCCGAGTCCCGTCGGTGCGTAATCGCTTTGAATGAAATGCACGTCCACGATCGGCGCATCCTTCATTCGCAAGAGCGCATAGCGATCGAAATTCGTCTGCTGGATGCGACCGCGCTCCATCGTGATTTCGAGGTTTAGCATCGTGCTGAGGCCATCGATGACGGCGCCCTCGACCTGAGCCGTCGCACCGCTCATGTTGACGATGGGCCCCACGTCGGCGGCGACGGTCACGCGATGCACTTTGATCTTGCGGTTCTCGTCCACGCTGACTTCTGCGATCTCGGCAACGTGCGCCGCGTGACAGAAATGGAATGCGAGCCCAAGCCCGCGGCCCTTCGGCATCGGGCGACCCCAACCGGCCTTCGCCACTGCGAGCTTCAGTACCTCGGCAGCGCGACCGGTATTCAGCGAGCGAACGTTGCCCGGCTCGAACCAACGCGGTTCGCCGAGGATCTCGAGCAGGAATTCCAGGTGATCGCGGCCGGCTGCGACTGCGAGCTCATGTAGGAAGCACTGCACCGGCCACGCCATCGTGTTCGATCCGGGTGCGCGCCACGGTCCGCAGGGCGTCTTGATTTCCAACGACGTGCGCGTGCCGAGCACGTTCGGCACATTGAGCATCGGAAACTCGGTGCGCGTGAAATACGAGCCTCTGACGGGCTCGCCGTTCTTGCTCATCCCGATGAAATGGTTCTCCCAGGCGACGAGCTTGCCGTTCGCATCCAACGCCGCGCGCAACGATTGAAAGCCGCCAACGCGGAAAAAGTCGTGCTCGGCATCGTCCTCGCGCGTCCAGGTGAGCTTGACGGGCCTACCCACGCGCGCCGAGATGGCCGCCGCTTCGCACACGAATTCCGGGCTGCCGCGACGGCCGAAACTGCCGCCGAGCCGCGTCTGATGAATGGTCACGTTCTCTGGAGCGACGCCGAGCAGATTCTGCATCGCCGGAAAGATGCGTTCGGGCACTTGCGTCGGCACCCAGACTTCGAGCGACTTCTTGCCTTTCTCGTTCTTGAAGTGCGCCGTGCAGTTCATGGGCTCGAGGCAAGCGTGATAGGCGAAGGGATATTGATAGAACGCCTCGAGCGTTCGATTGCCGGGAGCAGCGAATTGCGCGTCGACATCGCCGACTTTCGCCATGACGGTTTCGCCGCGCTTGCCGGCAAGTGCGCGCGCCTTGGCCTGCAGCTCCGACCAGCTATCGCGCGAGGCGTGCGTTTCGTCCCATTCGACTCGAAGCTGACGTTTGGCCTTGAACACGGCCCAAGTCGATGTGCCGACGATGGCCACGCCCGACAACAATCCCTGCGGGTCGTCGTTGCCTTCGAGCACGAAGGCATCGGTGATGCCCGGCAGCGACTTGATCTCGTCGAGATTCGCCGACTTCACCTTGCCGAAGACGACCGGACACTTCTGATAAGCGGCGAACACCATGCCCGGCACGATCGTGTCGATGCCGAACAACGGTTGGCCGGTGACGATCTTCGGGTTGTCGACGCCGCTCACGCGCGACCCAAGCAATTTCCAGTCTTTGCGCGACTTGAATTGGAGCGACTCGGGGTCCGGTATGGGTTGCTTCGCCGCGAGCGACGCGAGCATGGCAAATTCCAGCTTGCGTCCCGAAGGCACGTGCACGACTGTGCTGTTCTCGGCAATGCACTCGCTCGGCGGAACCGACCATTGCTGCGCCGCCGCTGCAATCAACATCGTGCGCGCGCTTGCGCCCATTCGCCGCATCTGGTCGAAGCAGCGCGGAATCGTCGTCGAGCCGCCGACGTAATGGCGACCGAATGTCTTCTCGTCGATCGGGGATTGCACGACGTCGACGTCGCTCCAGCGCGCACCGAGCTCTTCGGCAACGACCATCGGCAGCGAAGTCTTGATGCCCTGACCGATCTCGGGATTGTGCGAGAAGATGGTGATGCGCCCGCTCGCGGCGACTTTCACGAAGGCATTGAGATGGGCCACCGCACCGTTGGGCGAATTGGTCGCCCTGGTTTGCGGAACATAGAGGCCGAGCGCGAATCCGCCCGCGGCGAGCGTGCTCGCTTGCAGGAACGCGCGGCGGCTGAATCGACGCGAGGGAGCCGTTGAGAGAGTGGGGGCGGGCTCGACGTGCGTATCCATGAGCGCTCCTGCAGGCACCAAGCCCCATGAGTATAGAGGCGAGGCCGCAGGCCGGCAGCAAAGAAAAGCCGAGCACGTGGAGCTGTGCGTTCGTTCTGTGCTCAAATCAAGGCATGGACATGCATCGCATCTGCTTGCTGGCGGCAATCGTTGCCGCCTCCGCACTGTCGTCCGGCGCATTCGCTGCTGAAGAAGCGCGTTCTCCATGGCGTCCGCTGGATCCCGAGAACACCTTGTACATGGAGCTCACGGCAGGACGTGTGATCATCGAGCTCGCGCCGCAGTTCGCGCCGAATCATGTCAAGAACATCAAGGCGCTCGTGCGCGCGAAGTACTTCGATCAGCAACGCATCAATCGCGTGCAGGACAACTTCGTGACGCAATGGGGCGATCCGAATTTCGCCGGGCCGCTTGGGGAAGCGAAGCGCACGCTTTCCGCGGAGTTCACGCGGTCTGCGGTCGGTTTGCCGTTCACGCCGCTGCCCGATCCGGACGTTTATGCACCGGAAACGGGTTTCGTCGAAGGGTTTCCGGCCGCGCGCGAGTCGCCGACCGGCGAGGCGTGGGCGGTTCATTGCTACGGCATGGTTGGTGTCGGCCGCGACAACGATCCGAACAGCGGCGGCGGTACGGAGCTCTATGCGGTCATCGGCCACGCGCCGCGTCATCTCGACCGCAACATCACGCTCGTCGGGCGTGTCGTGCAGGGTATGGAACTGTTGTCCTCGCTGCCGCGGGGCAAAGGCTCGATGGGCTTCTACGAAAACCCGTCGCAGCACACCGTGATCAAGACCATGCGCGTCGCCGCCGATCTGCCCGAATCCGAACGCACGCCGCTCGAGATCATGCGCACGGACTCGCCCGAGTTCGCCCAGCGAATCGAGTCCCGCCGCAACCGTCGTGACGAGTGGTACAAGGTGCCGGCTGGGAAGATCGAAGTGTGCAACGTGCCGATACCGGTGCGACGGGCTAGGGGGTAGGGAGAAGGGAAATGGGAAATGGGAAAAGGGAAATGGGAAAAGGGAAAAGGGAAAAGGGAAATGGGAGGCGGGCGCGTTCCTCAGCATAGAGCAGCAAAGGACAGAGAGATTTGCTGCAAAGTCAAAATAACGTCGTCACACTCGGTTCCGTGACGTAGCCTACGTCGAGACAAGAACCGTTCATCGCATTTCCCTTTTCCCTAGCAGTGATCGTCATTCCCCACACCTCTCTCTCCCCCGAAGCGTTGCGCGGCGTGATCGAATCATTCGTGTTGCGCGAGGGCACGGACTACGGCGAGCGGGAGTACACGTTGGACGAAAAGGTTGCGCACGTGCTGGCGCAGCTCGAACGCGGCGAGGCGCAGATCGAGTTCGATCCGGATACCGAAACAGTGGACATCGTGCCGGCGCAAACCGCGGCAGCGCGGGAACGAATCGTCACGAGAAAATAGCGCTGCCACGCGTCACGCAATGCATTCTTTCGGAATGCTCGTCATCCATACGTTCAGCTCTGCCATGTCTCCCTTTCCCTATTCCCCTTTCCCTTTTCCCTTTTCCCTTTTCCCTCCTTCCCGTGTTCCCTCACCCCCGCTTGAGCTCCGTCACATCCACCCGCGTACCAACGAAGCCGAGGAATTCGCCGTGGGGAGAGAAGCGGGGAGCGGCATGATCCAGAAACCATCGATACGTCCCGTCGCAGCGACGCAGGCGGTGCTCGATCCGAAACGATCGATGGGACTGCGAGTGTTCTCGGAGCAAGGAAAGATATTGAGGAAGATCGTCCGGATGCAGATCGGCGATCCATCCGTCGCCGAGCTCCTGTTCCAGCGATCGGCCGGTAAATTGCAAACCCGCCTGATTAATGAAGGTGCAGGCGCCGTTGCGATCGGTCATCCACACGATCATGGGTGCGGAATCGGCCAGCGCGGCGAAGCGCTGCTCGCATTCGCGAATTTGTAGCTCGGCGCTCTTTTGTCGCGAGATGTCCCGTACGTGCACGGTCGCGCCGGTCGGAAGCGCATTCAACCGCGCTTCGTACCAATGCACGCCGTCGCTGAGCGCGAGCGCGTATTCCAAACGCTCCGTTCCGCCTTGGCTGCGCATGCGCTGCAGTGCGGCGAGCGTGCGGTGCGCTACTTCGGGCGGCAGCGTTTCTGTCAATGACTTACCGACGCTCGCGTGCGGTGCGCCGAAAACGTCCTCTTGAGCGCCCGCCGCATCGACGCACACGCCATGCTCGTCGATCTCGAAAACCAGATCGGGAACGGCCCGTAACAGATTGGAGCTCGTCGTGCCGGTCAATGCCGTCATCGCAAGGTACGTTCGTGTCCGATCGGCGATGCGGTCGATTCGGACATGGGTGCGAGCAGGGCCGCCGGTACGTCGCTCGAACATGACATCGATCTCGACGTATCGCCGTCTCGGATCCTACGTCCCGCGCTCGCGATCGCGTTCAGCGTCGAAGGCAGGAGAAAATCCGTCGAGGCCGAGCGAAGCTCCGTTTCGTTTGCCGTATCGAGGCATGCGACAGCCGCGCGGTTGGCGGCGATCAGTCGCAATGCGCTCGACGAATCCGTTTCGACGGACGAATCGGACAAGTCGAACACCCAGACGGGAAGGCTCAAGCCGGCAAAGACGTTCGCCGCAAGACGCGTCCCGGACATCGGCGAGCGCTTGATGCTTCGAGCCGCACGTCCGCTCGTCCATGTACTTTCGCTGCGCACCGCTGCTGCCGCTCGAAGTCTCGTTTTGTCGTAGAGACGGATGCTGCCTTCTCGCATGCGCGCGGCAATACGCGGATAGCGCAGGCCGAGAGCACGGTCGCGAGATTCCATCGAGTGCATTCGGGCGAATGCCTTGAATCGTCAGTCGAAACTCCAGCGAGTCGAAGTGCGACCGCAGCCGTTCATAGTCAATTCTTGACTCGAGCTACGTCTTCCAGGAATGGAGCGCTTGCGGCGGGACTGGCATGGATTCTGCTTCATTGATAGAGGGCCGTGCGTTCGAGCGTCGGATGTTTGACGCTCGATGATTTCGCGCCCGAAAACGTGACCTGCATCACAGGAATGAACGTATGTTCGAGATCTTGCCGAACCCGTCCTTGGACGTGGTCTTGATCGCGTTGCGCGGACTCATGTTGATGGGAGCGCTGTGCGTCTTCGCGCTCGCCTTCATTCGTTGGCGGCGCGCCGACGAGGAAAATACGGCGCGGCTCCATCAGCAGCTCGACCGGGCGTTCAGCGAGCTGCGAAGTCTCCACGAGACGGTCGCCGTCATGAGTGCGCGGCTCGAATCGCTGAACGAGCGCATCGAGGTCGAGGCGCGTTTAGCGCCCGCAGGCGCAGCCGCTTCGCAGCGAGGCTACGACATGGCCGCGCGCATGGCGAAGAATGGCGCCGACGTGGAAGAGCTGATCGCCAATTGCGGGATCACCCGTCACGAAGCGGAATTGCTCGTGCGGCTGCACAGTGCTGCTCGGTCGATGACTCCGACCCAAAACCGATCAACTCGGGAACCGGCGCACGTCCAGGTGCCGACCTGGCCGTTGCCTGCACAAGAGCCGCAACAGCAAGAGCCCGTCCGCGCCGCTCATCGCAGGCGCGGATCGTTGCTCAGCGTTGTCGGTTGACATTTCCGCTGCGCTGCGGCCCGCACGTCAACGATCGCTTTGCGGCAGCGCAGCTTCGCTGACCGTAACGCGGCGCTTGCCCGTGACCGACCACGCGAAGGCGAGTACGTGCGCTACTGCGACGAATAGTTCGCGCGGTATTTCCCGACCCAATTCGATTCGCGCCAGCGCAGCCGCAAGCGCGCCGTCTTCCTGCAAGGGGACGTCGTGCTCGCGCGCGGTTGCGATGATGCGTTCGGCCACCGATCCGGCGCCTTTGGCGACCACGCGCGGTGCGCCTCGCCCGCCGTAATGCAGGGCTACCGCTAGCGGCAATCGCTGAAGTTTACGGTCCGTTCGGTCGCTCATGCGCGTACATCCAATAGTCGCGAGAGTCGCTGACCGCCATCCGCTGCAGGCAGGCCGTGGCGACACACGATGCGATCTACTTCGAGCCCTGCTCCGTGCAGCAATGCTTCGAGCTCCACCACGCGGGCGTTCAGCATCTCCACGACGGCAGGGGTATCGGCGCGCAACTGCACGGAGACGCGCAGCCCCGTGAGCGAAACGCGGGCATGCAATGCACCGGAATTTCCGAGGTCGAGCGCCGCTTCCACGGTCCACGTGTCGTGACTTTCGTACTGCCGTCGCGTGCCGTCGCGTTCGATGCGCAACCGCAGCATGCTCGCCCGATCTTCGTAACGTACCGGCAGCTCCACGAGGATCGATTGGGACGGTCCTTCTTGAGCGCTGTTCGTAACTTGCGTCGAGGTCATTCGCGCGATCGCACCGTCGGTCTGGCGCGCCAGCTCATCCATTTGTTGTTGCGCGCCTTCGAGCAGTGCGAGCGTCGCGGGCGCCGAAGACAGCGTTGCGAGCGGTCCGCCGGTCGCCGGCAGAGGTGCATGCGGTGTGGCATCCGCAAAGGTCGCAGCGTTCGGACGCGCGCCGTGCTCTCGCAACGTGCGGGAAAGCTGCAGCAGAAGCGTTTTGAGATCCGTTGCAATCGCCCAGCGCGCGGCGGGCGTGCCGTCGTCGTTCGCGAGCGCCGCTTCGAGGAAGGTTCCGGAGCGGCTGAGCGCACGCTCCAGCTTGAGCGGATCGCTCAATTCATCGACATCCGGCAGCGCTTGCCAGAGTCGTGCGGCGGCATCAGCGACATTCTTCGGAAGCGCGATCGAGCCGTTTGCGCTTCGTGCAATCCAGCTCAGATTGGCGAGCAGCGGCGCCGGGCTCGTTTGTTTCGGGACGAGTCTACGCAGCGCATCGGTCACCATCTTCGGATCGACGCGCTGATGCTCCGCATCGGCAATTCGCTCGAGCGCAAGCACCGGGCTGTTGCGCAACACGCGCAGCTGCATGCGCTCGCCGGATGCGGGACCTTCGTGATCGTTGCCCGAAGCGAGGCGCGCCGGATGACGTTGCCCGGCGATGTCCAAGAAGAGTTGGCCGGTGCCCGGATCGCGGATCGCAACGGCCTCGAGCACAGCACCGACTCGCCACT
The DNA here is from genome assembly GCA_937902995.1 of uncultured Sinobacteraceae bacterium. GTDB lineage: Bacteria > Pseudomonadota > Gammaproteobacteria > Steroidobacterales > Steroidobacteraceae > Steroidobacter. Next base: position 10,931 of record CALEKY010000050.1, read on the forward strand.
CTGCGAGCAGGCTGGCGGGCGATCCGGTTGCAGGCGCAGCCGCACCGCGCGGATTGACTATATCGATCCGCATGCGGCGTTCCTGCGGCTGCAATGACCCACGCCGCGCGCACCGCGGTGCGCGCGCCTTCCGGCACTCGATGTTTTCTGCTCAGTGCGCATGGTTCGGCGTGGGACGTGACCTGTGTCACTGAATTTAGCGGCAGCTTGGACTGCGCCTTGAGCACGAAATGCCGAAACATCTTCAGGATGAAGCTTTCCCCGTCGAACCGCAGCGCAGCGACGCGTCGAGTTTCCCGTCGTTTTATGACAGGGCTCACCTAAAGCGGCCGAGAGAGCGGCCGATAGGGGAGGCGAGTCCGTGGAATTCGGCGCGGTCGTTCGCGCCTCGACCATCGATCGCAACGCATGTCGACAAAGACGAAAAAACGTAGACGTACCGACGGCCCTTCGCCGGAAGCGCCCACGGTTGACGAGCACGCGCCGTCCGTAGCGGCGGCATCCGATTCCGCACCCGAATCGGCGCCGGCCGAGCCGACGATCGTGCTGTCTGCCGTGTGCACGGTGAAGGACGGCGAGGCGTTGAAGGGCGAGCTGCTCCGTCACATCGGCGAGCCGGCGAGCGTTGCGATCGATGCCGGGAGCGTCGAGCGCATCGACACCGCGGCCATGCAGTTGCTGTGCGCTTTCGTGCGCGACCGCACCGATCGCAGTCTGCAGGTGACTTGGCGCAGCGTTTCGCAGTCGGTGTCGGAAGCGGCGCGCCTGCTCGGTGTCGGTTCGATGCTTGCCTTACCCGCCGAGGCCGCGCCATGACGCACATTCTCGCTGTAGACGATTCGCCGTCGATGCGCGACATGGTCCGCATCGCGCTCAGTGCCGCTGGCTTTGAGGTATCGCAGGCAGCGGATGGAGAAGAGGCGCTCGAGCTCGCACGCAAGCAATCGTTCGATCTCGTGCTCTCCGACGTGAACATGCCGCGCATGGACGGCATCGCGCTCATTCGCGCGCTGCGGGCCGAACCTGCGTATCGGCACACACCGATTCTCATGCTGACGACCGAGTCCTCTCCCGAGCGCAAGCGCGAAGGGAAGGAGGCCGGCGCGACGGGCTGGATCGTCAAGCCCTTCGATCCCGAGCAACTCGTCGCGACGATGAAGCGAGTGCTGAGGTAAGCCATGGCGCTCGATCTTGCACAATTCCATGAGGCCTTCTTCGACGAGAGCTTCGAAGCGCTCGATACGATGGAGGCGTCGCTCCTGAAGCTCGATATCGGCGCGCCCGAACCCGAGCTCATCAACACCATCTTCCGCGTCGCGCACTCCATCAAGGGCGGCAGCGCCACGTTCGGTTTCGACGAAGTCGCTTCGTTCACGCATACGTGCGAGACGCTGCTCGACGAATTGCGCAGCAATCGCATGCAGGTGACGCGTCAGATCACCGATCTGCTGCTCAAGTCGGTCGATGTCATGCGCGAGATGCTGCGTGCCGTGCAGCACAAGGAACCGGTCGATGCGCAGCGCGTCGCCGACGTGCAGTTCGATATGGAGCTGGCGATCGCGCAAAAGGACTCGGCCCCGGCGCCGAGCGCGGCGTCGCCGTCAATTCAGGTCGAAGCAGCGCCGGCAGCGAGCGAACAACCGGCTGCGGCGGCGCATCGCTGGCGAATCCAGTTCCGTCCCTATCCGCAGCTGTTCGCCCACGGCAACGATCCGTTGCGCATGATGCGCGAGCTCGCGGAGGTCGGAGATCTTACGGTCAAGACCGATGCGAGCGCGCTTCCGCGGCTTGCAGAGCTCGATCCGGCGTCCTGTTATCTGTCGTGGGATCTGACCGTCGAAACAGAAGCGACGCGCGAAGTCATCGATCAAGTGTTCGATTGGGCCGAGGGCGATTGCGAACTTGTCGTTTCCGACGAGCTTGCGACCGGCTCTGCGCCTCAAACGCAGACGGCCGAAGTGGCAGCGCCGAAGACAGATGCACCGGCGCCTGCGGCAAAGAGCGAGCAAGCGCCGGCACCGCGGCCCCAGTTGCACGCAGTGGGCGAGCACGACACGCCGAAACACGGTTTGGGCGACGGCAGCTCCATTCGGGTCAGCACCGAGAAGATCGACGAGCTCATGAACACCGTCGGCGAGCTCGTGATCACGCAATCGATGCTGATGCAGCTCGGCGCGAAGGTATCCGGTCCGGTAGCCGAGCAGCTGCGTTCGGGGCTCGCACAGCTCGAGCGCAACATGCGCGAGCTGCAGGAAAGCGTCATGCGCGTGCGCATGCTGCCGATCAGTTTCGTGTTCAGCCGCTTCCCGCGCATGGTGCGCGATCTGAGCAGCCGGCTCGGCAAGCAGGTCGATCTGAAGATGAGCGGCGAACAGACCGAGCTCGACAAGACCGTGCTCGAGAAAATCGGCGATCCGCTCGTACACCTCGTGCGCAACAGCGTCGATCACGGCATCGAAATGCCCGACGCGCGCATTGCCGCCGGCAAGCCGCCGACGGGCACCGTGTACCTCGAGGCCTACCACAAGGGCGGCAACATTACGGTCGAGGTCGGCGACGACGGCGCGGGCCTGAACAAGGACAAGATCCTGGCGAAGGCGCGCGATCGCGGGCTCGTTGGGCCGAGCGATCAACTCGCCGACGAACAGATCTACGACTTGATCTTCCTCGCCGGGTTCTCCACGGCCGAGCAGACGACGGACATTTCCGGCCGCGGCGTCGGTATGGATGTCGTGCGACGGAACATCAAAGAGCTCGGCGGCACGATCGAAGTGCGCTCGCAGCCCGGCAAGGGATCGCGTTTCATCATCACCTTGCCGCTCACGCTCGCGATCGTCGACGGCCAGTCCGTCTGCGTCGGCGACGAGACCTACATCGTGCCGCTCGTCACGATCATCGAATCGCTGCAGCTCAAGCCGGGCATGGTCAACAAGGTCGCCGGGCAGGGCGAAGTCTTCTGGTTCCGCGACGGCTATCTGCCGATCGTGCGGCTCTACGAGGTGTTCGGCGCGAAACCGCGCACGACGCAGCTCCACGAAGGTTTGATCATGGTCGTCGAAGGCGAAGGCCGAAGAGTCGGTTTGTTCGTCGACGACCTACTCGGTCAGCAACAGGTCGTCATCAAGTCGTTGGAAACGAACTTCCGGCGAGTCGACGGCATCTCCGGCGCCACGATTCTCGGCGACGGCCAGGTTGCATTGATTCTCGATGTTCCGGCGCTGGTCCGCGGGGCGTCGCAGCGGGCCGCAGCATGAGCGTGCGGAAACAAGCAGCAGTCTTATTCGGAAGTTTCAGGGTGGGAATCGATCTATGAACGCGCTTAATCTGAGTGTCAGAGCCAAGCTCTACGCCACGCTGGCTTTGGCGACGATCGTCATGATCGCCGTCGGCGTCGTCGGCCTGACGGGTACGAAATCCAGCAATACCGACCTCGATGCGATTTTCTCGAATCGATTCATGCCGACCGGCTGGGTAGGCACGATCGAGACGCACGAGCGCGAGCTTCTGTCGAAGGCGGAGGACGTGGTCATCCGCCAGGACGCGAGCGCCGTCAAGAGCGCCATGAATCTGCTCGACGACCGCGAAGCGGTCATCCGCGAGCTGTGGGACAAGCTGAACGCCACCGAGCTCACATCTGAAGAGCGCAAGATCGTCGAGAAATTCGGTCGTCATCAGTCCGACGTGCTCACGTACGTGCGCGACGCGCTCGTCGCTGCGCAGTCGGGCATGTTCGACAAGGCCGAGTCGCTGCTCATCGAGAAGGCGCGGCCGACGTACGATCAGTTGACGGGTGCGAGCGAGGAGCTGCTCGCGAAGCAGATCGAAGTCGCCCAGAAGATGCGCGGCGACGCGGATGCGAGCTTCAAGCGCAACTCGGCTTTCATCATCGGTGCGATCGTGATCGGCGCGGGCCTTGCGGCCTTCCTCGGCTCGATGCTCGTGCGCTCGATTACTTCGACGCTGAATGCCGCCGTGAACATTGCCGACCGGATCGCAAGCGGCGAGCTCGGCAACGAAGTGCGCGTGGAGAGCGCCGATGAGCTCGGCAAGCTCCTCGACTCGCTCAAGCGCATGGACGCAAAGCTCGTCGAGATCGTCGGCACCGTGCGCAGCAGCGCCGATGCGGTCGGTGCCGCGGCGCGCGAGCTCTCGCACGGCAACGACGACCTGTCGCAGCGTACGCAGGAACAGGCCGCCGCGCTCGAGCAGACCGCTTCGAGCATGGAAGAAATGACTGCCACGGTGAAACAGAACGCGGACAATGCGCGTCAAGCGAATCAGTTGGCGGTCGGTGCGCGCGAGCAGGCCGAAAAGGGCGGTGCCGTCGTGCAGCGTGCGATCGGCGCGATGGGCGAGATCAATGCGTCGAGCCGCAAGATCGCCGACATCATCAGCGTCATCGACGAAATCGCTTTCCAGACCAACCTGCTCGCGTTGAACGCTGCCGTCGAAGCGGCGCGTGCGGGCGAACAGGGTCGCGGCTTTGCCGTAGTGGCGACCGAAGTGCGCAACCTCGCGCAGCGTAGCGCGAGCGCGGCGAAGGAGATCAAGGATCTCATCAACGACTCGGTCGAGAAGGTCAAGATCGGCTCGGAGCTCGTCGACGAGTCGGGCAAGACGCTCACCGAGATCATGGAGAGCGTGAAGAAGGTGACCGACATCGTCGCAGAGATTGCGGCTGCAAGCGAAGAGCAGTCGGCCGGCATCGAGCAGGTCAACAACGCAGTGACGCAGATGGACAACGTCACGCAGCAGAACGCCGCGCTCGTCGAGCAAGCGTCCGCTGCGAGCAAATCGATGGAGCAGCAGTCGGCGAAGCTCATCCAACAGATCGGCTACTTCCGGACCAACGCCGCACACGTTTCGTATTCCGCGCCGACTGCGTCGGTGCAGTCGACGCCGGCCGCTACTGCGAAGCCGGCTGCGCGGCCGATGCCGGCGCCGCGAGCGAAACCTCGCCGTCCGGCACAGGCCCTCGCTGCCGCGACGGCGCAGCCGCTCGCGCGCGCAAGTGGCGACGACAGCGTGTGGCAGGAGTTCTAAGTGGCTACGAGCGCGTCGGGTGCGGGAAAGCGCTCGGCGCGCGAGTGCAAAGTCGCTAACACGCCCTGACGGGCGAACGAAGGCTCGAGAGAGCCGTGCTTGGGATCGAACATGACACCGAACACTTCGGAAATTTCGCAGGCCGCCGCGGTTCTGACCTCGAACCAGGTGCTGACCTTTACGCTCGGCGACGAGACCTACGGGGTCGACATCCTGCGAGTGCAGGAGATCCGCGGCTGGTCGCCGGTCACCCGCATTCCTCAATCGCCCGCGCACGTGCTCGGCGTTCTCAACTTGCGCGGCTCGATCGTGCCGATCGTCGACTTGCGCATGCGTTTCGATCTCGAGCGCGCGGAATACACGCCGCTCACGGTCATCATCGTGCTGTCGGTCGAATCGCCGCTCGGCAGGCGCGACTTCGGCGTCGTCGTCGACGGAGTGTCCGATGTAATCGACGTGCCGCGCGATGAGATCAAGCCCGCGCCCGAGCTCGGTGCGCACGTCAGCACGGAGTTCATCGCGGGATTGGCTTCGGTGTCGGGACGCATGCTGATGTTGCTCGACATCGATCGGCTCATCGGCTCGGACATCGCGGGTGCAATGCCGCTGGCCGAGGCGGCGTGCGCATAAGCAGGGAGCGAGGCGGTGCGCGGCGGTTCGATACGAGGATCGCGGCGAGCACGAACCGAGAGCGATGAGAGGATCTTGCGGCATCGAGCCAGTCGCCCCAGACATCGGACTGTCGAGCTACGGTCCGGTGCTCGGCGATGCGGAGTTCGAGTTCATTCGCCACGTCGTCGCGGAGAATGCCGGAATTTCATTGGGTCCCAACAAGCGCCAATTGGTGCAGGGACGGCTCGGGCGCCGCTTGCGCGAGCTCAATCTGCCGTCCTTCGAAGCGTATTGCGATCACGTGCGCAATTCGGGTCCGGAGGAGCTCGTCGCGCTCATCAATGCGATCACGACGAACGTCACGTCCTTCTTCCGCGAGAATCATCACTTCGAGGCGCTCGCGAGCTACATGCTCCCGGAGGCTTTTCAGCGCAACCGCGCCTCGCGGCGTGTGCGGATGTGGTCTGCCGGCTGCTCGTCGGGAGAGGAGCCCTACTGTATTGCGATGGTGGCGCGCGAGGTCTTGCCGGAAGGTCAATCCTGGGACCTCAAGATCCTCGCGACCGACATCGATAGCGAAATGATCGAAACGGCCAAGCGCGGCATCTATCCGCTGGATCGGCTCGCCAACGTGTCGCAGCAACGTTTGCGCAAGCACTTTCACAAGGGCACTCGCGAGCACTCGGGATCGGCGAAGGTCCGGCCCGAGGTCGCAGAGCTCGTCACGTTCCGTACTTTGAACCTCATGGATCCATGGCCGATGCGCGGGCCCTTCGACATCATTTTCTGTCGCAACGTCATGATCTATTTCGATCAGGCGACACGGGAGCGTCTGCTCAACCGTTTTGCGGACATCCTGGTCACCGACGGTTACCTGTGTCTCGGTCACTCCGAGTCCATTCACGGCTCGTCGAGCCCGTTCAAGCTCGTCGGTAAGACCATCTATCGCAGAATCGGAGCGCCACATGCTCAATGATGCGGTTCATGCGCCGCTGCCTCGGGCACTGCCGGGCTTCGAGAACATTCGCCGCTATCGCAATGCGAGCGGCATGGTCATCGTCAAGCTGTTGCCGGGCGATTACTACGTGACGCGCGAAGACGAGGTGCTCGATACCGTGCTCGGCTCGTGCGTTTCGGCGTGTATTCGCAATCCGTATCTGAAAATCGGCGGGATGAATCACTTCATGCTGCCGCGCCCGAGCGGCAATACCGAGGACACGTGGGAGCGCGTTGCCGGACGCGCCACGCGCTACGGCACGGCGTCCATGGAAAAGCTCATCAACCGGATCCTGAGTGCCGGCGGCACTCGCGCCGACCTGGAGGTCAAGATTTTCGGCGGCGGGCGGGTGCTCTCGACACTGACCGACATCGGCACGCGCAACGTGGCTTTCGTTCGCGAGTTCCTCAAACAGGAGGGATTGAAAGTCGTCTCGGAAGATGTCGGCGATGTGTGCTCGCGGCACATTCAGTACTTTCCGCTCACTGGCCGGGTTCGCGTGCGGCATTTGCGTTCGCGCATGGACGTCGTGCACGAGGAGCAGCGATACCTGCGCGGTCTGGACCAGGCTCCGGTCGCCGGCGAAATCGATCTGTTCTGAACGAGGATGGCAGTGGCATCCCCAAACTTACAACTTCAAGCGCCAGGGACGGTCGGAGACCGACCGCAAGGTCGGTAGCTCGTTATGGCAATCAAAGTCCTCATCGTCGACGACTCCGCACTCGTGCGAAAGCTGCTGACCGAGATGCTGAGCAAAGACTCGGAAATCGAAGTTGTCGGCACGGCCTCGGATCCGTATGTGGCACGCGAGAAGATCAAGGCGCTCAATCCCGACGTGATCACGCTCGACGTCGAGATGCCGCGCATGGACGGCGTGACCTTTCTGGAGAACCTGATGCGGCTGCGGCCCATGCCGGTCGTAATGGTCTCGTCGCTCACGCAACGCGGTGCGGATGTGACGCTGCGCTCGCTGGAGCTCGGCGCCATCGACTTCGTCGCCAAGCCCAAGCTCGACGTCGCAGGCACGTTGACGAGCTATGCCGATGAGCTCATCGCGAAGGTGAAGACCGCGGCGAACGCCCGTGTCTATGCACGGCCGAAAACGATTCGCGCGACGGCGAGACAGGTCGATCCGCGTCGCACAGCCGATGCCATTCTTCCATTGTCCGCACCGCACCGAGTGCTGCGGACGACGGACCGGATCGTGGCGATCGGCGCTTCCACGGGCGGGACCGAAGCGATTCGCGCGTTGCTCGAAAACCTTCCGGCGGACGCTCCGGCCATCGTGATCTCGCAACATATTCCTGCAGCGTTCAGTAAAGCCTTTGCGGAACGCATGAATCGTTGCTCGCCGATGGCGGTGTGCGAAGCGCAGGACGGCCAATACATCCTGCCCGGCCACGTGTACATCGCGCCTGGCGATCGGCATCTGCTCGTGGCTCGGGACGGCGCGCGTTATGTCTGTCGGCTGAACGACGGACCGGCGGTGAATCGGCATCGGCCGAGCGTCGACGTGATGTTCCGGTCCGTCGCGCAAAACGTCGGACCGAATGCGTTGGGCATCCTGCTTACGGGGATGGGCGACGATGGCGCGCGCGGTCTAAAGGAGATGCTCGAGGCCGGCGCGCGCACGATTGCGCAGGACGAAGCCACCAGCGTCGTGTGGGGGATGCCCGGTGCAGCATACAAACTAGGGGCCGCAGAAATCGTGCTGCCCCTGCTGCGCATTCCCGCAGAGATTCTCAAGTTTGCCCACGGAACCGCGCCCGCAGCCGAGCTGGCCGCCGGTGCCTGAAACTGCTTGTCGGCAAGCTCCCGTCGAATCTGATAACCGTGACGCAGACAGGCTCGCTGCGCCTGTTTACCCTGCAGACGTAGCGCTGCCTTGCCGCATTTCGGGCGGTAGGCGCGCTCGTTGTCCCTATAGACCGCGGTGAGATTGCCGATACCGATGAGTATGAGCCAACTAGCCCATTCGGCTCCGGATGAAACGACCGTACCGTCCCCGAACAGCGGTGCGTTCGCATTCGTCGCGGAGCTCGCTCAGGAAGTTTCGAAGGGACGCGTCGAACTGCCTTCGTTTCCGGATGTGGCCGTGCGAGTCCGCAAAGTGCTCGCCGACGAGAACGTGTCGAACGAACAGATCGCACGCGTCGTCGGCTCGGAGGCCGGCCTTGCTGCACGCGTGCTGACGCTCGCGAGCTCGGCGGCGCTGAATCCGAGCGGCAAACCGGTGACGGAGTTGAAGACTGCCGTCAATCGCATCGGGCACAACAATGTGCGTACGGCTGCGGTGGCATTTGCGATCGCGCAATTGCGACGAGCCAGCGAGCTCAAGCACATCGCCACCGAGCTCGAGCAGCTTTGGCGAGAGGCGACTCTCGTGGCAGCGCTGTGCCACGCGATTGCGTCGCGGTCGCGTTGCGTCAATGCCGACGAGGCCATGCTCGCGGGTCTGCTCCACAACGTCGGCAAGATCTACATCCTGGCACGGGCCAACCGTCATGAGGCGCTCTTCAAGGATCCCGCGGCGCTCGGCCAGATCATGCGCGACTGGCATGCAAACATCGGCAAGGCCATCGTGGAAAACTGGGGCTTTCCCGGTCACATCGCCGATGCCGTCGGCGAGCACGAGGCCGTCGATCGCCAAGTCGAACAGCCGGATCTCACCGACGTGCTGTCGGTCGCGGTCATGATGTCCGGCTTCATGGGTCACGAGACGGATCTCGAGCTCAACATGCAGGGCGTCAAAGCTTTCTGGCGGCTCGGTCTCGACAACGCCAAGTGCGTGCACGTGATGCGCGATTGTGCGGAGGAGATCAGCGCGTTGCGGGCAGCGCTCGGCGATTGATACTCGCCACGGCTGCACGAAGTTTTTCCGAAGCGGGCGCCGACTGCGAGTTTGTCTGACGGTTCGGTGCGCGCTTTCCATTAGGATCTCTTTCGGGCGCGAAACGTACTGATTGACGGGGCTCGTCCGCCGCGAGAGCGTGTGTCCGCGCCACGACAAGAGATGCCTCTGCCGGAAAGCTACGTGCGGAAGAGCGGAAAAATCCTCGTTGCGGAGGACGATCCCGAAGCTCGCGATCTGCTCGTCCTGATGTTAGGGACGGGCGACTATGACGTGCTCGCCGCCGGCGACGGCGTCGAGGCGCTCGAGCTCGTCCGGCGCGAACGCCCCGATCTGCTGATCACCGACATCGTCATGCCGCGCATGGACGGCTACGAGCTCGTGCGCCATTTGCGCGAGGACCGCGCCGTCGCACGGACTCCCGTGATCTTCTGCTCGGCTTCCTATCACCAGCGCGAAGTGCGCGACATGGCCGAGGCGCTCGGCGTGTCCGCAACGATTGCCAAGCCTTACGACCGAGCCACGGTGCATAGTGCTGTCCAGCACGCCTTGCAGACTTCGGGGACCGATGGAAGTTGTCTGGAGCAAGGGGCAGCTCGGTTGCAGGCGACGCAAGATCGTTTGAACGCGCTCGTTGCCTTTACGCGGCAGATCTTCACGACGACCGAGGCGGAAGACATTCCGCGCTTCGCATGCAGAGCCGCCCGTGAAATCCTCATGGCTCAGTATGCAGAGCTTGTTCTGTGCAACGACGGCGCGGAGGGTGCGCGTTGTACCGAGAGCGGCCTGCCAGAGACCGGAATTTGGAAATTGTTGTCCGCACCGCTGTATCGCGAGCTGCGGGCGACGGTCGAAAACGGCGGCAGCGCTCTCTATCCGATGATTCCGCCGGAGCCGGCCCGTGTGACGCCGCAAATCGAGCCCGGCGAATTCGTCTCGATGCTCGGCGTGCCGATCGCGTCGGGCACCCGCCGCTACGGCTATCTTTGTCTGATCAACCGCATCGGTCTCAGCGGATTCACGGAAGAGGATGTTGCCGTTGCACGTGCGATCACTGCGCAAGTAGCGGTTGCCTGCGAGAACGCAGCGCGCCTAGAAGCGCTGAGCGCCGAGATCGCGCAGCGTGCGGCGGCCGAAGCGGAGATACGCCGCTTGAATCAGGATCTCGAGCAGCGCGTCGCCCAGCGCACGATGGAGCTCGAGATCGCCAATCGGGAGCTCGAAGCGTTCTCGTATTCCGTGGCGCACGATCTGCGCGCACCGCTGCGACTCATCGATGCTCACGTGCAGATGCTGCGCGATGAGCAGGAGCTGAAAACGCCGAGCGCGGTCGGTCATCTCGATCACATTCGGCGCGGGGCCGCGCAAATGAGCGCGCTGATCGATGGGTTGCTCGCGCTCTCCCGCGTGAGTCATATCGAGATGAGACAGGAAGTTGTGTCGCTCAATGCCCTCCTCGAACAGGCGCTCGCGCATCTCGAGCAAGAGCTTTACATGCGCTCGATCGATTGGCGGATCGGATCGTTGGGGAACGCGCGCTGCGATCCGGCTTTGATGACCCAGGTGTTCGTGAACCTCGTCGGCAATTCGATCAAGTACACGCGCTACACACGCGGCGCACGCATCGAGATCGATCTGGAAAGAAGCTTCGAGCCGCACGTGTACGTGCGCGATAACGGCGTGGGTTTCGACATGCGTTACGCCAACAAGCTGTTCGGGGTGTTCCAACGCTTGCACGGCCCCGGCGAGTTCGAAGGCACCGGCATCGGTCTTGCCACCGTCAGCCGGATCATCGAGCGCCACGACGGGCGTATCTGGGCCGAGGCGCAGGTCGGGGGAGGGGCCACGTTTAGGTTTACGTTTCCTGGACTGAAGGTTGAAGGCTGAAGGCGAGGGTGCGCTCGTGCGCAGAACCTTTGCGTTGCGGCGGAAGCCTGCAAATGACGCGGCCCGCCCGCCGGGGCGGCCCATAGAAATGCGCGAACGCGCATGTTCCTTCGCCTTCAGCCTAGCGGCGCAGCCGCCACTGCTGTTTGCGCGCGCGCTCTGCGCGGCTATGCTTGCGCCCCCTGTAATTCTTCGTCCATTCGCTAGTCTCCGCATGCAAGAACGATACGATCCTGCGACCGTCGAAACGCAGGCGCAGGCTTTCTGGGAAGAGACTCGGGCTTTCGAGGCCAAGGAGGACCCGAGCCGGCCGAAGTACTACTGCTTGTCGATGTTTCCGTACCCGAGCGGACGGCTGCACATGGGCCATGTCCGCAATTACACCATCGGGGACGTGATCTCCAGGTTCATGCGGATGAACGGCCACAGCGTGCTGCAGCCGATGGGCTGGGACGCGTTCGGTCTGCCGGCCGAGAACGCCGCAATGGCGAACGGCGTGCCGCCGGCGAAATGGACCTACGACAACATCGCTTATATGAAGCGCCAGCTTCAGTCGCTCGGCTTTGCGATCGACTGGACGCGCGAGGTCACGACCTGCAAGCCGGAGTACTACCGCTGGAATCAATGGCTGTTCCTGCGCATGCTCGAACGCGGCATCGCTTACAAGAAGACGGGCGTCGTCAATTGGGACCCCGTCGATCAAACGGTGCTCGCCAACGAACAGGTGATCGACGGACGCGGTTGGCGCACCGGAGCGCTCATCGAGAAACGCGAAATTCCGATGTACTACCTGCGCATCACGGACCAAGCGCAGGAGCTGCTCGATGCGTTGAACGAGTTGCCGGGATGGCCCGAACGCGTGCGCACGATGCAGGCGAACTGGATCGGCAAGAGTGAAGGTGTCCGCATCGGCTTTCCTTACGAGCTCAACGGCGAACGGCACGTACTGAACGTATTCACGACCCGCGCCGATACGGTGATGGGCGTGACGTTCTGTGCGGTCGCGGCGGAGCATCCGCTTGCGACGCACGCAGCCAAGAACAATCCGGAGCTCGCAGCGTTCATCGAAGAGTGCAAGCGCGGCACGGCCATGGAAGCCGAGATCGCGCTCATGGAAAAGAAAGGCATGCCGACGGGCTTGTTCGTCGAGCATCCGTTGTCGGGCGAGAAGATTCCTGTATGGGTCGGCAACTACGTGCTCATGACATACGGCGAGGGCGCCGTCATGGGCGTTCCGGCGCACGACGAGCGCGATTTTTATTTCGCGAAGAAGTATGGGTTGCCGATCAAGTTCGTCATTCGACCGCTGGAGAATGAGGGCCCAGTGCCCGACAGCCCTGAGGACTGGCGTCCCGAGTTCGGCGAATACGGTGTCTGCATCAACTCCGGCAAGTACGACGGCCTGACGTATCAGCAAGCGGTCGATGCCGTGGCGGCAGATCTCAAGGCCAAGAATCTCGGCGACAAGCAAGTGCAATGGCGGTTGCGGGATTGGGGTATTTCCAGGCAGCGTTATTGGGGTTGTCCGATTCCGCTCATTCATTGCGCATCGTGCGGCGATGTGCCGGTGCCCGACGAGGATCTGCCGGTGATTCTTCCTGAAGGCCTCGTGCCGGATGGGAGCGGCAATCCGCTGGCGAAACTCGAATCGTTCGTCAAATGCACGTGTCCGAAATGCGGCGCGCCTGCACGCCGCGAAACGGACACGATGGACACTTTCGTCGATTCGTCCTGGTATTTCGTGCGGTACGCCTGTCCGGACAACGACAAGGCGATGAGCGACGAACGTGCGAACTACTGGTTGCCGGTCGATCAGTACATCGGCGGTATCGAGCACGCCATTCTCCATCTGCTGTATTCGCGATTCTGGACGCGCGTGATGAACGATCTCGGACTCGTCAACGTGCGCGAGCCGTTCAAGAACCTCCTGACGCAAGGCATGGTGCTGAACGAAGCGTTCTCGCGCACGACGGACGGCAAGCGCCGGTACTACTGGGCTCACGAGCTCGACATCCAGCGCGATGCACATCGTGTCGTGGTTTCGGCGACGGCCAAGGACGACGGACAACCGGTCGATTACGAGGGCTGGACGACCATGTCCAAGTCCAAGAACAACGGCGTCGATCCGCAGCAGCTCGTGGCCGAGTACGGCGCGGATAGCGTGCGGCTGTTCATGATGTTCAAGTCGCCGCCGGAGGACACGCTCGAATGGTCGGATGACGGCGTCGAAGGTGCAGCTCGTTTCATGCGCCGCCTGTGGCGGGTGGTTTACGAGCACGTGCAGAAGAACGGCGCGCGGCCGACGGGCAGCAATCCGCCCGTTCCTGTGACCGACGCGCAGCGCGCGATGCGCCGGGCTGCTCATGCAACGCTCGCGAAAGTCACGGACGACATCGGTCGTCGTCGTACGTTCAACACCGCCATCGCGGCGGTGATGGAGCTCATGAACACGCTCTCGAAGTTCGACGATGCGTCCGAGCAGGGTCGGGCCATCGTGCAGGAGACGTTGGAGCTCATCGTGCTGATGCTCGCGCCGATCGTACCTCACGCCACACATGCGCTGTGGCAAGCGCTGGGTCATTCAGATCCGCTGATCGATCATCCGTGGCCGAAACCGGATCCGGGCGCGCTCGTGCAGGACACGCTGGAAATCCCGGTGCAGATCAACGGCAAGGTGCGCGCGCGCGTCACCATTCCTGCCGATTCCGCCGATCAAGACGTGCTCAATGCCGCGCTCGCCGAGCCGAACGTCGCCAAGTGGATCGAAGGCAAGCCGCTGCGGATGTGGAAGTACGTGAAGGGCAAGTTGTTGACGATGGCGGTGTGAGGGGGGAAGAAGGGAAAAGGGAAAAGGGAAAGGGGAAAAGGGAAAGGGGAAGGGAACCGGAACGACGCGTGAGTCAATTGACAGTTGACGATTGACAACGGCGGTGGCCTGCTTGCATCACTAATCATTAATCACGAATCACGAATCACGAATCACGAATCACGAATCACGAGTCACGAATCACGAGTCACGAGGCTGGCATGTCTTCTCTCGCTCTTCCCAACGTTCGCAATCT
>CALEKY010000051.1 GCA_937902995.1 uncultured Sinobacteraceae bacterium
AGCGCCCTTGCGCCAACGCCCCGTGACAATGCTTGTACTTCTTGCCCGAACCGCATGGACACGGTTCGTTGCGTCCGACTTTGCGCGCCTCGCGCACGAACGGTGTGACCGCCGCAGGGGCTTGTTCTTCGGCTTCCGGCTGCGGCGCCGCCAGGTTCTGCGGAGCGGCGTGCTGGAACTGCATGGCTTGCGCGAGACGGCGCTGCCGCTCCGCCTCTTCGGCATCGATCTCTTCTTGCGTGCGCAGCTGCATGCGCGAGAGCAGCGAGACCGTGTCGTGTTTGATCCGATCGAGCATGGCCGTGAACAGCTCGAAGGCCTCGCGCTTGTACTCCTGCTTCGGGTTCTTCTGCGCGTAGCTGCGCAGGTGGATGCCTTGACGCAGGTAGTCCATCGCCGCCAGGTGCTCGCGCCAATGATGGTCGAGCTGCTGCAACATGATGGCCTTCTCGAGATAGCGGACGACAGGTGCGCCGTACTGCTGCACCTTCGCTTCGTAAGCCTGATCGATTTCCGCGAGCACGCGCTTGCGCAGCTCCTCTTCGTTCAGGTTCTCGTCTTTCGCCATCCAGTCCTTGATGTCGAGACGAATCGCGAAATCCTTGGCGATCGCTTCCGCAAGACCATCGACATCCCACATTTCCTCCACGCTCTTCGGCGGGATGTACTTGTCGATGATGCCGTTGACGACTTCGTGCCGAATGCCCGCGATCGAATCGGAGATGTCCTCGGCGGCCATCAGCTCCGTGCGTTGCTGATAGATCACCTTGCGCTGGTCGTTGGCGACGTCGTCGTACTCGAGCAGATTCTTACGGGCATCGAAGTTGTGCGCTTCGACTTTGCGCTGCGCCCGCTCGATCTGCTTGGTGAGCATGCGGCTCTCGATGACCTCGCCTTCTTTCATGCCGGCCGTCTGCAGCCAACGTTTCGTGCGCTCGGGATCGCCGAAGATGCGCATCAAGTTGTCTTCGAGCGAGAGATAGAACCGGCTCGAGCCGGGATCGCCCTGACGGCCGGCACGGCCGCGCAGCTGGTTGTCGATACGCCGCGATTCGTGTCGCTCGGTGCCGATGATGTGCAGACCGCCGGCCGCAACCACCGCATCGTGCCGCTTCTGCCACTCCTCGCGTGCGCGCTGACGAGCGGCTTCGTCGTTCGGATCGATCTGCGCGAGCTCGGCCTCGAGATTGCCGCCGAGCACGATGTCCGTACCGCGGCCGGCCATGTTCGTCGCGATGGTCACGGCGCCGGGACGACCTGCTTGCGCGACGATCATCGCCTCGCGCTCGTGCTGCTTGGCGTTCAGTACTTCGTGCGGAATGTTGTGCTGCTTGAGCAGCTTCGAGAGCATCTCCGAGGTTTCGATCGACGTCGTGCCGACGAGCGTCGGCTGCCCGCGTGCGACGCAGTCGCGAATGTCCTCGATGATGGCCTCGAACTTGTCCTTGGCCGTCAGATAGACGAGGTCCGGATGATCCTTGCGGATCATCGGCCGGTGGGTCGGAATCACGACAACTTCCAGCCCGTAAATCTGCTGGAACTCGAACGCCTCGGTGTCCGCGGTACCCGTCATACCGGCCAGCTTCGAGTACATGCGGAAGTAGTTTTGGAAGGTGATGGACGCGACGGTCTGGTTCTCCTCGCGAACCCGCACGCCTTCCTTCGCCTCGATCGCTTGGTGCAAGCCGTCGGACCAACGTCGGCCCGGCATCGTGCGGCCGGTGAACTCATCGACGATGACCACCTCGCCGTTGCGCACGATGTACTCGACGTCGCGGTGATACAGCGCATGTGCGCGGAGCGCCGCGTTCAGGTGATGCATCAAGCGAATGTTCGACGGGTCGTAGAGGCTTTGATCCGGCGAGAGCAAGCCGGCCTCGACGAAGAGCTGCTCGGCGCGCTCATGACCCGCATCAGACAAGTACACCTGCCGCGTCTTCTCGTCCGCCCAGTAATCGCCCTCGCCTTCTTCGGTCTCTTGCCGCTTCAGCTTCGGCGCGAGCTCGTTGATGCGGATGTAGAGCTCCGTGCTCTCTTCGGCGGGACCGGAAATGATGAGCGGCGTGCGAGCCTCATCGATCAGGATCGAGTCGACCTCGTCCAC
This sequence comes from uncultured Sinobacteraceae bacterium, assembly GCA_937902995.1. GTDB lineage: Bacteria > Pseudomonadota > Gammaproteobacteria > Steroidobacterales > Steroidobacteraceae > Steroidobacter. The sequence continues at coordinate 2,105 of CALEKY010000051.1, forward strand.
GATCGCGTACTCGAGACTGCGCTGAACGCGATCCTCGAGCCGGAACGCGAGGTTGTCGCGCAGGTAATCGAAACCGAATTCGTTGTTGGTGCCGTACGTGATGTCGGCCGCGTAGGCGGCGCGCTTCTCCTCGGACGTCTGCCCGGCCTTGATGACACCCACAGTCAGGCCGAGGAACCGGTAGACCGGACCCATCCAATCGGCGTCGCGCTGGGCCAGGTATTCGTTGACAGTCACCACGTGCACGCCCTTGCCGGGCAATGCGTTCAGGTAGGCAGGCAGCGTCGCGACGAGCGTCTTGCCTTCGCCGGTGCGCATTTCGGCGATCTTGCCGAAGTGCAGAACCATGCCGCCGATCAACTGCACATCGAAATGGCGCATGCCGAGCACGCGCCGTGCGGCCTCGCGGGTGGCCGCAAACGCCTCGGGCAACAGATCGTCGAGCTTCTCGCCGCCGGCCAATCGGCGACGGAATTCCTCGGTCTTACCCCGCAATTGCTCGTCGCTCAGAGCCTGGTAGCTCGGCTCGAGGGCATTTATGCGGTTGACGTACTTCTGGTAGCTGTTCAACAACCGCTGGTTGCGGCTACCGAACAGCGCGGTCAGCCAATTCGCCACGCTCGGAACTCCGGTGGGCTGGGGAGATAAAGGGCCGGTATTGTACACGCGGAGCACGGCCCATCAGGGCCCGGCCCAAGGCTGAAGACTGAAGGCTGAAGTCTGAAGGACAAGGCGCGCGTTTGCGCACAAGCCCGACCGTGGCCTGTCGCCTGTAGCCGGCAACAGGGGCTACTGCTGCCTAATGAAACTCATCGGATCCACCGCCCGGCCCTGCTTCAGGACCTCGAAGTGCAGATGCGGGCCGGTGGAACGGCCGGTCGAGCCGATCAGGGCAATGGGCTGCCCCTTCTGCACGGTATCGCCAACCTGGACGAGAACACGCTGGTTGTGCGCATACCGGGTGACGTAGCCGTTTCCGTGATTGATCTCGACGGTTTTGCCATAGCCGAACCGTTCCTTCGCATAGGTCACGACACCCGACGCCACAGAAACGACCTGGGCGCCCGCGGGTCCGGCGAAATCGACGCCTCTGTGGAACGTCTTGCGACCGTTGAAAGGATCGGCGCGATGTCCGTAGTAAGACGAGATCCAGCCCTGAGTGACCGGACGGCCACCGGGGACGATCTGGCGGCTCAAATTGCGCGTCGAGATCATGCTCTCGAGCACGCTCAGTTGGCGCTCGCGGTCCTTGATCTGCTGGTTCAGCTCATCGAGCATCGCCGTGAGCTCGGGCGCAGCGACCACGGCGCCTTCGACCAAACCCTCGGGTCCGCCGACTGCCGGCGGCCTGTCGAAATTGAACTCGCCCTTGTCGAGATTGGCCATCTCCGTGAGGCGACGTCCGAGCGCATCCAGACGAATCACGTGGGCGCTCATCTGCCCCACTCGCCCGGCCAGCGCATCGAGACGTTCCTGCAGCTCGCGTTTGGCTTCGAGGATTTCCGAGCGCTGTTCTTCGATCTTGGCGCGCCACTCGTCGACTTGTGCGAGCGGATCCGAAGAGGAATGGTTGCGTCCGATTTGGACGCCTAGAAACAGAGTGCCGCCGAGAACGAACAGGACGGCACAGATCATGACCGTCAATACGAGTGGACGCCCGAGCTCGATTTGTCTGGCCCGACCCAACTTCCGTGAAAAGACGATCACGTTCATGGGCGGCGCTCAGATCAATGAGTCTGCGAGCGCAAGGCGGCGCAGCAGATTGGGCGCTTCGCCGCTCGAGGGAGCGAGCATCCTGTGCGAATTTGTCGTCATTACCTCGCGACCCCTAAAAACCTGGCGCGAAAAAACATCCTCCGGGCAACGCTGCCTTGCGTCACCGGGTACACGACGCGAACGTCGTACTCGAAGCGAGCGGCTTGGACGTAGAACCGATATTCGTGTTGTACATCCTGGCAACCCCGCTATCGTGGCAGCTCGGTATCCGAGCTCCCCTTAGACCGGTGGCTTTGCGTCCCCGCCTTTCGACGGGTTTGCCTTTAGCAGTTGCTCGCAATATGCAGAATTAGCGTTGAAAAGATCAAGCGTCTGTGCCTCACAAATTTGAACGACCGGATCGATTTATGTCACTCCGCACCCGAGGCGGCTGCCTCTATCTGCTATTGGCGTCGCAGCGCAGCGACTGGATATCCGAACAGCCCCTATGACCAGTCGCTTCAAATCGTTGGGTGACAGCCTCGGTCCGTTGGTCGCGGACCTGGAGCGCCGAGCCCGCGACGTCCACGACCTCGGCAAACGCGTTCGCGCCGTATTGCCCGCCCCGGAGAACGAGCACTTTCTCGGAGCAACTTATCGGGGAGAAACGCTGGTCATCAGCATGGATTCCGCAGCCTGGTGCTCGAGGATTCGCTACGACCAGGAGGCGCTCATCCAAGCCTTGCGCAATGCGGGCGAGACGCGCGTCACGAAGATCAAAGTGCGCGTGGGGAAGAACACGTGAATCGTGATCCGTGATTCGTATCTGGCGCGCGAAGCGCGCTCTTCCTACAGCCTTCAGCCTTCAGCCTTCAGCCTCAGCCCACGGAGCGCGCTCAAGCGCTTTCCGCTAGAGGGAGCGCCGGCACATACGCAATCGGCGCGTCGTTCAAGTTCTCGAAGGTCACTTCTTCGTAGGCATCGGGTGTCGCCAGCAGCGTGCGGAGCAACCGGTTGTTGAGCGCGTGACCGGACTTGTAGCCGCTGAACTCGGCAATGAGACTGCGGCCGAGCAGATAGAGATCGCCGATCGCATCCAGAATCTTGTGCTTCACGAACTCGTCCTCGTAGCGAAGACCGTCTTCGTTCAGCACGCGGTGATCGTCCAGAACGATCGCGTTGTCCAAATTGCCGCCAAGCGCAAGATTGCGCGCTCGCAGGCTCTCCAGGTCGCGCATGAACCCGAAGGTGCGCGCGCGACTGATCTCCTTTAAGAAGGTCGTCGTGGAGAATTCCATCGACGCGATGTTGTTGCGCTTGCGAAAGATCGGGTGATTGAACTCGATCTCGAAATTGAGCTTGTACCCGTCATACGGCTCGAACTGAGCCCATTTCTCGCCGTCCTCGACTCTGATCGGCTTGAGTACGCGGACGAACCGCTTCGGTGCCGGTTGTTCCGCAATTCCCGCCGATTGCAACAGGAACACGAAAGGCCCTGCGCTGCCGTCCATGATGGGGACTTCCTCCGCGGTCAGCTCGACGTAAGCGTTGTCGATGCCGAGCCCGGCAAAGGCCGACAGCAAATGTTCGACGGTTGCAACGCGGACGCCGTCTTTGACGAGGGTCGTTCCGAGCATCGTCTCGCCGACATTTTCTGCCGTCGCCGGGACCTCGACGGGCTGATCCAGGTCGATGCGGCGAAACACGACGCCGGTGTCCGCAGGCGCGGGCTTGAGGATCATCAAGACCTTCTTGCCCGAATGCAGACCGACCCCGCTCGCGCGAATCGGATTCTTAAGCGTACGTTGGAGAAGCATGGGCAATTTCCAGTGGCCCAGTCCTTGGCCTCGAACGGCGGGCGAATCGTACGCCCTTCAGTGAGTCCCAAAATTCCCGGCACCGTAACATCGCAGGGGGCAGGTCACAAGCAGGCCCGCCCCGCTTTTTCCAGGCGATGCGCCACGACCGGACGCGCGGGGACTAACGCGCGCCACGATCGCGATGCTTCTGCCGAGCTTCGGGCCCGGCAGCCAGTCCCGGTCAATCCGCTTGACGACGCAGGAAGGCCGGAATGTCGAGGAGCGAAGGATCGTCGACATTCAAGCCATCGCCGACCGCACGGCGCGGAGCATATCCGCCCTCGCGCTGATTGCGGATGTAGGTCGGCACATGCAACTCGTCGAGCGTCGGCACGCCGCGCACTGCGCGACCGCCGGCAATCGCCGTCATCTTCCGCGCATCCGGCACCTGCTGCGTCTGAGCAACCGGACGACCGATGCCCGTCGCCACGACCGTCACGCGAATTTCTTCGCGCATTTCCGGATCGATGACGCAGCCGACCACGACGTTCGCGTCTTCCGACGCGTATTGCTTGACGGTGTCGCCAACGATGCTGAACTCGCTGGTACGTAGATCGGGTCCCGCCGTGACATTAATCAACAAACCGTGGGCACCCGACAGATTCACGTCCTCGAGCAGCGGGCTCGATACGGCCGCTTCGGCAGCTTCGCGAGCGCGATTCTCGCCGCGCGCCGAACCCGACCCCATCATCGCCATACCGGTTTCCGCCATCACCGTGCGCACGTCGGCAAAGTCGACGTTGATCATGCCGGGCCGTGTAATCAATTCGGCGATACCTTGCACTGCGCCCTGCAGCACCTGATTCGCTGCCTTGAATGCGTCGAGCAGCGTGACGTCTCCGCCAAGCACTGTCAGCAGTTTCTGATTCGGGATCGTGATGAGCGAATCGACATGACGGCTGAGCTCGGCGATGCCTTGTTCGGCCGCCGCCAAGCGCTTGGAGCCTTCCATGTCGAATGGCTTCGTCACGACGGCTACCGTCAGGATTCCCAGCTCCTTGGCGACTTGCGCAACGACCGGCGCTGCACCCGTGCCCGTACCGCCGCCCATGCCGGCAGTGATGAACAGCATGTCGGATCCTTCGATCATCTCGATGATGCGATCGCGGTCCTCCATCGCTGCTTGTCGTCCGACTTCGGGATCCGCGCCTGCGCCCAACCCCTTCGTGATGTTGCAGCCGATCTGCAGCGACACCTTCACTTTCGAATGCTTGAGCGCCTGCGCGTCGGTGTTCAAGCAAATGAAGTCCACGCCTTCGATGCCCGTGGACACCATGTGAGCAACGGCATTGCCGCCGCCGCCGCCAACGCCGACCACTTTGATGACGGCCCCTTGGTTTTCTGTATCTGCAAGTACAAACATCGTTAGTCCCCTCGATGTCAAATGAACAAATTAATTCGCCAAAACCTTCGCACCCGACACGCTGCTCACGGCCGGCCCTTCACCCCAATCGATGGCGGTCCTTCGCCTTGTTGTTGACGTCGTGACTCGTGACTGGTGACTCGTGACTAGCACTCGTTGCTTCCGTCACTCTCCACTCACGACTCACAACTCACTACTCACCGCTCACGGCTCATGGCTCGCTCTCACCAGTCACGAGTCACAAGTCACGATCTCAAAAATTCCCCTGAAACCACGCCTTCATCCGATCCCAGACGCCGCGCACGTTGCCGACGAGCGGATCGCGCCGTCCGCGCAACATGTTTTCGCGGCCGTACAACAGAAGACCCACACCTGTGGAATGAATCGGATTGCTGACGACGTCGACGAGACCGCTGATGTGCTGCGGCACGCCGAGTCTCACCGGCATGTGGAACACTTCTTCAGCGAGCTCCACCGCGCCTTCCATCTTCGCGCTACCGCCCGTGAGTACGACGCCGGCGGCGATCGTTTCCTCGAACCCGGAACGGCGCAGCTCTTCGCGGACGATCGCGAACAGTTCTTCGTAACGAGGCTCGACGACTTCGGCGAGCGTTTGGCGCGCAAGACGGCGCGCGGGTCGATCGCCGACGCTCGGCACTTCGATCGTCTCGTCGGCATTCGCGAGCTGCGACAACGCGCACGCGTACTTGATCTTGATCTCTTCGGCGTGATGCGTCGGCGTGCGCAGACTCACCGCGATGTCGTTCGTCACTTGATCGCCGGCAATCGGAATTACTGCCGTGTGGCGGATCGCACCGCCCGAGAACACGGCAATGTCGGTCGTGCCGCCGCCGATGTCGACGAGACAGACGCCCAGCTCCTTCTCGTCTTCCGCAAGTACTGCGTAGCTCGATGCGAGCTGCTCGAGCACGATGTCCTCGACCGACAACCCGCAGCGTTGCACGCACTTCACGATGTTTTGCGCCGCACTCTCGGCTCCGGTCACGATGTGCACCTTGGCCTCGAGCCGCACGCCCGACATACCGATCGGCTCGCGAATGCCTTCCTGACTGTCGATCAAGAATTCCTGCGGCAGGATGTGCAGGATTTTTTGATCCGCAGGAATGGCGACTGCACGCGCCGCGTCGATCACGCGTTCGACGTCTTCGGCCGTCACTTCCTTGTTGCGAATCGCGACGATGCCGTGCGAGTTGAGACTGCGCACATGGCTGCCGGCAATGCCCGCATACACCGAATGGATTTCGCAGCCCGCCATCAGCTCGGCTTCTTCCACGGCCCGCTGAATCGACTGCACCGTCGACTCGATGTTGACGACGACGCCGCGCTTGAGGCCTCGCGACGGGTGCGAGCCGATACCGGCGACCTCGAGGCCGCCGTCCGGCGTGAGCTCGCCGACGATCGCCACGACTTTCGACGTGCCGATATCCAGACCTACGATCAGATTGCGATCACTTTTCCTAGGCATCTGGCGTGTTATCTCCGTTGTCGCGAGCGACTCGCGCGGCAGGCTGACTCCAACCGACCGAGAAACCGTTGCTGTAACGCAGATCGACGTAGCTGATCTCGCTGCTGCGGGCCGCAACCATCGGGCTCGCAACTTCGATGAAGCGTTCGAGACGTTCCTGCACGTCCTGCCGACCCAGCCGCACGACGATGTTGTTGTCGACCGTGAGTTCCCAGGCGCCGCGCGCGTCGAGCTCCACTCGAGTCAGACGCATGCCCACGGCGAGCAGCCGCGGGTACGTCTCGAGATAAAGCTTCGCCACTTGCGCTTGCGTACCTTCCGGCCCGATCAACACCGGCAACTCCGGCGGAATGTGCCGAGCGCCGCGCAAGAACAGTTCGCCTCGCGTATTCATCAAACCGTCTTCGCCCCAGCGCGCCGCGGGTACGTGCTCGGTAATGAGCACACGCACGCCGTTCGGCCACTTGCGCTCGACGCGCGCGCGATCGACCCACGCAAGCTTTTCCAACGCCGCCTGCATCGCTTCGAGGTCGACGGACAAGAAGCCCGCGCCGCGAAACGGCGCGACGGCCTCTTCGATGTGCACGGGCGCGACGCGCTGAAATTGGCCGCCGACTTCGACGACTTGAATCGGACGGTCCAACATCCACGTCACGAGCCACACCGAAACGAGCGCAAGCGCGGCGAAGACGCACAGCGATACGATCGACTGCGCGCTCGCTGCGAGAGCCGCGGCAACGCGCTCCGCGAACTTCCGCAGCGCGCTGCTCTCGCTCTTGCGTCGATTGCGTTTGCTCGCGCGGCCGAACATTACGGTTTCACCTCGCGATCGAAGCTCGTTTCGAGTACCCGCCACACGAGATCGTCGAATTCGATGCCGCACGCGCGTGCAGCCTTGGGCACCAGCGAATGACTCGTCATGCCCGGCGCCGTGTTCACTTCGAGCAGGTAATTCGCCCCGCTGCGATCGCGCATCAGATCGACGCGCCCCCAGCCGCTGCATCCGACGGCACGGAAAGCCTCGAGCGCGAGCGCCCGCATTTCCGTTTCGGCATCGCCTTGCAGGCCCGGGCAGATGTATTGCGTGTCTTCGGCGACGTACTTCGCGTGGTAGTCGTAGTACTCACCCGCCGGTACGATGCGAATCGTCGGCAGCGCCTCGTCGCCAAGAATGCCGACGGTGTATTCCTCACCTTCGATGAGCTGCTCCATCAGGAGCTCGCCTTCGTAGCGACTCGCCAGCGCCACCGCGTTCGGTAGATCGCTCTCCGAGAACACACGCGAGATGCCAACGCTCGACCCTTCGCACGCGGGCTTCACGATGACAGGCAAACCGAGCTGCTTTGCCGCCGCGTGCACATCACCTTGGGGCGAGAGCCGTACGTAACGCGGCGTCGGCAACCCGAGCGACAGCCACACTTGCTTCGTGCGGATCTTGTCCATCGACAACGCCGACCCGAGGACACCCGAACCCGTGTACGGAACGCCGAATGCTTCGAGCAGTCCCTGCAACACGCCGTCCTCGCCGCCGCCGTGATGACCATGGAGGATGTTGAACACGCGCGTCACACGCTTGGCGATCAACTCTTCCGTCAACGCCGGAATGCCGTCCACGGCATACGCATCGACGCCTTTGCGCAGCAGCGCTTCGAGCACGTTGCGTCCGGAATCGAGCGAAACCTCACGCTCCGAAGAGGTGCCGCCCATGAGCACCGCCACGCGACCGAAGTCGGCGGGATTGGTGATCCGGCTCATGAGCCACCCCCAGCGGCTGAAGCCGAGACTGTAGGCTGTAGGCTGTAGGCTGTAGTCAATGGCGCGACTCTCGTCGCGCTTCGGCACCTAAAGGCTGAAAGCTGAAGGCCGAAGGCTGAAGGAAGAGCGCGCACTGCGCGCCCGACCTGTCGCCTGTAGCCTGTCGCCTGTAGCCGCGCGACGGCCGTCGCGCTTTGCGGAATGAAGACCGAAGGCTGAAGGCTGAAGGTAGAAGCATGCGTGCGCACGCTCTGCGTTCGCGTTGCGAACGCAGCACGACCTACAGCCTGCAGCCTACAGCCTACAGCCTTCATAGAGTCTCTCCCACGATCCGCACTTCCGTCTGCAGCTCCACTCCGTGGCGTTCGCGCACGACTTTCTGCACATGACGAATGAGCTGCTCGATGTCGGCAGCCGTTGCCGTGCCGTCGTTCACGATGAAGTTCGCGTGCATTTCGGATACGCGAGCGCCGCCAATGCGCATGCCTTTGAGACCGGCGGTGTCGATCAAGCGCGCGGCATGATCGCCAGGCGGATTCGTAAAAACTGAACCGCACGACCATTCGCCGATCGGTTGCGTCGCTTTGCGGCGAGCGAGCAGAGCACGAATGTCTTCCGTGCTCGCGGCTGGACGCACTTCGAAATGGAGCTGTGCGCCGAGGAACCACTCGTTCGGCGGTCCGCTCACGTGGCGATAACCGACCGTGTATTCGTCCTTCGTGCGCTCGTGACGTACGCCGCAACGATCCACGGTGGCGACCTTCACGACGTGATTCCACGTTTCGCCGCCGAACGCGCCTGCGTTCATGGCGAGCGCACCGCCGAGCGTGCCTGGGATGCCGGCAAAGAATTCGGCCGGGCCGAGTCCCCATTTCACGCATTGCTTGGCGAGCTTTGCGCACGCAACGCCGGAACCGCACCAGACATCCGTTGACGAAAGCCGGTCCAGCTCATCGAACACACCGTGGGTATCGATGACGACACCGCGGATACCGCCGTCACGAACGAGCAAATTACTGCCGAGGCCGATCCACATCACCGGTGTCGACGGATCGAGCTGCGCGAGGAATGCGCAGACATCCTCCGCATCGCGCGGCGTGAAGAAAATGTCTGCGGGACCGCCGACATGCCAGGACGTATGACGCGACATCGGCTCGTTGCGAGTCACGCGCGAAGCGAAATCCGGCGGGAGTGCGAGCGCCATCATGAGCCCGCCCTCAACGTCTTCGGCAGCTGAGCCGCCACCGCGCCGATGTTGCCGGCGCCCATCGTGACGACCACATCGCCGTCGCGAACGATACGCAGCAACGCATCGGGCAATTGGTCCACCTTCTCGACGAACACCGGTTCGACCCGCCCATGGGAGCGCACTGCGCGGCAGATCGCTTTGCCGTCCGCACCCGAGATCGGCGTTTCGCCCGCGGCATACACTTCGGTGACGAGCAACGCATCGACGCCGGCAAGCACGTTCGCGAAGTCGTCCAACAAGTCGCGCGTGCGCGTGTAACGGTGCGGCTGGAACGCGAGCACGATGCGGCGGCCCGGCCAGCCCTGTCGAATCGCCTCCAGCGTCGCCGCGATCTCTCTCGGGTGATGACCGTAGTCGTCGACCAGCGTGACGCGGCCGTTCGGGGTTTGCACGTCGCCGTTTTGTTGCAAGCGACGGTCGATACCCGCGAAGCGCGCGAGCGCGTTCTGAATCGCGCTGTCGGACACCTCGAGCTCGGTCGCCACAGCGATCGCCGCGAGCGCATTGAGCACGTTGTGGGTTCCGGGACGGTTCAACGTGATCGACAACGGCGGGCGGCCGGCGCGCAGCACATCGAAACGTGTCTTCAAGCCTTCGCGCACGATGTTCACGGCACGAACGTCCGCCTCGTGCTCGATACCGTAGGTCACGACCGGACGCGAGATTCGCGGCAGCAATCCATAGGCTTCGGGGTCGTCCGCACAAATAACCGCGAGTCCGTAGAACGGAAGGTTGTGCAGGAACTCGACGAAGCTCTGCTTGAGTCGTTCGAAATCGCCTTCGTGCGTGACGAGATGATCGTTGTCGACGTTCGTCACGATCGCGATCATGGGCTGCAAGTGAACGAACGATGCGTCGCTCTCGTCCGCTTCGGCGACGAGATACTTGCCTTGTCCGAGCCGCGCGTTCGAATCCGCGCTCACGAGCCGGCCGCCGATGACGAACGTCGGATCGAGCCCGCCCTCGGCCAACACGCTCGCCACCATGCTCGTGGTCGTCGTCTTACCGTGCGTACCGGCGACGGCAATCGCGTAACGGAAGCGCATCAGCTCGCCGAGCATTTCGGCGCGTTGCACGACAGGAATGCGTCGCGACTGCGCTTCGACGAGCTCCGGATTGTCGGGACGAATCGCACTCGATACGACGAGCACGTCGGCGTCGCCCACGTTCTGCGCGGCATGGCCGAGCATGATCTTCGCGCCGAGTCGCTCCAAGCGATCTGTGACTTCATTGCGCCGCAAGTCCGAGCCTTGCACGCTGTAGCCGAGATTGAGCAACACTTCGGCGATGCCGCTCATGCCGACACCGCCGATGCCGACGAAGTGGATGCAGTGGATGCGACGCATGCGATCCGTCATCGCGCACCCCCTGCAGCTTCAACACACGCATCGGCGAGGCGCACGTCGGCGTCGGTCATCGCCACCGCACGCGCCTTGGTCGCCATTTCGACAAGCTTCGGCCGTCCCGCCTCCAGCAACGCACGCAGCTCTGCGCTCAACCGCGCCGGTGTCAAATCGCTCTCCTGGATGACCACCGCCGCGCCGGCACGCACGAGGAATTCAGCGTTACGCGTTTGATGATCGTCGACCGCCGCCGGGAACGGCACGAAGATCGCCGGCAAGCCAGCGGCCGCGATTTCGGAAACCGTGAGCGCGCCGGAACGGCAAATGACGAGATCCGCACCGCCGTACGCCTCGGCCATGTCGTCGATGAACGCGTGAACCTCGGCTGCGACACCGTGCTTCGCGTACAGCTCGCGGGCTTGTGCGATGTGACGCTCGCCCGCCTGATGCAGCACGAGCGGCCGAATCTTCTCGTCGATGTTCGCAATCGCCGCAGGCACGACAGTGTTCAATCGCGCCGCGCCTTGACTGCCGCCGAGCACGAGCAGCCGCATTCGGCCCTTACGCTCTGCGTAACGCTTCTCGGGCGGCGGCAAGGACGCGATCTCTCGCCTCACCGGATTACCGACGTGCTCTGCTCGAATCGAACGCGGGAAGCTCGCCGGAAATGCTTCGAGCACGCGTTTCGCAAAGTGCGCGAGCGTGCGATTCGTCATGCCCGCGATCGCGTTCTGTTCGTGAATGACGAGCGGTCGCCGTGCGAGCCAAGCGGCCAGTCCGCCCGGTCCCGATACGAATCCGCCCGCGCCGAGCACGACGACAGGCTTGCGGCGACGAATCACGCGCAAGCTCTGCCAAACGGCGCGCACGAGTTGGAACGGTGCAGCTAGCAGCGTCGCAATTCCCTTGCCGCGAATGCCGCTCACGGTGACCCATTCGATCGGAATGTTCTGAGGCGGCACGAGCTTCGCCTCGAGACCGCGCTGCGTACCGAGCCACACGGGCGCGAAACCGCGCTCGCGCAACACGCGCGCAGCCGCGAGCGCGGGAAAGATGTGTCCGCCGGTACCGCCGGCCATGATCAGAACTACGTTCTGATCGGCGACAGGCGACGGGCCATGAGCCTCAGGCGACGAGGCAGCATGGCTGCTCGTTCGGCCGTCGGCAGGCTGTAGGCTGTAGGCTGCAGGCTGCAAGTCGAGCGCGCGTTGGCGCGCAATCCCCTCGCCCGAGCCCCACGCTCCGAGCCCCACGCCCAAAGCGCGCGCACAGCTGTCGCTCGTAGCCCGTAGCCTGTCGCTCGCGAATGCATTCATCCGTCGCTCTCCTTGCGCGGCACGGCAAGTCGTCCGGCGACGCTTGCTTCGTGATGAATGCGCATCAACAGACCGAGCCAGCCGAGCGTGACGAGCACGCTCGTGCCGCCATACGACATGAGCGGCAGCGTGAGACCTTTCGTCGGCAAGAGCCCCATGTTCACGCCGACGTTGATGAAGGTCTGTAAACCGAGCCAGATACCGAAGCCCGCCGCGCAATACGCCTGGAACGGCAATCCTGCTTCGGCCGCGTTGCGCGAGATGATGAACGCACGCCACACAACCAAAACGTACAGCGTCAGCGTGGCGACGACGCCGATCAGTCCGAGCTCTTCGGCGAGCACTGCGAACACGAAGTCGGTATGCGCCTCGGGCAGATAAAAAAGCTTCTGCACGCTCGCACCGAGACCGACACCGAACAGTTCGCCGCGGCCGATCGCAATCAGCGATTGCGTGAGCTGGAAGCCCGAATTGAACGGATCGGCCCAAGGATCGAGAAACGACGTGATTCGTTTCAGTCGATAGGCGGACGTCGCGGCAATCGCAGCCAGCCCCGCTGCCGCAAACAGGACCAGCGCGAGGAAGTGACGCAGCTTGACGCCGGCGAGGAACAGCACGCCAAGACCCGATGCGAGCAACACCGTGGCGGCACCGAAATCCGGTTCGAGCAACAGCAAGAGCGCCGCGATCAACAAGACACCGAGCGGCTTGAGGAAGCCTTTGAGCTCCTCTTTGAGCTCGGCCTGGCGCCGCACCACGTAGCTGGCCAGATATATAAGTAGGAGCACGCGGGCGAGCTCCGAAGGCTGGAAGCTCGGACCGAAGCGCAGCCAACGGCGGCTGCCGTTGACTTCGTGGCCGATCATTGGAATCAACACGACCACGAGCAGGAGCAAAGCAAGAATCAATAGCGGAAGCGCAAGCCGCTCCCACACTTGGCTCGGAATCATCATCATGAAGGCAGCCGCACACAGACCGAGCACGACGCCCATGCCTTGCCGTTCGAGGAAATAGAACGGCTCGTGAACGAGACGGTCGGCTACGGAGATCGACGCCGAGGTCATCATCACGAGACCGAGCAGGAGGAGCATGCCGACGAGCACGAGCAGCGTCGTGTCGAGCACGAAGCGCTTCTGCCGCGAATTCGAGCGTGCGTATGCGAGCGTCGCCGCACTCATGACGCCAACTCCCGCACGCAAGCGGCAAACACATCGCCGCGATGCGCGTAGTCCCTGAACATGTCCAAGCTCGCGCAGGCCGGCGACAACAGGACGGTTTCGCCCGGGCGCGCCGCGCGCGCTGCCGCATTCACGGCCTCTTCCATGTCGCGCGCGTGCTCGGTCGTGCACACGCCGCGCAATGCCGCCTCGATTTGCGGCGCATCCTGACCGATCAATACGACGTGCCGCACCTTGCCGCGGAACACGTCTGCAAGCGGCGCGAAATCCTGACCCTTGCCTTGACCGCCGGCGATCAGCACGAGCGAACCGGGCATACCTGCGACCGCCGCGAGCGTTGCACCGACATTGGTACCTTTGGAGTCGTCGACGAAACGCACGCCGCGCACTTCGGCCACGAACTGCGAGCGATGCGGCAAGCCTGGGAACTCGCGCAGCGCTGCAAGACATGCATCGCGATCGAGCCCGAGCGCTTCGCACATTGCCAGCGCCGCGAGCGCGTTCGCCGCGTTGTGCAAGCCGGCAATCTTGAGCTCGGACATGGCAACGAGCCGCTCGCCGCGACGCAAGAGGACGATGTCATGAGCATCGACGGCCGCTTGGTAATCGGCCTGCGGATCGGTGCTCACACTGAACCCGAGGCGACGCGGAACGGAATTCGCCATCGCTCGTACGATCGGATCGTTGAAATTCAGCACAGCCGCTTCGGCACCGTCGAAGATGCGCGCCTTCGCCGCCGCATAAGCTTCGATACTCGGATAGCGATCCATGTGATCCGGCGTGACGTTCAACACAGTCGCTACCGCGGCACGCAGCGACTGCGTCGTCTCCAACTGAAAGCTCGACAGCTCGAGCACATAGAGTTGCGGCACAGGTTCTTCGAGCAGCTCGAGCACCGGCCGACCGAGATTGCCTGCTGCGATTGCGCTCTTCCCGGCAGCGTTCGCCATCGCCGCCACCAACGTCGTCACGGTGCTCTTGCCGTTCGTGCCGGTAATCGCAGCAATAGGTGCCTGCGCTTCGCGCACGAACAATTCGATATCCCCCACCACCGGAATGCCGCGAGCGACGGCCTCTTTGAGGAACGGCTCTTCGAGCGACACACCCGGCGATGCAATCACTTGCGCTGCACCGTCGAGCAGACCGCGATCGAAGCCGCCGAATCGCGTTTCGACTCTGGGCGCAAAGCCCTGCAACGCGGTCGTCTCAGGCGGCACGGCCCGGCTGTCGGTGACGGCGAAGTCGATGTCGCGCGCGTGTAAGTACCGTGCGCACGCCAAGCCGGTCCGCCCGAGACCCACGACGATCGTGCGTCCCGGTCGAACAGCGCTCGAAATGCGTGCAGCGGTTCGCGTCATCGTCAGCGCACCTTCAACGTTGCCAATCCGACGAGGACGAGGATCACGGAGATGATCCAGAAGCGCACGATCACCTTCGGCTCCGCCCAGCCTTTGAGCTCGAAATGATGATGAATGGGCGCCATGCGGAAGATCCGCTTGCCGGTCAACTTGAACGAAGCGACCTGCAACATCACGGACACGGTTTCCATCACGAACACGCCGCCCATGATGAACAGCACGATCTCCTGCCGAACGATGACGGCAACGATGCCTAGTGCCGCACCGAGCGCGAGAGCGCCAACATCACCCATGAACACTTGGGCCGGGTACGTGTTGAACCAAAGAAACCCGAGTCCGGCACCGACCAGCGTCGCGCAGAACACCAGTATTTCACCGGTGCCCTCGATGAACGGTATGCCGAGATAATTCGAGAAGACCGAATTGCCCGTTGCATATGCAAAGACTCCCAAGGCCCCGCCGACGAGCACCGCCGGCATGATTGCTAGTCCGTCCAACCCATCCGTGAGATTGACTGCATTGCTCGATCCCACGAGCACGAAATACGTGAGAAGGATGTAGCCAATGCCGAGCGGTATGGCGACGTTCTTGAACAGCGGGACGTAAAGCGCCGTTTCCGCCGGCGTCTTGGCAGTGAGATAGAGCGCAATCGCGCAGCCGAGCGCCGCCACCGATTGCCAGAAATACTTGTAGCGAGCGATGAGCCCGCGGCTGTTGCCGACGACGAGCTTGAGGTAATCGTCCCAGAAACCGATCAACCCGAATGCGAGCGTCACGAGCAACGTAATCCACACGAAACGATTCGTCAGATCGGCCCACAGGAGCGTGCCCGCCGCCATCGCCACGATGATGAGCGTGCCGCCCATCGTCGGCGTGCCCGCCTTCGGCAAATGCGATTGCGGTCCATCGGTGCGAACACGCTGACCGATCTGATACTTCGCGAACGCCTCGATCATCCTCGGCCCGATCGCCAGCGACAGCAGCAACGCCGTCAACGCCGCGCAGATCGCACGGAACGTCAGATAGTTGAACAGGCGAAACGACGGCGCCCATTCGGTCAGATAGTTGGCGAGATGAAGAAGCATCCGATCTAGGCTGTGGGCTGTAGGCTATAGGCTGTAGTTGCGGCCGCGCAGTGCGCGGCGTCCTCCAAGGCTGAAGACTGAAGGCTGAAGGCTGAAGGCTGAAGGTAGAGCGCGCGCATCCTCGCGAGCTCCCCCCTCGCCCGCACGCATCGCTCTGCGTGCCTCTCCCCAAGGAGAGGCGGATGAGCGCGCATCGCGCGCGCGACTGTCGCCTGTAGCCTGTCGCCTGTAACCTGCGCAAAGCGCTTCAATGTCCATCGCTTCCCCTCCCCGGTTCCGCGGCCAATGCATTCGAGACGCGCTCGAGTCGGTTCGATCGCGAGCCTTTGATCAATACGGCCACGCCCTGCGTGAGCGAGCTGCGCGTCTCGGCAATGAGCGCATCGATATCGGCGAACCAACGTGCACCCGCACCGAATGCTTCGACGGCGTAGTGAGAGTGCTGGCCGATGGCAAACAAACGTGAGATGCCCGCCTGCTTCGCGTAGCGTCCGACTTCGGCGTGCAAAGCGTCGGCGTTCTCGCCGAGCTCCATCATGTCGCCCAAGATCAGCCAACGTTCGCCGCTAAAGCTCTTGAATGCATCGAGGCCCGCCTTGAGCGAGCTCGGATTTGCGTTGTAAGAGTCGTCGACGAGATATGCGCCGTTCAGTGCCGGCTTGAGCTCCAAGCGACCGGCGACCGGGCGCACTTGCGCGAGTCCGGCGACCAAATCGTCGAGCGTTGCACCTGCTGCGGCCGCAGCCGCCGCGGCACCAAGCGCATTGCGCAAGTTGTGCAGTCCGCCAAGCGCGAGCGTTGCCGGCTTGCTGCCGAGCGGTGTGACGAGATCGAAGTCGATCTTGAATCCGCTCGTATCTCCCGATGCGCGCACCTTGTGCGCCATGAAGTCGGCCGGTTGCTCGAAGCCGAACGTGTACACGCGATCGGCGGTGCGCGATTCGCGCCACACGTTCGCGTACTTGTCGTCGGCATTGATGATGGCGTAACCGTCCGCAGGCAGCGCCTTGAACAGCTCCCCCTTGCCGCTGGCAACGCCATCGAGACTGCCGAAACCCTCGAGATGTGCGGCGCCGGCATTCGTGACGATGCCGATCGTCGGCTCGGCGATGCTCGCTAGATGAGCGATCTCGCCGAGATGGTTTGCACCCATCTCGATGACGGCGAACCGATGGTTCGCATTCATCTCGAGCAGCATCAGCGGCACGCCGATGTGATTGTTCAAATTGCCGCGAGTCACGAGACACGGACCGAGACGCGACAAGATGGCAGCGATCATTTCCTTGGTCGTCGTCTTGCCGTTGCTGCCCGTGACGCCGATCACCGGAATCGGGAACTGACGACGCCATTCGCGCGCGAACGCGGACAGCGCTGCGAGCGGATCGGCAACGACGACTTGAGGAATGGGAGCTTCGATGCGTCGGGCAACGAGCGCAGCGACGGCCTGCTTCTCGACGGCGGCGCCGATGAAATCGTGACCGTCGAAATTCGGACCGGCGAGCGCCACGAACAACGCGCCGGGTCTGAGCGTGCGCGTATCCGTCGAAACGCCCGTGAACTCGCAATCGGCGCCGACGAGCTGTCCTTGGCCGATGCGTGCAAGATCGGAAAGTCGCAGCGCCGTCATGCCATGCGCCTCATGATGGCTGCAACTACATCGCGATCGCTGAAATAGCGACTCACCAGGCCAACGATTTGATAGTCCTCGTGACCTTTACCGGCGATCAGCACGGCATCGTTCGGACCTGCTTCGCGAATCGCACGTTCGATCGCGACCGCACGATCGCGCTCGATCAACACGCGCTCGGCCGACCGCATGCCGTTCAAGATGTCCGCAACGATGGCATCGCCGTCTTCCGTGCGCGGATTGTCGTCCGTGACGATGACACGGTCGGCCAAGCGCTCGGCGATCGCCCCCATCAAGGGACGCTTCGTCGGATCGCGATCTCCTCCGCAACCGAACACGCAGGTCACTTTCCCCTGACAGTGTTGGCGAACGGTCGCAAGCGCTTTCTCGAGCGCATCCGGCGTGTGCGCATAGTCGACGATCGCGAGCGGCATGCCGTGCGCGCGAAACGTTTCCATGCGGCCCGGCGGCGGCGAGCATTGGCTCAGCGCATCGATGGCCCGCGCGAACGGAATTTCGTAACCGAGCAGAACGCCGAGCACGCCGAGCAGGTTGTCGACATTGAACGCGCCGATGAACTGCGTGCTCAGCGCGCCTGCTCCCCAACTTCCGTTCACGCGGATCTGCAATCCGTTGCTCGACGCGGTGATGCGCTCGGCGAACAACGCCTGCATGTGCGGCCCTGACACATCAGGACGAGCGCGCGAACTGACAGCCGTAACGAGCGCATCGTGATGCCGCTCGAACGCAAGCGTGCGGCCGAACTCGTCGTCCACATTGATGACCGCGTGACGCAAACCGGGCCAATCGAACAGCCGCGCTTTCGCAGCCGCATACGCTTCGAGCGTGCCGTGATAATCGAGATGATCGTGCGAGAGGTTCGTGAACAGCGCGCTGTGGAAGCGCACGCCGGCAACGCGATGCTGATCGAGCGCGTGCGACGACACTTCCATGCCGAGATGTTCGCAACCGTTCGTCCGTAACTCGGCGAGCTGTCGGTGCACAGTCACCGCATCCGGCGTCGTGTGCGTGCCCGACTTGATGGCATCGACTGTTCCGAACCCGAGCGTTCCCGCATAGGCCGCTCGACGGCCGAGCTTCGCGAGCGCCGATGCCAAGACGTAGGCCGATGTCGTCTTACCGTTCGTGCCGGTGACGGCTGCGACTGAAACGGATCGCGAGGGCTCGTCGAAGAATCGATCCGCCGCGAGGCCGAGCAGCGTCGTGAGATCCGGGATCGCCACCGCAATGACGTGCGATGGAAGCTGCGGCGCAGCGATTCCGGCGACGGGCTCCCAGAGAACGACCTTCGCACCGTTCGCGATCGCCTGCGCAACATGCGTAAGACCATGTGTGCGCGTACCGGGCAGCGCACAGAATGCACCGCCCGCGATCACTCGCCGGCTGTCCAAGCTCAAATCGGTGATCTCGACATCCGGAAGCTCGACAGACGCGTAGCCCGCGAACAGCGCTCGCAAGCTCTTCTTCGGTGTGCTGTCGAGTTCGCTCACGGCGGCTCGCCTCAAGGTGGATGTTCCGTTCATCGTGCGCGCCCCGGTTCGTGTGAGGCCCTGGCGAGCGTCGTTGTGGGTAAACGCTCGAGACCATCCGGAGGAACGCCGAGCAGACGCAAAGCGCCAGCCATCACGTTCGCAAACACCGGTGCCGCGACCTCGCCGGCGTAGTACTCGCTGCCGCTCGGCTCGTCGATCACGACGACTGCAGCCAGGCGCGGCCGGCTCGCAGGCACGACGCCACCGAAAGAAACGATGTACTTGTAATCACCGCCCGTGCCGTAACCGCCGCCGGGTAGCGCTTTGCGCGCTGTGCCTGTCTTGCCGGCAACGCGGTAACCGTTCAGCGCCGCGCGCTTACCGGTGCCTTCCTGCGAAGCGACGACGCTTTCCATCATCGCGAGCAATTCCTTCGCGACGCGCTCCTCGATCACGCGCTCGCCTTCCACGGGACCTTCGACGCGCCGCAACGTGACCCGACGCTTGATGCCGCCGGCACCGAGCGTTGCGTATGCACGCGCAAGCTGTAGGGGCGTCACGGACAAGCCATAGCCGTACGAGATCGTGGCTTGGCCGATGCGGCCCCAATGTCGCGTGTCGTTCAGCAAGCCGGCCGATTCGCCAGGAAAACCGCTGCCGCTGACTTCGCCGAAACCGAACGCAGTGAGCGTCTGGCGTATGGATTCCGCGGGCAACGACAGCGCCATCTTCGTCATACCCACGTTGCTCGACTTCGCGATCACGGTGGTGAGCGAAACCGGCCCGAGGTTGCGCGTATCCGGAATGCGATGCACGCCGACGTTCACGTAGCCCGGGGAGGTATCGATGATCGTGTCCGCGTGATAACGACCCGAAGCGATTCCTGCGGCTGCGACGAAAGGTTTGATGCTCGAGCCCGGCTCGAAGATGTCGGTCGCCGCACGATTGCGATAACGCGAAGGCGCGACCTGTTCGCGATCGTTCGGGTTGTACGACGGCTGATTGACCATCGCGAGAATCTCGCCGGTGTCGACGTCGAGCACGACGAGCGAGCCGGCCTTGGCGCGATGCTCGAGCACAGCGGCCTTCAGCTCGCGATAGGCGAGGTACTGAATACGCAGGTCGATGCTCGTGACGAGGTCCGAGCCCGGACGCGGCGGACGAATGCTCTCGACGTCCTGTACGACGCGCCCGTAACGATCCTGAATGATTCGCTTCTTACCGACCTCGGCGCCGAGCCAACGATCGAAGGCGAGCTCGAGCCCTTCCTGCCCGATGTCCTCGTACTTCTTCGTGAAGCCGAGCAGATGGCCGGTCACTTCGCCCGCCGGATAGAAGCGCGTGTATTCGCGCTGCAGATACACGCCCGGCACTTTCAATGCCGCAACCTGCGCTGCGGCGCTCGGCCGCATGTGGCGTACGAGATAGAGGAATTCGCGATCGAGATTGCTGGTCAGCACCTGCTTGAGCCAGTTCTCGTCGCGGTTCAACGCTTCGGCGAGCGGCCGCAGCTGATCCGTCGCCTTCAACACTTCGCGCGGCACGGCCCAAACGGTATCGACCGGCATGCTCGCAGCGAGCGCTTCGCCGTTGCGGTCGTAAATGTTGCCGCGGTTCGCATAAAGCGTTGCGACGCGCGTGAACCGGGCATCGCCCTGGCTCTCGAGAAAGCCGTCGTCGAGCAATTGCAGATCGACCGCGCGCGCCACGAGCCCGACGCTGATCAACAGCATCGCACCGAGGACGAATCTCAGCCGCGAGCGATATTGCTCGGCCGAGAATGCGCGTTTGTCAGGACGCAAGTGCGAGCTGCCGATCATGGTTGCACCAACTGCACTTCCTGAGGCGTCGGAATGACCATGTTCAAACCGGTGCGCGCGGTCTGCTCGACGCGGCCGTGCGTCGCCCAAGCGCTTTGCTCGATCTTGAGCTGACTCCACTCGATCTCGAGCCGGTCGCGCTCGGCAGTCAGCGTCTGCAGCTCGATGAACAGCGTGCGGGTCTCGTGAATGCTCCACACGACGCCGAGCGCGGACGCGAACAGCGCGCCCCAGATCGCAACGATGCTCATGCGTGCGGCGCTCATGCGGCCAGCCTCTCTGCGACTCTCAGGATCGCGCTGCGCGCACGCGGATTGCGCTCGATCTCCGCGGCGCTCGGATGAATGGCCTTGCCGATGCGACGCAATTTCGGACGGGCGTGAGCAGGCACCTCGGGCAGACCTGCGTACATCGGGTCTTCTTGCGACTTCCGCTGAATAAATCGTTTGACGCGCGTGTCCTCGAGCGAGTGAAAACTGATCACTGCGAGCCGACCGCCGGGTTTGAGCGCAGCGAGCGAGCCCTCGAGCGCAGCATCGATCTCTTCGAGCTCGCGATTGATATGAATGCGAATCGCCTGGAACGTACGCGTCGCAGGATGCTTGCCGGGTTCGCGCGTCCGCACAGCACCGGCGACGATGTCTGCCAGCTCTTTGGTGCGCGTGATCGGCGCCTCGCGACGACGCGCAACGATGGCCCGCGCAATGCCCTTCGCAAAGCGCTCTTCGCCATACTCTTTGATGACGCGCGCAATCTCCGATTCGGGCGCGCGCGCCAGCCATTGGGCCGCGGTCATGCCGCCGCTGTTGTCCATGCGCATGTCGAGCGGGCCGTCTTGCGCGAAGCTGAAACCGCGCGCGGCATCGTCGAGCTGCGGCGAAGACACGCCGAGATCGAGCAGCACGCCGTCGAGCTTTCCGGCCATTCCCAAGCTCGTCACGATCGAAAGCATTTGCGAAAACGGGCTACTCACGAGCGTCAATCGAGCGTCATTTGCGAAACGTTCACGACCGGCCTGAATCGCCTCAGGATCGCGGTCGATTGCGATTACCCTTCCCTCCTTGCCGATCCGCTCCAGAATCGCTGCCGTGTGTCCGCCGCGTCCGAACGTCGCATCGAGGTAGCGACCGTCGCGTTTGACATCGAGCGCAGCCAGCACTTCATCGAGAAGTACCGGCGTGTGTTGCCATGCCACGACCGCCCTTCAGAGCGACAGCGACGCGAGCTCGGGCGGCAGCTCTTCCGCAGGCTCGTCGGCCTGCAGCCACTGCTCCCGACTCTCGTTCCACTGCGCCTCGTCCCAAAGCTCGAAGCGGTTGCCTTGACCGATCAACATCGCGGTCTTCGACAACTTCGCGAACTCACGCAAGCTGGAGGGCAGGAGGATTCGGCCGCTGCCGTCGAGCTCGAGATCCGTGGCATGGCCGATCATCAATCGCTGCAGACGGCGCGCGACGGGGTTCAGCGTCGGGAGTCTGCGCAGCTTCAACTCGATCTCTTCCCATTCGGGAAGCGGATAGATCAGCAAGCACGGGTCCGAGCGGTCGACGGTCGCGATGAGCCGCCCGTTGGAGCGTTCGAGGATGCGCTCGCGATAACGGGTCGGCATGGCCAGCCGGCCCTTCGAATCGAGCGTCACCTTGTTTGCACCACGGAACATGGCTCACCTGGGCGTTCAGGGCACTTCATGCCCCTCTCTCCCATTCTTTCCCACTTTTTCCCACCTTGGATGTGATATTGGTTCCGGTCTTCGTGCGTGTCAAAAAAATCTGCGGAAATTCCCTTTTTGCGACAGTGACTTAGCTGGCCAGATATCCAGCACCGCTGAACCGCTCGAACGGGTATCAATCCGGATCAAAGGGTTACGGAAACTTGTTGAAGTGGCGGCAGAAGCACACTTTGGCCGCCTCCGCAAGCCCTTCCGCGCGCTCGAACCAAGCATCTGCGCAAACTTGCGCAAACTTCGGCCCGAAAAATGATCAATTGGGGCACCGACCGGCACCAAGATGGAGCGTTAAGTGATCTTAAATCCTTCCAGCGTAATGACTACTCAAGGCCAGCTAATCGTTTAGTTTAAATAAATTACATAACTTTGGGAGGACCCATGAGAGGGGTGCGGGGGGGCGACTGCCGGAAGCTGGAAAATTGAGAAGGAGCTCTGAGATGACGACCGTAGGACCCGGCGTCCCTGAAGGGCCTGAGGGGGTGGACGGCAGGTAGACGTGTCGGTGCTTCCGCGCCCGAAGCCTCACCTGCCGCCCGCAGCTCAGAATGAAAAGGAAGGAGTCAGCCGATAAGCCGGGTTCTGTCGAGGACAATCATTCATCTGGGATGCGCGTCGCCGCGCACCTCAAGCGACCTACCCGGAAGCCATGCGGGCCACATGTGCGGCGCGCCCGAAGACGCACCGCGTGCTTCCCTATTTGGTCTTGCTCCAGGCGGGGTTTGCCGTGCCGTCGAGTGTTACCACCGACGCGGTGCGCTCTTACCGCACCCTTTCACCCTTACCGGCCGCCTCGAACGAGGCAGCTTAGGCGGTTTGCTTTCTGTTGCACTTTCCGTGGACTCGCGTCCCCCAGGTGTTACCTGGCGCCCTGCCCTTGGAGCCCGGACTTTCCTCCACGCCGAAGGCGCAGCGATTGTCTGGCCGACTCCATTCAAGATGGTGGAGGCGGAACGGGCGCGAAGCAAGCGTCATTAGGCTGAAGACTGAAGGCTGAAGGCTGAAGACTGAAGGTAGAGGTGCGCACTGCGCGCCCAATCTGTAGCTCGCCTGATTCGCGCTACCGCCCCTTTCCTGCCAGCTTTAGCGCTGCGTCGTACAAAGCTCCGCGTTTTTCTCCCGTCACGCGCGCAGCGATCTTCGCTGCTTGCGCGGGCGAAACTTCCTCGAGCAATGCGCGTAGCAAGCGATCCGTCTCGATGGAATTGCGTTTACCTTCGGCTCGCGCGCCGCGAACGACGATGACGATCTCGCCGCGCTGCATGTCGGTGTCGGAAGCAGCCCGCTCACCGAGCTCGGCGAGCGTACCGGCGTAATGCGTTTCGAAACGCTTCGTGATTTCGCGGCTGATCGATGCTTCGCGGTCGACACCGAATTCTCGGGCCATATCCGCGAGCGTTTCGACGAGACGATGCGGCGCTTCGTAGAACACCAACGTGCGCGATTCGCTCGCAAGCTCGGCGAGACGCTCGCGACGTGCCGTGGACTTCGCCGGCAAGAATCCTTCGAAAACGAAACGATCCGTCGGTAAACCGGCGACCGACAATGCAGCAATCGCAGCGCAAGCACCGGGCACGGCGAACACCGCAAATCCCGCGCGGCGCGCGGCGGAAACCAGGTCGAATCCCGGATCGCTGATCAAGGGCGTGCCCGCATCCGAAACGAGCGCCACGGACTTGCCTTTTGCAAGCTCCTCGAGCACAGCGGCCGTCTTGCCCGCTTCATTGTGCTCATGAAAGGCAATTGTCGGCGTGTTGAGCCCAAATGCCTGCAACAATTGCCGCGTGTGTCGCGTATCCTCGGCCGCAATCAGATCGACGGCACCTAGAATCTCCTTCGCACGCGGCGTCAGATCGCTCAAATTGCCGATCGGAGTTGCAACGACATAAAGCGCGCTCGGCGAGACGACGGCGTCCTCGGATCGGATCGGCATGGGCGAGGTCCTATAATGCGAACCGCGCGTAGCGTACCGCGGTTCGCGAACGGAGAACGGAACGTAATGCAATACCCGCCGAAATTCCTGCTTCGAGCGCTTGCCTGCGCGTGGCTGGCGATCATGGTGGGCGCGTGCGAGACCGCCGTCGATCGCGGGCCCGAACGGCCGACCGTGAATCGCCAATTCGAGCAGGCGGAGCGGCTCTCGCGCGAAGGCAACGCTTTGCAGGCCGCGCGTATGTTCGAACAGATCGCGCTGCAATCGCCCGGCGAGCTGCGCGATCGCATGCTCTTGCGCGCGGCGAAGGAATACTTGCGTGCAGACGAAGCAGATCAGGCATCCGCAGCGCTCAAGCAAGTCAATCCGACGCTGCCGACGCGCGATCTCGCCGCACGAGCCATTGTGACTGCGGATCTTGCGCTGCGCGCCCAGCGCGCGGATCGGGCGCTGGCAGAGCTCAATCAGATTCCGCAGCCGCCGCCGCAGGAAGCACTGCCTGATATTCTCGCGCTGCGCGCTCGAGCACTGTTCGCGTTGAATCGGCCTGCCGCCGCGATCATGGCGGCGCTCGACCGCGAGCGCACGCTCGACACGCCGGAAGAACAACGCGCGAATCAGCGACTGATTTGGGACGGCTTGCAGCGGAGCGCGAGCTCGAATGCCGACTTCACACCGCCGCCCGGCGCCAATTCCATTGTTACCGGCTGGCTCGAGCTCGGACGCGCGGCGCTCGTAGCAGCGCGTAACCCCTTTACGGCAACGAACGACCTCAACCAGTGGCGTTCGCGCTTTCCGACCCATCCCGCGAACGAGCTCTTGAACGATGAAGTGCTGCCGAGACTCGGCGTAGGTCTCGAATACCCGCCGCAGATTGCGCTCGTGCTGCCGCTGACCGGCCGTCAAGCTGCAAACGGTATTCCGGTTCGCGACGGTTTCCTCGCCGCATTGCTTCAACAAGAGCAAAGCCGACGACCGCTCGTGAACGTCTACGATTCGGCGGCAATGGGCGCAACGACTGCCTACCGTCGAGCCATTGCCGACGGCGCGCAGTTCATTGTCGGTCCGTTGCTCAAGGATGAAGTCACTGCGTTGGCCGCATCGAACGACGTAGCCGTGCTGACGCTGGCGCTGAATCAGGTCGCCGACGAATCCGCATCCACGCCCGCGCTCATGTTCCAGTTTGCGCTCGATCCCGAAGAAGAAGCGCGTCAGGTCGCGCAACGGCTCGCAATGGAAGGACGCATGCGCGGCCTCGTTTTACTACCGAACGACGATTGGGGGCAGCGCGTGTTTCGTGCATTCGATACCGAGTTCAAGACGCTCGGCGGCACGATCGCCGGTTTGCGCTTCTACGATCCGAGCTCGCGCGATTACTCCACGCCGATCACGCAGCTGCTGCTCATCGACGAAAGCCGTTCGCGCGCGAATGCATTGATGGGCATCGTCGGACAGCGGCTCGAATTCGAGCCTCGCCAGCGCGGCGATGCGCAATTCATTTTCGTTGGCGCGTTTCCCTCGCAGGGCCGGTCCCTGCGGCCCGCACTACGTTTCCATCTCACGCAAGATTTGCCGATCTATTCGACGTCGCACATTTTCGAGCCGGACACGGAAGCGAACACGGACATCAACGGCGTGCAGTTTCCTCACATGCCGCTCGTGATCTCTCCCGACGCCGTCTCGACGGAAATGCGCTCGACGTTGGGCAAGTATTGGCCGGCTCGCGCGCGCAGTAATGCACGACTGTATGCGTTCGGCTTCGATGCCTATCGACTCATCCCGCTGTTGAAGGCAGGCCGATTCGGAGCTGCAAACGCAGTCCCGGGTATGACCGGATTGCTGTCGATCGACGCGAAAGGCCGTGTCAGACGCGAGCTCGGCTGGGCACGCGTCGTCGACGGACAACCGGTTCCGCTCGACATGCCGCAAGTTGCCACTTCCTTGCGCTGAAGCAACAGGAATCGAAAGCACTCGGAATTGCATCCAAGAAAAGGACGATCACGTCATGGACGACGCGACTCGCAAGGCCGCGGGCAACGCCGCGGAACAGGCCGCACTGGAGCTCCTCCTTGGCAGAGGCTTGAAACTGGTCGAGCGTAACTACCGCTGCCGCGGCGGCGAGCTCGATCTAGTGATGTTGGACGGCAAGACGCTCGTATTCGTCGAGGTGCGCTATCGGGCAACACCGAGCTTCGGCGGAGCGGCAGGCTCGGTCAATTGGCACAAACAGCGCAGGATCATTTTCGCCGCGAAGCACTTCCTGATGATGCGCTCCGATTTGCGTCGCCTTCCAGCGCGCTTCGACGTCATTGCCATCGAAGGAAATTTACGTTCGCCAAGCATCGAATGGCTGAGAGCGGCGTTTACAGCGGAGGGGTGAACCTTCCGCTGGCTACAGGCCACAGCCTTGCGGGCTCTGGGCGCTGGGCTCCGGCAAGAAGAAGCGCCTTCAGCCTTTAGCCTTCAGTCTTCAGTCTTCAGTCTTCAGTCTTCAGTCTTCAGTCTTCAGTCTTCGGACCAAGAAATGTTCAAACGCCTCCGCATCCTTCTCCTGCTCCTCGTCCTGCTATTCGTGGCGTTGAACGCGTACTTCGATCGCGTGTACTCGACGGATTGGGACAACGCGCTTTACGTGACGATCTTTCCGATCAACGGCGACGGCAGCCCGGTGAGCGAACGGTATATCGCCGCATCCGCTGACTCGGATTTTTCCGCCCTCGAGTCGTTCTTCGAAGAGCAGGCACGCGACTACGGCGTCGAGCTCGAACGGCCCATGCGTTTTGCACGCGGCCCTCAAGTGCGCGAATTGCCGCCGGTGCTTGCGCCGGGCACAGGGATGCTCGGAACCATGTGGTGGAGTCTCAGGACCCGCTATTGGGCGTGGCGCACGGCCGATCATGGCGATGCACCGAAACCCGACATCGAATTGTTCGTCCTCTATTACGATCCGGCGACCTCGCCCGCGCTTCCGCATTCGGTCGGGTTACAGAAAGGGTTGTTCGGCATCGTGCACGCCTTTGCAGATCGTACGATGGAAGGTTCGAACGACATCGTGATCGCTCACGAGCTGCTGCATACGCTCGGTGCGACTGACAAGTATGAAACCGGAACGAATCAGCCCTTGAACCCGATCGGTCTGGCAGATCCAGAGCTCGAGCCTCTCTATCCGCAAATGCAGGCCGAGCTGATGGCAGGTCGCATCGCCATCTCGGAAACGCAATCGGAAATTCCCGAATCATTGCGAGAAGTCGTCATCGGTCCGCTCACGGCACGCGAGATCGGTTGGATTCGCGATTGAATCCGTACGACGAAGTCGACACCATCTTCGACACCATGAGCGCGATCCCTCAACCCGTACCGATTGCACCGCTTGCGTGTGCAGACCTCGACATTGCGGTCGCAGACCGCACGCTCGTGCAGCGTCTGACGATGTCGCTCCCCAAAGGCAGCATCACGAGCGTCCTTGGTTGCAACGGCGCCGGCAAGACGCTGACGCTGCACACGTTGGCAGGATTGCGCGCACCGATCGCGGGAACGATTTACGTTGCCGGCAGGGATCTTGCCTCTTGGCATCGCAAGGAATTCGCGCGCGAGCTGGGCCTATTACCGCAGACGACCGAAGATCCGTTTCCGTCGACCGTGCTCGAAGCTGTGCTCGTTGGTCGCCATCCGCACATCGGGTTCTGGCAATGGGAAAGCGATCGCGACAAGGAGATCGCTCGTGCAGCGCTCGCGTCGGTGGGTTTGGGTGACCTCGAGGATCGCGAACTGACCACGCT
The DNA here is from genome assembly GCA_937902995.1 of uncultured Sinobacteraceae bacterium. Classification (GTDB taxonomy): domain Bacteria; phylum Pseudomonadota; class Gammaproteobacteria; order Steroidobacterales; family Steroidobacteraceae; genus Steroidobacter. Next base: position 30,167 of record CALEKY010000051.1, read on the forward strand.
CTCAGGCGGCGAGCGTCGACGAGTCGCCATCGCCACGCTGCTTGCGCAAGATCCGAACATTCTGATTCTGGACGAGCCGCTCAATCATCTCGATCCGCACCATCAACTCGCCGTCTTGAAGTTGTTGCGCGAACGCGCTGCGCAAGGACGCACCATTCTCTTGAGCATGCATGACGTCGGTCTCGCAGCGCGCTTTGCCGACCGCGCACTGCTCTTGTTCGGTAACGGCGAATGGCAGGACGGCGCTACCGCCGAAGTACTCAACGAAGCATCGATTTCGCGACTCTACGGAACGCCAACACGCGAGGTGCGATGGCCGGGAGGACGGACGTTCATCGCGCTCGAAGACGAGCGCTAGCAATTCTCGTCACGAAGACGCGCGATAGCGCAGCGTCTCGCTCACCGTACCGTGAAGTTTTCCATTCGTCGCCAGCACGCTCGTCGTCTCGAGCGCGAGCGGCTTGCCTTCCAGGTCCGTGAACTTGCCGCCGGCCGCCTCGACGATCACCGACAACGCCGCGATATCGAGAATGTTGACGTCGGATTCGATGACGACGTCGATCTTGCCGGCCGCCAAGAGATGGTAGTGAAGGAAATCGCCATAGCCGCGGATGCGATTCGCGCGGGCAACGAGCTCACCGTAGCTCGACCAATGCGGGCTCTTGGCGAGCGTCTTGAGATTTCCGGATGAGATCGCCGCGTTTTCGATCGAATCGATGTTGCTCACCTTGAGCGGCTTGTCGTTCAGCCAAGCGCCGCGACCGATCTCCCCATAGGCGAGCTCGCCATACACCGGCGCTGACGAGACGCCAACGATCAGCCGGCCGCGATGCATCAATGCAATCTGCGTCGAGAACATCGGATATTCGCGCACGAAGGCTTTCGTCCCGTCGATCGGATCGACGAGCCACAGATATTCCGCATCGAGTGCGCTTTGCCCCGTTTCCTCGCCGTAGAAACCGTGTTGCGGAAATTGTTTGCTCAAGATTTCGCGAATGACTTTCTCGGTTTCCACATCCGCTTGCGTGACCGGCGACTTGTCCGCCTTGATCGTCACTTCGAGATTGCGCTCGTAGTAGCGTCGAATCACATCCGCTGCAGCGCGCGCAGCTTCGAGTGCGGTGGCGAGGAACGCTGAGTGAGTCATGTCGGGAAAGGGGAAAGGAAAGAGAGATCGTTGGCGCAAGTGTACAGTGCAGCCGCACGACCAAGTAAGCCGTCAAGCCCCCTTCCCTTCTTCCCTTCTTCCCTTCTTCCC
>CALEKY010000052.1 GCA_937902995.1 uncultured Sinobacteraceae bacterium
CATACGAGATATTGGCGTGACTGGAGTTCAGACGTGTGCTCTTCCGATCTGGCAAAAAATCGCGGCACTCTGAGCGAGACTTAACATCGAGACTTGATAATGGCAACGTCGAAGAAAACTGCCGAACTCGAGCGCATCAAGAAGAGCGTCGCTGCGCAGAAAAGATGGCGCAAATCTCGAGTTCTGAATCGCTCGAATCGCGGCGCCAAGGTTCGAACGCTCGATCTCGACGAGAAACAGCGTCGCGCGCTCACCGCGAAGGCGAACGCCGCGATACGCGAGTTGCGCAAGGATCCGAAGTTCAGGGAGGAGATGCGAAAGAAGATCAGCGAGGGAATGCGCAGAAGAATTCGCGAGGAGAAGGAGCGCGTCAAGAAGAATCCCTTCGGCAAACTCGACAAGGGGAAGGACTTCGTCCCGATCGCGATCGCGTACGCCAGGGAGGCCGTAGAGGACGTCGACGGCGAGCGCTACGGGTACTGGATTCGCCGGGCGGCGAGGCGTTTCCTCGACGACCTCGAGCGGGCGAAGCAGGCCGACGCGCCGTTCACGTTCGACGCGAAGGAGGCGAACAAGGCGTGCCGGTTCATCGAGCTGCTGCCGCACGTCGAAGGGAAGTGGGAGACGCCCAACATCGTCCTGGTGCCGGCGCAGATCTTCTTCATCGTGAACCTCTTCGGTTTTCGCAACAGCAAGGGGTTTCGTCGATTTACGACCGCGCTCTTCGCCGTCGCTCGCAAGAATGCGAAGTCGACGTTGGCGGCGGCGATCATGCTCTACGTGATGTGCGAGGAGGAGGATCCGGGCGCGCAGCTCTACGCGGCGGCGACGACGGGCGACCAGGCGCGAGTCGTGTGGCGCATCGCGAAGGCGATGCTCGAGAAGTGCCACGACCTACAGCGCTACTACGGCGTCGAGCCTTACGCCAACACGATCAAGCGTCACAAGAACGGCGCGTTCTTCAAACCCATCAACGCGAAAGCCTCGACGCAGGACGGTTTGAACCCGCAGGCGTTCACGCTCGACGAGTTGCACGCGCACAAGACGCACGACCTGATGAACGTGCTCACTGACGCGGCGGGCGCGAGGGACTGCCCGCTCTTCCTGTACACGACGACCGAGGGGTTCGAGACTCCCGGGCCGTGGCCGGAGGTGAGACAGTTCGCCAAGAACGTGCTGCTCGGGGCGGTCGAGGCCGATCATTTCCTCGTCGTCTACTACGCGCTCGACGAGGAGGATAAAACCCTCGGCACGAAAGAGGATGATGATTTCGACGAGACGAAGTGGCGCAAGGCGAATCCGCTCTACGACTACAACGAGAAGCTCCGCGACACGATGCGTAAGCTCGCCATCGACGCGAAGCACATCCCGGGTAAGCTCGGCGAGTTCCGAATCAAACGGCTCAATCGGCCGAGCTCCAGCGCGAAGACGTGGATCGACATGCTGAAGTGGAACCAGTGCGCCGGGGAGGTCGATCTCGAATGGCTACGAGGCCATCCCTGCTGGGGCGCGTTCGACCTCGCGAGCACGACGGACATGGTCGCATGGGCGCTCGTCTGGTGCGTCGACGGCGTGTGGTACGTGCACATGCGCTACTGGGTGCCGCGCGAGGCGGTGCGTCAGAGAACGGAGCGGCGCACTACTCCCTATCAGGCCTGGGTGGAGAGCGGCTACGTCACGCAGACGGAAGGCGACCGGGTCGATTACGACGTGATCGAGAAGCAGATCATGGCCGACGTGGAGATGTTCCGACCGGTCAAAATAGCGTATGATCCGTGGAACGCGCAGCAGTTCTCGACACGACTGGCGAATCAAGGCGTCGATCTCGAGGTTTTCATCCAGGGCCCGAGGAGCTATCACCCCGCGATGCAGGCTCTCGAGATCGCATACGGTACGGGGAACCTGCGCCACGGCGGGAACCCGGTGCTACGGTGGAACGCCGCTAACCTGGTGCCAAGGTACGACGTGAACTTGAACATGGCTCCCGATCGAAAGAGAAGCGCGGACAAGATCGACGGGATGTGCGCGCTTCTCATGGCAATGGGGTTGGCCATCGTCGACACGGGCGACGATTCGGCTGGATTCTTCAATGAACCGGTGACTGCATGACAGACAGAACACTCGGTGTCCCTGATCTGACGAGCGCGAAACAGGGTCAGCTCGTGATCTTGCAGCGGGACGCCCCCGCGCCGAGCAGGCTTCGGCAGTTCTTCGCTCCGATCTTCACGTGGTTTCCGTTCGACACAGGCAAGCGAACGTTCCGCCTCTGGCCCGGTGGCGGGCAGGCGCAGGGGCCCGTCAACCTCGCGCGGTCGTACGGCGGCATCAACATCACGCCTGAGTTGTCGCTGTCGATCGGAGCTGTGTGGGCGTGCGTGTGGCGATACGCAAACACCGTGATGTCGCTCCCGCTGTACCTCTATCGTAGCAGCCCGGATGGCCTGACGTCGACGAAGGAGACAACGCACCCGCTCTACAGGGTGTTGCGCTATGTACCGAACCAGGACATGTCGAGCGCGAAGTTCTGGCAGTCGATGGTCGCGTCGATGATGACGTGGGGCGCGTGCTACGCGCGGAAGCTGAAGATCGGGTCACGTATCGTCGGGCTCAAGCCCATGCGGCCGGAGTACATGACGGTGTACCTCGACGACAACGGACGGATCCGCTTCCGTTACTCGCCGCCTGGCATGACGGACGCGAGGGAGAGCCTCGACCTTTCTGCCGACGAGGTGTTCTACGTTATCGACCGATCGATGGATGGCTATACAGGACTGTCACGGATCCAGTACGCGGCGAACACCCTGGGCCTGTCGATGGCCGGCGACCGCGCGGCGAGCCTCTCGTACAAGAACGGCCTGCGGGCGAGCGGTATTCTCACGATTGCGCAGTGGCTCAAGCCGGACCAGCGCGCGGCGTATAGGCAGATCGTCAACGAGTTCGTCGGTACGGGCACAGGGCAGGACAGCGACAAGCAGTTCGGCGTGATGGTCGCGGAGAATGCGACGAAGTTCGAACCGTTGTCGCTGAAGCCTATCGACGTCGAGCTGCTTGCCTCGAGGAAGTACTCGTTCGAGGAGATCTGCAGTTGGTACGACGTTCCCCCGATTCTCGTTCACCACGCGACCGACGGGCAGACGATGTGGGGGAGCGGCGTCGAGCAGATCATCCTCGGGTGGTTGAAGCTCGGGCTCGGCCCGGTACTCACTACGATCGAGCAGGAGATCTATCGCCAGCTGCTCACGCCGGAGGAGCAGGCGACCGGGTACTACGCCCAGTTCAACCTCGACGAGCTGCTGCGCGGTGACAGCCAGGCGCGCGCCGCGTTCCTGAGCCAGATGACACAGAACGGTATCTACACGCGCAACGAGGCGCGGGCGAAGGAGAACCTGCCGAGAATCGACGAGCCGAACGCCGATAAGCTGACTATCCAGTCCAACATGTCTCCGATCGACAAACTCGGTACAATGCCCGACAACGCCGTTCAGGTTCGCGACGCGCTGCGTGCGTGGTTGGGACTCGACGACAGCAGAGGTGACAGAGATGAGGCGTAAGGTTCGCAACTTCACGTTCGACGTCAAAGAGGTCGACGAGAAGGGGTATTTCTCGGGCTACGCGAGCGTGTACAACGTCATCGACGCGTACCGCGAAGTCGTCGCGCCTGGCGCTTTTGCCAACACGCTGCGTAAGTGGCAGTCGCGCGGTCGTCTCCCGCCGGCGCTCTGGCAGCATCGCTCGGGCGAGCCCGTCGGTCCTTTTACGAAGATGGTCGAGGACGAGAAAGGCTTGTACACCGAAGGCCAGCTCCTCGTGAACGACGTGCAGCGGGCGCGCGAGGCGTGGGCGCTGATGAAGAGCAAGACTATCGACGGTCTCTCTATCGGTTTTAACTCGGTCGTCGAGGAGTGGGACAACGAGAAGAAGATCCTGACGCTCAAGGAGATCGACTTGTGGGAGGTCTCGATCGTGACTTTCCCGGCGAACTCCGAGTCGCTGATCACCGAGGTGAGGAGCATGTTCGCCGAAGGCGTGCCCTCCATGAGAGAAATCGAGGAGATCCTGCGCGACGCCGGATTCTCCAGATCGCAGGCCAAGGCGCTCGTCGGCCATGGCTATGCGGGGCTCCTGCGCGACGCTGAGAGCCGAAGCGCAAAAGGCATCGGTAAGTCGGTGCTAGACGAGATCATTTCCGAAATCAAATCTATCACTACGAAGTCACCGATCTCGGTGCAGGAGTTGCTATCATGAACGAAGAGGAAAAGAAGGCTCTTATCGCGTCGATCAAGGAGGCGATCAACGAGAAGACGAAGGAGGCCGACACGATCCTGAGGCAGATTCAGGAGAAGGTGCAGGCGGGTGAGAAGGTCAGCGAAGGCCTGAAGGACGCGATGGCCAAGGTGACCGAGGAGAACCAGCGACTCCACGGGCGCATCAACGACCTCGAGCAGAAGCTCGCCGACGACGCGAAGAAGGGCGACCCTCGCAAGGGTCAGCAGAAGAGCCCGGGCGAGATGTTCGTCGAGTCCGACGCTCTGAAGGACTTCGTCAAGCGCGGCGGAAAGGGGCACTCGGATGCGTTCCAGCTCAAGACCATCACGTCGCTGCCGAACTCCGGCGGCGCGGGTATCTGGAGTGATCGCCTGCCGGGCGTCGTCGAGGAGCCGCTGCGTCCGCTCACCATCCGCTCGCTGCTCGACGCGGGCACGACCTCCTCGAATCTCATCGAGTGGATTCGCGAGAACGTGTTCACGAACAACGCGGACGTGGTCAGCGAAGGCGCGCAGAAGCCCCAGTCGAACATCACCTACGAGCGCGAAGACGTGCCGGTTCGCACGATCGCTCACTGGATTCACGCGACCCGTCAGGTACTCGCCGACTTCCCGCAGCTCGCCTCGCTGATCAACGGGCGTCTGCGCTACGGTCTGGCGATCGCCGAGGAGAACCAGATCCTGCTCGGCGATGGCACGGGCAATAACATCCTGGGTCTCCTGCCGCAGGCGACGCCGTACAACAACGCGCTCAACCGGCCGGGCGACACCATGATCGATGTGATCCGTCACGCGATCTTGCAGGTGCGCCTGTCGTACTATCCGGCGAGCGGCATCGTTCTGACGCCGACCGACTGGCACAACATCGAGCTCACGAAGGACAACGAGAACCGATATCTCATGGCGAATCCGTCGGGTAATCTCCCGCCGATGCTGTGGGGTCGTCCGGTCGTCGAGTCCGACGCGATGCCGAACGATCAGTTCCTGGTCGGCGCGTTCCGCATGGGCGCGACCCTGTTCGATCGCGAGCAGGCGTCGATCTCCGTGTCGACGGAGGACCGTGACAACTTCGTCAAGAACATGGTCACGATCCTCTGCGAAGAGCGCCTCGCTCTGGCGGTTGCCCGTCCCGCTGCATTCGTGCACGGCAGCTTCCCGGCAGGCTCGACCACCTGATCGGGGCTGATTGGGCTCAGGGCGGACGTCAATCTCGGCGTCCGCTCTCTTTTTCGATCGATAGAACGACGTTCCAAGGAGAACGGCAATGCAGGTCAGGGCACTCAAAACATTCAACGGTCGGCTCGGCCTCATCCGAGCGGGTGTCGTCATCACGGTCGACGATCACTACGGCAGGCAGCTCATCGCGAACAAGCTTGCCGAGGTTCACGTCCCGAGAACGAACGGGCCGAACAGCGCGTCTCAACCTGGTCCCAAGTCGAACACCGATCTAGGCGGACCTCAGAGCACGAAGGACGGCGACGAGGGAAACGCCGAAGCCGACGACCAGGATGGCTCGTCGGAGGAAGAGGTGCAGGAGGACGAGACCGAATCGCAGCGCGACCAGGAGTCTGGGTCGACGGGAGATTCGTCGGCGGGCCGGCGGGGCGGTGGTCGGGGGCAACGGTCGTCGTCGCCGCGAGCGGGCCGTCGCTCACGCAGCAGGACCTAGACTTCGTTCGGGGCAAGGCGAAGCTGATCGTCGTCAACGCGACGTTCAAGCTCGCCCCCTGGGCAGATGTGCTCTACGCCGCGGACTACAGGTTCTGGGAGGTCTACGCGCCGAAGATCTTCCCGAATTTCCAAGGCGAGATGTGGAGCGTCAGCGAGATGGCGCGCGACAAGTTCGGTACGTACTGGATTAGGTGCGGAACCGGTCAAGGCTTCTGTACGGAGCCTGACACAATAAATGGGGGCGGCAACTCGGGATTTCAGGCGATCCACCTGGCCGCGACATTCGGCGCCAAGAAGATCGTGCTGCTGGGATTCGATATGCAGCGCACAGGTGGTCGAGAGCATTGGCACGGTAAGCACGAGGGCAATTTGCCCAACGGGTGCGGCTTCGCGTCGTGGATACGGCAGATGGCGCCGCTCGCCACCGACCTGAAGCGGATGGGGGTCGACGTCGTGAACTGCTCGAGGGTCACCGCGTTGCGTTGCTTCAGACGGGCGACGCTCGAGGAGGTCTTCGGTGAGACAGCTAACGCAGCGCAACGACATCCTGACGATGGACCTCGGGCCTCTCCGGGAGTACAGGAGCGGGTGGCCCTGGGAGACGTTCAAGGGGTCGGCCCGCTGCATCAAGTGGGCGTTCAGGGATCTTCAGAACCTTGACCGCGCGCTGCAGCTGACGCCCGGACGCGACGTCGCCGTGCAGGCCGGGGGCAACCTCGGTCTGTTTCCGAAGCGACTCGCCGAGGAGTTTAAGAACGTCTACACGTTCGAACCTGACCCCGAGCTGTTCGACTTCATGACGCACAACGCGCCGGAGACGAACATCACGGCGTTCAACGCTGCGGTAGGCGACACGCATAGGCCGGTCTCAGTCAAGACGAGTCGACGCGATCCCAGCGGGCGCCCCGTCCACGAAGGACTCACTCACGTTTCCGGTGAAGGTTCGATCCCGCAGCTCATGATCGACGATCTGAAGCTGAACGCCTGCGACATCATTTATCTCGATATCGAAGGTTACGAGCTGCGAGCCTTGCGTGGAGCCGCTCGGACTATCGAGCGATTTAGACCGGTGATCGGCGTCGAGATAAATCGTAACATCGAGTTCTATGACGCCACCGCGGACGAGCTTCGCGAGTGGATCACGAGTCGCGGCTACAAGCTGGCGTTCACCGCGCACAGCGACGAGGTATATGTGCCATGCTAACGGCCAATCAGTATGACGCGATCTTTGAGAGGGAGCGTCGGCGCGACTACCCTGTTGTCGACGCATATGAGCGAATGCTCGGGTATGCGATCGACAGGGCTAAGCTCGAGTCGATGGCGAGAACGCTCGCGTGTCCTCTGAAGGCCAACCCGCCGAACTGGCAGCATGGGCGGATCATCTATACGACGCTGCGCTACTTTCTACGTAAGGCGTTGCAGGGGTTTGTCGGTGGCGAGGTAATCCTTGATATTGGTACAGCGAAAGGCTTTTCGGCGTGCGTCATCAGCCACGCGCTCGAGGACTCAGGCGCCGGCTGCGAGGTCGTGTCGCTCGACGTCATTGATCCCAATGCGCGCGTCCCACGCAACAGCGTAGCCGAACTGGACGGGCTCAAGACCGTCAACGAGTTCGTAGCCGGGCACGTGTCGTCTGGGGTGAGGGTCACGTTCTTCGGTGGCGGGTCGACGTCATGGCTGCACTGGGCGCTGACGCAGCACAAGCGCGTGCCTTTCGCGTTCGTCGACGGCAAGCACACGTATGAGCAGGTCTGTTACGAGGGCGCGGCGCTGTCTCAGCTTCAACGGCCGGGCGATGTTGTGGTCTTCGACGACTGTCAGATCGAGCCGGTAGGCCGCGCTGTTAGGGATCTGAGGACGTACTCCATCAACTACGTGGACATCGGTCCACGGATATACGCCATAGGAATCAGGAAATGAGCATCACGGTCGCGTGCGTGTTCGTCAGGGGACACGTGGGGTTCACCCCTGACTACGTCCTGAGGCTGCGGAGCATGGTCTCCAGGGCGCTCCCAGCGCACCGGTTCGTGTGCCTGACCGACCAGCCGGAATCGCTTCCGGACGTGGAGACGATCGAGATAGCGACGCCCAGGGACATGTACGCCTGGTGGGC
>CALEKY010000053.1 GCA_937902995.1 uncultured Sinobacteraceae bacterium
TCCAGATGCGTAGCGCTGACGCCAAATCGGCGCGATCGAAAGCCACATACTCGCCGCCGCGCACACGACACTCGCCGGCGGTAGTGCGAACGGGGCGTCGCTGGGTCAGGTAGGTCATGTTGCCGAGCTGTCGTACCTGGCCGGGCAACAAGCAATCGACGATCTCGAGATCCTGGCGCGCGACCATGCCCTTGGTGGCGGCTTGAATCTCGGTTTGCGACGGCGCAGCGCATGAGGAGACGAGTACAGCCGCGGCGATCGTCCATCCCAATCGATAACTCATGGTCGTTCCCCTGTGCGAACAGCCGGCTCCGGCCCCGCGATTTGACAGATTGATTTGTGCTAGAGGCGGAATTTCGTACTAGTCTAGCAGCGCAAACAAGGACTTGCGGCACGGTTCGTACTTCCGGGAAGCCTTCCGCCTGCCGTTGTCCGTCCAACGCAGCGCAAGAAAGACGCCCGAAGAACAGCCGCAATGCTCAGTCCAGCGAGCCCTGCCGACCAGCCAGCCGGACGCACCTCCGTGTCGATCGAGCGCATCTTCGCGCGCGGTCGCCTCTGCTTGGCTCTTCTGTGCTTGGCAGCTGTGCTGTCAGCCGGCGGATGTAGCTCGACGCGCATTGCGCCGTCCGAGCTCGCTGCCCGCTTGCAGCTTTCGGCCGTCGAGCTGCAGGGCACCGAATTCGTGCATCGCGCTTACTACGGCGGACTGCACGAGTCGTCCGAATCGCCGCTTTGGGTGTTCATCGAGGGCGACGGACGACCTTGGATCGCCGGCCGCATACCGGCGGACGATCCGACATCGCGCAATCCGCTGGCACTGCGTCTTGCGGTAGCTACCGGCAGACCCGTCTTGTATCTCAACCGCCCGTGCTACGACGGTCATGCGTCCGATCCCGAGTGCAGCGTCGAGCTTTGGACCAGTGCACGCTATTCCGATCGTGTCGTGCAAAGCATGACCGAAGCGCTACGGTCGTTTCAGTCGCAGCAGGGCTTCGATGAGATTGTGCTCGTGGGTTACAGCGGCGGAGGAGCGTTGGCTGCGTTGATGGCACCGCGCCTCCCGAACGTGCGCGCGCTCGTGACGATTGCCGCCAATCTCGATGTCGCCGCATGGACGTCGCATCACGGCTATCTGCCGCTCGATGCGTCGCTGAATCCTGCGGACCGCGACGATGTATTGGCCGTACCCGAGATTCACTTGGTCGGCGCACGCGACATGACGGTGCCGCCCCAAATCTCACGCCGTTATTTCGAGCGCCGGCCGCAAGCGGCAGTGTGGAAGTATCCGACTTTCGATCACGTCTGCTGTTGGGCTGAAGAGTGGCCGCGCATCGTGATGCGTTTGGCAGAGGCGATGAATCGCTAGCCGTCGACGCTCAAAGCGCATCCATGACCGGCGAATACTTGGCGAGGAAATCGCTTTTCTCCGCGAGCACGCGTGCGGCCTCGCGCCTTTGCTCGGGCGTCTTCGCCACGTCTTTCAAGAAGGCATCGGCGGTCTTACGTAGCGCGCGAGCTGCCGTTCTGTTGCGCGGGTGAAGCCGCTCGGCCTCTGCGTACCGATCGATGGCGTCGTACAACGCGACGACGTTTTTCTCCTGCTCGTAGAAGGCCCAGCTCGCATCGCCTTCCGACATGGCTGCATGGAATTGCTGCTGCACTTCGACCGGCAAGCTCTCAAAGGCGACCGCAGGACCGGATTGTGTGTAGTCGCGATAGGCGAAAACGCCGGCGGCCAAGGCCAGCACGATCGTTGCTGCGACGAGCGTTTTCTGTAGCCGCGTCGCACCGAACATTTCCTTGAGGACTTCGGCGGCGTCCTTCGGACGCTTGGCGCGTTCGAGCGCAATGCAACGCTCGAGGACGCGCGCTTCGCGTCGTGTCAGATCCTTCGGTGTCGGCGGCTTGATGCCGAGCTCGCGCGCTTTCGGCGCGCTGTGCCGTTGGTACGGGTGATATCCCGTGAGCAGCTCGTACGCGATCAATCCGAGCGCGTAGACGTCGTCGGCAGGATGCGGATCCGCGCCCTCGATCATTTCGTCGGTGGCGTACGCCTCGGTGTAGGCACCCAAGGAACCTGCGTCGAAAACATCTTGCTCCGTATTGGCGGAAGGGATCGCGCGTGCGATGCCGAAGTCGAGCAACTTCGGTGTGCCGTCCTCGAGCACGAACACATTTCCGGGCTTCAAATCCGAGTGCACGATGCCTTTGCGATGTGCGTAGGCGAGACCTTCGGCGATGCCGCGGATGATGGGCAAGGCCGCTTCCCGGCCGATGCCCTTGCCGCGGGCTTCGCGCGTGATTGAATCGAGCGAGCGACCGCGCAACAGCTCCATCGTCATGAAGATCGATGAGCCGTCGCGATCGAAGTCGAACACCGTCACGACGTTCGGATGCGCGAGCGTTTGCGCTTTGCGCGCCTCGCGCTGCAAGGCCATCAACGCGTGAGGATGGCGCTCGAAGTCGCCGTTCAAGATCTTGATCGCGATGCGCGGATTTGGATCGCGTGCCTCTTCCTTGCGGCGGTCGACGGCAGCGAACACGACGCCCATGCCGCCGCGTCCGATCTGGCGTTCGAGCAAGAAGCGGTCTTTGATCAGCTCGCCCGGAACGAACTTGACTTCCCGCGGCTGCGAATGGGATCCGATCGGTCGATCTGGGACAGTAGGCGTTGCCAGCGTGGCCTCGACCGCGGTGGGCGGCGCGATTCGGAGCGTCTCGTCCGTTCGCATCACCGTCGCCGAGTCGGACGGACCCGCATCGAGCGACCGCAGCTGCGTCTTCATGTTGTCGTCGTTGCGCGCGAACGGGATCGTTTCTGCCGAGCGCAACTGCGTCTTCATGTCTTCGTCGTTGCGTGCAAGCGGAACCGTGTCCGCCGAGCGCAACTGCGTTTTCATCTCATCGCCGCTGCCCGAATCTTCGGGCCGCTTGACGGTGCGCTGGAACGTCAAGTCGTTCTTCTCGTCGTTCATACCGTATCCGCCGGTAAAGCATCGATGACGATGACGCTCACATTGTCGCGGCCGCCCGCGCTCAGCGCGGCTTCAACGAGCTTGCGCGGGCACGCCTCCAAGGGATTGTTCGCGAGAATGTTCCTGATGGCGTCGTCGTCGATCTCGTGCGTCAGTCCGTCGGAGCAGAGCAGGAAACGGTCGCCGGGACGAACGCGGTCGTTGACGACGTCGAGATCGAGCGTCGCCTCGCCGCCGACGGCGCGCGTAATGGCGTAGCTCTCGATGGCGCCGGGAAATTCTGCGCCGAAAACGTGATCGCGGCTCAGCTGCGTGAGCTCGCCGTCCCGCAAACGATAGGCGCGGCTATCGCCGGCCCAGACCACTGCGCAACGTGCGCCACGAGTCACCAGAGCGACGGCGGTGCTGCCGCTCTGGACGGGATTGATTTCGCGCGTAGCGACTCGGTGGAGATAGCCGTTCACTCGCCGCCAGCGCTCCACGATGGCCTCGACGGTCGCATCGAGCGTTCCTGCGGGAATGAGGTCGGCGAGCGCATCGCACACCATGCGGCTCGCGATTTCGCCGTGCTCATGTCCGCCCATGCCATCCGCCACCGCCCAGACGCCGATGTCGGCGCGTTCGATGAATGCATCCTGGTTCACGGAGCGGGTCTTGCCGGTGTCGGTGAGACCTGCGGACACGTAGCGCACGGGGTGATCGCTGCTGACCCACGTATCCGTATGTGCCGGTGCTTCGGAAACTTTGGCGTCGATGCAGTGCCAGCCTTCGTGAGCCCACTCGCCATTGAGTACGGCGGTGAAGCTTGCCGGTGCCGGTAGTCCTGACATCAACAGACAACACGGCTCGATGCGTGCAGAGCCTTCGGTCCACAAGAGCGTCAGCGGCGCATGCGTCGCGCGCAGCCGTGCGTAAAGCAGTTGCTCGGTGAGCACCGACATCGAAGTCGCCGAGCCGAGCGGCACGTGCCATTGCGCGCGCGTCGAACCGGCGACCTCGGCGGCTTGGCGAAAATCGACTTCGATCGCGGAGGTCCACGAACGCAGCTCCAGATCGGTCGCGGACGCGATGAGTTGCTCGTCGAAGAGCTCGAGATCGACGTGCTCTTGCGCCAAGGTTTCGAGAATCAAGCGTTCGATGCGATCGAACCATGCCTCGCCGCGTTGCGCGACCATGAAAGGCTGCGCGTGCTCGGGAATTTCGAAGACGACCGTGAGCGGGAAGTAGCGGCCGACGCGATCGACGCTCGGCGCGACGACGCCGGCGAATCCTTTGCGGCCGAACAATCCTGCATCGCACGCGAAGCGCCACGCGGGGCTCGTGAGATAGACGTCCAGCCAACCCTCGCCCAAGGCGGCGCGGCTCGCCGCCATGCTCTGTTGCAGCCATTCGTCCCAGATGCGCAGGAAGTCGTCGTCGACGCGACGACGCAGGAAGTCTCCGTGGCTCGGCAGCTTGCCGTAGAAGCCTACTTCCATGGGGCGCTCCGCCGGCGGCTCATAGATTGCAGCGGAAGTCTCGCAGGGCGTTTCGCACGAACGGGTTACGAATGCTCGTCGCTTCCAATCTCACGCGCGCCTCGTAAGCGCCGGCCTGCAAGTTCAAGGTGTATCGGACATCGCTCTCGGGCACGAGGCGACCGGAATCGAGCAGCCGGAACCAAGCCCACGGTCCTTCGAACGCTTGATTCGGACGGTCGCCGGTGCGGCCTTCGAACGAATAGGCGGCAACGCCCGGCGCAGGTCCCGGCCAAACGGCCGGCATCGTGCGCTCAGGACCATGCCGATACACGAAGCTTTGACCGTCGAGCTCGATCGTGAAACGCGAGGCGGATGCATCGAGGTACACCGGCGTGAGCGTGAATTGCACTTCGGGCAATTGTCCGCCGGGGCGGAAATACTGATCGCGGATGCGCTGTGCGGCTTCGAACTTGCGCAGCATCGACGCCGGGCCGCTCGCGCCCTGACGCCAAGCCCACGGCGTGCGCGACATATCGACCAGCGGCGCAAGATTCTCTTTGAAGAACGAATCGAAGATGCCGTTCGCGCCGAATAGCCGGCCGAAGTCGGCGAGCGGGACATCCACGGTACTGCGCGGATCGAACGGATAGCGTCCGTTCGTGATGGATGTGCACTCGCTCAACACCTGAGAGCGATAACGGTTTTCCAGTTCGCTACGCGCCTGACCGACGGCGAGCGCTTCGCTCCGTCCGCCGATGTTGGCGAGCATCGCATTCAAGGGCGGCGGCAACGTCGCGGCTTCGCGTTGCAGCGCCTTGAGCGATTCGCCGCCGCCCGAGCGGCTCAGCGCTTCCAGCGGGCTCGTTTGGCCGACGCTTCCGCCGATGCTGGCGAGCTGCTGTTGCACTTGACCCAACTGCAAGAGCACGCGATCGATCGGCGCCTGGCCTTGACCGCCTGCGACGAGCTTGTGAATCGGATCGAAGTGCGCCGTAACGAGCGATCCGGGTTTGGTCGTGCCAGCACCCGCCGCTTGTTGCGCGGCGCCGAGGATCTTGTCGAGCCGCTCTCGCACGGCACGCTCTGCCTTCTCGAGCGCGCCCGGCGCGGTATTCGCATCCTGCGGCTTGACGAGATACGTGTTGCGATCGACCTCGACGAGGAAGCCCCGCAACGGCGAGTTCGGTGCGGAGAGAATGCTCAGCAGCTCGCTCGCCTCCGACAGATTCGAGAACGGTGCAAGCTGCACGTCTTCGAGCACTTCGCTCCACGCACGGATGTAATCCTGCTCGTAGATCGTGAGCACGTCATAAGCAAGACGCGGGTTCTGCAACAGGTTGCTGTCTTCGCCGAAGATCCAAGCGTCCTGAGCGAATTCCGCCATCAATTCCGCCGTACCGAGCCGGCTGATCTCTTCGAAGACTGCGGGCGTGTAAATGGCCGGTACCGGATCGCTCAAGCTCCGTCCGCTCTTGCGGACGAGCACGCGCTCGGCGCCGAGGCCCGCCGCAACATCGAGACGAACGGCGCGATCCGCGTCGCCCGCGTAACGGAGCTTCAGACGGCTGTACATGAGGCGCGGTACCGAAGCCTGCTTGATGGCGTTGCGCGCCTGAGCGACGAGCCGATCGTCGAGCGGTTGTGCGCGCAGCTCGTCTTGGTATTCGAGGAGGCTGCGGAAATGCGCGGAGAGGGCGTCGCGCACTTCGGGCCGGTCGGCATAGGCAGTCTGCCATTCGAGATCCGTCATCACGGCCAATTGCGCTTTGTCCATGCGGTCCGGATTGCCGAGCATCAAATACGCTTTGAGGTACTCGTACAGCTTGTCCGGCTCGGCGGTGTAAGCGATGAGGCGTTGACGGATTGCTGCCGTGACGGCCGGCAACAGCGTACCGTCGAGCTCGCGCACATAAGCATCGCGAGCGGAATTACCCAATGCGCCGCCTTGATACAGTCCCCAGCGCATCATGAACGGCACATCGTTGCGATGCCGATCAGCCGTATCGACGACGCTGCGCAGCGCATTCAAACGCGGCAGCGCTTGATCCGGCGTGGCGCCGCGCGCGACCGGCGGCGTTTGCTCCAAGGTCTCTACCGCCGTATGGACATCGGCAATGTACGCGCGATTACGGCCATAGCTCACGGCCATGAAGATCATGCCCAGCACTGCAATCAGCGCCAGTCCGGCATACGCCGCTGTCTGCAAC
>CALEKY010000054.1 GCA_937902995.1 uncultured Sinobacteraceae bacterium
GAGCGCCGACTGACTCTGGCGTATTGCAGAAGGCTCGTTGAGAGCGGTGCTGATTCGCTTGTCTGCGATGAATCGCTCTTCAGTGGTGGCAACGACGTCGATTGACGACTGCCTCATGGGTACCGGCAAATCGAGAAACTCAATCGTAATTCGATAGGGGCTTCGATTAGTCGCGCCGCATCGGTTCGTTAGTCCATCGGGAGGAGGAAGTCGAAACACTCAGGATGAGAGTGCACTACGCCGCCAACACCACCTCGTTCTCGTACGTCGGGGTCTCCCGGTCGGAAAGGATATCGAGCAGCTCCCGGGCGCTACGTCCTCGCGGTGTGAGCCAGGCTTCGACGTTCTCGGGTTTGATGTTCACGATGCAACGGTCGTGACCGGCGGCGGCGACTTCAGGCGGCGGATCGTCGGTGATGGCAGCGAATCCATTCACGTACGGCAGTTTCGGATCGGTCCAGTGCGACCATAGACAGGCAACGAGCATCGAGCGTCGCGGTTTGGGAATGAACTGCAGCTCGATACTTTTTTCTTGTTCTCCCGGCGCGAGCTCGCGGCGCTCCTTCTTGTGGAGCGGTACCCATTCGAAAAAGCTGTCGACGACGGCGATGGCGTGATCGTGGCCGAACTGCTCGCGCCAGAACTTGAGAAGATTGTCGCGACGGGCGTTGTAGAGTCCGGGAAACTTCCGGTCGTAGAACTCCGGCTTGCCCGCTGGACGACAGAAGTAGCGCATCGGCGTCAGCCAATTCTGTCCGTCGCGTCTGACGATCACGCCGCCGTACACCATCGGAAACACGCGGCGATCGTCCAATGTGAGCTCGGTGCTCCGCAGTGAAGCGAGCTTCTTCGTCAGCGTCTCAATCTTGGTCGTCGCGATGCGCACATCTTCGCGCGCCTTCTTCGTTTCTTTCACTTTGAGGCTGCGCTCGGCGTTCACGAGCCGGGTTTTCTGAGTAAAGAGCTCCTTTTCGAATTTCGTCGCCATCCGCGAGCGATGTTCGTCGATCAGGGCTTTGATCCTTCGTTCGCGTTCGTTCGTCGGATGGTCGAAGTTCGCTTCGAACCCCTTGGAGATGTTCAAGGTGGGATTGTCGAGGCGAAGCAAGAAAATTCGTTCGGCCTCCTCGTAGTCCATGACCACGTGCAGCTCACGAAAGAGCTTGCGCAGGTCCTGAACGAGCTGGGCGGAGTAGCACATGGCCGTAATAGTGAAGCGAACGAGGCTCCGAGGCTAGCCTGTATGCAGAGTGCGGACAGCAGATACGCGGCTACGGGCGAAAACCAGCGTCTCCGGTTCGGCATCTGGGAGTCATCGAGTGGCGCGTAGAAGGGAGCGTTCACCGCTTGCTGCGGTGTCTCAGCGCTCGGCGATCCCGGCGCGGCACTGCGTGTCTTGGGACGACATTCGCGACGTCGCTGATTTCATGCGACTCCCATCGCCAGATGCGTGCGGAAAGGTACGCGGATTCCTTTGTCGGTCTCGTAGGCCGCCATCCGGCCCGCCACTTCGCGAATGACCGATTCGCGAGCCTGCTCCGTCGCCGCCTGAAACCCGGCAGCCATTGGTGTGGCGCTCACGTGCTGCGGGATAAATTCTCGAACGGGGGGCAGATCAAGATCGAGTTGCTGGACCGCCGTCGTCACGCTCTTGAATTCGGCGTCGATGAGCAGCGCACGCACGGCGTTCGCATCGGCAAGCCCGAACGCTGCATTCAAACCTGCGGCAACTTGCGGACCGATGTGCCGGCTGATGGCGTCGACCAATGCTGCGAAGTAGGGATTCAATGCACACTCGCACCAGGCGCTGACGCAGATGCGTCCGTCTGATTTCAGAACGCGGTGTATCTCCGACAGCGCGCGAGGCTTGTTGTCGAGAAACTGCAATGTCTGCGCGCACAGAGCGACATCGAACTCGCGGTCGGCAAACGGCAGTTCGTAGGCGCTGTTTTCGAACCACTCGATAGCGATGTCGGTGGTCGTCGAACTGGCTTTGGCGACCTCGATCATCCCTGCATTTACATCGAGGCCCACAACGCGCCCGGAACTGCCTGCGCGATCGGCTGCGTATCGGGTTGCAGCGCCCGTGCCGCATCCCACATCGAGCACGGCTTGGCCTGCTCGAATCGAAGACCAATCCACGAGCGTTTGGGCGGCAGGTCCAAGGATCGCGGGCACTAGGATGTGCTCGTAACGCTCGGCCGCTTCTCTCGCGAGTTGCCACTGTGTCGATGTGGACATGGCGCATCCTCCGTGCAATGGAGACACATATTACAAGCGTCGGACTCAGCGGGATGCTCCACATCCTCGGGCTGCCGTATCGAGCCGACCGAATCAATCGCGTGCAGGTTGCGCTGTGCGTAGCGGCGGGGTCGCCTGTTGCAATGCAGCCCAAAACATGACGATGAGCAGCGGAATGACGCTCAGGTTCGT
This sequence comes from uncultured Sinobacteraceae bacterium, assembly GCA_937902995.1. Taxonomy (GTDB): domain Bacteria; phylum Pseudomonadota; class Gammaproteobacteria; order Steroidobacterales; family Steroidobacteraceae; genus Steroidobacter. The sequence goes on from CALEKY010000054.1 coordinate 2,434, forward strand.
CCAGATCCACCCGAACTTTGCGACGGCGACACCGGCGAGCAACGAGACACAGGCTTGCGATGCAAACACGACGAAATCGTTGATCGCTTGGGCACGATGCCGCTCTGCGCCCGTATAGTGTGTTGCGAGCAAGGTCGTGCCGGCGGTGAAAAGGAAGTTCCAGCCGATGCCGAGCAGCACGAGGCCGATCCAATAGTGAACGACATCGTGTCCGCTCAGGCTCGTAAGACAGCTCAGGGCAAGCAGGAGACTGCCGGCAGCCATTATCGGCCGCTCGCCGAAGCGGTTGATGAGCTGTCCGCTGACCAGCGACGGTACGTACATCGCCAGAATGTGGCTCTGAATCGTCAGGGTGATTGCAGAGGCGCTGTGATGATGGACGGAATGCATGCTGACGGGCGCGGCCGTCATGATGAAGGTCATGGCACCGAACGCCACCGCACCGGCAAGCATGGCTCTACGCAACGTTGGCTCTCCGAGTAACTCGCGCGTCGTCGGCCCTGAGGCAACGATTGTTGCAGCGGTTGTTTCGATCCGTCGGAGACGCAGCAGGACGAGGGCGCCTGCGCTGTAGAGCAAGCCTACGAGCAGAAACGATCCGGCGTATTCGTGTCTTGGTAACCAGGCGTGAGCGGCCATCGCTGCTTGCGGACCGATCAATGCGGCCCCGAGGCTACCGAGCAGAACATACGAGACGGCGCGTCCGACCTGCTCGGGTGCGACGCTTTCCGCAGCGGCGAACCGATACTGAACGGTGAATGCCGTGGCAGTTCCATAGAGCAAAGAACCCGAGCAGAACAGCGCGAAGCTGTGCTCGACGATTCCGAACGCGCAGACGAGCGAAGCGGCGATGCCGATGCCGGCGCCGAGAACGAGTCCGAGCCTTCGACCCGTGCGGCGCATGAGTAGCGATGCCGGCACCGTCGAGAGCGCCATGCCGATGACGGCGATGGAGACTGGCAGCGTGACCCATGACGGTCGAGGCGCGAGCTCATCGCCGATGATGCCGCCGAATAAAACGACAGCCGTCAGGCCCGAGCCGGTCAGGACTTGCGCAAGGAATAGCGTGACGACATTGTGCATGAACGTTCCGTGCCGGTCATTCGCTCTTTGCGGGACGCGAATACAAATCGATGATCTCTTCGATGGCGTCGCGGCACACGCCGCAGAAATGCTCGATGCGGCTGAACATGATGCATTGCATCTCCGAGCGGTAATACCCGGATGCTTGATAGTTTGCGCCTTCGAAGGCGCCGACTTTGCCGTAGTTAGGCGAGCTCTGGAGCAGGCGCTGCGTGTATTCGCGTTCCTTGAGAAACAGCGCATTCATTTCCGACTCGGGACGATTCGCCGCGCGCAGCTCTGCGCGTTGGCGTTGATAGTCGCGTTGGAATGCCTCGAACTCCGCCTTCGGCCATGGCGTCGGCAACGGGGTGTCGCGGCTCACTTTGTGACGCCATTTCAGGTTCGCTGGATCCGAAAGCGCCGTTACGTTCGGCTCCCAAGGTTCCGGCCGCTCTTCGCCGGATTGGTAAGCAACGGGCGAGGTGTAGTACTCATCGGCGAGCGCGGCGAAGTGATGTCCGAACTCATGGATGAACAGGTAATTCGCCCAGTCGCTGCCCGCGGCTGCCGTGCTGAACTGTCCGAAGATGCCGCCGCCGCCATAGGTCTCGTTGTTGACGAGGATTTCGACGAAATCGTACGGCGCGTATTGGGCAAGATCGCGGAAGGCTCGATTGTCGAGCGTGAGTACGTAGCGCTCGCTGCCGAAAATGTCGTAGCGCGTGCCGAGTAGAGACGGGTGATGCTGACCCGTCGATGGCCGCGAGATTCCGGATTGCGGCGTCGGGACCATCAACGCCCACACGTTGAAGTCGTTCGCGCGCGAGCGGAACGGTTCGGTTTGAAACAGCACATCGCTCAATCGGCGGGCATCCGCTTCGAATTTCGCAGCCTCGGTCTGCGTGTAGCCGTCGCCGAGGATCAATAGGTCGACTTTCTCGCTCGGCGGTCCGCTGTTACGGATGGCAATGGGCGTCGCCGGTGCCGGCAGCGTCTCGCGAATGATGTCGGTCGAGGAGGGGTCTACATCGAAGGACCAAACGACCGAAAACTGGTTGCGTTCATCCCGCTTGAGGATGCGGATGCGCACTGGGTGCGCCGGCATTGGAAAACGCAGCGACTCTTCGAACGCTCGCGTCGTTTTCTGAGCTTCCTCCGTCGTCTGCCATTCGCCGAAAATAGTGCTGAAGCCGCGCGAATACAGGATGCGCTGGGTCTTCGGGTCGACAACTTCGAACAAGTTGACCCCACGGTTGGTCGTATCGATCGGCCGGGCAGGGTTCCCGGGCCACGGAAGCGGCTCGACCAACACCCTGCTCAAAGCAAAGTGCTCGGACAGTGCATTACCGCTGTGTACATAGTCGACGCGCATCGTGCGCGGCGGTTCGGAGGTAGCGGCTTCGAGCGTGGCGGGTGCGAGCCCGAACGTTGCGACCGATAACAGTCCAAGAACGACCGTCCGCATCGTTGTGCATCCTCGCATCGTTTGAAGATGCACAGCATAACCGAGAGCAGAGTCGTCGTATCGAACTAGCGAGCGGGCGGCGTGGGAAAGCTTTGAGGCGATGCTTGTTCGATTTGACGTTGTGCGGTTGCTGCACGTAGCGTGTAGTCATGAGACGACACAAGGAAATTCATCGCACCGGCCGCGTGAATTGGCTGAGAGCCGCAGTACTGGGTGCGAATGACGGCACGATTTCCATCTCGAGCCTCATCGTCGGTGTTGCCGCTTCGGGCGCCGACGCCCGCACCATTTTGATCACTGGTGTTGCCGGTACGATCGCGGGTGCTATGTCGATGGCGGCTGGCGAGTATGTGTCGGTCCAGTCCCAGGCGGATACGGAGAAGGCTGATCTTGCGCTCGAGTTGGAGGAGTTACGCAAGCACCCGGAGCGCGAGACCGAGGAGCTCACCCAGATATATATGAGACGGGGGCTCGACCGGCCGCTCGCGGAAAAGGTCGCTCGGCAGCTCATGGCGAACGACGCGCTCGAGGCGCACGCCCGCGATGAGCTCGGCATCACTTCGACGTTACGTGCCCGACCTGTTCAAGCCGCGCTTGCATCCGCCGGTTCGTTCTTCGCTGGGTCGGTCGTGCCTATCGTCACGGTGCTGCTTGCTCCGAGGGATTGGGTGTCGCAGATCGCTACGGGCTCGGCATTGATGGCGCTCAGTGTTCTTGGCGGATGTGCTGCTTACATCGGCGGTGCGTCGATGTTGAAAGGTGCGCTTCGTGTCGCGTTCTGGGGAGCCCTGGCGATGGGCCTTTCGGCTGCGGTCGGTTCCTTGTTCGGTCTGTCCGCAAACTGAATCGACCGGTGTGATCGTTCCCGGTCGCCGGCATCGCCGTGCTCGCGGCAAAGCCGATTTGTTGCATCATAATTGGCCTGGCTGACATCGCGTTCGCTTTCCTGGCCTCATCGCTGTGCAGGGGCGGTGTGCAGCGTCGCGACCCGGCAGCCTTCGTGTAAGAGCGGGAGCCTAAGAATTCCATGGGGACAATTGCTGTCGTTCTCTCGATGCTTGCGGCCGTGGTCGTGAGCGGGATCCTCGTCCGTGCGATTCCTTTCGCCGTGCCGACGCCGCTCGTCCAGATCGCTTTCGGTGCGGCAATTGCGGCCAGCGATCTTCAGCATGTCGAATTGGACCCGGAGATCTTTTTCTTGTTGTTCCTCCCGCCGCTGTTGTTTCTCGACGGATGGCGCATTCCCAAGGAAGGGCTGCTGCACGACAAGGGAATGATTCTGGAGCTCGCGCTCGGGCTCGTGGTGGTGCAAGTCGTCGGCATGGGGTTCTTCATTCACTGGCTCATTCCGGCCGTTCCGTATCCTGTCGCGTTTGCGCTTGCGGCAATCGTCTCGCCGACCGATCCGGTTGCCGTGTCATCGATCAGCGCCCGATTCCCGATCCCCAAACGCGTCTTGCACGTTCTCGAAGGCGAGTCGCTCCTCAACGATGCATCCGGCCTGGTGTGTTTTCGGTTTGCGGTGGCAGCAGCCGTCAGCGGCACTTTTTCGTTGCTAGAAGCGAGTGTCGTGTTCGTGCAGTTGGTCATCGTCGGCGTGCTGGCGGGCGTTGCGCTCACATTCGCCGTGATGTCCCTAAAGTCTTGGCTCACTCGACATCTCGGTGAGGAGTCGGGATCGCAGGTCCTGATCAGTCTGCTCGTGCCGTTCGGTGCCTATGAGCTCGCCGAGCATTTGGGCGGATCGGGCATTCTCGCCGCCGTCGCTGCAGGGATCACGATGAGCTACGTCGAGTTGAGCGGACGAGCGCTCGCCGGCACGCGCGTGCAGCGTACCGCGGTATGGGACACGGTGCAGTTCAGTTTGAACGGCATCATGTTCGTGTTGCTTGGCGAGCAGCTGCCGCGAATTTTCGCCGGCGCCGTCGATGCAGTTCGCGAGTCGAATCACGAGAACCCTGCGTGGCTCGCTGTTTACGTGCTGGTCATCAATTTCGGTCTGGCGCTGGCCCGATTCATCTGGGTTTGGATATCTCTGTACATTGCCTATCGGCTCGCGAAACGCCGCGGCGACCCCGCTGCACATCCGCCCGGCTGGCGGTTGACGGCGGCGATGTCGGTGGCCGGCGTGCGCGGTGCGATCACGTTGGCGGGTGTGCTCACGTTACCGCTGGCGCTCGCCGATGGAACACCCTTTCCGGCGCGCGACCTGACGATCTTTCTCGCTGCGGGCGTCATCATTCTCTCGTTGACGGCGGCGAGCTTTCTTTTGCCGCGTCTGTTGCAAGGGCTGCAGTCGCCGACCGAATCCATCGAAGACGAACACACGGAGCGTGCACGCGCGGAAGCGGCGAAGGCGGCGATTCGGGCCGTCGAGGAAGCCGCTCACAACATGGCGCTCGGGGACAGCGATGTCGATCTCTATGCCGAGGCTGCAGCGCGGGTGATGGATCTCTATCGACGCAGAATCGAAGGGCAGGTCGGCGGCGAAAATTCGATCCGTATCCGGCGAATGAACGACATCGAGCGTCAGCTCAGGATCACCGGACTGCAGGCGGAGCGCGAAACGCTGTATTCGCTTGCCCGCTCGAACAAGATTTCCGATGAGAAGTCGCGTTCGCTCGTCCGCGAAATCGATCTGATGGAGGAACGGCTCGCGAAGGCTCGATTCCTTTGATCATCCCACCGAGCTTGCGCACATCGTTCTGAAGCGTCTGTGCGCTCAGGCGCACCGAGCGCGGGGACGCCTGGAGGGGTGTCCCTCATTCTGTACTCGAATGTGCGTCCATGCAGATTCTTCATTCGCCTTCCCGTTCGCGATAGCGCACGCTTTACGCAGTCAGCTGTAGAGAGGGGTGCACCGTGATCGAGAACACGCCACGGTCGATTGAGCTGCAAAAGAAGCTGCGTGCGTTCTTCGACCAGTACATCTATCCGAACATGCGGACCTATCACGAGCAGCTGCTCGAAAACCGCAAGCGTGGCGAGCCGTTTGCGCCGCTTCCGCTCATCGAAGAGCTGAAGCCGAAGGCGCGGGCAGCGGGACTGTGGAATCTGTTTTTGCCGAAATCGTCGCGCGCACCTGAAGGCCTGTCGAACTTCGAATACGCGCCGTTGTGCGAAATCATGGGCCGGGTACCGTGGTCCGCCGAAGTCTTCAATTGCTCGGCGCCCGATACCGGAAACATGGAAACCATCGAGCGCTACGGCACCGAAGCGCAGAAGGACGAGTGGTTGGAGCCATTGCTTGCCGGAAAGATTCGCAGCGCTTTCTTGATGACCGAGCCGGCCGTCGCTTCATCCGATGCGACGAACATCGAGTGCAGCATCCGTCGCGAGGGCGACGAATACGTGATCAACGGTCGAAAGTGGTGGTCGAGCGGTGCCAACGATCCGCGCTGCAAGCTCTTCATCGTCATGGGCAAGACCAATCCAGAGGCGCCGCGGCACAAACAGCAATCGATGATTCTGGTGCCGGCCGACGCGAAGGGAGTGCGAGTCGTGCGTGCCTTGCACGTGTTCGGTTACGACGATGCACCGCATGGCCATGCCGAAGTGGAGCTCAACAACGTTCGGGTTCCTGTGTCGAACATTCTGCTCGGCGAAGGCCGGGGCTTCGAGATCGCACAAGGTCGCCTGGGTCCCGGCCGCATCCATCACTGTATGCGCTCGATCGGTGTGGCCGAGTATGCACTCGAACAGATGTGCAAGCGTTTGGTCAGCCGCGTCGCGTTCGGCCGGCCGATCGGCGAGCAATCGGTGTGGCACGAGCGCATCGCAGAGGCACGTTGCAGCATCGATCAGGCGCGCCTCATGGTGCTTCGCGCGGCCCACATGATGGACACGGTGGGTAACAAGGTGGCACGTAAAGAGATCGCGATGATCAAGGTCATCGTGCCGAGCATGACCTTGCGCGTTCTCGATTGGGCAATCCAGGCGCACGGCGGCGCGGGTGTGTGTCAGGACTTCGAGCTGGCCCGTTTGTGGGCGAGTCAACGCACGTTGCGTTTGGCGGACGGACCCGATGAGGTTCACCGCAACGCCATTGCGAAACTCGAGCTGGCGCCGTATCTGGGTAAGTCGACCGATTCCGTGGAAATGCCGATCACGCGCGGGAGCTAAGAGAGGCGAGCGGCGAAGTATCGGGCGAAGCCCGATCTCTTCGAGTCTCACCTGAAGACCGACGACGAACTTGGGCTAGGGCTCGTCCCCAACGAGGGGACGAGCGTCTGTTTGGAAGCGTGTTCGATTTCATCAGAGCGGTACGCAGCTTGCGGTCTTGAGTACCGTTGCCTGCTGGGTACGCTCGCGAATCAGCACGCATTGTTCGCCGCGCTTGACCAGTCGAAACATCGCGGGCGGCTCTCGCTCGCGAACTTCGATGCGCCTCCCTGAGCTGTCGCGCAGAGGGTTTCGTTCGATGATCAGTGTGCTGTCGCGCGTTAGGGCATCGTCGGCGAGCGTCACGGGTGCTCCGAACATGTCCTCCACGACACGCTTGAGCTCCGCACGCGACTCAGGCGTCGGCGCCGCAATCAGTGCGGGAGTATCTTCGGGCGTGCCTGTCGCGGTCGTGCAGGATGCGACGACCGCTGATGCGACGCACACGGCGAGCGTGCGATACGGCGCGAGCGAGGTCATGGGATCGCGTCGCGCATCAAGCGGATTTCCCGATACGCAGGTCGAGCGATTTTCGGCTCCTCGACAGCGCCGCCCGGCTTGAATCGACCGAGTCCTGCCGGCGGGAGCGAGCACTGTCCGCTCATTCGATAGTCGAGCGCCACCGAAAGGATGCGTTCGTCGGGATCGCCGAGCTCATGTGTCAGATCGTCGGCTACCGAGCAGCCCGGAACGGGTTCGCCGCGGTTGAACTGGGTATTGTTGGGCGAGAAGCCGTCGGTGTAATCGCCGTGGCGTCATTGACGCCTTTGAACTGCACGGAGAAGTAAGTCGTACCGCAGTTGTCGAACGGGTAAAACCCGTACGGTTTGCCGCAAGTCGTCGTGCCTATCTGAATCACCTCGACACCAACCCCGCGCAGACCGTCGTACAGCACCCGGACTTCGCGAGGCGGTCGGCTGCTCACGACCAGCAATTGCGCACCGTAACCCGCCGTCACGCCGGACTGGCTGAACGACTCCCATTCGTCGGTCGGCCAGGTGAAATGAAATTTGTCCTTCGGCTGCCCAGACGGTGTGGTTTGCGTCGTCTTCAGCAGGTCGAAGTAATCGAGCGGATTCGAGTAGAGCGCCGGATTCCTGTCGACGACCTCGTCGTACCAGAGGTACAGCTCGTTCGTCCAAGAGCGAAGCCAGTTGTTCTCCGCCTACTGAGCCCTGGCGATCAGGATACGGACGGCCTTGCGAGTTCACGCCAGTTCGGGGTCTGGCGCATTGGTCTTGGAATTGCGACGACGGGAGGAATACGCCGGGTGTCCAGTTGCTGTTGTTTGGAGGGGGAGTGCTGACGAAAGAGTTGCTCGGATCGCCGCCCCCGCCGCCGCACGCACCAAGACACGCAAGCGCGATCGCGCAGCCGACGCTCCGGGCCCACTTTCCTTCGAATCGATCACCTGCTGCCATTCCATGCTCCTTGGTGTGGTGAAGTTTTCGCGCTTTGCACCGTAAGGAGGCGATCCGAGCCAAGCTAGTGCGCGAATGGGCAGAGAGCTACGCTCAAAGGCGCGGGCTCGGAGCGGATTGATTGGCGTATAGTGATCGCGCCGTCGCGACCGTGCTCTCGAGACTGAGTCGACCAGTCGTTGAGCATCGTCATCCCGCGTCCTTAGGCCGACTGGCTCGAAACTGCGACAGTGAGTGGATGACAAGCGCTTCGGTGGCCGTTCGTAGGCGGACTGAACGCAGCAAATGGCTCTGACATCGCGCGATTCTCCCGCTAAACTCCGCACCCGAGAACGACACGGCTTCACTCGGTGAAGCGTGTTGCTTCGAGCTTGGGGAGCAACGATGAAAAGAATGCGTCGGCGATGAGCAAGCCAGCCACCAGCGCCCGCGAAATAGCTTGTGAAATTCGCTTCGGCCAGGTTGGCATGGCTCAGGTGCGCCTGCGAACGCTCGATGCCAACGAGGTGCGCGATGAGCTCGCCGCCCGTGTCGCGACCGCTCCTCAGATGTTCGAACGCACGGCTGTGTGTCTCGACCTCAGCGCCTTGGATAAAGAACCCGATATCGGCGAACTGCGTGCCGTGCTCGATGCGGTCAGGCAGGCGGGGATGTATCCCGTCGGACTCGCGCACGGGACATCGACGGTCGATGCGTTGGCGCGCTCGCTCGACCTGCCGGTGCTCACTCAATTCCGAGTACAGCCGCGCACCGCGCCGACTCCCGTCGAGCGGAAGCCGACACCCGAGCCGGCTGCGTTCATGAATCCAACCTTGATGCACCACCAGCCGGTGCGTTCGGGTCAACGCGTCTACGCCCGCCACCGGGACTTGGTCGTTACGAGCGTTGTGGGTGCGGGTGCGGAGGTCATGGCCGACGGCTGCGTACATATTTATGGCGCCCTGCGTGGGCGGGCTGCCGCAGGCGTCGGCGGAGAGGTGACCGCGCGAGTTTTCTGCCAAGAGTTTCACGCCGAGCTGATTTCCATTGCGGGCGTGTTCCGGGTGTTCGAAACGATTCCTCCGGAGCTTGCCGGCAAGCCCGTGCAGGCATGGTTGGACGGGGACGATTTGAAGCTGGCGCGGGTGGGCGCGTAATGGCAACGAGAAGCGCCCGCGCCGTCAGTTGTAGCGGCCAAGTCATCGTGGCCAAAGCCATTCTTCAGGAGTTGCTCCATTGACCGAGATCATCGTCGTTACATCGGGCAAAGGAGGCGTCGGTAAGACGACGACCTCTGCGAGCCTGTCGTGCGGACTTGCCCGCCGCGGCAAGAAGGTCGCAGTCATCGATTTCGACATCGGCCTGCGCAATCTCGACCTGGTAATGGGATGCGAGCGCCGCGTCGTGTACGACTTCGTGAACGTGATTCACGGCGACTGCACGCTCAAACAAGCGCTGATCAAGGACAAGCGCCTCGATTCGCTGTTCATCCTGGCGGCCTCCCAGACGCGCGACAAGGATGCGCTTTCGGTCGAAGGCGTGAAGAAGGTGCTCGATGAGCTGACCGAAGACGGCTTCGACTACATCATTTGCGATTCGCCTGCGGGCATCGAAAAGGGTGCGCATCTGGCGATGTATTTCGCCGACCGTGCGATCGTCGTCGTCAATCCGGAAGTCTCGTCGGTCCGCGACTCCGACCGCATCCTCGGGTTGCTCGCCAGCAAGACACAGAAGGCGGAGAAGGGCGAAGGTTCGGTCAAGGAGCATTTGCTACTGACGCGCTACAGCCCGCGCCGCGTCGCCGCCGGGGAAATGATGAGCGTCGACGACGTGAAGGAAATCTTGGGCATCGATGTGATCGGCGTGATTCCGGAGTCTCCGGATGTCCTGTCCGCCTCGAATGCGGGTACGCCCGTCATCCTGCAGGAGAACAGCGACGCTGCTCGTGCTTACGAAGACGCGGTCGGGCGGCTGCTCGGCGAGACCATTCCGTTGCGCTTCCTCGAAGAGCCGAAGAAGGGGTTCTTCGCTCGGGTCTTCGGAGGTTGATCATGGGCTTGCTAGCATTTTTCAAACGCCAACCTAAGACCGCGAGCATTGCGAAAGAGCGTCTGCGCATCATCGTTGCGCAGGAGCGCTCGCAGCGCGGCGGACCCGATTACCTGCCGCTGCTCCGCCGCGAGCTGTTGGAGGTCATCCGCAAGTACGTGAACGTCGACCCGGATGCGATCGTCGTGACGGTCGAGAAGGAAGACGGGCACGAAGTGCTGGAGCTTTCGGTCGCGTTGCCGGAGAAAAACGCGCAGCCGGCGGGCTGAGCGATCCGGGCTGTAGGCTCTAGGCGGAGGCTGCAGGTAGCGCGGGCCCGCGCCTTTTCAGGTTGAGCTGAAGGCAGGCGTGCGCGCGGAGATCATCGTTCGGCGCCTCTCTTCCATCTGTGAGAGGAAGGACTTGAAACATGGGGCAAGTGCGTGAGGCCTCAAACCTCACGCCCCGAACCCCAAGCCTTTGCGGTTACCTCGTCCCCGTCAGGCTTTCCATCATCAGGCCGGTGCCGCCGCGAGAGACATGGGCCACGATGGCCGTGCGACGATGGATCTTCGTCACCACACCCAGGTTGATCGCAAACGCCAACTGAACGGTCGTGCCCTTCTTCAACCCGAGATTCTCGGTTTCGATGAAGACGCCGTTCGCGCTCAAGTTACGCGCTCGGCACAATTTGCCCTTGCGACCTGGAATCGAAACGTAAACGGCAGTGCGTGCGCGATGACGAGTGTGGAGGCGTCGCTCCATAGTCAAACCCCGAACGGTCTCAATCGTTTTTGTTCACGAGCGCCAATTTGCGGCTGGACAGCAGCCGCGGTTGCATTATGCCGCGGCGAATTAGTACTGCGAAGTCCGAGTTTTGGATGTTATGTCGCAACAAATCGGTATCTGCCGACGCGTGGGTCACATCGATGATCGAGCCGTTGTCGCTTTCGGAAATTAGCGAGGCCTCACGTGCGCTTGCCGCGCGAATCGTACGTACGCCGGTTCACGTACTACGCTCGCCTGAGATCGACGGTGCGCTCGGCTCGCATACGACGGTGTACGCGAAGCTCGAGCTGCTCCAACACACCGGGACGTTCAAGGCTCGCGGCGCGTTGCTCAATGCGTTGGCTTTGACCGACGAGCAGCGTGCGAGGGGCGTCACCGCGATCAGTGCCGGCAATCACGCGATCGCGACGGCGTTCGCCGCACGCGAAGTCGGAACGCACGCGAAGGTCGTGATGATTGCTACGGCCAATCCCTTGCGGATCGAGTTGTGCAAAGCGTTCGGCGCAGAAATCGAGCTTGCCGCCGATGCGCATGCCGGCTTCGAGCGTGTTCGCGAGATCGAGGCGGAGGGACGCACGCTCATTCATCCGTTCGAAGGGCGCACGACGGCGCTCGGCACGGCGACGCTCGGGATGGAGCTTTGCGAGCTGGTTCCGGACTTGGATGCGGTTATCGTTCCGATCGGCGGAGGAGGGCTGTGCGCAGGTGTTTCATCGGCGGTGAAATTGTTATCGCCCGGCTGCGAGGTTATCGGTGTCGAACCCGAAGGCGCCGATAGCATGCATCGCAGCTTTGCGGCTGGAGAGCCGAGGTCCATCGAGCGGGTCGCGACGATTGCCGACAGTCTCGGCGCGCCGTACGCATTGCCGTTCTCGTTCGAGCTCTGTCGCCGCAACGTCGACCGACTCGTTCTGGTCAGCGATGCGGAGCTGCGATCGGCGATGCGAGTATTGCTGCGGACGGCGAAGCTCGCCGTGGAGCCGGCGGGTGCGGCATCGACTGCCGCATTGCTGGGGCCGTTGCGGGACCACTTGCGGGGCAAGCGCGTCGCCGTCATCGTGTGCGGCAGCAACATCGATGCGCAAAGCTACGCACAACTGATCGCGGAGTGACGTGTGACCGAAGGAGATGCGGCCGAACGAGGGAATGGCCTAGGCGCGATATCGAAGAATCGAGGTTCGTCGCTCCGCGATTTGCCGATCGGCGTGTTCGATTCCGGCGTGGGCGGGCTCACCGTACTGCGCGCGTTGCGCGACCGCCTGCCTCACGAGAGTTTCGTGTATCTCGGCGATACGGCGCGGCTGCCTTACGGCACCAAAAGCGCGGATTCGGTGCTGCGTTATTCGTTGCAGGCCAGCGAATTCCTGGTCGGTCGAGGAATCAAGTATCTGGTGGTTGCGTGTAATACGGCGTCGTCGGTGGCGCTCGATGCGCTGCGAGAGCGCTTCGCGCCGATGCCGGTCATCGGCGTGATCGAACCCGGCGCCGCGGCAGGTTGTCGGGCGACGAAATCGGGTTCGATTGCTGTCATTGCGACGGAGGCAACCGTTCGCGGCGGGGCGTACCAGCGATGCATCGCGCGGATCCGGCCGGAAGCGCACGTCGTCGCAACGCCCTGCTCCTTGTTCGTCTCGCTTGCTGAGGAAGGGTGGACCAAAGGTCCTATCGTCGAAGCGATCGCGCATCGCTACCTCGATCCGGTTTTCGAGGCCGAGCCTCGGATCGATACGCTGCTCCTCGGTTGCACGCACTTCCCGGTGCTTGCGAATGCGCTCCGGAATGTCGTCGGTCCCGAAGTCGCCATTGTGGATTCTGCGGCGACGACGGCTGCAGAACTTGCGGATCAACTTGGGAAAGAGGATCGATCGGCGCGGACTTCGGCGGGGCGTGTCAGTCTGTTGGCAACCGACGGTCCCGAGCGATTTGCGCGCGTGGGAACGCTGTTCCTCGGCGAGCCGTTTGCGCCTGAAGACGTGGAAGTGGTCGACCTTGGGATGCCGGCGGCCGGGTGAGCATCACCGCTGCGCAAAGACCAATCGTGGGCGCGCGGTCGGGGCGACTTCCTCGAAATATTCGAAACGATTCCGTCCGCAGAGTTTGGCCGCGTAGAGCGCATGGTCGGCGGCCTCGAGCATGGCGAGCGTGCTCGAGAACCGCCGCTTCGGCGTGTAGGTCGCAATGCCGATCGATGCCGTAATGCGGACATTGCCGGTTTCGGGATCGTGGTCGGTGTTGGCGAGCGCATCTAGAATCCGTTGCGCAACCTGCCCCGCAATCTGCTGATCCGCGCCCGGCAGGACGACCATGAATTCCTCCCCGCTGAAACGGGCGACGAGGTCGCTGCCGCGGACGCATCGCTGCAGAACCTCTGCGCAGCTCCGCAGCACTTTGTCGCCGACATCGACGCCATAGGTGTCGTTGATGTTCTTGAAATGGTCCAGGTCGATGTGCGCGATGCTCAAGTCTCTTCCGAAGACGACTGCCTGCGTGAACTCGCGGTCGAGCAACCGGTCGAGCCAGGCTCGGTTGAGCGCGCCCGTCAGTGCATCGCGACGGCTCGCGTCCTCGGCCTGTTCCGTGCGGCTCAACAGTACGCTCGTCGTGGCTTGGAGCGCGCTCACCTCCTGCAAAGCCTGCAGATTGCGCACGGCCAGCAGCTCGCGCGCTTCGGCAAGCAGATTCTCGGCGTCCTCCGCACCGATCAACTCCGTCTCGTAGAGCTCTTCGGTTTCCGGGATGAGCTGGATGATGTGGTTGACGACCGCATTGAATTGCTCGTTGTTGATGCCGAGCAGGGCACGTGCGCGATCGGCGAGCGACGCGAGTGCCTGTGGCCGATCGGGCGACAAGACCGCTTCGGCAAGGTCGCTGCCGAGCGCGACGCAGCTCGCAATCCGCACGTCGTCGCTGGTTTTCGGCAAAGTCTGCGGCGAGTGGCTGTACCTCACCGCGGTGCAGATCCGCTCGGGCAGATTCCAGGAACGCAGCAGGATGGCCGTGTAGACCGCATGATCGTTGCCGAGCGCCGCTTTCTCGTAAGCTATCCAGTCGGTGTGGGTCGCCGGCACCGGCAGCTTGCTGTAGAAATCCCGCGAAACCCGATCGAGGGCGAGGACTGCCATGTCCTGCAAGAGGGCGGCCAGGAAGACGTCCTCGGGCTGCGTGACTTTCGCTGCCTCGCAAAACGCTCTGGCACCGGTCGCGGCGAGCAGGGCGCGGCGCCAAAATCTCGGGTAGTCGATGCCCACCGGACGTAGCGCGCGCATCGGCGAGACGAGCGAAAAGCTCAAAGCCAACGTCAGTGCGGCATTCAAGCCGATGACGACGAGCGCCTGCCGCAGGTTCTGGCTAGGCCGGCGCTGTGCGTAAAAGGCCGAGTTCGCGATGCGCAGAATTTTGGCCGTCATCGCAGGATCGCGGCCGACCGCCTGGGCGACTCGTGCCATTTCGATGTCCGGATCGCGGGCGAGCGCGATGATCTCCGTCGCGACGCGCGACGGACTCGGGAAATCCACCTGGGCCTTGAGTCGGGTTTCGAAGTCCTGCGGCAACATAAGGGGTTGAACTGAGGCTCTGGATGGCCTCACTTGAGACTATCGGCGGATCTAGGTCTCAACTTGAGCCTGAAGGGAGGGCAAAAAGAGCCGCGTGGCAGTGCAACTCGTGTTGACACTCAATATTCCGCCAACGAGAATACCCGGCTCTTATGTCCGCGGAGGGGTACCCAAGCGGCCAACGGGGGCAGACTGTA
>CALEKY010000055.1 GCA_937902995.1 uncultured Sinobacteraceae bacterium
GAACCGGTGGCCGACGGGCCGACCTCGGCGTCCGAGGGGAAAGCGTCCATCCGCGGCCGAAATGGCGATCGCCCCTTCGTCGTGATCGACGGTTTCAATCTGAGCCTCGAGAAGGGCACGGGCGTCGCCACGTATGCGCGCAATCTCAGTTACTGCCTGCGCGACATGGGCTGCGAGGTCGGCGTGCTCTACGGCGGCGCGTTCTCCGCGAAGCACCCGCCGCTGCTGCAGGAGGTGTCGTTCTTCGATCCTCCGCCGCAGCGCGTGGGACGTGCCCGTAAGGCGCTGCGCGTGTCCCGCGCATTCCTTGCCTCGAACCGGAACGATGCTTTCCAGGTGCCCATCACCGGAGCGGTGATCTCGGAAACGTTCAGGTCGCGCCTGCCGTACTACGACAGCATCTGGAACGCGACCCGCCTATACGAGAAGGCCTCGCATCAGTTCCATGCGCTCGGGATCATCAACCGCGTGCGCATGCCGCGTAAGCCGGATCTCGTGCACTGGACCTATCCGCTTCCGGTGCGAGTACCTGGCGTGCCGAACATCTACACGCTGCACGACCTGGTGCCGCTGCGGCTGCCATACACGACGCTCGACCGGAAGGACCGCTACCTGCGGCTCATGACCTGGATCTGTCGCAACGCGGATCACATCGTCACGGTGTCCGAGAACTCGAAGCGCGACATCGTCGAGCTGCTCGGCGTGAGCCCCGAGAAGGTCACGAACACCTATCAGGCCGTCTCGATTCCGGAGGATCTGCGCACGAGGTCCGATGAGCTCGTGCGGGACGAGATCGCCAACATCTTCGGGCTCATTCACAAGGAGTACTTCCTTTTCTTCGGCTCCATCGAGCCGAAGAAGAACATCGGGCGCCTGATCGAGGGCTATCTCGGCGCCGGAGTCGACATTCCGCTCGTCATCATCGGCGCACAGGCATGGAAGTCCGAAGACGAGCTCCGAATGCTGCGCATGGGGGAGGGGCGTGCGGGAAACCGTGCCGCGCAGTGGGACGGCCCGGGTTCGAAGATCGTGTGGCTCGAGTACGTGCCGTTCCAGATGCTCGTGAATCTGATCCGTGGGGCGCGAGCCGTGCTCTTCCCGTCGCTCTACGAGGGCTTCGGGCTGCCGGTGCTCGAATCGATGCTGCTCGGTACGCCGGTGCTGACCTCCAGCACGAGCTCCGTGCCGGAGATCGCAGGCGATGCCGCGCTGCTCGTCGACCCGTATGACACGCGGGCGATCGCGGAGGGCGTGCGGGCACTTGCCGAGCAGGACGATCTGTGCGCAGAGCTGAGCGCACGGGGGCGGCGGCAGGCGGCGTTGTTCGGTGAAGCGGCCTACCGCAAGCGCCTCCAGGCCGTCTACGCGCAGGTGCTCGATCGTGCTGTCGAAAGAGAGAGGGCACGATGAACATCGGTATGGCGGAGGAAACGCGCAACGCGGGAACTGCTGTTCCCGCTGCTTCACATGTTCCCGTGAGTGCCGCGCCTGATATCGCAATCGACGAGCCCGATGCTGAGCTCGCACAGGCAGATCCGCTTCCGCCGGGAGCGGGATCGGAAAGCGAGGCATCGGGAGGATCGGGAGAGATCGAGAAACCCGGCACGACGCATGGTCAGGGATGGCTGCAACGCGACGCGCACATTCGACATCTCCGTCGGCTGGTGCGTGACATCCTGGAGGCTGTCGCGCAGGTTCACAGACGAGAGCTCCGCGGCTGGGAGGAAGCGATCAAGGCTCGCTCCGAGGCCTCAGGGGCGAATCAAGAGGCAGCACCGCGCCTCAGTGCCGAGCTGACAGCCCTTTCAACGTCAATGTTGGGCTGGCTCAAGGCGCCGGTGCTGGTATGGAAGGAGCTCGCGAGACTCCGAACTCACCCGGGAGCACGTAATGGCGAGACGGACGTCGGCTGCGCACCGCCGATTTCCCTGAGCACTGCCAAGCGCATCACCGTTCCGTTGACTCTCAAGGCACAGCGGGTCGTGCGTCCACCACGAGTCGACGCCGGTGTGCTCTGGGCGACATTGCTTGCCGAGCCTGGTCTGAATGCGACAGTCGAGGTCATTTTCCACGCAGAGGACGATGTCGCTCATGTCACAGCCGTGAACGGCAGGGGCCTGATCGATCGGCAGACGCCGGTAAGGCGTCGGATTCAGCTCTATGCCGGACGGCGCGTGCGGCTCATGGAATTCTCCTCATCGAGCCCCGCGGTTTCGTTCGAAGTGAGGCGAGCGGCAGGGGCGTTCGGAGTCCTGGCATTCGAGGAAAGTATCCTCCAGTTCGAAAGCCAGGCGTCAGAACGCGGTCAAGACACCGGTTCATACGGTGACCACGATGGCTCCGTGGCAAGCGCCGCTGGCTCGCCGGTTGCCCACTGGTCGACGCTGACACACTCCGCATGCACCGCGCTCGAGCTCGAATACAAGCTCTGGGGCGGCTACGCCAGATACGCACTTCCGGCACTGGAAAGCCTGAAGTGTGCACCTAATGCGCCGGTCTCCGAGCGGGAATCCGCCGCGTGGTCGCTGGTCCGGTGGTTCAGTGTCCACGAGGACTATGCCCGTGCACTGGAGAACGTGGAGTACTCGAAACGCCTGACCGGAAGGCTTCGAGATCGCATCATCCTGGCGGAGGTTCAATGCCTCCTGAAGCTCGGTCGGTACGAGCGTGCGTTGGCAGTCACCGAGCAGGCGCTTGAAATCAAGCCAAAGCTCGATCTGCTTCTCCTGAAGTCGAGCGTTGTCCGCCGCGTCGCGGAATCGAGAGGTTGCGCTAGAGAGGAAGCGGAGGAGGCCCAGCTCGATATTTTGAACGAGGTTTTCCGGGCCGGAGACCTTGCGCCGCTTGAAAAGCGTGTCGCAAGCGAGCCGCTTTCGCTTGCGAATATCACTGCGCGCGCGGAGCCAGTTCCACCCGAGAGGCAGATTCTGAAGGTGTCCGTGGTCGTTCCTGCGTTCAATGCGGCGGAAACGATCGCATGGGTGCTGCAGAGTCTGCTCGAGCAGACATGGCAGAACCTCGAGATCATCGTGGTCGACGATAAGAGCACCGACAATACCTGCGAGATCGTCGAATCCATCAGTAGAGCGGACCCACGGGTGCGACTCATCCGGCAGCCCGTGAATGGTGGTGCCTACCCCGCGCGAAACGCGGGCGCACGGCACGCGGTCGGGGATCTGATAATGATCCACGACAGCGACGATTGGTCACACCCGCAGAAGATTCAGGTGCAGGTCGAGACGTTGCAGGCGCGACCTGAACTCGTCGCAGTCAAGTCGAACTGGGTTCGCGTCGGTCTGGACCTGGAGATCGTCGGGCCGTGGAGACCAAGGGAAACGCTGTTCGATCACAACTTCTCCGCATTGATGTTTCGGAGGTCTCTGCTGGAGACCACCGGGCTGTGGGATGAAGTTCTCGTCAGCGGCGACGCTGAGTTTTACTCCAGGCTGCGCGCACTCTATGGGGAAAAGTCTGTTGCCATTCTTCCGCATAGGTATCTGCTTTCTTTGTCGCTTACCCGCGAGAACTCATTGACTCGATCCAAGGCGACGCATCTGCGGACGTTGTCCTACGGACTGCGATGGAACTACCGCGATGCCTATATGTCATGGCACGCGGATCCCGGACTGCGGAATGATCTGCCATTCGATCCGGCGCGGAATCGGCGCCGCTTTCCGATTCCGATTGGTAACAGACCGGAACGGTCAGGAAAGCGGCGCTACGACCTGATCGTCATATCGGATTTTGCGGAGCATGATGGCGCACAGCGAGACGCACTGGAGTACCTGGCGGCGGCTCGCAGCGGCAAGAGGGTGGCGGTCTTCCACTGGCGAAGATACGAGTTGAATGTCCGTGCGCCGCTGGGTCGCCGTTTCTACGAGATATGTCTGGATCTCGACATCGACATTCTCAGTCCGGGTGATTCAGCTGCTTCCGAGCTTGTGCTCATCGTGCTTCCCGCGATCCTGCAGCACCGGATAGAGCCCATTCCGGAGATCGAGGCGGCGCGCCTGGCGGTGATCGTGGATCAGCTGGGCAGCGACACTGCCGATGGTACCGGCTTTGTCTATGACCCGATCACCGTGCGGTCTCATCTGATGAGCATCTTCGGAACGGAGGGGGTCTGGATTCCGACTTCCGCGCGGATAAGGCGGCGGATGCTCAAGGACGAGCGGTACCCGCGTCCGTTCCCTACGACCTGGTGGAGGACCTTCGATACTTCGGTCGGGCGCAGCAGGAGTGTCGTATGGCGAGGTGAGGAACGCGCCGTTCCGCTCGTTGGGCGTCAGGTGCGTACGCGTCACCCCTGGGAATGGCCAGCGAAGGGCCGGGATATCGCCGCAGCTTACGGTGCGGATCAACGGTGGGATGTTCGGTTCCTGGGCGACATCGCACAGGCCGTACGCGCTGTCGGATTCCATCCGCAAAACTGGAACGCATTCCCGATCGACGGCACGGACACGCTGAGCTTCCTGAGTGAGCTCGACTTCTACGTGTACTACACGCACGAAGCGCGCGCCGGCGAGCTGGATGAATCCGTGCTCACGGCTATGGCGCTTGGCGTGCCAGTGGTTCTTCCGCGGATCTTCGAGGCGGAACTCGGAAGCGCCGCGTTGTATGCCGATCCAGCGGAGGTTTCTGAGGTGGTGACGCAGTTGTGGGCATCACGGGAACGTTACGTTGAGCAAGCTGAGCGCGGGCGGGCATTCACCATTGAGCAATGTGACCACGCTGCGATCGACGGTCGGCTAGCTAGTCTGTTCTGTCTCGATGAACGCCGGCCTGTCGCCGAAGCGGCGCTCAGCAGTGCGAATCAGGCGCGATCCGAGACCGGCAACCAGGCGCCAGGCGCAGCAGGAACGACGAGTCGAACTACGGAATCACTCTAACAATGCCGCAGAACACGACTTCCGATGCCGTCGAGGCCGTGGTCCGCTATGCGGATCATCAGTTCCGGTTCGTACACGACGATCCGCAGGACCACATTTTCTCGATTCTAAGGTCGAGCGGTTCTTTCTATGAGCTCGAGTTGCTCGAGATGCTCGCCGATCTGCTCCGCCCGGGCGATCTCATCGTAGACGCCGGAGCCAACATCGGAACGCATTCGATCTTCTGGGCGGGGATATGCCGCGCGCGTGTCATAGCGTTCGAACCTGTGCCGGGGAACGCTGCAATCCTGCGCCGTAACGTCGCCCTCAACGGGCTTGGCGACAGTATCCGTGTCGAAGAGGTGGGTTTGGGAGCCGCTCCGGGTACAGCGAGATCGGTATCGGGCGCGGAGCACAACCGCGGTATGACCACCCTGGTTCTCGATGAAGGTGGGACAATCAAGGTTTCGCGACTCGACGATTTCCGTTTCGAGAGTCCGGTTCGGCTACTCAAGATCGATGTTGAGGGAATGGAGCGGCAGGTGCTCGAGGGAGCAGTCAAGACGCTGAAGCGCGACCACCCCTACATCGCGCTCGAAGCTGCCGATCGCGCCAGTTTCCTGTCAATTGCACGTTTCCTCGGACCTCTCGGCTACAAGGTGGTAGGAACTTACAACTGCACACCAACGCATCTTTTCGTGCCGAAGACGGATGCCCGGTTCAAGGATGTAGACGGAACAGTGTTAGAGTCGTTGGTGCTGGTCCGATTCGAGTGGACTTCTCTGCGCGACGTCATGACGTCCGGTCTTGCAACCCTCGATCGCAAGCTGAACGAACGATTGCTTCAGATTGAGAGGTCAGCCGAGGCGAACGTCGAATGGCGGGGGGCAGCTCGGCAACTGGAGGAGCTGGCGACGCGCGTTACGGAAGGTATTTCGGGTATCGAGTCTCGATTCGGCGAGCTGGCTCGCATGCAGGAAGCGCTCTCAACGTCCCGGGCGCGGGTGGCGGCCCTCGAGAGGGAACTCGCTGTCAGCGTCGCTCAGGAAAGTGAAGCGAAAGCAGCTGCGGAGATAGCGGCGGAGCGGATCACGGCACTCGAGAAGCAGTTCGCAGTCAGCCTGACGCAGTATGAAGAGGCGCGGTTGGCTGCCGAAACAGGAAACAGGCGCATAGCTGCACTGGAGAAAGAGCTAGCCGATGCTGCTTCTCAGCTTGCCGAGGTGCGGGCGGCCTCGCAGGCTGCGCAGTCCCGGATCGAGACCCTCGAAAAGGATCTTGCCGAGGCCGTTGCCGCGAACAACCAACTTCGAGCGCGCTCCGAAGCACAGTCAACCAGACATGCGCAACAGATTGCGCAGCTCGAGGAGAGACTGAAGGCGCGTGACGAGGAGCTGGCACGAGAGAAGCGACGGGCAGACAGCGTCAGTGCCAAGCTGACCGAAAGCAGGCGCCAGTGCTTGCAGCTCAGGGCCGAGATCGACCGATTGACAAAGCAGGCACGGGCCTTCGCGGCAGCATCGCAAACCGAGGAGGCGCGGCTCAGAGAGAGAATCGATACACTGAGGGAGCGGGCCGCGGCGCGCACTCAACAGATCCGCCAACTGCGCACACAGCTCAACCGGGCGCGAGGGCTCCTGCATGAGCTTGCCGGTGGCGTGGAAGCGATTGCTGGGAGTGGTCGGTGGCGAATCGGCGACCGCATCGGGCGCCTCGTGGACACTGTGCGCAAGCGCGGCGACTCCCCCCGTGTGATGGAGGATCTGCGTCGGCTGGCCGGCGAGGCGCGTACCGTCGCGTCCGCCGTTATCGGCCAGACGGCTCCGGAACGTCTTTCACGTTCCGGCGCTACGCCTTCTGCAAGAAAGAACAAGAGTTCTCGGCCACCGGAGAATGCCGTACGCATATCCAAGGCGCCTGCTGTAGAGAAGCGGGAGCCTCCAAGAGGGAAGGCTGCCACTCCGAAGGCGGCGCCACATGCGATCGTCAAGTCGATCGTAATGACCGCGCAGCCTCGTCGCCAACGTCCGGTGGCTGTGACGCGACCAGAAGCCGCGGGGCGACAGCGCGAAGAGGATCACACCCGACAACGTGATGGGTCTGGGCGCGAGAGTGAGCCGACTCATACGTGGTACGTGCGGAAGATCGATGCGCCGGGCATCAGTGCAGCGCAACCCGTCAGTGCGGCTGGACGAGAGGATGGTCGCCTCGTTTCGAGAGAAGACTACTCAGTGGGCTGGCAGGGCAAGGGCTGGGCAAACGGACCCAGTGAGCTCCTTCCCGGCGGCGAAGTGAGGGCGCGTGAAAAGACAACGAGTTTTGGCTTCGTATCGCGTCGCATCGGATTCGAGCGAGGCGGGCTTGTCGAAGTAGTGGTCAAGCTTTCCGAAGGTGTTCAGGATGTGCAGCCATGTCTGCGCATTCGGACTGAGGACGACACTGCAGTTGGACCGGATGTACCGCTTTCGCAGCAAGAAACCCGGGTGCTGGCATTCGCTCCGGCACGAGCGCGCGCCCTTAAGCTGTACGTACTTGCACCGGCTGCGCGGGCAGGTCTGAGCTTTCGCATACGCTCGGTAGAAGTGTTCCGGGGGGATGCGGAGCGGCATCTAGCGGAAGTCCGCAGGAAGGTCGGAGAACCCATCATCGCTTCGCTTGCATCGATTCCCTCCCGTCGGGAGATGCTGCGCGACAGTGTCGCGAGTCTGCTCGTTCAGTGCGACAAGGTCCGGGTATTCCTCAACAACTATCCGGACGTGCCCGAGTTCCTCTCTCACCCGCGCATCGAAGTGCGCCGCTCCCAGGACTGGGACGATCGGGGCGATGCCGGGAAGATGTTTTGGGTTGACAAGGACGAGGGACAGGTTGGCTATCGACTCATCGTCGATGACGATCTCATCTTTCCGCCGGACTTCGCCGAGGTTATGTGTGCCAAAGTGAAGGCGCACAAGAACCGAGCAATCTACGCCACGCACGGCGTGCTACTGCGCCAGCCTGTCGTTCGCTATTACGAGCCATCATCGCGTGCGGCGACCTTCCACTTCAGGCATGCAATCGCTGCGGACCGTTCGGTGCACATCGGCGCGACGAATGCCCTGTGTTTCCACACGAGTGCCGTTCAGATGAAGTGGGCCGACTTCAAGTACTGCAATTCCGCCGACATCTGGTTGGCGCTGTATGCCCAGAAGAATCGACTGCCGGTTCTCACACCGGCGCGTCCGGCCAACTGGGTGAACGAGGGACGTCATGAGAACGCGAGCGAGACGATCTATCACCATTCGCTGCAACGTACCCGATCGCGTTTCGACAGTTCGCTCGTCCAGGATGCCGTCCTGAGGCAGGCATGGCCGCTCACGATCCACGTAGACGATCGACCAAAATGGGGGCTCGCGGTTCTCGTGGAAGACGCACAGAGGCTTTCGGAGGCGCTGGACAGCTGGTTAAGCAGCGTGTTGAACGTCGAGTGGGTGGTCATTGTCGTTTTCGACCGGTCGAACGAAACACTATCCAGTGAGATTGGCAAGCTAACCATCAAGCACGAGACCCATCTGGTCGACAGTCGCGGGGACCCTGTAACCGGTCTGCGTGCGGTGTTCAGTCTTGTCGACCGCATCGGCGTCGACCGGCTGTACGCCATCTCCGACCGGGTACGCGTCGCCGCCGGTTCGGGGAACGTGGGGCGGCTATCGGTAGGTAGCGGTGAATACGCGGCGTCACTGCTCGTGCCCGAGGAAGGTAGCGGTATCTGCGGTCTCGTCGTTTCCCAGTCGGACAGGTTCCGAAGCGTCGCGGACCCTGCGATCCGTTGTGGCTCCGATGTCGACGTCGGAGCCCAGATTCGGAGCGCATTGACGGGCTGGCGGGAAGCTAGAAAGAACCCCTCGGACCATCGCGGCCGGCCGTCCAAACCAATAAAGGTTAACGACGTATTCGACCGAGTTCTGGTGCTCAACCTGGACCGGCGCCCTGACCGCTGGCGTGAAATGACAGCGCAACTCCAGAAGGTCGGGATCTCGGCGGAGCGATTCGCCGCTGTCGATGGGCGCGACCCAGACGTGCTCGCTGAGTACGAGCGCTATGCGGCGTCACCGCCGCACGTGGTCTCGAAAGAACTGCCGCCGATACGTTATAGCGCAGATCTGTATCGGAACTATGTCAGTCAGGCGCAACGCGTTGCCTACCTGGAAGCAGGAGGCAAGGGAAAGGCAATTCGCTCTGCCGGTGCATGGGGTTACCTGAGATCGTATGAGGCAATCCTCGAACGTGCCCTCGAAGACCAGGTGCAGAGTCTCCTGGTGTTCGATGACGACGTTCTGCTGCACAACCGGCTACCGGAGCTCTTCGCGCAGGTGATGGAGCAGATTCCCGACGACTGGCTGATCCTCCAGTTCGGTACCTTGCAGTACAACTGGTCGTCGTCCGCCGTTCAGTGGCGGACGCCGATGCTCTATCAGACCAACGGTACAGCAATCGGGTCGCACGCAGTCGGAATGCGGTTCGAAGTGATGCCGTACCTGCTCGATCACGTGAAGCGCATGGACATGCCTTTCGACATCGGGGCTCTGAGTTCCGCAACTCGCGCCTTTGCGGATCGGTGCTTCGTCATCTATCCCAACCTCGCAATTCAGCGGCTCACGGATAGCGAGATCGGCACTTCCGAGTTCCTGCAGAGCCATGGAAGACAGCGTGCGCTGGCGACGTATCGTTGGAACATTGCGGATTACATTGATGAGGCTTTTTCCGAGAACGACGAGGCCCGGGTACGGGCGCAGGAGTAGCCGCGCAGATGGCTAGTGAGCCATTGTTTTCGGTTGTAGTGCCGGCCAGCAACAATGCGGCGGACCTCCGGCGTTGCCTGTCGAGCCTGCGCGCACAGACTCTCGAACCGAAACGGTTCGAAGTCATCGTTGTCGCGAGTCCATCTGACGACGACACCCAACAGGTGCCGGCTGAGTTCGGTTTCCGCTGTATTTCCGGCACCTATCGAACGCAGTTTGCGGCACGGAATGACGGGATCGCTGCGGCGAGGGGCACACTGGTGGCGTTCATCGACTCGGACTGCGAGGCGTGCCCGGATTGGTTGGAGCAGTTTGCGGCTGTCGTCGACGACGAGGAAGCAGGAGCTTTTGCGGGCGAGATCCTTCCAAAGGAACCAAGGACTTCAGTCGAAAGGTTCTCCAGTCGCCTTGCGATTCTCAAGCAGCGCGTCGCGCTCTCCGGCCTGCAGTTTCAGTCGTATCCGCGGATCGCGAACGCCGTCTATCGGAAAGCGGTGTTCGATAAGGTCGGACTTTTTGATCCGACTGTCGATTTCGGTGACGACGCCGCATTCGCGTGGCACATGCGCGCGACGACGAACTGGACGATTCGGTTCGTTCCGGCCGCAATTGTGCGTCAACCACAGCGGTGCAGCCTCGATGGTTTGTACACACAGCTTCGTCGTAGAGGCAAGAGCTGGCTCACTTGGACACTTGGCCACAAGGAGTACGTGCCTCCTGCGGTCTCGCGTGTCGAAAACAACCTGCTAGAGCTTCTTGAGAAGCATGTCCAGCTGCTCGAGCAGACCGGCGCGCCGGCAGAGTACGTGCAATCGGCGCTCGAAGTGACAGCGGAGGCTGCCCAGATGGCCGGCTACATGCAGGCGCTTGTTCGCCACCTGGCAGGACCGGAGTTCGACAAGCTGGCGGAAGTTGTGAGGAACCGCGCTTCATCGTGCAACGTATGCGGTGGGTGCAGCTTCATTCCAGGACCGGGAGGGCGCTTAGTAAAGGGGAAACCGCCGCGCTGTCGGAGCTGCGGTTCGCTGGAGCGTCATCGACATCTGTACAGCTTCTTTGAAATGCGGGGGCGACACGCTGCGGGGATGAATTGCCTCAGTGTGGGAGACAACCTCGGAGCTGCTGGAAAGCTGTTCGGCACGTATCGGCACGTGAGGCTCGACGACATCGCGCGGGATGCACGGGGTCCATACGACATCGTGGTCGGCGTAAATCTTCTTACTTCGAGTGCGTCAGGAAACCTGACAGCCATACTCGAGTCCCTCGTGAAGGCGCTTCATGAGAAGAGTCTGCTCGCCCTCTATGAATCCGGCGCGCAATTCACTCGAGGCGGTGGAGAGAAGTTCGTGGCACAGGTCGCCGACCGACTTCCGAACGCAAGAGTCAACTCCACAGTGGTCGTCGATAGCGTGACGGGCGAAAGCGCGGTGATGGCAGTCGCTCTGGCCAGGGATGCTCGGCTGACAAACGATATCGCCACAGGCACGCAGCCTGGCGAGGTGGTTCATGCTGGCGGCTAGCGCTTTGAAGAGCCTGGGGACGCTTGACTTTCCGCCGTACGTGGCGGAGGTGATGGCCGAGTACCTGGAGGTCAATCTCGAGTCGATTGCGGTGCGGCCGGGGTCGCCCCATGCAGACAATCCCATTGTCATCTCTGTAGTGCGGAACGAGAACGACCGGCTGCCCGACTTCCTTCGTCACTACCGCAGCGCAGGGATTGAGAAATTCGTAATCATCGATAACGGCTCCACGGACGGAACAGTGGAGTACCTGATGGAGCAGGCCGATGTCGATCTTTTCCGCGCTCGCCGGCCGTTCGACTGGAAGAAGAAGCACGGGTGGATCAATCTGGCTATCACCATGTACGGACGCGACCGCTGGTACATCTACGTCGACGCCGACGAGCATCTGGTATTCGATGGATTAGATCGCGGTAGGTCATTTCGCGATCTGGTGCGGGTTATGGACAAGCACGGCGTGCTTCGTGTCCGCGGCTTTCTCATCGACATGTACGGCGACGGACCGCTGCTCCGGTCCACGTACAAGCGCGGTGCGAGGCTTCTTGATGCATATCCGTACTTCGATTGCACGGGCTATCGCGAGGCCGAGTTTCGGGAAATCATCTCTCGTAAGGGAGGACCACGTCAGCGTGCATTCTCAATCGCTGACAAGAACTTCCGGCCGGAACTGACCAAGTATCCTCTGTTTAGGCTGCAGGGGTATGACGTCTTCGCGAATCCTCATCACATTTGGCCTTACGGCGACAACTTTAAGTCGGCTTGCTATATCGGAATTCTGCACTTCAAGTTTCTTCCCGACGCGCTGACGCGGATTCGAAACGCGATCGCGGAAAAGAACTACTGGGATGGTAGTCTCGAGTACCGGTGCTATGCCGCGGTTCTGGAGCAACATCCGACGTTGTCACTATACGCTTCGGAGAGCGCCAGGTATGAGCAGGTGGAGAGTCTGCTGAAGCACGGCATGATAAGTGTCATAAGGTGGTGATGTGTCGTGTTGGCTTTAGGGCGGCATCCGCTGTTCGGGGCGTACGAGATTCAGTTGGTTTGCTAGTTCACGGACGAACAACGCGGAAGGTGGTTGCGTCGTCAATTGCGGGGTCAAAGGGTGGTTGCAAGATGTCACCGGAAATTCAAGCAGAAAACGGCAACCCTAGGCGCTTGGCATGCCTAGATGAACCGAGCTCGTCTCCGCGCCGCTGTGAATGGCGCTTCGCCGTTATTAGCCGCTTCATGTATGAGGGAGGCATCGGGGCAGAGATCGGTGTGTTCAAGGGCGCATTTGTTAGCTATCTGCTTTCGACGCGGCCTTCGAAGCTCTATCTGGTTGACCCGTGGTACAGATTGTCGGCGACGTGGCCCTGGGCGCAGGGGGATAAGTCAACCGTTCGCGCACTGGTGCGGATACTCGACGAGTATCGGCCCGAGATTGAGGCCAAGCTCATTGAACCGCGGGTGGAGTTCAGTGACGAGTTCCTTAGTTCGATGCCAGACGGCTACTTTGATTGGCTGTATATCGATAGCTCGCATCAGTACGAACAAACACTTCGCGAGTTGGAGTTAGGTTTCAGGAAGATCAAGCCAGGTGGATTCATCATGGGAGACGACTACAACTCCGATGTGAATGCGCGCCACCACGGAGTGTACAAAGCGGTCAAAGAGTTCGAGGCGGCGGGGCGGCTTCGGCTCGTTGTCGATGGTGAAAACATGCAGTTTGTGGCAACTCTGCCGTAGTGCGCAGCGCTCTATTCCGTTGCTGGGCTCGGTGATCCGGGGCGGTGGGGGACAGAACGAAGGGACGATGAAAAGCGAAGCAGCGGTTGGGCTGAAGCAGTACATGGATGGCGCACGTGAAACTCGAGTTCGGAATCTGCGTGTCGTGGTAGAGCGGTTTGCGGGAGCTCGGGGCGGATCACGAGAGTTGCCAGTAAGCGTTGTTGTCGCGGTGACCTTCTGCGGCAGAAGTGACGTCGAAGAGCGCCGCAGTGCGGAATCAGTGAGTTCATAAAGAGGGGCGTCGCAAGTGTTAGAGAAACTGAGTGATCCCGCATGTGCAGCGATCTCGATACCGGATCGATTGACGGTTCAGACGGTCAAGGAGTTTGCTGAACGGAATCCGTATCCCGTGGTTGCGGAGATCGGAGTCGGGGTAGGGGCAACATCTGTGGAGCTTGCGCGTGCGTTTGGTAATCGCGGTGAGCTTCACTTGTTTGATTTCGAAGGGCGCGTATCGAGGGTAATAAAGGATCTCGAACAGCTGGGATTTCGCAATGCGATTGGGTATGAGAATTGGAAGCGCCACGGGGTAGCTGCAATTGGTCGCTGATGCGGCTGATCCGGGATGGTGGTGGACCGATGTTCGATTTTATCTGCTTGGATGGTGCCATACGTTTGAGCGCGATGCATGTGCGTTTCCTCTTTGCGATCGCTTGCTGAAGGTGGGTGGAATCATTCAGTTTGATGACTACTCGTGGACTGGTGCGCGGTCGAAGTAGCTGCCAGAGCGCGATGAGTTCCTTACCCAGGAGCAAGTCGAAATGCCGAATGTGAAGCTCATTTGTGATCTCCTTGTTGACACCGACCCACGCTATGAATCAGTAGTGCGGACGAAGAGCTGGCGGAAGATTGCATAGGGCGATTCGTAACGGGATGGAAGAATTTAGTGTCGCCGGAATGTGAGTAGTCGTGCGGGAGACCTACTGGTGGTGCTCGATGGCAGGATTGGCTGAGCGGGGTGTCAGACTGGGGGCTAGAGGATGGTGTTCCTCGCGGACGACTGTGATGTGCAAGCTTGGGAGGCCAT